>JAGAKZ010000001.1 GCA_017848115.1 Oscillospiraceae bacterium
CTTTTCAATAAATCATATTGAAAAGAGACATTTGATTGTGGTAATACACGAAATGGGAGTCATGGTAATGCACGAAACCGGACAGGAAATATGGTCTTGTGATGGTACTGATATTATTCAGAATTATAAAATAAGTGATGACAGGATATACATTTTATGTGCAGATGGATATGACATAACGTTTTCTGTATCAGATGGAAAGCCTGTTTGATTATGGATTCGGTAAAAAGGGGCATATTTCTATATCTAAATTTTGAATTCTTTTGTTTCATCAAATTCAGAGGTTATAACTAAAACAACACCGCAAATCACAAATCTGCGGTGTTGTTTTAAATCATATGGGTTACTTACATAATCTATTCAATTTCATTTTTTTCAATAGTTTCAGTAGATACTAATTCAAATTCGGCATAAAATTCCTTAAAATCAAAATCAAACATTTTTTTGCAGGATTCATCCCCGTAAAATACACCAGCCCCCATCTGATCTAAAAACTCGTATCCCTGAGATTCCATATACTCATTAAACGCCTCTACGGGTCTGTCTTTTGAGACATGGTAAGTGCTGTCACTTATTTTTTTTACATCATATTTTCCGTACATTAATGCACCATAAATATTGTCGCCATAGTAATGCTCAATTGGTACAAGGCACATCAAAAATAATAAAACTACTGTTCCAATAATAATTTTTTTCTTTTTCATATAGTTGTTCTCCTGTTCTTTTAGATAACTTATTAGATTTGAAGACACTCAGAAAGGCATTAGTGAAAAATGCATCAGAGTATCAGAATAAAAAAAAAGACACTCATAAAGTGAACTTCCTTAAACGCTAATGCCGCTGACCGGACTTGAACCGGTACGGATGTTACTCCGAGGGATTTTAAGTCCCTTGTGTCTGCCTATTCCACCACAGCGGCATATTATATAAATTACCTGCACCTCAAGTGCTTATTAATTATAACATACTAAAAATTTTTTGTCAATACTTTTTTAAAAATTTTTTTAAAATCCGGAATTGTCTCCTTTCATTTGAATTTTTATTGACTTTTATGCTTATCAACGATACAATAGTAAATATAAAAATAAATAGAAGGCGTGATGATAAATGAATATTATACAGTCAATTCTGAAATTTGCTGAAAATAATAATGGAACCATCACTGTAGCAGATGCAAGAAAAATGGGAATACTACATGGTAATCTTGGTTATCTTGTAAAGAAGGGGAAACTTTAAAAATCATGATATTGCCTGTTTTGAAATTGGTCAAGGAGGAAAAGTGCAAATTATTCATGACTATTCAATGGAGGGGTATGAGCAAAGACAGACATATAACGATTTTAGGGATTGGTTAAAGGAAGCAATAAATGAGATGATAGAATACAATAGAGAAGAAGAGAGTTATAGATAATATTAATTATTCTTTAAAGATTAATAAAAATCCGAACTTATTAAAAGATGAAAATATAAATCACGAAAATAAAACAGAGAAAGGGAAATTATAATGAATTTGTTTAGTGATGATATTGTAAGTGAGTATCAAAAATGGAGGAAAGCTAATCCAAATAATTTTTCATGGTGGAATTTTGTGAATATGAAGGCGAATTTGGATACAGCTCTTGCATTCGCTAAATTTTATTGTCCTGAAATTATCGAAATTGAAGAATGTTGCTTTTTAAAAGATAAATATAACTATGAAATCTATGAGTCTTGGAAACAAGAATGTAAGGGGAATAAGAAAAATATAGAAATGATGGTTAATCTTTATCAAATATGTGATTTTTTTGAGATAAACGAAACCGATAATGAGAGAGAAAAAATAGTAGCTTTAGGAAATATTCTAAAATTTTTTTGGACAACAACATTTGAAAAGATGTATCCTGATAAAAAACTCAAAGTTGAAATATATGAAGAACCTGATGAAGAACTTTTTATTACTGTTTATAGTGAAGAGTAGACAAATATAAATTTGTGAATTTTTTCTTACAGATGACGTTTTCAGTTGATTTAAGGAGCATGAATTATGTTTAACGGATTTGACTTTAAAAAATTTAAATTTGAATATGAAGTTTGTCCGGATAGGGAAGGCAACAGTGATAAACTTATTTCATTAGAACTTAAAAATAATAAGTATTATCTTGGATATAATCATGGAGATAACCTTTGTGTATTTGAAATATCAGATAAAATTGATAAACTATATCATGGCTTATCTGCAATGAATATAAACAGCTGGAATCAGCAATGTTTTGAAAGTACTATAGATTTTTTTCCAAGCTATTTTTGGAGATTAGAAATTTCAGCAGATAATATAAACGTTTCATGCCGAGGAATAGATTGCCTGCCGGCAAATTGGAATGAATTCAGGACATTATTATACGAAGCAGGAATAGTTGATGAAAACTTTCCGTTTAATTAAATTTCACGATTTTCAGGAGGGAATACTTTATGTTTAATATTTTAGTATGGATAATTTTATTTGTTATTATTGCATTTATAATCAGTTCCATTGTTTTATTTATCAAAGACGGTATAACTGCAAAAAAAGAATCAAGAAAAAGAAAGAAAAGATATACTGTCATGTTTATTATAAGCATGGTCTTCATCGGACTAACGATATTATCTTTTATACTCTTTTGTATTATTGCTTCAATTGCTGTGAGAGGTATGTAAAATGGACGACAGTAAATTTATAAAAATACTGATAATGATCGTTGTATTGGGTATGATCGCAACAATTGCCCATGCAGTATATATATGTTATGCTTATTATAATTCTTCTATTATTCAGTTTATTGCAAGGGAGTTATGGTTATGAAAAAAATAATCGTTATTATTGCAACTATTCTTATATTCGTTGTTGCGAATGCATTTCTGTACATAACAATAACAAGTCGTCTTGCAAATAATTTCAGTGGAGCAGGGCAACTTAAAATGATAGATGTATCAAAATTTTTACCGTTTGAAGAAACGTCAGAGCTCGCAAGGACAGGTTCATCTTTCAGATTGACAAATGATGAATATCTGCCTGTTCTCGATGGGGCATCTGCTCTTGTTCCGGTGTATGCTTCTGTAATAGAAAACTGCTATCCGGAAGGCTCTGTAACATATGAGGGCGGTAAATTTTCAGATGATAATTTTTATGGTGAAAACTTTGCTTCTGACAGCGTTATGCAGTATCAGAATACTGTCAGAGGTTTCGATGCTCTTGTAGACGGAACTGTTGATTTGTTTTTTACAGCACACCCTTCAAAAGAACAAATGTCATCAGCAAAGCAAAAAGGCGTTGAACTTGAAATTGTTCCTGTTGGCTCAGAAGCTTTTGTCTTTTTTGTGAACAAAAATAACCCTGTAGATGAGCTTACAACAGAACAGATACGTTCTATTTACAGAGGAGAAATCACAAACTGGAAAGACGTAGGCGGTGTTTCAGAATTGATCAATCCTATGACAAGAGTAAAAGGTTCGGGAAGTCAGACGATGATGGAAAAGTTTATGGACGGAAATATGATTACTTCCAGAAAACCGCTGTCCGTATTCGGAAAAGCAATAGGTTATTCATTTCGATATTATCTTTCGGGAATGGTAGCAGACAGTAATGTTAAAATGCTCGCTATAAATGGAATTTATCCCGATGTTGAAAATATAAAAAACGGAACTTATCCAATCAGCACTGATTTTTACGTTGTGTATCGAAAAGATAATCGAAATGAAAATATAAAAAAACTTGTTGAATGGCTTCTGACCGAAGAAGGACAGACAATGATCGAAACATGTGGTTATGTAGGAGTAGCAAAATAAAATGAAAAACATACATCTGCACGAAAAAAATCAGGACACACTAACACCGAAGCCCGAAGATACAACCGTAAACAGAATACTTGCGATAATAAAATATCTCAACGAAGAAACCGACCCCGATACGCATATTGTACCGCAAAGAATAGCAGATGAACTGAAATTTTGCTATGGCTGGAATATTACAAGAAAAACAATTGCCGAATATCTGAAACAAATGTGTTCTCAGGATTTTAATTTTGGTCTTGAGTGTGATTCCTATAAAGGAAATATAAAAAAATATACCTATAAACGTACATTTTCATTTGAACAGCTTTCTCTGCTTTCCGATATCATCTGTTCATCTATGTTTCTAGATGATGATACAGCCGAAGAATTGCTTGAAAATATACGTTCACTCACAAGTATAGATAGGTCATATGAACTTGCCGGTACAAATCATTATATACGTCCGAGAGTTCCGAACAAAGATTCTATGCATAATATCCGTATAATTCACGAAGCGATAAACAGAGGTCTTAAAATAAAATATTACTATGCCGGAATAAATAAGAAAAAACAGCTTTATTATCATAAAAGAACATCATCTTCAACAGTGCTTTACAAATGTTTTCCTTATGACAACGGAGCGTTTACAGAAAAAGAATATCCTATTGAAAAAAACAGCACACTCGGAAAACCGGTGACAGTATCGCCGTACAAACTTTTATGGGATAACTCCAGATGTTATCTTGTATGCGGTCTGGAAGAGGAATCGGGGGTAAAGGTTTTCAATTGCAGAGTTGACCGTATGTTTGAAATACAGATAATACACAACAGTTCTTTGAAAAAAAGTGCTAAGATAGATAAACCACGAGGCAGTATATTTTATGACCCTGTATCTGAAAGTGTTGATGCACAGAAATATCTTCACTCCGTATTTAAAATGTATCCTTCAAAAGACGGCAGGGTAATCAAAGCAAAGTTTCGTGTAAAAAATTATTTTACAAAAGTTATAGTCGAAAGATTTGGTTTTGAAGTGGAACAGATACCCGATAAAGATGATTCTGATTATTTTATCTTCGAAGCATTGGTACAACCGACAAAAACATTTTTCGGCTGGCTTGCCTGCTATAAAACGCATGAAGTAAAACTTATTGAACCGCCTGAACTTGTAAAAGAGTATCGTGATTATCTTTCAGACATTCTTGGCGGATATGAATAATTGGAAAACATCAAAAGTATCCCTATATCAGGACACTTTTGATGTTTTATTTTATATACCGATATGTTATACTGAACTTGTAAAAGAAATAAGATAAATCACAGACAGTGAAAGGAACGGTGAATCTTTATGAGAAAATTTATTGACCTTCATACTCATTCTACAGAATCGGACGGAAGCTGTACACCTGCCGAGCTTGTAAAACTTGCTCTTGAAAAAGGCTTGTCAGCAATTGCGATAACAGACCATGAAACTTATTCGGGAGTGCAGGAAGCTATAGATACTGCATACGGTACAGAACTTGAAGTTATTCCGGGAACAGAGCTTTCTACCTGTTGCAAGGTATCAGATGATTTTTCAGCTAAGATTCATATAGTGGGTCTTTTCATTGATATCAACAACAAGGCACTCAGAGATAAAACAGAAGAATATAAAGGATATCGTATAAAAAGAAATTATTATACAATAGATACTCTTGCAAGTGAAGGCATAGATATTTCTATGGAAATACTCCGTGAAAAATACGGTTCTGATGCTATAACAAGAGCGCATGTAGCACAGTATCTGCTTGAAAAAGGCTATATAAATTCTACTGATGAAGCATATACTGATAAATATATAGGCGACAACAGTAAAGCGTATAAGAAAAGAGAATACATGGACGCAGTTGAAGCCGTACAACTCATAACAGGTGCAGGTGGTATCGCAGTATTTGCACACCCACTCATATATGATTTTTCCGAAGAACAACTGCAAGGCATTATTGATACTTTAAAACCTCACGGACTGATGGCAATAGAGTCTGAATATTCTACATTTACAAGCGCTCAGATTGAATATGTAAAAAAACTCGCACTTAAAAACGACCTCTTACTAAGTGGCGGTTCGGATTTTCACGGTACTCTCAAACCTGATATTGATTTAGGTACAGGACACGGAAATCTTGAAATTCCTTACGAATATATGACTGATATGAAAAACTATTGTAAGTTAAGAGATACAAAATAAAATAAACAGGCAATTATTTCAGAAGATTTTTCTTTAGATTTAATTGCCTGTTTCTATAAAATATGTTATACTAATAAAGTATAAAAATTATGAAAATTTATAGGGAGTGTGGCAAATGAATACATTTATTGCTGATGAAAAAAGATATGATAAGATGATATACAACCGTTGTGGTAAAAGCGGACTGAAGTTACCTGCAGTTTCGTTAGGATTATGGCACAATTTTGGTCACAAATCCTGTATGTCAAATATGGAGGAAATGATTCATACAGCATTTGATCTTGGTATAACTTATTTTGACCTTGCAAACAATTACGGTCACCCATACAACGGCAGTGCCGAAGAAAATTTCGGAAAGATACTCGATGGTATGCGTCACTACCGAGATGAAATGTGTATTTCGACTAAAGCAGGATACGGCATGTGGCCCGGACCGTACGGCGGTGATAACGGCTCAAGAAAATATCTCATTTCATCACTTGACCAGAGCCTTAAAAGAATGAAACTTGACTATGTTGATATCTTTTATCATCATGTTTTTGACCCCGATACACCACTGGAAGAAACCGCTCTTGCACTCGACCATATAGTAAAACAGGGAAAAGCCTTGTATGTCGGCATATCTAACTATACAAGCGAACAGACAAGTGAAATAATGAAAATCTTCAACGAACTTCACACACCGTTTATAGTAAATCAACCTTCATATGCTATGCTCAACCGTTGGATCGAAGAGGACGGACTTGACAGATTTGCAATGGAAAACGGTATCGGTCTTGCTGTATTTTCACCACTGTATCAGGGATTCCTGACAAACAAATATCTCAAAAAAGTTCCTGAAAACTCAAGAGTAGGCAAAGGTGAAACCTGGATAGGAAACGAACTTGATGAAAAAATGAAATATAAACTCAATGCACTTAACGATATTGCAAAAGAACGAAGTCAGAGTCTGTCACAGCTCGCTCTTTCATGGATATTGAGAAATAAAGCCATAACCACTGTTATTATCGGAGCAAGTCGTCCTGAACAGATTATCGAAAATGTAGCATGTATTGAAAATATCAATTTTACAGAAGATGAATTAAATAAAATTGAATCTGTACTTGCAGGTAAATGAATAAATATATGAAAAAATTCAAAACACGTAATCACAGACTGGCTCTGTCGCTTATTTTTACGCTGGTTGTCGGTGTATATTTGTTTTTTTCGGCATTGCTCACCTATCTTGGAGTATATCTGATAATACAACTCAAATATATCACTAAGGGAACAACAGAGCCTCCGTCTCAGGTTATGATTTTACTGATTATTACAATAGCCAACTTTTTTGTCGGAATACTTATGACGTTTATATTCAGTAAGATTCCGCTCAAACCTGTCAACAACCTGATAAATAAAATGAATATGCTTGCTTCGGGCGACTTTAAAACACGTATAAAATTTACAGGGCTTTTTTCAAAAACTCCTATAGCCTCAGAACTTTCGGACAGTTTTAATAAAATGGCTGAAGAACTCGACAATACGGAAGTTTTAAGACGTGATTTTATAAATAATTTTTCGCACGAATTCAAGACACCGATATCGTCAATATCAGGTTTTGCACGACTTCTGAAAAAAGATAATCTTACCTTACAGCAGAAAAAAGAATATATCGACATAATAGAAGAAGAATCAATGCGTCTTTCATATATGGCTGAAAATATTCTTAACCTTACAAAAATCGAAAATCAGACTATACTCTCTGACGTGTCAGAATATAACTTATCCGAACAGATACGCAACTGTATCCTTATCCTTGAAAACAAATGGTCAGCCAAAAATCTTGAGTTTTCTGTTGACTTCGGAGAACACACTATATCTGCAAATGAGGAACTGTTAAAACAGGTATGGATAAACCTTATAGACAATGCGATAAAGTTTTCTTTTGAAAATTCTACCATAGAAATAAGCATTAAGCACACTACAGAGAATATAATAGTTATGGTAATAAACAGCGGAAATGGTATCTCAGATTATGATTTAAACTATATATTCAATCGTTTTTATCAGGCTGACAAATCAAGAGCTACCGATGGTAACGGAATAGGTCTGACTATCGTAAAAAAAATTACAGAACTTCATAACGGAACGGTCAGCGTTGCAAGTGAAGGCGATACGACCATGTTCTCAGTTGAATTACCAATACGACACCGGGGAAGGTGAATACGATTTGTTTAACATACTTGTTGCCGATGATGATAAAAATACACGTACACTGCTTAAAGCAGTTCTTGAAACTGAAAACTACAATGTATATACAGCACATAACGGAATAGAAGCACTTTCGGTTCTCGATAAAAATCATATAGATCTTATAGTTCTTGATGTTATGATGCCGGAAATGGACGGATACGAACTTACAGAACAATTAAGAAAAACTCAAAATGATATGCCGATACTTATGGTGTCGGCCAAACAACTTCCCGAAGATAAAAGAAAAGGTTTTTTATCGGGAACAGATGATTATATGACAAAACCTGTTGACGAAATAGAAATGCTCTTACGAATAAAGGCGCTTCTTCGCAGAGCGAAGATTGCAAATGATAGAAAAATAGAAATAGGTGATGTCATAATAGATTATGATTCGCTTACAGTAAAAAAACATAATGAAATAATAGAACTTCCGCAAAAAGAATTTATGCTTCTGTATAAGTTGCTTTCATATCCCGGAAAAATATTTACCCGAATACAGCTAATGGACGAAATATGGGGAACAGAAAGTCAGACAGGCTGGGAAACTGTCACAGTTCATATAGGGCGGTTGCGAAAAAGATTTGAAGGCTGGGAAGAATTTCAGATCGAATCTGTCAGAGGGCTTGGCTATAAAGCAGTAAAAAATAAATAAATTTTATCAACAATTTATGGCTTTTTATTGCACATATCTGATATTCCTTTTTGTTTATTTTTAGTTTATATTTTTATGATAAGTTATTATCATAAAAATATTTTATTACATAGTATTTTCTGTAACTCAAACAGACAGGTACTGTACAACTAAAAAGAAACGGAGAATTTTTTTATGCTTGAACTCAAAAAGATCAAAAAAGATTATCCTGCCGGTGACGGAAAAGTTGAGGCGTTAAAGGGAATAGATCTTACTTTCAGAGACAACGAATTTGTATCAATTCTCGGTCCTTCCGGATGTGGAAAGACTACCATGCTCAATATTATCGGTGGCCTTGACCAGTATACAGACGGCGATCTCAAAATCAACGGAAAGTCAACCAAAGACTTCAAAGACAGAGACTGGGATACTTACAGAAATCATTCTATAGGTTTTGTATTTCAGAGTTATAACCTTATACTGCATCAGACAGTATTGCAGAATGTTGAGCTTGCACTGACGTTATCGGGTGTTTCAAAAGCTGAAAGAAGAAAAAGAGCCGAAGAAGCTCTTAAAAGAGTAGGTCTTTCATCGCAGTTAAATAAAAAACCTACCGAAATGTCAGGCGGTCAGATGCAGAGAGTAGCGATTGCACGTGCTATAGTAAACAATCCCGATATAATTCTTGCCGACGAACCTACAGGCGCTCTTGACAGTGAAACAAGTGTTCAGGTAATGGAAATACTAAAAGAGATCGCACACGACAGACTTGTTATCATGGTTACTCACAATCCTGAACTTGCAGAAAAATATTCATCACGAATCATTCGTATGCTTGACGGTGAAGTAAAAGATGATACAAATCCTCTTAGCAAATCCGAACTCAAACGTGAAAAAATAAAAGACAAGGAACTTGCAAAGAAAAATGAAAAGGTAAAGAAACCTTCAATGTCTCTTTCAACTTCTTTCTCTCTTTCGCTCAAAAACCTGTTTACCAAAAAAGGACGTACCGCACTTACATCATTTGCAGGAAGTATCGGTATCATAGGAATTTCACTTATATATGCGGTTTCTCAGGGTATGACAAACTATATAAATGTTCTTCAGGAAGATACGCTTTCATCATATCCGCTTACACTTGAATCACAGCATATGGATATGGGTTCTCTTATGGAAATGTTTATTGGCGAAGCTGAAAAGAACGGTACTCATGAAAAAGATGCTGTTTATCAGAAAGGTATGATCTATAACCTTGTTAATGCTATGAACAACATGGAAGCCAACGAAAACGACCTGAAAAAATTCAAGGAACATATAGAAAGCAAGATCGCCGAAAGTGACGAAGACGGTTTTAAAGGTTCTGTAAACGGTATTCAGTACACTTATAACATGGATATGCTTGTATATACCAAGAGTACAGATGGCACTATAATCCGTTCTGACACTGAAGAACTTATGCAGGATCTTATGCTTGAATACTTTGGAATGGATATGTCGCTTATGACAGATATGCAGGACAGTATGTCCGGAGGAATTTCCATGAGCCCTCAGGTAGTGTTATGGCAGGAAATGCTTTCAGGAAAAAATGGTGAAGTGATAAATCCGGTTCTTGAAAAACAATATGATGTAATATACGGTTCATGGCCTGATGAATATAATGAAATAGTCCTTGTTGTAGATGAAAATAATGAGATCGACGATATGACATTATACGCTCTCGGCCTTAAAACCAAAGAAGAAATAGATAAACTTGCAGATGCCGCATTCAATAAAACTACGATCGAAGCTGATAACAGAAGCTGGAGTTATGAAGAGATATGCAACAGAGATTACAGAGTTGTGCTCAATGCTGATTGTTATTCGTTAGATGAAAAAACAGGTATCTATACAGACCTGCGTGAAACCGAAACAGGTATCAAATATCTTTATGACAATGGTATAGACCTTAAAGTTACCGGTATCATAAGACCAAGTGAAGATGCAGTTTCTACAATGCTTACAGGAAGTATAGGATATACTACAAAGCTTACAGAATATATAGTTGAAAACGCTGCAGACTCTCCGGTTATCTCAGCACAGCTTGAAGATGAAAAAATTGATATATTTACAGGTCTTCCTTTTAAAGAAAGTGTCGGCGATCTTACCGATGAACAGAAAAAAGCAGAATTTAAAAGCTACATCGGAAAACTTAAAAAAGAGGATAAAGCCGCAACTTATGTAAAGATAAAAAGTATAATGGGCGATGCTGAACTTGAAACTGCCGTTTCACAGACAATAGGCTCTATGACACGAGCTGATATGGAAACTACTCTGATACAGACTTTCACTCAGCAGATGAGTATGTCTGAAAGCGATATGCAGGGATATATATCGGCAATGTCAGATGAAGAAATAACAGAGATATTCTCTCAGATGGTCGCAGAACAGGTCAAAGCCGAATATGCTATGCAGATAGCTACACAGTTCGCAACTATGCCGACAGATGAGATCATAAAGGCTTTTGACGCAGAAATGGCATCATATACAGCGGAACAGTACAATAAATATTATGAGGAAATTCTCGAATTTTCAGATTCCACATATGAAGAAAATCTCCGTGATCTTGGTTATATAGATCTTGATGATCCGTCAACGATCAATATTTTTGCTTCAACTTTTGAAAATAAAGATGTTATCGAAGAATTTATCGCTGATTACAATAAGGACGTAGAGGAACTTCAGCAGATAACATATACCGACTATATAGGTCTGATGATGTCATCTGTAACGTCTATCATAAACGCTATCACCTATGTACTTATTGCATTTGTCGCAGTTTCTCTTATAGTTTCCTCGATAATGATAGGCGTAATAACACTTATCTCTGTTCAGGAAAGAACAAAGGAAATAGGTATTCTCAGAGCGATCGGTGCATCAAAGAAAAATGTATCACGTATGTTCAATGCCGAAACAATGATCATAGGATTTACTTCAGGTTTGCTTGGAGTAATAGTAACATATTTACTGTGTATCCCGATAAATATGATCATGCATTCACTTACAGGAATTAATAACCTCAGTGCAGTTCTTCCGATTCCGGTTGCAGTTATACTTGTTGCGATAAGTATGCTCCTCACTCTTATTTCAGGTATTATACCTTCAAGAAGTGCAGCAAAGAAAGATCCGGTTGTTGCTCTTCGCAGTGAATAAATTACAGTAAAATTTAAAAATGCTCTTATTTGTCCGTTTGACTCGGAAAATAAGAGCATTTTTTTAGTTTTTATAAAATTTTTTAAACTCAGACGGAGTACAATGTTTTATTTCCTTGAAAGCACGATTAAATGATGTAATGCTTGAAAACCCTGAATTCATAGCAACTTCAGTGATAGACATTGACGGGTCCATAAGCAGTTTTGTTGCGGCGTTTATTCTTATTTTATTTATATAGCTTATATACGATACACCGCTGTACTGTTTAAATATTCTTGAAAAATGGTATCTGCTGTATCCTGCGATATCCGATAATTTATCGAGCGTCAGTTCAAACATGTAATTTTTCTCTATATATTTCAGAACAGAATTGAAACGTTCGCTGTATTCGACTAATTTTCCAGCAGTACAGCCTAACTGATTTTTCTGTACCGAAAGCTGATTTTCTCTTATCAGCACAAACAATTCAAGAAGTTTAAGATATATTTTTATCTCAGAAAGTTCAGAATGCTGAAAATACTCGTCATATATTTCGAGCATTATTTTTTTTGCTTTATTACTAAGGCTGTTTTCGGAAGACGCTATAAATATAGTCTGCGAAAAAATAGAATTTATAGAACCAAATGCTCTTATATCTCCGAGCATGGCATTGTCACACTGAAAAATAATACGCTGTCCTTCGTCAGGAGCGGTCATTGAATGAAGTTCTCCCGGAGGGATAATAAGTATATCACGTTCTTTAAGTGAAAAATTCTGCTCGTTTGTATGTACAAAAAAATTATTTCTCAGAGGCATGACTATTTCAACTGCATTGTGCCAGTGGATAGGATAATCTTCTTTTACATTGTTATCGTACAAAATCGTAAAATGATTTTCAGGATATTCAACTGTTTCGAAATCACCGTTCAGATGTTTTATCATGATATCACTCCAATATGTTTTTTTATTTTAGCTGATTATGATAATCAAAAATTGTTTAAAATCTTTATATTGATTATATCACATTTTAAAATACATCTGCAATAGCGAAACGAAAATATGTGCATTATGCCATTTATTGCAATGGTTTATTTGTTAATTGTGCCTTTGTTTTGGTGAACCCGAAATATAAATCACAAAAAACAAAAATAAAACCGCAATATTTGATAGGCTTTTTTGGCTGACAGATATTATAATTGTAATTGTTGAGATTATGCTATGGAGGAATACAAAGCATGAATATAAAATGTTATGAAACAGATTATAAAAACTTTGGCAGATGCATTTGTCTGCAAAACGAAAAGATAACGCTTATGGTCACGCTCGAATGCGGACCAAGAATAATTTACTTCGGACTTAATGAAGAAGAAAATATACTTTTTGAAGATACAGACAGAAATTTCTCGATGGATACCGGAGAATACGGCACATGGTATGCATATGGCGGACACCGTATCTGGCTTGCTCCTGAAACCGTCCCTGAAACTTATTTTCCGGATAACACTCCAGTCAGCTATAGTTTCGATGAAAAAACATATACACTTACTGTCAGTCAGGAGGTCACTCCTTTCAAAAAACAGTTTTCTATCGAATGCAGATTTGATGATCAGAACACAGTGACAGTAATTAATAAAATAAAGAACTGTGATGACAAACCTCAGAAATTTGCACCATGGGCAGTAACAGGACTTACTCCCGGCGGAACAGAATACCTTGATCTTTGCGACAAAGATACAGGTTTTCTTCCTAACAGAGTACTGGCGTTATGGCCATACTCCGATATACACGACAAACGTTTTGATCTTTCAGATGATAAGATCGTATTAAGACAGGATCCGAATGCTCAAAAGGCATTTAAAATCGGTGTGAATCTTACTAACGGTGAAGTACGCTACAAAAAAGGAAATCAGGTCTATATAAAAAGATTTGATAAATACGATGAATCTTTTAATTATCCTGATTTTAATTGTAACTACGAAACATACACCAACAAATATTTTCTCGAATGCGAACTTGTGGGTGACTACCGTGAATATCAACCGCAGGAAACAGCTTGCATAACAGAGCAGTGGATCTTAATAAGGGAGGAGAATTGATTTTGATAGATGCACAGAAAAAAGCTGAACAGATAACTGATCTTATGACAGTTGAAGAACAGGCTGAACAGCTCAGATATGATGCGCCTGAAAACAAAAAAGCAGGCATAAAAGAATATAACTGGTGGAGTGAAGGTCTTCATGGTGTAGCAAGAGCAGGAACAGCGACAATGTTTCCTCAGGCTATAGGCATGGCTGCAACATTCGATGAAGAACTCATTGAAAAAATTGCAGATATAGTTGCTACCGAAGCAAGAGCAAAATATAACGAATATTCAAAGCAGGAAGACCGTGATATATACAAAGGACTTACTCTCTGGTCACCAAATATAAATATTTTCAGAGATCCGAGATGGGGAAGAGGTCAGGAAACTTATGGTGAAGACCCGTTCCTTACATCACGACTCGGAGTGGCATTTGTAAAAGGAATGCAGGGCGAGGGAGAATTTCTGAAAACAGCTGCTTGTGCAAAGCATTTTGCTGTACATAGCGGACCCGAAGCTGTAAGACATCATTTTGATGCCATAGCAAATCCAAAAGATATGGAAGAAACTTATCTTCCAGCTTTCAAAGCTCTTGTAACAGAAGCAAAAGTTGAAGGTGTCATGGGTGCTTATAACAGAGTAAACGGTGAAGCGGCATGTGCAAGCCCGTTTCTTATGAACAAACTTAAAGAATGGGGATTTGACGGATACTTTGTATCTGACTGCTGGGCTATAAGAGATTTCCATACAAATCACGGCCTTACAACTACCGCTCCCGAATCAGCAGCACTCGCATTAAAAGCAGGCTGTGATCTCAACTGCGGAAATACATATCTCCATATGCTTACTGCGCTTGAAGAAAACCTTGTTTCTCCTGAAGACATCAGAAATGCTTGTGTTCATCTTATGAGAACAAGAGCAAGACTTGGTATGTTTGAGGAGAGTACAGAATTTGATAATATACCATATGACGTTGTTTCATGTAAAGAACACAAGGCGGTTTCTCTTGAATCTGCTGAAAAATCAATGGTACTTCTTAAAAATAATGGAATACTTCCTCTTGATAAAAACAAAATCAGGTCGATAGCAATTATAGGGCCTAATGCTGACAGCCGTGAGGCACTAGAAGGAAACTACTGCGGAAAAGCAGATGAATATATTACATTCCTTGACGGAATAAGAAGAAGCTTTGACGGAAATATATACTATTCAGAAGGTGCTGATCTTTTCAAAGACAGAGTTATGGCACTCGGCAGAGAAGATGACAGACTCGCCGAAGCAGTTATAGCAGCACAGAAAGCAGATGTTGTGATAGTATGTACAGGTCTTAATGCTACGATAGAGGGTGAAGAAGGCGATACAGGCAATGAATTCTGTTCAGGAGACAAACCTGATCTCAGATTACCTTTGTCACAGAGAAAACTTCTTGAGAAGATCGCAAAGACAGGGAAACCTTATATCATAGTAAATGCAGTAGGAAGTGCTATAAACGTTGAAGTTGATTGTGATGCCCTCATACACGCATGGTATCCTGGACAGTTTGGCGGTACAGCACTGGCAAATATACTTTTTGGCAATACTTCACCTTCCGGAAAGCTCCCTGTTACATTCTACGAAACAGCGGACAAATTACCCGAATTTACCGATTACAGTATGAAAAACCGTACATACAGATATGCTAAGGACAATATACTCTATCCTTTTGGATACGGTCTTACATATTCATCTGTAAAATGTTCGGATCTAAGATTTTCTGAAAACACAGTCAGTGTTGATATAGAAAACACCGGAGATTTTGATACTGATGAAGTTGTACAGTTCTATATCAAAGATTACTCGGAAGAAGCAGTGCCAAATTACAGTTTGTGCGGATTTAAACGTGTGTCTCTTTCTAAGGGAGAAAAGAAAACTGTAACACTCGGACTTTCAGATTCATCATTTGAAGTTGTATGTAATGACGGAAGCAGAAAAATTTCCGGTGGCAGATATACACTGTATGCAGGTGTTTCACAGCCTGATGAATATAGCTGTAAACTTTGCAGATGCGATGCTGTAAGCATTGATATAAACATTGATAAATAAAATATTTTAATATATTATAAGGAGTAGTTAGTATGAAAGAATTTTTTAATGGAATTGGAAAGATACAGTACGAAGGAAAAGAAAGCAAAAATGACCTTGCTTTCAAATATTACAATCCTGATGAGATCGTAAACGGTAAGCCAATGCGCGAAAACCTCAGATTTGCACTGTCGTGGTGGCATACAATGGGCGGTGACGGAACTGATATGTTCGGTGCAGGCACTACAGATAAAAAATGGGGCGAAGCTGACTGTATGGAAATCGCAAAGGCAAAAGTTGATGCTGCTTTTGAGATAATGGATAAGCTTTCTATTGATTATTTCTGCTTCCATGACAGAGATATAGCTCCTGAAGCTGATACACTCGAAGAAACAAACAAGAGACTTGACATCATTTCTGACTATATCAAAGAAAAGATGGGTAACAAGAAGCTTCTCTGGGGTACAGCAAACTGTTTCAATAACCCAAGATATATGCATGGTGCAGGAACAGCTCCATCAGCTGATGTATTTGCTTTTGCTGCAGCTCAGATCAAGAAGGCAATTGAGATCACTGTTAAACTCGGTGGTAAGGGCTACGTATTCTGGGGCGGTCGTGAAGGTTATGAAACACTTCTCAACACAGATATGAAACTTGAACAGGATAATATGGCAAGACTTATGAGAATGGCTGTTGACTATGCTCGTTCTATCGGTTTTGACGGTGACTTCTATATCGAACCAAAGCCAAAGGAACCAACAAAGCACCAGTATGATTTTGACACAGCAACAGTTCTCGGATTTTTAAGAAAATACGGTCTTGATAAAGACTTTAAGATGAACATAGAAGCTAACCACGCAACACTTGCTCAGCACACATTCCAGCATGAGCTTCGTGTAGCAAGAGATAACGGCGCATTCGGTTCTATTGACGCAAACCAGGGCGATCCGCTTCTCGGTTGGGATACAGACCAGTTCCCTACAAATATTTATGATGCAACATTCTGCATGTACGAAGTAATAAAGGCAGGCGGTTTTACAAACGGCGGTCTTAACTTTGACTCAAAGGCAAGAAGAGGTTCATTTACTCTTGAAGATATCTTCCATTCATATATTGCAGGTATGGATACATTTGCACTCGGTTATAAGGCAGCTTGCAAGATAATCGAAGACGGCAGAATAGATGCATTTGTAGCAGAACGTTATTCTTCATGGAACAGTGGTATCGGTGCAGATATCATAAACGGTAAGGCTGACCTCGCTACACTTGAAAAATATGCACTCGAAAAGGGCGATGTTGTTGATTCGTTACAGAGTGGCAGACAGGAAAAACTTGAAGCTATAGTAAACAACGTTCTTTTCACATTATAATATCGGAGGATCCTATGAAATACGCTATCGGTGTTGACATTGGCACCAGCGGAACAAAATCCGTACTCTTTGATGAAAAAGGTACTGTAATAGCTTCGGCATCTCAGGAATATCCGCTTTATCAGGAGAAAAACGGTTATGCTGAACAGGAACCTTCCGACTGGTACAATGCAAGTATAAATACAATTAAGAAAATCATATCAGAAAGCGGTGTTTCTGCTGATGATATATGCGGTGTAGGTATATCGGGTCAGATGCATGGTCTGGTAATGCTTGACGAAAACAACGAAGTTATCCGCAAGTCAATAATATGGTGTGATCAGCGTACTGCCAAAGAGTGTGAAGAGATAACTG
Organism: Oscillospiraceae bacterium; assembly: GCA_017848115.1. GTDB lineage: Bacteria > Bacillota > Clostridia > Oscillospirales > Ruminococcaceae > HUN007. Next base: position 17,907 of record JAGAKZ010000001.1, read on the forward strand.
AAAAAGTGGGTAAAGAGCGTCTTATTGAGATAACTGCAAATCCGGCATTAACCGGTTTTACAGCTTCAAAGATTCTCTGGGTAAGAAATAATGAACCTGACAATTACAAGAAGTGTCGTCATATTCTTTTACCTAAGGATTATGTAAGATTTATGCTCACAGGAGAATATGCAACAGATGTATCAGATGCATCAGGTATGCAGCTTCTCGATGTTCCGAACAGATGCTGGTCAGATGAAGTATTAGAAAAACTTGATATAGACAAATCTTTGCTTGCTAAGGTATACGAGTCCTGTGAAATAACAGGTAATATCACATCTAAGGCGGCAGAACTTACAGGTCTTAAAGAAGGTACTCCGGTAGTCGGTGGCGCAGGCGACAATGCCGCTGCCGCTGTCGGAACAGGTATAGTATCGGACGGAAAAGCATTTACAACTATAGGAACAAGCGGTGTTGTATTTGCTCATACATCTGAAATACAGATAGACCCCAAAGGCCGTGTTCATACTTTCTGTTGTGCAGTTCCCGGTTGCTGGCACATAATGGGCGTAACACAGGCAGCTTGTCTTTCACTAAAGTGGTTCAGAGACAATTTCTGTGATACCGAAGTAAAAGAAGCAAACGAAAAAGGTGTAAGTGAATATTTCATCATGGATAACGAAGCTGAAAAGATCGCTATCGGTTCAGATAAGCTTCTCTATCTTCCTTATCTTATGGGTGAGAGAACTCCGCATCTTGATCCGGATATAAGAGGAACATTTTTCGGAATTTCTGCTATGCACACAAGAGCACATTTTATACGTGCGGTAATGGAAGGTGTAGCGTATTCTCTTCGTGACTGCAAAAACATTATCAGCGAAATGGGAACAGAGATTTCCGATATGATGGCGTGCGGTGGCGGTGGAACATCACCACTCTGGAGAAGCATGCTTGCCGATCTTTACGATTGCCCTGTAAAGACAGTTTCATGCAAGGAAGGTCCTGCTCTCGGTGTTGCTATTCTTGCTTTTGTAGGAACAGGTGTTTATGACACTGTAGAACAGGCTTGTGATGCTATGATAAAAACAGATAAAGTACAGGAACCTGATGCCGATGCTTCGGCACAATACGAAAAATATTATCAACTTTATCGTAAAATATACTACTCTATCAAAGACGACTGCAAGGAGCTTGCAATGCTTTGATCATCAATTCTTTTATACACAAAAAATCCTGCATCAGACGGTGCAGGATTTTTTGTGTATTGATATTAATCGCCACGAGTATATGTACCAGAAATACAGGCGTATGAAATTATATTTCCACCATCTCCGTCTTCTTTTTTATCGAGAGCCATAACCTTTTCAAAAAAGAGACTGTTTGAACTGTCAAAAGCTAATTTTGTCTCTTCTGTTGGTTGCTGTCTTAGTGCAATTACATATACTTCATAGGTATGCGTACCACTTGGTGGATAAGGTCCAACATATTCTTTTTTATCTATATCTCCTTGTAGAAGTTCAGTTTTGCAAATATTTTCACTTTTCCAATGAAGCCAATTACCTGCCGAAGTATCAACCATATACACAGCATAAAATTCAGCTTCCGGAACAGCTTCCCATTTAAGATGTGGAGAAGCGTTTGAACCTTTTGCAGTATTAGTGATTATAGTATCCCACACACCATCATGAAGATCATCAGATAATATTTCAAAGGTATCAGTTACACTATTTTTTAGATCAATAATCTGAGGCTCTGTCACTGTTGTACTTATCACATTTTCTGTCGTTATTTCTGGTTGAGATGATAAGGTTTTGTCGTTAGTTTCTGAACTTTGACATCCCACAACAGTCGACAACATCATTGTAGATACAATAAAACATATAATTTTTCTAAATTTAATCATTATTATATCAATTCCTTTCTGTAAACATGTCTTTGTTATTATATCACACGTAATATGCACTGTCAATCATTTTAAAAAACTATATATTATTTTAACAATAGTAAACGTCACCTTCATTTTTACAGTTACTATAATTTACAAAACGTATTTCCAAAAAATAAAAATTTATTGATTTTTGGAAATAGATGTAGTATAATAATCCTGCGAGGTGATTTTTATTAAACTGATTGAAATAAATAACTACCAGAATAGATTACAACAAGATATATTTTACTTAAACTAAGGATGGATTTTTATGAACAAAGAAAATTTTCTCACTCGTGGAATTGTAGTATGTTTACTTGCTTTTGTCTGCTGTTTTTTATGGGGAAGTGCATTTCCTTGTGTAAAGATAGGGTACAGGATAAGTGATATTTCATCGGATGATACTGTTTCGCAGATACTTTATGCCGGTATGAGATTTACTCTTGCCGGAATTATGGTAATAGTCTATTCAAGTATTGCAAACAAAAAGTTTATTTCACCAAAAGGAAAAAATGAATCTTTGCAGGTTATGAAACTCAGCTTTTTTCAAACAATAATGCAGTATTTTTTCTTTTACATAGGTCTTGCAAATACAAGCGGTGTAAAATCTTCAATAATAATCGGTTCAAATGTATTTGTTTCGATAGTTGTTTCTTCGATGATATTTCGTCTGGAAAAAATCACTCTGAATAAAGCACTTGGATGTATAATAGGATTTGCGGGCATACTTGTCATAAATCTGAGTGGCGGAAATCTCGGAACAGGGTTAAAACTTACAGGTGAAGGGTTTATATTCATCTCCACTTTTTCATACGCATTTTCATCGGTTCTTATGAAAAAATATTCTAAAACAACCAATCCTGTTATGTTAAGTGGCTGGCAATTTCTTTTCGGCGGTATAGTGATGACCGCATTCGGACTTGCATCGGGTGGGGAAGTGCAAATAAATTCACCTTCTTCTGTTGCAATGATCGGTTATCTGGCATTTATTTCAGCGGCAGCGTATACGTTGTGGGCTACATTGTTAAAGTACAATCCTGTTTCAAAAGTATCGGTCTATGGTTTTATGAATCCGGTAATAGGGGTTATTCTTTCAAGTGTTCTTCTTAAAGAGGACAAACAGCCATCTTTAGTAACAGCGATAATCGCACTTGCTCTTGTATGTGTAGGGATATATGTTGTGAATAGGGAGAAGAAGTGATTTTTGTGGTACAGAAAACTATTCGCTAAAATTAATCGGTATAATTTGTGATTAGAGAATTTTTGTAATACAATAGGAATTTTTCCTATTACTTTTTAAATTTAAAATAGACTCTGTGAATTCAGAAAACAATAAAACAAGCCATGTAACAATAAACTCAAAGTTCATTATTACATGGCTTTAAATCTGTATGTACCAATCTGACAGAATGTGTCGGATTATTTTGCAGGCACAATTTACTCAAACCGTCTTATTCAAGCGTTTCACTTTTCTTTATTGCGATTCAACCCAATTTTTAAACACTTCAAGGATTTTAATTAATTTATGAGTATCGCCTGAACCAATAAACACATTATTTTTAACAAAGCATGATAACCAATCATCATCACCGTTATCATATTTTATTTTTTCAAACGATTTGTCACTCATTTCTGTATCTTCTAAAGCGATAGCAACATCCCATCCGGGGTTATCAATATTTTTGATTTTTACACCATATAAATGTTCCCAACCTCCATCGCAATTACTATGATACCAATTCTGTAACCAACACAATATATCCATCATTGTTCCTCCTAAAACAATATATTTCTTTGTCTGTTACATTTCAACATCTTCTATCTCAATACCCGAACCATCATCTGATCTTACAACATCTCCTGCCTTCAGGAACTCAGCCTTTGTCCAGCCCTGTCCTTCTACCCAGAACGGATGTTCTTTTGTTGTTTCTATAACTTCTCCGTTAATAGTCACATACACCGAAAGCATCATATCTGTAAATCTTCTTTACTGCTCCCGTATCATCTGTTATGCCTACTACATCTCCGTGTGCATTTTTCAGATAATACTCATATCAGTGGTAAATACTTCTGTTCCGGTTGCCGTCATTTTTGTACGGTTTCCGTAATCGTCATAGGTGTATGTGTATTTGTCTGTAAGACTTCCGACTGTTCTTTCTTCGGTTGAGAGCTGTCCAAATTCGTTGTAATCGTAGCGGATTGTCTCTATTATACCATTTTCTTCGCTTACTTTGCAAGCCTCTGAACCGTCTGTGTAATATGTACAAATCTAGTAATAGGGGGTTATTCTTTCAAGTGTTCTTCTTAAAGAGGACAAACAGCCGTCTTTAGTAACAGCAATAATTGCACTTGCTCTTGTATATGGGGGGATATATGTTGTGAATAGGGAGAAGAAGTGATTTTTGTGGTACAGAAAAAAGGCACTTGAATTCGCCATTTGATTTAAGTTCAAAAGTTGTATTTGAACCGTCAGGAGCACCACCTGATAATATAATCTTAAACAATTACAATTTAAGATTTAAAGCAGGACGTACTCCACCACGACGTGTAATATCACGGACGTGTTCGAGACCACCATCGGAATCCACAAGCCACGCATAGCTACTGTAATAAGGAAACGGTGTTCTGAGCCACCACCAAGAGTCTAATGCTCTTTTTTCTTCTGTCATCAAAATTTCAGCCTCTTCTTTACTTAATAAAAATATGTTATCACCATTTCCAAAACTTATAGATTCTTTTTCCTCGTCAGAAAAAGATGTATTGTAGAAATCATTATTAAGCCATCTTCTTAAACTGCTTATACCCCAATGATTATCATCGGTATCTAATTCCTTATCACACAAAACACGCGTACTTATAATCATAAGTGTATTATCTGTCTTTTTTATTACTTCCCACTCTATTTCTTTTCCATCATAATTTCCTAACGTCAATCTATCTCCCAGATTCAGATAAGTATAATTACTACTAATATTTTTTTGACGTAAATCTTCTATAGTCTTCGTTTCTTCTCCATTTGCCATTTTTAACTGAAATTTTATATTTCTTAATTCCATATATACTGCTCCTTTTTTTATATTTTAATAAAATAAGCCATGTAACAACAAACTAAAAGTTAATGATTACATGGCTTTAAATTTGTATGTACCGATCTGACAGTATACGTCAGACTATTCATAGGTACAATTTATTTATTTAAATCTTCTTATCCAAGCATCAAACTTTTCTTTCTTAAAAAACATCTATCGTTGTTTGCTCAACTAGCACTTATACGTTTATTATATCAAGTTTCGTTGCTTGTGAAAGGTTTATTGAATATGAATTTTCCTGATTAAGGTAAAATTCAAACTCTTCACTGTTCTTTATTGCGATTCAACCCAATTTTTAAACACTTCAAGGATTTTAATTAATTTAAGACTATCGCCTGACCCAATAAACACATTATTTTTAACAAAGCAGAAGAACCAATCATCATCACCGTTATCATATTCTACTTCCTCAAACGATTTGTCACTCATTTCTGTATCTTCTAAAGCGATAGCAACATCCCATCCGGGGTTATCAATATTTTTGATTTTCACACCATATAAATGTTCCCAACCTCCATCGCAATTGCTATGATACCAATTCTGTAACCAACACAATATATCCATCATTACTCCTCCTAAAACAATATTTTATGGTATTTCGTCAAGATATGGCTTTCTTACACCGCCAGCATAATTTTTATCGTGAACATGCGGTGTTAATTCTTCCGTTTGTAAAGCTGTACTTTGCTGTGATACCTGTGCTTTGAACATAACAGTCTGCCTGATAGTATTTACCTTCGGTTACGTCTGCTATTATCTGTCCGTTTCCGTTCCAGATATGTGTAATAGTTTCACCGTCTACAGTTTTGCTTCTTCTAAGACCGTTTACATCATACGTGTAACTTGCTGTGGTTTCTCCGTCTGTGTAAGATATAAGCTGTCCTGTACTGTCGTAAGTGTTGCGTTCTGTTTTCTCGTTGTTTGTCTTTACAAGCTGACTTCCGTTTTTGTCATACTCATACGCTGTTATGCTTGTTTCTTCCTTGCCTGTGTGTTCGTTTATAAACTTTTTGCTTTCGCTCTGGAGCAGGGAAGTGTATTTACCTGATTTGTTGTTGTAGTTGTATACAGTGGTAAATACTTCTGTTCCGGTTGCCGTCATTTTTGTACGGTTTCCGTAATCGTCATAGGTGTATGTGTATTTGTCTGTAAGACTTCCGACTGTTCTTTCTTCGGTTGAGAGCTGTCCGAATTCGATGTAATCGTAGCGGATTGTCTCTATTATACCATTTTCTTCGCTTACTTTGCAATGAGGAGATTATACAAAATACTCCTGATGAAAATCAAATGATAATCAACAGGAGTTTATGATATTTATAACATATTATTTGATAAGGAAAGAGTTTAATCTTCTTCTGAAGGTGTTTCAAAAGCATATATTGTATCGTCTATTATTCCTATTAATCCATCCCATATAATACAAGCTTTCATTGTATCAACTTCTATTAATAGCGTCTGACAATCACCTCCTTCTAATTCAACAAAACAGGTATGATACCACCAACTAGTTGCATTATCATTAAACCATTTTTCGTCATCCGATGGAGGACACATATGTTTTAAAATTTCTTCATCTAATTCTCTAATAGAGTTTAGTATCTCTTTCTTAGATATGATTTTCATATCTGATAAACGTAACATTTCACTATCGTCACCGGGAGTTGCCAGATATAAATCTTTATCATGATTTTCATAAAAACATGCCATATACTTATTTCCAATATTCAACTCTTCTAAACGCTTGTTTTTTATATCATAACAGTAATACCTCTCCAGTCCGGAAACATTTTCTTCCTTATAAGGATTTTCAGAAAAAATCAATTTTCCTCCATTCAAAACCCTATCTTCGAAATATATATCTTTATTCAATTCTTTATCATTAATTATATCTATAGTTTTTTCATCGATACATATATCCAAAAAAAGAGCCAAACGTTTTTCAAAAGAAATATAACACATATTTTCATCAAATATCTTTATGTTTTCACCTTCAAGTTTTATAACTATCCTGTTTTCGTATTTACAAATATTACAGAAACCTCGGATATCTCCGGTTATTGAAATATCCCTTATATTTAATCTGTTTGTATTATTATTATAATTATAAAAACTATATGTTTCTGTTTGAAGATTGTAATTACATATATACATTTCTTCGCCATTATATACAAGATAATAATATCCATCAATAATATCACTACTTGAAATATCAATTGCTTTTTCAATGCAAGAACCGTCTTCCATATTTATTTCAATAACTGTTGATTGCCTTGTTTGTTCTTCTATAGCGAGAATATAAAACATATGACTCTCTTCTACATAATCCCAGTCTTCAAACTCATATCTGTCAGTTACTTTCTTTATATCACAATAATCAAAGTATATTCTTTTATTTATATCATAAAAAATTAATCTATACGAACCCCAAACGTCATTCAATTCAAACGCTTTCAAACATAAGATATCATTATATCTGAATATTATATGATCATATTTGATTTCATAATTTTCGGGTACAGGCATATATATAATCTTCATTTATTTCACCATTTTCATTGAATTTATAATAATTTAGAGGACTGCTGATTATTCTGTGATACTTGTATTTTGTACATGGTAATAATTATC
>JAGAKZ010000055.1 GCA_017848115.1 Oscillospiraceae bacterium
AAATCGGCACTTGATGCTGTAATCTGTCAATAACTACTCTTTATTATTCCGCTTCATTCCAATATCAAAAATGAAAATCGAAGAAAAACGGAGAAAACGATAGATATTTTAAGAAAATTGCAAGATTATATAGAGAGGAAAAAACATAGATAATTATATTTCGGAAAGTGAAGCATTCGATATATTGAATCAACTTAATTCAGCAGAATCTCTCATATCACAAGATTCTAATGTGGCGATGATAAGAGCAGGGTACCAAAAGTGACACCAAAAAAGCGTGAAGTAATTATAGATGCACTTAAATATTTCCAGATAATAGAAGTATAAAATAAAGAGGAAAATTTGAAGTTACATAAGTATTTAATGGAGGATTTATTGTGGGAAATATAATATCTTTTGATGGTACAGTATCCATAGATGACGATTCACTTTCTATGGCTAACGGATTAACAGATGTGTTTATAGACTATTTACTTATAAGTGGTTCTCGATTAGCTGAATCAGTAAGTGAAAAGAGAATAATTGTTTTTCTGGCTGAAAAACAACAAACAATAGTTGGCATGGGAAATGTGGGGTTTGACATTACTGAAATGCCATGGCAGGCAAATTCGTTTGAAGCAGATAAAACTTTTTTGTTGGAAACTATAAATAATGCAAGGTTATTGTCGCTTCAGCAGAGTGTATGGAACATACTGGGCTATGAGCCGGATCAGAAACTTATAGAGTATGCTCTGAGCAGATTTTATGCGTTGATAAAACGAATGACGATAAATGATATTGATGAGAATAATCTGAAGGATTGGTGTTCGGCTACAGAAAAAGATGATCCAATCAATTGTGGATTTCCAAAATGTTTAAAGCATGGCGTGCTATTATCGTTTTGTGGGTGCAAATTATGCAATGATGGCATAGTTTCTGTATGAAGTATAAATATGTGCGAGAGTTCAGGTGCTAAACCAATCTTTAACACAATCATGGAATCAGGGAAATGTAAAATGTCTTGTTTGCAAACCCAAAGATGATATATTGATAGTGGCGTTTTTCCACGAATACAGAGATACAGTACAATCATATCGTTTTTGTAAGATGTTAAATGAGATAATTATTGAAAAATGGAATAGCTACAATTGATTTTATATGTTTAGAAGGTTCGCCGGATTGTTAGATATAGATAAAAAGATTAATTTCTAAAGGAGCGAGAAAATGATATTAAAGGCCAAGTACAATAAAAATGAAATGGGAATAAGTATGAATCATCTATATCCTGTAATTGGATATAGTAAGTGTGATAGAACAGGATTAACAGAGTATTGTATATATGATCATGGATTTATATCATGGATAACCATTGATTATTTTACTGTAATAAGTGATTCTGTAAAGAATTACAACAAAACTCTTAACGAAGATTCTGTTAAATATTTTTATTATGGTATTGATCAAAAATTAATTGATAATATATATCTTGAAAACGAACAATCAACAGATTCTATTTTTACACTGGAAACAATATTGTCAGATATTATATATGACGAAATGACTATAAATGATATAACCAATAGTATTATTGAATCAGGATTTAAAGGCGATGCAATCAAATTTCAATTAAAAGCTTTTTTTAGAAAGGCTTCAAAAAATGATATTATAAACTTGTCAAAAATGATTTTTAATAATATAAGTGATTTGGATAGTTATATAATGGAAATGTTAGTTGAAAATCTGAAAAAACACAATGAATTCGAAGTTGAATGCTTATTAACAAATATTTACGTCAGTCCGGCGTGTAGTGAGGAAACACGAATCATTATTGATGATTATTTGAGTTAAGTCTATAGATAATGTGGGGGATTAAAATGAATATAAATAGCAATGATGAACTGATTGATATAATCGGATAAGGACTTTTGTGGGATATTGTTGGAAATTACGCTGAGACACATTTGGAGATTCTGAAAGAAGCGCTTAGACCACTTGGCTACATTGAGTATGAAGATATTGATAAGATTACGTTTGCAGAGGTGCGGGAGTCCGATGAGTTTATTGTCAGTAATTTCTGCACCAAAGAAGGTGTTCTGACTATTGAATATGAAATGCCTGCCGGAATACTTGCGAAAAATGATGATAGCAGTGTTTGTTTTCATGTGACAACATGGTGCACCGGTCAAGTTGAAATTCCTGATATTGATTCTTATAACTGGAATGAAGTTGAGTTTGACAAACTCGGCAGACTAGAAATTCTTAGTTACAGCTATCTTGTAAAAATGATACGTTTATTTTATGAAGATACGGAAGTGGACGATCTGAATGCTTAGATTAAAATTATATAGATGATATTTTCTGAAATTTACAATAATTTTAATAGAAATTTATAGCTACTGCTTCAAAAAATTTTACGGTGAAATAAGGTGATAATATGCAGATCATAAAAAAGGAAATAGAAGATTTGTACTATCTTGAAGTTACATCAAAATATATTGTTGTAAATGATTTATATCATGGAATCAATATAATGGATTTTGATTTGAATATGGTAAGAAGTATTGAATTGGAAGAGGATATTGTTATAAACTTTTCTATAAAGCACGAAGATGAATTGTTGTTATTTTGCTATGAAAATGAATGCGCTTTTTATGTGAATTTAAAAACAGAGAGTGTTTGCCGTTATGATTTAAGCGATTATAAAGATACATATTTTTCAAATATCTATTTCTGGCAAGATAATATAGTTTATCTTTTTGCTGATGGTAGTGAATTATCTGTGAAAGTAGATTTGAATAGTGCAGATATGATTAAATTATCTTCTTCTGATTTTGTTGGGCTTAGCCTGAAAAAACAATATACAGAATTACTTAGCAAAGATATTCTTTCATATAATAATGATAATGGTTCTGCACTGATTATCCAAAATTCGAATTATTGTGTCTGGTATCCTGATAATCAGATTGCAATAGATATGAATATCGTTGCTTTAAATCAGAAAAAAGAGAATATTCCCAGTGAACAGATTTATTGTAAAACAAGCTATTCTCAAGATGCTGTTGTTTGTATTTCAGAAAAAGTGATTATGGTTACTGCCAAAGAGAAAGAGGATCTATACATTTATCCTCCTTATGAACTATACAGGTTCTTTGAGGGTAAAATAGCTGATTATAATGGAGAAATATTTCTGTTTGCATTGTGTCATGATAATTCTTCTGATGGAGCTTCATTATTGATGAGATATAATGAATTACTGATAGTATAAAATTACTTGAAATATAAGATTTGCTATGTGCTTTACTTTTTCCGTATGGCATGAAAAAACAGCCCTGAACATTTAGAGAATTTTAAGAGATAACAAGGAAGGAAAGTGATTTAATGTAATAATATTTGACAACTTTCAACAGGAGAAAAAATTATATGGACAGATTATATAAGCAAGAAATATTGGAATTAACAAGCCTACTTAGAAATGATGAAGAATGGGAAGATTTAAGAAATGTATTAACAAAAACAGGTTTTAACATTAAAGAAATCGTGTTAGCATCATTTGTTGAAGATGATGAAGAAAATGAGTATGGTGTGATAATAACCAGTGATTTAAAAATTATGGAATACTCAAGATCAACTCAAAACGGAAAGAACAATGTAAATTATTTTGAATTAAATGATATTACAAATAAAGAACATAAAATAAAAGAATATCCTCAGATTTCTGTAGCTGTTAATATGATAAAAAGGAAATTGAATTATGAAAAAAATTGAATTGTTAAACGCACATAAATTCACTGATACGATAATAACAAAAATAGATATTGATGAATTTGAAGACAAAGGCGTTAAATATTGTACAATGATAATAAACGGTGATTTCAACAGTGATGAGAAGGAATACCGCCACTATCGTTTGGACTTTATGCGCATCCGTAAACAGTTACCGATAGACGAAATAAATACGCTTATTGATCCTGTTTTAAAGAAAGTGACGGTTACTAAAGTTGACAAAGATTACAAGACAGAACTTGAAATATCCGCAAAAGATAAAATACTGCATCTGGATTTTGTTTATGGCATATTTGAAGTTGCACGAAAGCATTACAATGGTTTTGATTATACAAATATCTATGGAACAGAAGAATATGAAAATTGGGTACAAAAATTCATGTATGCAGAAAGTGAAGAATTTTTTCAGGAAGAGGACGTTGTTTCTTTGCCTGATGGTTATGAGTTATGTGTAAAAGAATATATGCATAGCTCTGAATATGCCATACACGCATATTTCAACAGATATGAATTAAGAAAAGATGGCAAGTGTGTATATGAATATATTTCAGAAGACGGTCATCACAGACCGTATAATAATTTTATATATCACAGTAATGGACACCGTTATTATCCATTTCACATTTCTCTTTATGGTATAAGCTATATTGATGTTGACACTTTGGAGATTTTTAATTACATTCCGAGAGGTTATGACAATTCATATGGTGCGCCTAATGGTGAATCGTTTATTATTACCAATGTACATTATGATCCTTGTACTGATTTGATTGCGTATGAAGGCTGTTATTGGGCAGGACCTGGAGATATTATGGCAGGAGTTTTAACAGATCCTATGAATTTTGATCCTCATCTTTGCAGTATTTATGAAATACTTTATCCTGAATATGAAGAAATCGATGATATTAGCTTTGAAAAATGGGATAATGGTTTATACGTGAAAACTGATAATGGTACTACAGAAATGATTTCCATTGATACTATAAAAAATGAGATAGTAGTTCAGTGTTCAAAGAAAGAACGTAAGTGATTTACCTGTTGAAATAATAAATAAAAAAACAGAGAATGATAATATGAACAATATAACTGAAGCATTCGGATTATATATTCAAGGAGAGTGCATCATGCAGGCATTACATAAATGGGATGGTTTACGTTTAGAAATCGAACAGTACTGTCAGGAGAACCGGATTTCGAAAGATGATTTTCGGTTTCTGGGTATTTATGAATGGCAGAATGTTTATGATAAAGTTTTGGAACATTTTATTGATGAACAATATGCAAGAAGAAACGGATTATATTGGGCAAATGTAAATGGTGGATTTAAGCATGACGTTTCTGGGATCTATGCTTTTCAGGTGGGGGTGAATAACAATTTATCTTATGAATGGATTGAACAATTGCCTGAAATTGTAAAGTACGATAAAGTATATCTTCTTTTAGAAGAAGACAGTCAAAAATACTGGATTGCTGAGTGTAGTCCGTCAGTGGTTTGCCTGATAATAAATGAGGCAATAGGACATATAGATTATTACATTACCGATAAGAAATATAATTGGTTGATTTCTGAAAATCATCATGATATTGTACAGTTTATCGGAGAAGGTCTTGATGCCGATACAATAAAAAAAGTATGTACGGTTATGCATGGAAATTAAATTACTGCCCGAAGGCAAACTCAGAGATTTTTTATAATATATTTGCTTTTTTTGTTGATATGATGTATAATTATATACATCTAACAGGAAGAAACAGATAATTGCGACTGATATGTAGTTTATGAAATGGTTAAAAAGTCAAGAATAAATGTTTTATGTTCAAGGTTATTGTTTAACGTTATTATCTTTCTTTATTGGTTTAGGTCAGTGTTTAATGTTTCTGATATCCAATTTAAAAATGATTTTTTTACGGAAAAATATTTTTTTTGAGAAATGTAATAAAAACTTTATCGTCAGCGGAAGTTCGGTTTCAGGCTGGCGATATAGATAATTAATTCGTGCTGAAAAAAATCAGAGTGTTGCCGTTTTGAACAATGCTCTGATTTTTTATTATTTATTCTTATTGCAAACTTCGTGTAAATAATTATGGAACTAAGATTATATTTTACCTGCTATTTCTGTTATCAGAACTATATGCTCATGGATTTTAACTTTTTTCAGGTTATCAACAGATTCTTTTCCGCCAAGAGCAAGTAAGGGAACATAACCGAAGCATTCATCATATTCAAGATGTCCGTATTTTTTTACAGCTTCATTGTAATTGTGTATGTTAAAAAATCCTTCATCAAATTCTCCGTTGGTTACATCATCAATAAAGAATTCAAATCCGTCAGAAATGACATCATTATTGCTGTATCTGTATTTTACAATTCCAACGAACTGATTTTTTTCCCAGGTTATTAAATCGCCGAATGCAGTTGCAAAGACGGGGATAGAAACGTCACCTAGAAAGTATGAATTTTGAAAAATATTTTTGTAATCTTCCGGATTTATTATTTTTAAATATCCGTTGTAAAATGTACCAAACCCATATTTCTGCCATATCATAATTAATTCTTCAGGTAATTTAGTTTTGTATTTGTTTATGAGTTCGTCACTTACATTTGAAATTTTCTTAAAATCCTTAAGTATTTTATCTGACATATTTTTCTCCTTCTATCTCAAACTATTACAGATGAAATGTCAAATTTTTTTATAAATTTTTTTGAAATATATTTTCTATATTTTATTTTTGTGTTATAATTTTAGATGTAGTGTGTGATGTATTATGATGTTTTAATTCTATTATAACATTTTTGGTGATTATATACTATAGTTTTTTAATGGTATAAGTGAAACATGAAATGAAATAGAAAAAATGCTTGCATTTTATGAATAATAAATTTTAGTTTATTAGTTGGTAGATAGTTTTAGAAAATTCATGATTTTAATAAATTTGAATAAAACAAGAAGTGTTCAATAACTAAATTTTACAATTATCAATATTAAAATAAATATTTATAGTTTGAAGTAATGGAGCCTGAAAATGCAATTAAAGCAAATTGTTTTTAAAAAAGAAAATATTAATAATGAATATGTAACTTATGAAAATGCGTTAAAGCCAAAAATAGTCTTTTCAAATAATAAACTCAGGGATTTATTTGATAATATTAGTGAAGAATTGTTCTTAAAGATAGATAAATTGCTTGAAGAATATCTTAATAACGAAGAACTATGTAATAATGATGACGGTTTCTTCCCACAGCCTAAGTATATGACAGGAGAGTGGTATCTTAGTAAAATATATATGGACGAAGATTATTTAAGTGTTGAAACGTGTTTCATTGGTACAGATACGGGTAAAAAAGATGATTATTTAGGATTAGAAGTGTGCTTTTACTTTGATAAGGAAAAAGGAATTTGGTTGTTTGATAGTATAAATAGTGTTGCTTTATGATTTACAGAGTGTATATTATTCTGAAATCATAAGTTGCAGGTTTGTTTATAACCAAAAATAAGATGTTATTATTTTTATGAAAGAATGATTTATTATGTTGAATAAATTAAGCAGAGAAGAATTAATTGAACTGGTAACAAAAATAATTGAATGTGAGGGTACAGAGGAAGAAATTGATAATATGATAGAAATAGTTGAAAAAAATACATCTTGCCCTGATTTAATTGATTTAATATATTGGAATAATCATAATTTAACGTCAGAACAAATAATTGATACAGCTATGAATTATAAACCAATAAATATTTAGCAGAGTAAAACTAAAAAAATGATTAATGGAAATTAATTCAAAAAGGAGCTGAATTGACAAGTTGAATTATAATATTATTTACGAAAATAATATGAATTACGAAATTGATATAGAAAATAATGATTTATCAACTGCATTGATAGGTGATGAAATTTTTTCTTCTATAATAGAATACACACATTGTGTAGGAGAAACGATAATATATGATAAAGAAAATATAAATGAATCTGATGTAGATTGGGAAAAAATTTTTTCATTTACAAATAATTATACAGGCTATGAAATAGGTTGTAATGAATTTAGTATTCCGATTGATAAAGTTGAAAATGTATCTGTTTATTTGCTTGCACTGGATTTTCTGAAAAGATTAAAGAATAAATTTAGTGATGTTGAATTTGTGATCTATTTTCTTATTAACAATGAAAAGTTGGAAATCAGATATCATGTGTTCAGGGAAAATGAGGAATTTTGGATTCATGATTTTAATAAAATTGAATATCCGTTTTTATGTATAAAGGGTTAATTGTTCTTATGTGTAAAATGGAGTTAGCTGTAAAAACTTCATACTTTTTGTCGACAAATTAACAAACAAAAGCTTGCAATATTTCTATGGCTCATGGTATAATAAAAATAAGTGTACAGTCAGAAATTTTAACAGAAAGGAGAGCGGTATACATGGCATTAAAAAAGATGCACGGTCAGTATGTAAATCCAGGAAATCAAGGATTTCAGCTTATCGCTAATTCCGGTTATGTTGACAAGACAATGCTGATTGACCTGCTTAATGCGAGAATCGGCACAACAGAGCGACTGATATGTATCAGTAGACCACGCCGATTTGGAAAATCATTTGCGGCGCTTATGTTAAGTGCTTATTATGATTGCTCATGTGATTCGCATAGTTTATTTGATGATAAACAAATTGCGAGGTGCAGTTCTTATTTATCATATTTGAATCAGTATCATGTGATTTGCTTTGATGTAACAAGTTTCATTTCCGTTGTCAGAAGAAATGAACGTCCTTTATCTGAAGTGCCAAATATGATTGTGAATGCACTTAGAAAAGAACTTATTGAACAATTTTCAGAACTTAAATCGGATATGTCTCTTACAGAATGTCTTTTACATTGTGCAGAGAGTCGCAAAAGGAAGTTTGTATTTATCATAGATGAATGGGACGCGTTGATTCGTGAAGCCAAAAACGACACATATACGCAGAGAAAGTATTTTGATCTTTTGCGTGAATGGTTTAAGAATATTTCTTTTACTCCAAAAGTAATAGCGGCTGCGTATATGACAGGAATTCTTCCAATCAAGAAAGACGGTTCGCAGTCTGCTATTTCTGATTTCAAAGAATTCACTATGATAAATCCTCGTGCATTTGGAGGTTATGTCGGCTTTAACGAAGAGGAAGTCCGTGCTAAGTGTGAGGAAAACGGTATGGATTTTGCAACTATGAAGTATTGGTATGACGGGTATCATTTCAAAGGTGTAGGTTCTGTTTATAATCCAAACTCTGTAATGCAGGCAATTGAAAATGATGATTTTGATTCCTATTGGACGGAAACATCTGCTTCCGAAAGCTTGATGGAATATATTAGTCAAGATTATAACGGATTGACAAAGACTATTGCGGAGCTTATCGCTGGAATTGAAGTCCCGGTCAATCCCAAGGGGTTTGCAAATGACCTGACTACATTTCGTGGAAAGGACGACGTGCTGACTCTTCTGGTTCATCTCGGTTATCTTGCATATGATTCTGAGAAGAAAACAGTCTGCATTCCAAATGAGGAGATTCGACAGGAATTTCAGAAATCTATCCGTGAGGTGCATCATGACGCAACGCTGAAAAGGTTGAAGGAAAGTGATGCTTTGTTAGAAGCAACTATCAGCGGAGACGAAGCAACCGTTGCCACACTGATCGAGCGAATCCATCGGGAAGAAACATCGCCACTGCATTACAATAAAGAGGATAGTCTTCGCAGTGTTATCAAGCTTGCATATTACACCTACAGAGATCATTATGTTCAGTGGGAAGAATTACCGTCAGGTGAGGGTTATGCAGATGTAGTGTATCTTCCGAAACATGATTCCGGTTATCCGATTCTGCTTATTGAGCTGAAATGGAACAAGGATGTACAGACCGCCATTGATCAGATTAAGACAAAACACTATCCTGAAGCATTTAAGGGGTATGGTTATGAGATTATTCTTGTTGGTATCGCCTATGATAAGGAAAGTAAGAAACACGTTTGCAAAATCGAAAAGATGACTATGGAATAATGGGGTGTGAGTTCGACTACAAGTTACTTGATTTATATGACAGTGAAGCGATAATGGCGCATCTTCCGTTTATTGAAAAAATAGGTTATGTTACCAACGTTACAAATATTTAAAGTTAAGTCATGACTACTATTTGGATATGTGGTCATGACTTAATATTTTTATCAGATAATTAGTTGTGAGTTGTATTGAAAAAAGAGTTATGAAGCGGTGTTTTGTGTTTCTGTTTATTTAGTATTGAATAAAAGTGTGAATTATGGTATACTTGATAATAATGGTTTGAAAAGAACGGAGGGAAAACATAAAAATGCGTTATCCAATA
>JAGAKZ010000056.1 GCA_017848115.1 Oscillospiraceae bacterium
AAAAGTGAAGGTATCGAGATTGGCAGAAATGAAGGACTGACCAGATTTGCTACTTACCTTATCAAAAACAACGTCGATATCAATGAAATCATCTCTCAGACAGGCTTTTCAGCTGACGAAATTATAAAGATCAAAAATTCTATGATATAAAAAAATATAACTCCCGAAGTTTTCATTACACAACTTCGGGAGTTATATTCACTTTAATCTGAAACCTGCAAATTTATATTTTATATATTATTTTCACAAATCAACTAAAATACCAGTAATCAAATTCAAGATTTCCGCTGAATACAAAGAACAAGTCTTCTGTACCCGAAATATCATTTACCGGAACAGTTATTTCCTTAGCGGTTGTAAACTCCGGAATCTCTACATATCCGATTGCCTTACCTGTATTGCTACCTGTACAAACCTTGATAACTCCTCCGCTGTTTGAAGAAACCTTTACTGTAAGCGTATTTGTTCCCTTCGAGAAATCTACGCCTGAAACTTTTATCCAGTCACCGCTCTGTATTTCGGAAACAACTGTATCTCCAACACCACTTACATTGATTCCTGCCTGATCTGACATAGTTTCTGCCTGTACTACGCTGTATGGGTCAAGCTCTTTGAGCTGTGGTATGCCCTTCATAGTTCCTGTAACAGAATTGAACTTCTCTCCGTTCATCGTTATCTTGTCAACCTGCGGGCTTCTATAGTTTCCGTCAATTCCCATTGCTTTTTCTACCGGTCTTGAATGGTAGAAAAGATAAAGCTGTCCGTTAAGTTCAACTATGGAATGATGATTGTTTCCTGTCATTCCGGGGAAGAAGTTACCCTGATTTTTGAAAAGTTCACCTGCATATGTGTATGGACCGAGAGGGTTATCGGCTACCATGTATTCGATCGCTGCAGTTGATAATCCATAAGGATTTCCACCGGTGTTCCAGTTAGAACAATATGTATAATAATACTTGTCGCCTATTCTGTTTATACCCGAATCTTCAAATACGTACGGTGCATTTATAGTAACAGGTGTACCGTCAAGGTGAATCATGTCATCGCTTAATTTTACTACTCTTGTGGTATCGGATTTTCCGTCAGGTCCGCCACCAAAACAAAGATAACCTGTTCCGTCATTGTCAACAAATACAGCCGGGTCGAAAAGCCATGCAATATTTCCGCAGTTTGGTACGCTTCTTGTTACAAGAGGTGCACCAAGCGGATCAGACCACGGACCTGTAGGACTGTCTGCTGTAAGTACACATACACCGTTTCCGCCATTACAGAAGTAAAGGAAGAACTTTTCTTTTCCGTTTATTTTCTTATGAGCCGCACATGGAGCCCATGAGTTTCCTGCAAACTTGGCAATACCGTCCTTGCCTGCTACCGGAATAGCACCGTGGTCAGTCCAGTTCACCATATCATCTGATGATATACAGTTTATCTTATTTATCTTTCCATACGTATTTTCTGCTACAGAACCATTTGAAGCATACTCTATTACGTCATTTGTAGTATATACATAAACTCTTCCGTCATATTCCATAACACCCGGATCGGCGCCGAATCTCTGAGTAAAGAGCGGATTATTTTCTCCTGCTTTCTTATAACTTGATGCAAGTTTGATACCTGAGAAAAGTGCGTCCATCTTTGCTGTGTCAACAACCGGAAGTTCAGGTTCTGCTACAGGGAATTCGGATATCTGTCCTGTCATATACTGCATAAGTGCAACAAGATCATTTATTGTTACTCTTCCACTGCTGTCAACATCTGCACACAACTTGCGGAAATTGCTTGAAAATCCGTCAAGCAAACCATTTTTGAGAATAACAGTATCTGCTACCGTTATTCTTCCGTCAGCATCAATATCCCCTGCCACAATCTGCAAAGGTTTTGCACCTTCGATCTCTGTACCATCAGTAGCTGCCACAGCATCATCTACATAAAACGGTGTTACTTCTTCTGCTGTTTCAATATAGAGCTGCATATCCTCAGCATCTGTCGGTATCGTGTAACTTGTATTTTTTAACTGTGCCCATTCTCCCTTTATCGCCGTAACTTCCGCAACCGGTGAATAAATCGTTTCACCCTCGGAGTCCACGTACTGCAGTTTCATATAGAAAACCTGCTTTTCAACCCCTCCGGTATACATAACATTTGCACTGAAACTATAAGACTTGCCCGGAACAAAAACTTTCGGATCAAGTGCTTTAAATACACCGTTCCATGCAGATGTACGATCTGAAACCAAAAGTGAACTGTTCCCGCTGTATGCATATTTTGTACTTGCTTCAAACGTAACAGCTCCTCTGCCTGACCAGTCATCTGTACCGCTTTCAAAGCTGTCTCTGAAATAAAAATCAGCTTCATCCGCACTTGCTTTAAAACTGTTAGTTCCTATAAATGCAGAAGAAACCATACTTCCGCACATAAGAAGCGAAAACAGCCCTGCTGCCACTTTACCGGATCTCATAAAATTCCTCCCGTCCGATTACAATCCTTAAAAACTTACAAATTCTAACTTTAAATCACTTTAATTATATGAAAACGTTTAAATATTTATGTATAAAAAAATTATGAACTTTATACTATTTTTTTGTGTTATAAACACTCTCTGTTGTTAATGTTACCATCAATTAAAATTTTTATCAACTAAAAAATTAAAGATATAGTGGATAAAATGAATATTTTATCATTGACATATACCAATTCATGAAATATAATAAAAGTAAAGTACTTTCATTTTCAGGATACGAGGTGACGCATTTTGAATTCAAAAAAGAAAAGAACCATATTCGGTGTTGTTGCAGGACAGGTCGCCGATGTTGAACAAAAACATTTGCTCAAGGGTATAATATCACAAGCCAGATGTCTTGATATTGACATTGCGGTAATCTCAAATCTTTACAATCCGGAACAGACACGTTCGGAAATAAACTGTGAAAATAAAATATACGATATTATTTTGTCACCTGAACTTTCGGGAATAATTCTTTCTGCCGAGTCACTTCTGAACCGGGAACTTCAGACATATGTTATAGAACTGATAAAAAAATCACAACTTCCGACAGTAGTCGTATTCGGTCAGATCGAAGGCTTTACCTGTCTTTGTGCCGATGATGTTGCTGATTTTGAAATGATGACAGACCATCTTATAGAAAAGCACAATATCACCAAAATAGATATGCTTACAGGTCCTGAAAGCATACAAGCTTCGCTTAGTCGTGCCGAAGGATATAAAAAATCACTCGAAGCTCATGGTATAAAATTTGAAGAATCCAGACTTCACTTCGGAAACTTCTGGTACGAGTCAGGTGAAGCTCTTGCCATGAAATATATAAACAAAGAACTCCCCATGCCCGAAGCAGTTGTATGTGCAAATGATTATATGGCATACAGTCTCTGTGACACACTTATAAATCATGGTATAAAAATCCCTGAGGATATTTCAGTTGTAGGATATGAATATGTAGACCAGCGTATATTCCACCAGCCTCTTCTGACCACATTCAACAAAAACAGACATGGTATAGGAGCAGAGGCTGTAAGAATTTTATACGAAAAGATATACAATAAAAAAGTTGAGGATACGCTTAATTTTAAAAGTGAAGTGATCTACGGAAACAGCTGTGCCTGCGGTCCGTCTCATATTCATCTCAATAACGAAATGAAAAGTGCCGCTCTGACAAGACATTATATTGATATGAGTATCCACAGTCAGTTCGAACACCGCCTTACAGAATGCTGTTCCTTTTTTGAACTTGTAACTGTAGCGCAGAAGTTTACGTATCTCATAAGAAACGCACTTGGAGTATATCTTTGTGTTTATGAAAACTGGTATCACAATAACTTTGAAAAAACAAAAGAAAAAAATTCTGACTGCATGATATGTTACAATATTAGAGATCACATATATACGGACAATGTTCCAAGCATTTTTCAAAAAAATTCACCTATGCCTGCGAGTCTGTGGTCGCATGAAACTCCTCTGGCATTTTATTGTTGTCCTGTATTTTTTCAGAACAAACTTTTTGGTTATCTTATCATTACTTATGATGAAGCAGATGGCTATGACTCTATATTCCGTAACTGGATAAAGGCTTTTTCAAATGCAATGGAATTTATAAGAATGAAAAACGATATAAGTTATCTCTTAAAATGTCAGAACGTCCCCGAAAAACATGATCCGCTCACCGGAATGTATAATATAAACGGACTTTCCTACGCACTTGAAGTGGCAAAATCTTCATCTCCTGAGCAATTTGTTTTTGTAATGCTCAGAATAAATATGCTTTCTGACAACTTCACTCCTACTGAACAGGAAAAGAAACTTAACTCTACTGTTCAGGCAGGAAATATCATAAAATCTCTTATAAAAAATGAAAAGGAATTTTGCTGTACTATTGATCAGAACACATTTCTCTTTATCGGTTATGCAGGTTATGACCCCGGTTATGAAGAAATTCTGTGTGACAAGCTAAACTTCAATATCATACATAACACTGATATAGCACGCACCTTTGGAATGGATTCTTTTACAGTCATATCGCACCGAACTTCAGATACATCATTATCATCTGAGGACATAACAAATCTCATGAATCTCAAAATAGAAAAGATAACTAATGAATATATAGAAAAAATCAAAGAAAAAGAATATAAAAATTTCTCCCAGATAAAAACCGATATATACACCCAGCCTCTTTGTATTTTTACAACAGAAGCGTTGTGCAGAAAATTCTGTTTTAGTGAAGGATATTTCAGATCACTCTACAAAAAATTCAACAATATCAGTTTTCATCAGGACTGCATCATAAGTAAAATAACATATGCCAAATATCTTCTGTACACTTCAGCTGCTGATAACACATCTGTTGCGTCACGTTGCGGATATGAAGACGAAAAATATTTTCAAAGAATATTTAAAAAATGCACCGGTCTTACTCCGGGGCAATACAGAAACATTATCTCATCAGAATAATTTTTTTAGCTTAAAAAGCAAACGGGAAGCTGATTTCAGACGATCTGAAATCAGCTTCCCGTTTTGGAAGACCGTTTTATTCAGTCCTCCTGCGCTGTTAAGCTAAAAGTTTGATAAAATGATTTAGGAATTTGTGTGTTTACACAAAAAAAGTTTGCATATTTATAATATCATTTTTCCTATACACTAGCAACTCAATATTTAAATATATAGTGGACTTTTTGAAGAACTAAATATTTTATTTTTCATCATCTACATATGGATTGACATGAACCATACAATGTTTACAGCCCGTACACTTTTCCTCTACCGCATCATGAACTTTTTCAGCAATCTCATGTGCATCTCTCAGTGTCATATCTCCATCGGCCGAGATTTCCATATCTACATATATCTTTGCACCAAATATTCTGGTTTTAAAGACATCTATTCCCTTAACGCCGTCTATCTCCATAACAATACTGCGTATTTCAGATTCGGTCTCATCGTCACAGCTATGGTCAACCATCTTGTCAAATGCATCTTTAAACACATCATAAGCTGCCTTTATTATGCACACGCTTATAATAACACTCGCCACACTGTCCATAACAGGATAACCCAATATAGCAAAAAGTATACCCACAAAAGAACCTACAGATGAAAGTGCGTCCGAACGATGATGCCATGCATCAGCCATAAGTGCTCCTGAGTTTACCCGTTTTGCAACAGCTCGTGTATAACGGAACATCCATTCTTTTACTGCTATCGAAATAACGGCGGCCACAAGTGCAAATACTCCGGGAACTTCAAGTTCATCATATCCTCCGCCTGATATTTTCTTTATACCTGAAAATCCTATAAAAAATCCGACTGCAGCAAGAAGACCAGCCAGAATAACAGCCGCTACACATTCCATACGCTCATGACCGTACAGGTGTTCCCTGTCCTCTTCTTTTTCAGACATTTTTACGCCTGCAATTACTACAAATGTACTGAAAACATCTGACGCAGAATGTACGGCATCTGATATCATAGCGCCTGAATTTCCTATTATACCGGCTACAAATTTCATAACAGAAAGAACCATATTTACAATTATAGTAATAATAGAAACTCTTATAGCAGGGCCTGCATTCTGAAAACTTTTTATCCCTGCAAAAAGGTTTGAAATCTTTGGTTTGTTCATATCTTTACCCCATTTATCTGAAATGATTTTTCGTGTTTTCAACACTGAAAATTTAATTATTAAGAGTAATATTACCACATATCAGTTAATTTGTCAATGGATATAATAATTTCTTTTATTACTATCAGATAAAAAATTTTTCTTTAGTTGTATATTCATAAGCCACAAAGAAAAAATGTATATAACACCTCCGGCAAATACACTTGACATAAGAATAACCGTATTGTTATCCGTTATTCTCATAACTGTACATCTGCACACCCACGCAGATGCCATGCAGAGCAGACCAGAATGAAAAGGTCCTGCAAATATTCTGAAAACTCCGTCTTTTAAGCCAGTATAGCGTTTTACATACGCAAAAGACAACACAAATATCACAACATAACAGATAAGCGTTGACAGTGCCGCTCCTGCAGCATTAAGTTTTGGAACACCGATAAAACATATATTTCCTGCTATCTTCACTATAACACCGACAAGCATTATCTTTACAGGACAATTTTCTTTACCTATCGCCTGGAGTATACAAAACATCGGATATGATACCGACAGAAAAATTACCGCAGGAGCAAGAAATACAAGACTTTCTGATGCAAGAGTCACTTCGTTGCAGGAAGTCGGAAATAAAAATGTAAGTATTTCCTTTGCTGTAACACACATTCCGAGTCCTGCCGGAACTGCTATGACTGCTGTTGCCCGTAATGCGTCCCTGATATTTTTTTCAAGACAACTGCTGTCTTTTTGTGTCCATGCATCAGTGACCGCAGGAAGAACACTTTTTCCAAACATATTTGTAACAGACGGAACAAGATTGAATATAGTTATCGCAAGACCGTTAAAAGAACCGTAAACAAATGACGCAAAGTTTTCTTCACCTATTTCTCCTATAAAACTGTATCTTTGCAGATAATATCCGGGGGATTTGGCTACAGACCTGTTTACGCATTTCATTATAGTAGCAAGATCGACAAGTGAAGTAAGATTTGTAAGAAGCGAGCTTACCGCAACAGGAACTGCTATTTTAATAAGTGATTTTACAAATTCTCTTGACGGCGGAAGCTTACAACCAAAATAATCACTGCTTATTTTTCTTTTAGCAAAAATATCATCTGCTATCATATAAAGCATTCCCATAAATGACGAAAGCGTAACCCCCAAAACAGCGGCTGCCGATGCCAGAGCATAAATATCATCACATATTCCTTCTGAAAGTTTAAGAAAATAATCAGGTTTTTTTAAAACAGCTACACAAAAGACCAAACCACAGACAAGTTTGGTTATGCCTTCTGCTATCTGCGAAACAGCCGTAGGATACATATTTCTCTGCCCCTCACGACAGCCTCTGTAAGCCGCTGTTATGCAACTGAAAAACACTGATGGTGCAATAGCCAGCACTGAAATATACACCTGCTGACTTTCTATTATATACATGCAGAAAGGTCGTGCAAGCACTATGATAACAACCGTTCCTATAACACCTACAACGCCAAAACTCCGTAACGAATACTTTTTTACAGCTTTTTCTCCCGACGCACCGTACAACACACTGCTTTCTGCCATAAGTCTTGCACTGGCTGATGACAGACCTGTAACAAAAACAGCATATATCGGCAGAAACAAACCGTAAGCTCCTCCAAAATACCCCATTCCGACACCACCGATAAGATTTGCAAGCGGTATCCTGAAAAGCGCTCCGACTGCCTTTGAAACTATAACTGAAATTATAAGAATTGCAGAACACTGTAAAAAACCTTGTTTTTTCAAAATTTACTCCTCCCGTATATGCTTTCATAAA
Source organism: Oscillospiraceae bacterium (assembly GCA_017848115.1). Taxonomy (GTDB): domain Bacteria; phylum Bacillota; class Clostridia; order Oscillospirales; family Ruminococcaceae; genus HUN007. The sequence continues at coordinate 7,930 of JAGAKZ010000056.1, forward strand.
AATCATATTCATCTGTTTTCTGTTATATTCATACGACATTTATATATATACTAATTATCATCTTCAATAAAATCGCTATTTTTTCACGATATTTGAAAAAATTATATTGATGTTTCACAGAAAATATGCTATAACCCGAGTTTTACACCTAAAACGAGCAAACCACGCATATACGTGATTTGCTCGTTTTTACTTTGTTATTGCAAAATTGATGCTTTTTATGTATTTGTTTAAATTCTCTTGTTTGATATTTGCACGAATAAATTGTCCA
>JAGAKZ010000015.1 GCA_017848115.1 Oscillospiraceae bacterium
AAAAATTCAGTTTAAAAGATAGTCGGTGTTTATGGCAAAGAGGTTCCACCTGTTCCCATTCCGAACACAGAAGTTAAGCTCTTTCGCGTCGAAAATACTTGGCTGGCGACGGCCCGGAAAAATAGATCGATGCCGACACTTAAAAAAGATATCAATGAAAAAGTTGATATCTTTATACATTCCTCCGTAGCTCAGTCGGTAGTAGCACCTGACTGTTAATCAGGGTGTCACTGGTTCAAGTCCAGTCGGGGGAGCCAATAGAAAGCCACGCAGTTGCGTGGCTTTTAATTATATTTTTTAAGATATTCAGATATATGTTTGTGTTTGTGAATGTATAAAAAACAACAAAGGTCACTTGAATGGTTTCAGGTGACCTTTGTTGTTTTTACTAAAAGTAATTATTCTTTGGTATCTTTATTTTCCGGTGTTTTTGTTTCGTGTTCAGGTTTTTGATTTTGTTGTTTTTTCATACGTCTTTTTTCGCGTGATTTTTTAATGAGTTTTATTAGTTTTACGAATATCAATAAAGCACCGCCAAATAAAATAGCGTATGGCAAGAGGTGTATTATAAGGAAAAGGAGTTCTTCGAGGAAGTAAAGGAAATCGGAACAGGTGTCTTTAAGGGTCTGGATAAGACGCTGACCGAATGTATCTGTTTTTATGGGTTCTTCTGTGTACTCTTTTACCTCATTGATGCTGATGTTTACATATGAATATGCAACATCTGTTTTGATTTGATTCATACGTGTTTTGAGTTTGGCTATTTCTATCTGCACTTCAGTAAGTTTGTCTTCTACTATGACCGCTTGTGCTTCATCTTTTATTTCGGAGAGCATATCAAGATAGCGTTTTTCTTTTTTCTCATATATCTGAAGTGTGGTAGACAAGTCGTTGTATTCTGTACTTACATTTTCTACTGTTGCGCTTTTATTTCTGAGATCTCCAAGATCAGATATTTCGTTGCAGAAATCATCATAAGAAGAACTTGGTACTCGTACCATTGCTGAATATGACTTCCATTTCTGAGCAGATGAATCATACCAACGGCTTGTACTTCCGCCATCGTCAAAGTATTCATTGCCTATAAAACCATCATATTTATCAAGGATCTTGCGGTAGTTTTCAATAGAAGCATCAAACTCCAGTACATCTATGTCCATATCACAGGAGTAGACGAGCATATCCTTTTGTATCGTTTCTGCTTCTATTGTGGTTTTATCAGATTTATCTGATAATATAAGGCTATCATCTGTTATTTCGGCTGAGGTGTTATCTTCTGCGTAATCGTATTCTGCACTTTCGCTTTTGTAATTTGTATCGTAAGAATACTGTACAGAATTATTAAATGTTGTGACTTCTTCTATTTCACTGTATTTTGAATTTCCACATGAAGTGAGGAGCAGTGAACTCATAAGTAAAGTAACTAAAACTTTTCTTTTCATATTACATCTACCTCCAGTGATAATAAATTATTCCAGGCTTTTTACAGCACCTATAAATATTGGGAGATTTGTAGAATTGTCTACGATCATAAATACAAACGGTCTGTTTAATATAACTTCATTACCATCAAGTACGAGTTCACATTCGTCTACCATTTCAACTTTTGTTGCAGCACCTACTTTGGTTCCTTTTTCGTCTACAGAAATGAAGGTTTTATGAAGAACATTATCTATATAGATATTTCCTCTGGATGATACAGCCATTTCAGAGAAATCAGCTTCTGAATTATCAAAGGCTTTTTTTATACCGAGTTCGGAAAGCAAGTCATTCATGACGATGCTGTAATCGTAACTGAATTTTGGTGTCTGAGTGTACACTGTAGTTTCTTTTTTATTCTTGAGAGTGTCAAGCAGATCCTGTGAATTCATATTTTCTATGTAAGTATTTATATCAGTATCCTCATTTGGAAGAAGAGCTACAAAACTGTATTCACCGTTTTTATAATTTTTAATAAATCCTTTTGCATTTTCATCTTCAAGGTAATATGATTCATTGGATTTCATCAATTTAACGTCCTGGGATTTGCCAGAAAAATCAGTGAATTTACCATCGTATATATCAGAACTTTTGTATTCGTTTTCCCACTGGGCGTCAAAAGAAAGAGCATTTATGAGATACATAACTGTATCAACGCTTATGTCGTCAACTATTTTGTCAATCATTTTATCGGTGTTATTGCTTACCCAGTCGTTGATATCTTTAACAGTGCTGTTGTCAAAAGATGATTTGAAGGTATCAGCGCCATAATAATCAGCATTTGTCTGAAGGAAATTTTTATTTACATCAAGACGTTCACTGTCATCTCTGAACCATATAGAATTTGCTATATGGAGTTTTGATTCTGATTTGTCTGTTAAAGATTTTCTGTATGTGTACAGGTAACTGTTAAGATCATTTAATGACATACCTTTTGCAAGTACATTTTCCATTTCAGTTCTGGTTTCACCCTTGGCGCCGTTAGCGGTCATTGCAAGAGCAGTTTGTACTGATAATGGTGAAACGAGAACATTTTCGGTTCCTGAATCTTTAACGGATTTTTTGAATACATCCATAGAAAAAGCCATTTGTGCGGATATAAATTTTTCATCAGCTTTTTTTTCGGTTACATTCTGGGCTGATATTTCGTTCATAAGGTTAGCAGCTTTAACTTGTGCAGGTTCATTTGTTGAATAATTTGAACCGGGGTTGTTTGTTGCAGTTTCATTCTTAGTTCCTGTACAGGAACTAAGAAGCATTGAGCTTATAAGTAAAGCAAATATAAATCTTTTTTTCATATCATATTCCTCCATATTGTAAAAAGTGTTTTCCTAGCCGAACACATCAGTGATGAGTTCTTCGATTGTAAATGTAAGATCTTGTTCGTGGTTATTATGAAATACACCTGATATGATTTCTGTTGAGTATTCAGTAACTTTAGAAATTATGGTATATCTAAGCCCTGTGTTATTTATATCAGGATTAATTTTTCCGTATATATTTTCAACAGGTATGGGTCCCATATCATCAGGTGTGCTTCCGATTGATGGGATATAGCTTTGTATATCTGATGGTTTTGTATTATTCAAATCAGAATGTACTGTATATTCAGAAATGATATAGACAGCATTGTCATCAGAAATTTCTGTATAAAACTTTCCGTCTGTAAAGCAACTGTTTTTGACGATAAATTTATTTTCTGATACACCTAAAGTAAATATCCCGGTCGTTGTATTGTCAGAATCGTAAATCTCAAGCACGATGTAAAGAGTATCGTTTATAAAATCAAGAGAGCGTCCTTTGAGTTTCAGGTTTTTATCTATGCCTGTCAGTTCATACAAATCTGTTTTAATAAGTATATTATCAGAGTCATCATTGTCTGATAAAACAGATGCTATAAGTGTAGAACCATCTGTTTTGTATATAGTCCGGTCTTTAGTGACAGAAAGATTTTTTATGTCGTTTTCTGAATTTTTAGTATCGGAATCCAACAAATCTTTCTCTTCATCTTCACACGTATCTTCAGTATATATTTTTTGTGTTACTGTATAATAAAGTTCTTCATAACTTTTAAACTTAATGAAGTTTTCCTGAAATTCAAATGAATCTGAATAATATAAATCGTTTGAATTTTCTATGAGGCTGTCTGAGAAAGATATGTTGTTTGTTGCATTATCAGTGTCCAATGAACATTCTTTCTTGTTGTTGTTGATAAATAAAGTTCCCGCACATATCAGTATACAAGCGGCAGCGACCATACTTCCGAAAGTTCTTGTTATATTTTTTCGTTTTCTTTTTCCGTCAAGAATCAAATGTATATTTTCAGGTTTGAATTTATCAGGAATTTCAGGGGTTTCAAGATATTTTTTTATTTCATCACTCATCGTTATCACCTGCTTTGTACGCTTATGTATTTTTTGAGTTTTTCTTTTGTTCTCAGAAGTCTGGAACGGACTGTAGATGGATTTAAATCGCAGACAGAAGCTATTTCATCGCCTGTATAACCGCAGAGGACGGACATAGAAAGTATCATTCTGTCTTCATCTTCTATATGATCCATAGCCTGAGCAAGTTCAACATTTTCATACTCAAAGTTTTTATAAAACATATTCTGATATTCAGGTTCGTCAATGTCAGATGGTGTATTGGCGTATTCAGATTGTTTTCTTTTTATTTTAGCTGATAATATTTTGAAGATCCATGCTTTAAAAGCTTCTTCATTTCTGAGTTTTTTTATTGATGAAAAAGCATCGAGTATGGTTTCGCTTATTACATCATCAACGTCATGTTCATTTCTCAGACTGTAGTATGCTGTATAATACATTTCTTTATATACCAGAGTGTACAGACGTGAAAAAGCATCTTTATCCCCTTTTACCGCCATCTTTACATTCTTCTTGAAATCATCCGATTCGGTCACATTCCCACTTCCTTATCTTTAAAACGTTAATGCATTTTCGTTTCATAATTATAGTGTCAAAAAAACAGTGATTTGTTGCATTGAAAAATTAATTTGTAGTTTATCATAAAAGTTGTAATGGTTAATTGTGCAAAAATAACAATGAACTGTAAACTGTATCTATTTGATTATATATTTTTATTGTATAAAAGTCAATTGTAAAGTTTGCTGATATTACAGATTAGTTGAAAGGAATAAATATTTATGATATAATAAAAAACGGTTTTAACGATTGGGTATTTTTGGGTTTTGAGATTATATATTTCAATACTTTAGTTGCAACTGATTAAAATAAAATTATAAAAATAATCTGTAACCTTTTCAAAAAACTTCTGTCTATATTATCAGAAGACCTTAAAACAAATAAATTTGATTTAAAATAAAAAGGAAGTATTTATTATGAAAAACTCAAACAAGATATTTAAGAAAGTAATCGCAGTGGTATGTTTAACAATGACAGCATGTGCATTTTCATCATGTGATGCTGATACAATATACCTTCTACATCTGCTCCTTCGGTAACAGAAAAGGCAGAAGTACAACAGGAAACGCAGAGCAGTGAAGCAATAACAGAAGCTGTTCAGACACCTGAACAGACAGAACAGGTTGTTGAGGAAATGACTGAAACACCGGCTGATGCTACAGAAGAAGTTAGTAATCAGAATGCTAATGAGTCGGAAAGTGTTTATCCAGAGGGAGAAATCGGAAGAGACTTTATAGATGTTGATGATATGGGATGCGAAACTGTAGGCGATGATGGTGCGTATTATGTAGTGAATTTTCTGAAAAATAAAGATTTTCAAAACAAAATCAATGAAGATATAAGAAAAGTTTCAGATGAACTTTACAAATATGCGGATGACTATGATTATACTTCTTCAGAAGAATGGAACAAATATGGTTATTATTCATTTAATACTAAAGGACTTCACATGACTGCAAGTTGTGAAAATGGATATCTTGGACTGACATTCTGGTATATAGGAGATACAGATGAAAATGGTAGATGTGCTTATGATCACATTACTACTTTAGTTTATGATATTATTGAAGAAGAGAAGATTGAAAATTTTGATGAACTATTTACAAAAGAATGTTATGCAGATCTTAATGACATGTTTAAAGATCAGGATAGAATGGGTATGGATCCATATTCAGAAGCGCTTACGTCTTCAAATATATGTGCATTTACTCCATGGAGGGTATGGATTGACGAGTCTATAAGTTATTATACAGGGTCTTTAGACCAAATAAATGATGATGGTACATTGAAATATGATGCAGGTAAGTTTTATTATCCGGTGTACAAAAGAGATATGACAGATTATATTGATGAAGCGTATTCACAATTCCATAATAAATCTTATGGAAAATAATATATTGTTGTTTTGAAATACTTATATAAAAGTGTCATGGAGTAGGATAGACTCTGTGACATTTTTTATTTTTCGAAAATTGTGCATTTGTGAAGTTTTTGTGTATTAATTTAGTTTGATATTATACAAAATATTGACGTTTTCATGAAATTATGATATAATAATGTATAACAAAAATAGGATTATTATTGGGGGAGGGTAAAATATGGCGTTGCTTATTGTTCGTGAAGAAGTAGTATGTATGGTGGTACTTATTTTTCTGATTTCTTATAAGCATTTTTATCATGATAAAAAAGTAGAAGATGACTTTATGAAAATCGCATTATTAGCGTTGGCTCATGTTGTTTTTGATATGATCACTGTAATAACGGTTAATAAAATAGATGACGTGCCACCTATGATAAATAAAGTTCTTCATATGATTTACTATTATTTTAGTTTGCTGTTTATTATGGAGTTCTATAATTATGTTGTTAAATTGACAGTAGCACATAGTCTTGTGAAAAAAATGCGATATATAGGGTATATACCTCTATCGGTTTTTATGATACTTTCTTATATTTTGCCCGTAGAGTATGTTGAAGGAAACGGGACTAATTATAGTTATGGACCGCTTGTATTTTCAGGTTATGGGATATTTGCAGTATATTGCTCGGTTTGTCTTGTTCTGGCGATTTCCAAGAGAAATACTCTTGATTTCAGAGTAAGGCTTGCTATACTGCCTACTACTGTTATGATGGTTATTTTGGTGACTATTCAGGCGATAATTCCGGAATTGCTTATGACCGGAGCTGGTGTTACTATTGTATGTATCGGTCTTTTTGTTACGATAAATAATCCTGTGGAAGCATATATTGCTCAGGCATACTGGGATGAAGCTTCCGGTGTGCGTAATAAAAACGGATTTCGTAAGCAATTGGAACATATGAATCAAAAATATGCCAATAAACAGGTTCGTGTAGGATTTATTGTTGGTGACATGAATGGATTGAAAGTTATCAATGATCGTTATGGTCATGAAGAAGGGGATAAATTGATAAAAGCGGCAGCTTCTGTAATGCTGGCAAATTTTAAATCGGCGTATCAGATATATCGTATCGGCGGAGATGAGTTTGCTGTTATTTATATTTCTCCTGATGATAATGTTGTACAACAGGAAATTGAAAAAATGCGTATTGCATGTGAAAAATATAAAGGTAGTCCTATTGCATTAAGTATAGCAGTCGGGTATGCATCTGATATATATGTACCGGAGTCGATGGATATATACAATAAGGCAGATGAATTGATGTATGAAAACAAAGCAGAAATTAAAAGTAAACATCCGGAGCTTTGTGCAAGATAATTTTTGAAAATGCCATAGAGTATGATATACTCTGTGGTATTAGATCCGGATGATTATATTACGCAGCCATCGGGAAATGCGGGAGAAAAGATAGCGTGTGGTGTGATTGGAATTTATAAAAATCTACACACATGATGGTTGAAATGAATCAGATGCAAATAAATTGCTCAATGTAGTCAAATTATTTGCATCTATTTATTTGATTTCCTTTTGTGGTTGCAAAATCGTACATATTAGTAGTGTTTAGTAATAATTTTTACCTTGAAAAAATTACATTTTTGTGATAAACTTAAATCAGAAAGAATGTAGAATAATAAACAGGAGCGTGATAGTATTGAATAATCAGAATGATAGTTTATACATCAATGTAAATCGTGAGCATAAGGACCGCCTTTTTAAATTTATTTTTGGCAACCCGGAAAATAAAGCGTGGACGCTGAGTCTTTACAATGCCATAAACGGTTCTTCATATGATAATCCGGACGATATAAAATTTACAACAATAGAAGACGTTGTCTATATGAAAATGAAGAATGACGTTTCTTTTTTGGTATCCGGTGAAATGAATTTTTATGAACAGCAGTCAACATTCAATCCGAATATGCCTATGAGATTTTTTATCTATGCAGGTATGGTTTATGCAAAGTATGTTGAGAACAGCAGAAATTATCACCGTTACAGTTCGGAATTACAGAAGGCTCCGACGCCAAAGTGTATTTGCTTTTATAACGGTTCGGCTAATAAAGAAGAAAGGACTGTTTTAAAGTTAAGCGATGCTTTTGATTCTGAATCAGATATAGAAGTTAAAGTAACAATGATCAACGTAAATTACGGATATAATAAAGAATTATTAAAAGCCTGCAAACCATTGGAAGAATACGCTTATTTTATTGAAAGAATTCGTTATCATCAGAATAATTCAGAAACGCTTGAAGAATCTGTTGACAAATCGCTTGATGATTTATCTGATGATTCAGTGATTAAACCATTTCTTATTTTAAATAAAGCAGAGGTGAAACGTATGTGTATTACTGAATACGATGAAGCAAGAACACTTAGCGAAGCAAGAGAAGAAGGAATAGTTTCAGCTTTTGCAAGCCTTGTAAAAGATGGTATTCTTTCTATATCCGAAGCAGCCAGACGTGCTGATATGACAGAGTCAGAATTTAAACTAAAAGCAGGACTCAATTCATAATTTTAAATCATTTTTATCGGGATGTAACTGTAATGGGTTAAATTCTTTTCATTTCTGATAATGTGAAACTAGCGAAGTTCATGTTGTAATACAGTATTAAAAAAAATACAAAAAGATATTAAATAAAAAAGACTTTATCCGATAAATTAATTAAACGGGTAAAGTCTTTTTATGATTTTATAGTAATAATTAAATGATAGATGGATTATATGATTTTGACAATTTCTTCGACAATCTGTGCAATGCTTACTGCTTTATCAGCCGGGAGATTTTCGAGGGCTCTTTTTATTCTTTCAATAGCTTCGCCATTTGTAGGTTCAGGTTCACTTGAAAAATCCATAAGTTCATGTAATGGGATTTTAAGACCTGTGCATATTTTGTATAATGTTTCAAGAGAGGGACATTTTTCGCCTCGCTCTACCTGACTGAGAAAAGCCGGGTGGAGATCAGATTCAAAAGCGAGTGTTTCCTGACTCATTTTTCTCATTAATCTGTAATCTCGTATGCGCATACCGACTATATACGATATTTTTTCACGATCAAAACTCATATTACACCACCTGTCTGTATTCTATTATAACTTTAACCGTAATTTATTATTCATTCAAATGCCTTCAGGCATTATTTTTTTTACTCTAAAGGTATTGAAAAATGTAGAATTTAGTGCTATAATTATATCATAAATCATTTAAAATAAATAAAATTGTAGATGGACAGTAGTTGTCTAACGTGATATAGTATAATGTAATTAAGGATAAGGCAAGAAGATATTTATAAATGTATAGTTGCAGTGCTTGTTTTGTTTTTTATTATAAGATACTATGAGGAGCGGAAGTTATGGAAACTGAAAATTTTAGTCTTGGATTTAAGTATAATCGTGTACTTAGCATATATACCAAGCTTATAAACGGTGATGTTGTAAATAAGGCTGAAGAAGCAAAGAGATTTAATGTAAACCCTAAATCAATTCAGAGAGATATCGAAGATCTCAGATGTTTTTTTGAAGAACAGGCAAGCAACGGAGAACTTGCCAAGGAGCTGGTTTACAGTAAGGAGCTTAACGGATATCACCTTGTAAACAGAGATGTATCGGTGCTCAGTAACAGTGAAGTGCTTGCAGTCTGTAAGATATTGCTTGAGAGCAGAGCATTTACAAGAAAAGAAATGACACCGATAATAAATAAATTGCTTAGTTGTTGTGTACCGCCTAAAAATCACAATAAGGTCAAAGAACTTATTTTAAATGAGATGTTTCACTATACAGAGCTTAATCATCATAAGGAATTTGTTGATTCTATATGGGAAATAGGTGAGGCGGTTTATAAAAAGCATTATCTGAAAATCAGTTATAAGAAGATGGATGGCAGAGTGGTTGAGCGTGTAGTGAAACCTGTCGGGATAATGTTTTCTGAATTTTATTTTTATCTGACGGCATTTATTGAGAATATTGACAGAGAGAAAGAGTTTCATAACAAGAATGATTTGTATCCGACTATTTACAGGATAGACAGGATACAGGAGTTTGAGGTTATGGAGGAGCATTTTGAGATACCGTATAAGGACAGGTTTGAAGAAGGGGAGTTTCGGAAAAGAGTTCAGTTTATGTATGGTGGGGAGTTGAGGAGGATCAAGTTTTTGTATAAAGGGAAGAATGTTGAAGCGGTGCTTGACAGGTTGCCAACGGCGAGTGTGGTGGCGAGGAATGATGAAGGGGTTGTTATTTCCGCTGAGGTGTTTGGCGGGAATGGGGTGGATATGTGGATAAGGAGTCAGGGGGAGAGTGTGGAGATTTTAAGTTGATGGAGGTGATGGTGTTATGAGTTATAATCCGATTTTTCCTACTTCTAGAATTGAATTCATAAAATGCAAAGCATGTGGATGTTCTTTTGTAAAAAGAGTAGAGAAAGATCCGTGTTCTTGGATTTTCAAAAAAGGGATTTATTGTCCGGATTGTGGTAGTAAAATAGAGGATTCTGTTTTGGATAAATTGAAAGATATATTTGTTAATAGTTGATTATTTTTTTGTATAAAAATATGTGCTTAAATAAAAGATGATAGAATTAAAAATTATTAGAAAAGGGGGAGAATATGTTTAAATGTGATATGTGTGGGGAGTGTTGCAGAAATTTAGACAAATCACCTATTTATGATAAATTGCATAATGGAGATGGTATTTGTATTTATTTAAACGGTAATCTTTGTTCTATATATAATGATAGACCATTGATATGTCGTGTTGAAAAGGCTTATGATTTTTTTTTCAAGAATGATATAAGTTATGATGAGTATTTAAAATTAAATTATGAATGTTGTGAAATATTAAAAAAGAAAGAGTGAGGTTGTTATGCCATTACCAGTTTGGTTAGTACCATTAGCAGCAGGAGTAGCTGTTGTAAAAACAGCTGAAAAAAAGAGGAAAATAGAAGAAGCTTATAAAGATGCGTTTTCTAAGGCTTCAGAAGAATTTGAGAATGAATACAAATTCCTTAAGCAGCATTATTGTGAACGTGAAAAGTTTTTACTATTACTAAAAGATGCTGTGCAAAATTGTAGAAAAATATTTGTAGATTATAAACCAATTCGAAAAGAGTTGACAGATGAAATTTCACAACTTGAAGATGTTAAAAAAATGTTAGAGAAAAAAATAAATAACAAATTTAACAGCATTTCAGGGACAACGCAATCTTTTAGTTGTGTATGTGGAGTAAATTCTTTTATTAAAATTCCTGTTTTTTGGTATGACTCTGAAATAAAAGAAGCAAAAGAGCGTGGATATAATGAAGCAAGGCAGATTCATATTGAGAAGATAGAAAAAACTATAAAAGATATTAAGGATATAGAAAAAGATATAGAAAAAGAAAAAGAAAAACTAAACAAAATAACAGGTAACGTAAATAGTATAGGGGACGAACAGCGTGAATTGTTGAAAAAAATTCAAGAATTACATGATAGTATTGCCCAACTTAAAAGTATATTAGGAGAGTATTAAGATGATAGATATAGATAAAATGATTGCTGAATGTGATGATGTATTAGATGACATTGATAGTTCTTTGAAACGTACTCAAAGAGGTATTAATGAAATGAATCGTGTCATTAATATTGTAGAAAATACAGATGCGATCTTAGATGATTTAGATAATCAGTTTTGTAACAAAACAGGGCTTACAAAAACAGATATGGTTTTTTTATTTGTTGCTGTTGGTTTGCAGATTGCAAGGCAATATTTACTTTCAAATGAAAAAGGTCGTATAAGTGCATCGCAAGGTGATAAATTGGTTGATAAAGCTCTTACTCTTACTCCGCCAAGCTGGCATGAAGTATTGACTCAGAGTGTTCCGTATGATGCAATACAAACAAGCGTTCATGTGTCAGATACAGGACTTTCAGGTACAACACATCGTTATCGTACTCTTGGTCACGACCCTATAATGGGTTGGATATTTGGTACGGCAAATATTATGACAAATTCATTGACAAAAACAAATTTTGAAACTTATCAAGTAAAAAATATGCAAATAGTTAGACATTATCCTAATGGTGTATTGGGTATGTTAGAAAAAGCAGTTTCTTATGCTAATGATGATAAAAAATTATTGGTAGCATCAGTTGCAAGACAGGCTGTACATTTTGGAAGTGATTATTTTACTAAACAGGGACTTCCAATACCGGGAATTGCAGTTGCAAATAATGATTTGGCAAAAAAAATGTTGACAGATTGGCATATTGATATGTGGAGTATTACAAGAGGTATTACATTGGCTACATTCATAAATCAGCTTATTTCAATAATACATATGTTGTTTTATAATGGAAATTCTGAAATGGAGCGTAAATTGTATGAGGTGAGAACGAGAAAAATAATAAGCTATTCAAATCTGATCGCATCGTCTAGCAATGTAGCTGTTGTTGCTATTACTAAGGATATGAAAAAACTAGACGTTGGTGGAATTGCAGTAGCGATTTATAGACTTATTACAGATGCAAAATTTATTCGAGAAGTTAAGGAGGAATTTATTTCGAAAAGTTATCGTGATTTAATAATGGGTGAAGATTTATATGATTGATGGTGATGATAATATGTATAATGATAAAGAAAAAGATTTGAATATATCAGCTTCAACAATAGCTATGTCTAAATCAGTTGAACAATCAGTTAAAGATGCATCTATAAAATTTTCGAAACCAACAAATTATGATAGAAAAGTTATAGATGATGGTTCAGCAAAAAGAAATTTAAAGGTAGATGCTTTTAATAAGAATGTTGAAGTGAGAGATCCATATACTGGTCAGAAACTCGTCTTAACTAAAGCAGAAGCAAAATTAAAATATGGTGAAGATTGGGCTAAACATTTAGCTGAATCAGATCACATCATACCTTTAGAAAAAAGGTATGAGCAGACTAAAAATAATCCTTGGTTAACGAATGAGGATATTAAAAAGTCTTCAAATAGTAGTGAAAATATGGAGGTTTTATCAAGAAAATATAATAACGCCAAGAGAAGCAAGACAAATAAAGAATTTGTAAGTAATAATGAATATTTAGAAAAAACAGGGGTGGAATTATCTGAAGAGGGAAAGAAACAAGCAGTTATTAATGAAGAAAAAGCAAGACAGGCAATGCGAAAACAAGATTTCAAAAATTCGGCACGTAATGTAATAGAAACTGGACATAATGCCGGAGTAGCAAGTGCTAAAGTTGCAGGAATTACCTCACTAACTGTATCTGGAATTAACAATATGGTATCACTTATTAAAGGAGAGAAATCAGTAGAAGATGCATTTACAGATTTGACTGTTGATGTTGGTAAAAGTGCCATAACAGGATATATTACTGGTAATGGATTAACAACAATAACACATACGCTTGCAAATTCGTCTTCAAAATTTATAAAAGCATTGGCTGATTCAAATATGCCAGCAAAAGTTGTTACATCCGTTATGGTAATAGGTGATACGCTTGGGAAATATTTTAACGGAAATATATCTACCCAGGAATGTTTACTTGAATTAGGGGAAAAAGGATTAAATTTTGTAACGACTGGTTATTCTATGGCTGTCGGTCAATGCTTAATACCCATACCGATTGTAGGTGCGGCAGTAGGCGCATTTGTTGGTTCAGTACTTACAAGTAATTACTATAATCAACTTATTGGAGTACTTAAAAGAAAAGATTTAGAGCATAAGGAAAGATTGCGTATTATTGAAGAATGTGAAAGATCTAAATCTGAAATGCGTTCGTTTAGAGAAGAATTGGAAAAGTATTTAGAATCATATTTAAAAGATTATCGTGATTGTTTTGATGACGCAATTTATTCAATAAATGAATCATTTAAAAATGGAGATGCAGATGGTGTGATTTTAGGAGCAAATAAAATAACAAAGAAATTAGGTGGAAATGTTCAATTTAATTCGGTAGAAGAATTTAAATCGATGGTACATAATAAGCAAACTTTTTATTTATAAGGAGGAGTATATATGCCTATACCGTTTTTATTGGGAGCGCTTGGAATTGGAGCGGCAGCTTTAGGAGTTGGCGGACATTTAACTGCAAAAGAAACTAATGAAGAAGCTGAGAGATTGGCTCGTAAAGCAAAGAGAATATATAATGAGTCTAAAGAATCATTAGAACGATCTCAAAAAAGTGTAGAAGAGGCTTTATTGTCATATGGTAATTTAAAAAAAGATGTATTAGATACAAGTTTGAGTGATGCTTGTGATATCTTAAATCGTGTAATTAATACTGAAAAAAAGAAAAATAATAATGATATCAAACCGAAACTGGCTTTTGATAAACAAAAAATGCTCGAAATACAAAAAATGGTAAATATACACAAATCGACTTTTTCTAGTGGTATTGCCGGAGCAACTGCAGGTGCAGTCATTTCATTGGCAGCTAGCGGTATGTTACCTGTAGCTGGTGGTCTTATATCTACTGCTGGATCAATGCTTGTGATGGGAGAAGTTGGACTAGCTGCCGGATTGTTTAGTACAGCATTATCATTTACACCTTTAAGTGCTATTGCTGCACCTGTTGTACTGTTTACAGGGATAAGTTCTAGTATAAAAGCTGACGAGAATTTGGAAAAGGCACAAACAATGTATGCAGAATCAGAAGATGCAGTCGAGAAAATGAAAGTATCAGAAACATTATGTACAGCAATTACTGAAAAGACTTATATGTTTCATAATCTTTTAAGTGAAATGAATGCAGTTTTTTCTAAATGTGTAAAAAATGTTTGTGACATAGTGGAATATTGGTCTAATTTACTTGACTCTTATGAGATAGAGTTTGACTATTTAACAGAACAAGAACAAAAATTATGTGCGGTTACTTTTGCATTAGCGTTTGCAATACGTACAATAATTGACACGCCTCTTTTAACAAAAGATGGTAAAATCGAACCGAAATTACAGGATAATTATGATGAACAATATAAAAATTATATAGAACAAAAAGTCATAGTTGATGGTTGTTTAAATAGTTTACAATAAAACTGATTATAATTTGATTTTTGGTGTATTTCCATAATCATTGTAGAGAAGGTATTGTTTATTTAGGATATACTTTGCATTTGAGAAAATAGTGTCTACCCTTTGACAGCACTATTTTCTCAATTATTTTACAACTATACGGAGGATAATCCAATGTCATACATCACAACCAAACTAACCCCCCTAAAATCCTACCCCACCTACCAATTCTACGCCCAAGCCGACTCAAAAACCATCTCTTCAAACGAAATCTTTAAAATCTGCATCCTTGAAACTTTCAAATGGCTTCGTTCACGACTAAAAAACTGTCCTGATCTCCCAAATGAAATACTAACCCCCGAGCCCGACAAGTACGCAGATTTTTCAGACAGCACCCTGACATCTTTTACATACTCAAACGGATTCAGCATTGATGTCATATACATTGAGAAAAAAGGCATATGGTCTTTTAAAATTTCCGAATCAGACATGGGTGCTAATATCGGACAAGCTCAGGAACGCTTGCCTGTACACGGCAGAATGTTCAATACGGAAATATCTTTCATCAGACATAGTAATTACGTAGAAATAGGAATAAGAATCATATGTTCTGAGCCATCAGATACAACAGCGGATTGTGAAGTATTTCGTCCTATGCTTGTAAGATCGCTTGTGCATAATGAAAATATACGATTGATTCAGAGCGGTTATATTATAAATGAGAAACCATTTATGATACAGAGTAAAAATGGTGTTGAAAGATTCTATGATATTTATGATGATTTATCATTTAATTTTCCTTTGATACTGATTGCAGACAGTAAGACACAGGTGAAAAATCCTCAGATTTCTGATGTGAGTGTTCTTAAACCGACGCTTGATATCAAAACTATTTCTTCTTCATCAGTAATAAACAGCGGTGCATCTTCAGAAATTAACAGTTTTGTTTTTAAAACTGAATTACCATTTTACGAGGAAAATTGCAAAAAAGAAAAACGAATTTCAAAAAGAGCGGAAAAAATAGAGCCTGTAAAAATCAAACTTCCTGTTTTTGATTATACGGAACTTGCAAGAGTTCTTGTGGGATTTGCAGTAGTTGTGTTTGTTGATGAAAAATATTTTAAACAGATCGAAAAGAAAATACAGTCAGAATTTGATTATGGAGATATTGTTATAATCAGACGTAAATCCATAATTGAACGATTTTCTTATTCAGATTATGATAGTGATATGAAGGACTTTTTTAGTAAATTGCGTTCGGATATTATTTCTATGCCTAAAAGAAAAAATTATACTTTTGGAGAAGTGTTGTTTTATTCTGATGCAAAGATAGAAGATTATCGGGGCAGACGTAATGAAACAACATCACTTGAAGATCAGTGTAATCTTTGTTTACTGGAGAATGCTGAACTGAAAAAACGCATAAGAGAACTTTCGGAATATCACAATGATATGCAACAGACAGCAGAAGAGTTAAGAATTGCAAAGAAAAAAATTGACAGTCTGCAACAGGAAGTAACCGCTAAAGAAAATGCATATAATGATGTGTTGTGTAAAAATGAACAAAAAGAATCTGCTTATCGTAAAAATGCAGAATTGATATCATTTTACAAACAGCAGATTGAAATTGCATCAAGGTTTCCTATAAACAAAGATGATGTTTGTGACTGGATAGAAGAAAATTTTCATGAACATCTTATAGTGTCACCAAGAGCGAGATCAGAGATGAAAAAATATAGCGGAGCACTTGATATTGTTATTCTTTGTGACGGTATAGTTTTTCTTAAAGCGTATTCAAAGTTCAGGCGAAAAGAGATATCTGATGATGAATTTAATATGTATGCTCAGAGAAATAACTGGGAAGTTCAAAGTAGCGGTAAAGAGGCTATAAAAATAAGAAAATCTGATTATACTATGACATATGAAGGAAGACAATATATACTTGATCTCCATATAAAGCATGGTGTAAAATCGGAGGAACTTATACGTGTGTATTTTTGCTGGGACGATGATCTCAGAAAAGTTATTATTGGCTCTATGCCGGGACATCTGGCTACAGTAAAGCAGAGTACATAGAAATATTCATACAACATAAAGCGAGGTGTATCAGAAATGTTAGAAGAATGTATCTGGGGAATATCATCTTTACGTAAAGCCTTTAAGCGTCAGAAAAATAAAGAGTCGCATAAATGGTCGCCGTTGAAAAAAGCATATGTCTGTATGTTATATATTTTGTTATGGATACTAAGCATATTTCTGATCGCATTTTTTATGGTATGCAATAAAATCAATCAACTCAAAAGTTTCATTTTCAAATAAAAAAATATATATCAAAGCCTTCAGTGCCACGCCTTCTTATCCCCTTGACACAATCCGAAACAAATGTTAAACTATATTCAGTTACAAATTCGGAGTCAAAAGAAAGGATGAGAGGTCGTGGCACAAAAAATAGCAATAGGATCACAAAGCTTTAGCAATATTATAGAAAACAACTGTTTCTTTATAGACAAAACACCATTAATAAAAGACTGGTGGGAAAATTACGACTCGGTGACCCTGATAACCCGCCCAAGAAGATTCGGAAAAACACTCAACATGGACATGATAAACTGCTTTTTCAGCAACAAATACGAAGGCCGATCCGATCTTTTTGAAAATCTTGAAATATGGAAAGACGAAAAATACAGAGAGATGCAGGGAAAATATCCTGTTATATTTTTTAGTTTTGCAGGAATAAAAGAAAAAACTTATGAATCGGCTGTATATAGAATGTGCAATAAAATAAGAGAATTGTATGTCAGCAATTCATTTTTACTTGAATCACCTGCACTTCTTAAAAGCGAAAAGAAAAACTTTGAAGAATATTTAGAGAAAATAGACGAGAGAGATTTACCGGATGCGATCAATCGGTTGTGTTATTTTCTGAGCGGACACTATAAAAAAAATAAAGTAATAGTTCTTCTCGATGAATACGACACTCCACTGCAAGAGGCGTATATAAACGGTTACTGGGATGAAATGTCCGGACTTATAAGGAGCCTTTTCAATAATACATTCAAAACAAATATTTATCTTGATCGTGCAATACTCACCGGAATAACAAGAGTAAGCAAAGAATCGATGTTCTCGGATCTTAATAATCTAAAAGTAGCATCTGTCAGCAGTAATATTTACAGTAAATATTTCGGATTTACAGAAGATGAAGTATTTGAAGCTATGGATAAATTCGGGTACACAAATAAAGATGAAGTAAAAAGCTGGTATGATGGTTTTACAATAGGTGATGAAAAGGATATATATAATCCGTGGTCAATAATAAATTTCCTTGATGAAGGAGTCTTAAAACCCTACTGGTCAAACACAAGCTCAAACGGTTTAGCAGGGAAACTGATAATGCAGGGTGATGAAGAAGTAAAATCAGACTTTGAAGACTTGCTTAACGGAAAAACAATAAAGAAAAAGCTTGATGAAGATATAGTTTTTTCACAGCTTGATGAAGATATGAATGCTGTCTGGAGTCTCCTGTCAGCATCGGGTTATCTTAAAATAAAATCAAGAGATTTTGATATATATGAACTTGAAATAGTGAATTATGAAGTAATGCAGATGTTTAATAATATGGTGAACAGATGGTTTACATCGAAGCCGGTAAAATACAACAAACTTATAAAAACACTCCTTAACGGAGAAATCGAAGACTTAAACGAATACATGAACGACCTCACAATATCAATAATAAGTTCATTTGATACAGGAAAAGATACAAATGAAAAGCAGTTGCCCGAAAGATTTTATCATGGATTTGTGTTAGGGCTTCTTGTAGAACTTCGTGACAGATATGTTCTGCAGTCAAACAGAGAGAGCGGAGCAGGTCGTTATGATATAATGCTTATTCCTAAAAATATAAAAGAAGACAATGCACTGATAATAGAGTTCAAAGTTATAAGACGAAACAGAGGCGAAAAGGGTCTTGAAGATACGTTAAAAAATGCCCTTGAACAGATAGAACAAAAACAGTACAGTCGTTTTCTTACAGACCTTGGAGTACCAAATGAGCATATCTTAAAATACGGATTTGCGTTTGAAGGAAAAGAAGTGCTTGTAGGGCTTAAAACAATAAACTGAAAAATAACAGCTTATCGGAAACGGTAAGCTGTTATTTTTGAAATGTTTTTCAAAATCAATTTTTTATAGTTTATTGTGCATATAAAAGCAATAATAAATGAAAAATATAAGTTAATTTTCACAAAAAATGTTTTGATTTAAATCAACTCTTGATAAGTCATAAACAATAGTGTATAATAATTATATAGTAAGAGTTATACACAAGAGTTTGTAATAAAAGGCAAGGATGTGTTTGTGGTTTAAAGTTTTAGGTTAAAGTTAAGTGGTTAAGTTTGTATGGTAAAGGAATAATAACATTTTTTAAGGGGAAATGTATTTATGAAAACGGTTTCTTTAAAATCGGTAACAGCAATATTTACATCGGTAGCATTGCTAATGGGAATGGTAGCTACTCCCGGTGTAGTCCGTGAGGAAAAAGTATATGCTGCGAGTGACTGTGTAATTGACGTAAGCAAGTCATATCAGCTTATACGTGGCTTTGGCGGTATCAATCATCCTGAGTGGACAGGTAAGGACCTTTCATCTTCTCAGCGCCAGACAGCTTTCGGAAACGGAAGTAATGAACTTGGTATGAGTGTTCTTCGTGTTTATGTAAACGAAGATAAAAATCAGTGGTACAAAGCTGTAGATACTGCAAAGGCTTGTATTGCTCAGGGTGGTATAGTATTTGCTTCACCATGGCATCCACCGGCAGAACTCTGTGAAAAGTTTACAAGAACTTATAAGACATGGAACGGTACTACAGTAACCCAGCCAAATCAGAAGAGATTAAGACATGATAAATATGCAGAGTACGCAAAACATCTTAACGACTTTGTTTTATATATGCGTTCAAAAGGTGTTGATATCTATGCTATCTCTGTACAGAACGAACCTGACTATGCTGAAGAATGGACCTGGTGGACATCAGATGAGTGTACTGAATTTCTTGCAAATTATGCTCATGTTATTGATACAAAGGTAATGTCACCTGAAACATTCCAGTATGCAAATAAGGATTATTACACAAAAATTCTTAACAATCAGAAGGCATTTGCAAACTGCGATCTTTTCGCAACACATTTCTACGGAACACAGCGTAGTCAGATGGATTTCCCTGCACTCGAATCAAGCGGAAAAGAAATCTGGATGACAGAAGTATATGTTCCTAACAGTGACGCCGATTCAGCAGACAGATGGCCTGAAGCTATAAAGATATCTGAAAATATTCACAACGGTCTTGTAGTCGGAAATATGAGTGCATATGTATGGTGGTACATACGCCGTAGCTACGGTCCGATGAAAGAAGACGGTTCTATAAGTAAAAGAGGATACTGCATGGCTCAGTTCTCCAAATATGTACGTCCTGGTTCAGTAAGAATAAGTGCTACAGAAACTCCTGATACCGGTTTGCTGGTTTCAGCTTATAAAGATGACGGAAAAGTAGTTATCGTAGCGATAAACAATGGTTCAGGAACACCGGTTCAGCATTTTTCACTTCCGGGAGTAAACATCACAAACGTTGACAGATACAGAACTTCCGCAAATGAGAATCTTGCAAAGACAAGTGATCTTGAATGCAAAGACGGCGGATTTTATGCAACTCTTCCTGCAAACAGCGTATCAACATTTGTTATAACAGCTTCAAATGTTGAAAACGATGGTTCACAGTCAGGCAATCAGGATACTTCACAGCCTATCACACCTGATTCAAACGGTTATTATATTCATGACACATTTGAAGATGGCTGGGGCGACTGGGAAGGCAGAGGCGCAGAAATAAAGAGCAGTGGCAGAATACCTTTTGAAGGTACAGAAGCATTGCTTATATGTGATCGTACAGATTCATGGAACGGTGCACAGCTGGCACTTTCAAAATCAACATTTGTTCCTGGTAAGGCATATAGTTTCAGTACAGTTGCAGCTGTTTCAGAAACTGACGGAACTGAAAATCTCTGCATGACTTTACAGTATGTAGATACAAACGGTGATACAAGATATTCAAGAATAGCAACAGCAAAGGCTGAATACGTTGATACTTATGTACAGCTTGCAAACACAAAATTTGTTATTCCTGAGGGTGCATCAGATATGCGCCTTGTAATTGAAACAGAAAGTCAGACAAGTAATTTTTACATAGACGAAGTTATAATCGCAAAAGAGGGAGTAGAGATCAAAGAAGATATCAAAGTTCCCGATGTACCGAATAATGATGATAATAATAATAACAATATAGTGTACGGTGATCTTAACAAAGACGGTGCTATAGATATAACTGATATTACTTTATTGAGCCTTTTCATTCTTGGTGACAGAGTACCAAGTGATGAACAGAAACTTGCTGCTGATGTATCATATGATGGAAATGTTGATCTTGCAGACCTTGCACATTTCAAACAGTATATTTCTAAGGATTCAGTTGTTCTTGGTCCTGGAAAGTAATAAAATATTAAAAAATAGCAGATGCATTGAATTTACGATGCATCTGCTGTTTTTTGCCCAAAGTTATTTTCGATTATTTTGAGAGCATATTTTTAGAAAAACTATTTGTTTACATTAAAAGCGTTCATACCCGGATAAACAGCGGCACTGCCGAGGTCTTCTTCTATGCGAAGGAGCTGATTGTACTTTGCAACACGTTCACTTCTGCTTGGAGCGCCTGTTTTTATCTGGCAGGTGTTGAGTGCAACTGCAAGGTCAGCTATAGTTGTGTCTTCGGTTTCACCTGAGCGATGTGAAGAAATTGCGGTATATCCTGCTTTGTGAGCCATTTTTATAGCTTCAAGTGTTTCGGATACAGAGCCTATCTGGTTAAGTTTTATAAGAATAGAGTTTGCACATCTGTTTTCAATACCCTTTGAAAGTCTTTGAGTATTTGTAACAAAGAGGTCATCACCAACAAGCTGTACTTTGTTGCCGAGTCTCTCAGTGAGCTTTTTCCAGCCTTCCCAGTCTTCTTCGTCAAGAGCATCTTCAATAGAAATGATAGGATATTTTTCAACAAGACCGGCCCAGTGTTCGATAAGTTCTTCAGAAGTAAATGTCTTACCCGATTTTGGCTGTTTGTAGAAACCTGTACCTTTTTCTTTGTCTTTCCATTCAGAAGAAGCGGCATCCATAGCGATCATAAAATCTTTTCCCGGTGTATATCCCGCTGATTTTACTGCGTCAAGTATTGTTTCGATGGTTTCTTCGTCACCGGAGAGATTTGGTGCAAATCCACCCTCATCACCTACAGATGTAGCAAGACCTTTATCTTTAAGGATTTTTGCAAGTGCATGGAAAACTTCTGCGCACTGACGAAGAGCTTCCCTGAATGAAGGAGCGCCTACAGGCATGATCATAAATTCCTGTGTGTCAACAGTATTTGTTGCATGAGCACCGCCGTTGAGAATGTTCATCATTGGTACAGGGAGACGGTTTCCGGATATACCGCCGAGAAATTTGTAAAGCGGTATACCAAGAGAAACAGATGCGGCTCTTGCACAAGCTATAGAAACAGCAAGTATTGCGTTTGCACCGAGATTTGATTTGTCTGCTGTACCGTCAGCCGTGATCATTGCCTTGTCAACAGCATATATATCTGAACAGTTCATACCGCAGATAGTTTCATTTATTGTTGTATTGATGTTGTTTACAGCTTTTTGAACGCCTTTTCCAAGATAACGGTTTTTATCACCGTCACGAAGTTCAAGTGCTTCAAATTCACCTGTAGATGCACCGCTCGGAGCAGTACCTGTTGCGATTGTTCCGTCAGCGAGTGTTACCTGTGCTTCTACTGTAGGATTTCCTCTTGAGTCGAGGATCTCTCGTCCAATTACTTTAACGATTTTCAAATATTCCATTTTTGATTCCTCCGTTTTGCTGTTTTTGTATAGCAGAGTATTTGTTGTGAATTTTTTTATGTTTATGTAGTATTATTTTTTTAGCTTTGTATTTAAATATTCATTGTATAAAAATTTTTTTTAAAAATTTAAAAATCTATGTAGCTTTTTTTTGATTTGTAAGGTATTATTAATATAGGTGTATGATTCATTCGTTAATTTTCATTTAAAATTTTTTTAAAGAGAGGTTTTGTTTATGAAAAAGACTAAAAAGACACTTATGACTGCGGCAGTTCTTACTGCGGCCGCAATGAGTTCTCATAATGTGAAAACTGTAGGTGTTGCTATGGCACCTGTTTACGGACCGCCACCTGCAACCACAGTTACAACAATGAATACAACAATAAGCACTGTTTACGGACCGCCGGTAGCTATCTCAACTACTGCTGACGAAGAAGTAACAGCAGTTTCATCACAGGAAGAATATATTGAAACGACAAACAGCCCTCTTGCCGGAGTTTACGGGCCACCGCCTGCGTATACAACTGTTACTGATGAAGCCGAGGTTACGACAGTTCCTGTTATATCGGAAGAAGAATATACACAGACTACCGATGATGTTGTATGTGTATACGGACCACCTGATGTATTTTATGATGATGGTGATGTAAATATGGACACTCAGATAAATATTGCCGATTATAATCTGATTCTGAGTGCGGCACAAGGTGAAGATATCGGTTATTCTCCGGAACGCCTTGCAGACGTTGATAATAACGGTGTTGTTGATGCTGATGATGTTGAAATCATGCGTAAATATCTGACCGGACAGATAGATTCAATGGAGTAATACTGAGAAAAATAACAGGAGGATAAAAAATGTTAAACCCAAATTTGAAAATTCGTGATATGCGTAAGCAGTCAGCAGAGCAGAAAAATGTACTCAGAAATCTTTTTCTTGAGTTGACAGTAAGGTGCAATGAACGTTGTCTTCATTGCGGAAGCAGTTGTGGAGATGTAAAAGCCGATGAAATGACTACACAGCAGTATCATACTATTCTGAAGCAGATTTCCGGGGACTTTGATGTAAATACTTTTACGCTGTGTATAACAGGCGGAGAACCGCTTCTCAGAACAGATTTTTTTGATATCATGTCTGATGCAAATGATATGGGTTATCTCTGGGGCATGACTTCAAACGGTATACTTATAACTCCTGAAGTAGCTAAGGATCTTAAGAGATGCGGTATGAAAACTATATCTATAAGTATTGACGGTACTCAGGAAACACATGATGCATTCAGAAGAACTCCGGGTGGCTGGCAGAAGGCAATGGACGGAGTTGAAAATCTTATAAAAACAGGCGGATTCAAGCATATTCAGGTGACAACTGTTGTTACGCATGAAAATATTGGTCAGCTTGACGAGCTTTACAAGATATTCAGCGAAATGGACATAGATTCATGGAGAGTTATAAATATAGACCCTATAGGCAGAGCAAAACAGTATCCTCATTTACTTATGACAGATGAAGATTTTGTACGTATGTTTGAGTTTATAAGAAACAAGAGAATGGCAGGAGAGCCAGTAACATACGGTTGCGAACATTATCTCGGTCTTGAATACGAAAGAGAAGTGCGTGACTGGTATTTCCACTGTGTAGCAGGTAAGGAAATAGCAAGTATCATGAGCAATGGTGATATCACAGCCTGTCTTGACATTGAACGCAGACCTGAATTTATAATGGGTAACATTTTCAAGGATCGTTTCAAAGATGTATGGGAAAATGGTTTCCAGATATTCAGAAAAGGTCTTTCATGCGGAAAATGCGAATCTTGCAGTGAAATGGAATTCTGCAAGGGCGGAGCATATCACACATGGAACTTTGACGAAAACCGTCCGAATATTTGTTTTAAAGATGTGTTGTTTTAATTTTTTTATCTGATTTACAAAAAAATCTGTAGCTTTTTTCATATTTAAAAAGTATTATATTTGAATGGTCAGTATTCATTCAGAAAAATAAATCATGAAAGGAAGTATATTGATGAAAAAGACTAAAAGCACACTTATGACCGCTGCGATTCTTACAGCTGCTGCAATGGGTTCGCATAATGTCAATGCAGTAGGTGTTGCGATGGCTCCTGTATACGGACCACCGCCGGCATACACAACTACACCTGATGGGGACGAATATACAGAGATGACAACTACAACTACACCTGTATACGGACCACCGCCGGCATACACAACTACACCTGATGAGGACGAATATACAGAGATGACAACTACAACTACACCTGTATACGGACCACCGCCGGCATATACTACGGTTACTGAAGAAGAGGAATATCCTCCATTTCCAACAACTCAGCCTGCATACGGACCGCCGGTGGCATATACTACGGTTACTGAAGAAGAGGAATATCCTCAGCCTGCATACGGACCGCCTTCAGCGTTCTATGATAAAGGCGATATCAATATGGACAATATAATTAATATTGCCGACTATAATAAAATGCTTAGTGCAGTTCAGGGCGAAGAATTGTACAGTGCAGAAGAACTGGCTGATATTGACAACGACGGTTCTGTTGACGAAGATGATGTTGACGCAATGCGTAAGTATCTTACAGGTCAGACAGATTCTCTGGGATAATATCAAAATACATCTGATAGATAAGTTGCTGATTTTTACAGTCGGCAACTTATTTTTTATGATTGATTTTTAAGGATTATTTAATATTTTGTATGGTATAATAAGCTTGATAAAAATCATATCAATAAAGGAAGATTGTCATGAATAAAATAAATAATTTCAGCCTGTTGCAACCTGAGGGCGAGTACGATTACTTTACACTTGATGAAAATGCAATAAATGATTTGTCTTTGCAGTATCTTATTGAAAATATAGTTGACGAACCAAAAGAATATGAAAATTTCAGAAATATTCTTATAAAAATGCCCGTTGATGAAAAGGTGATAAAATACCGACAGGAAATTTATCAGGACTTAAAAAACAACATTGATGTATGCAAGGATTTTATAAGGATATTCAATGAAATGAAATTCAATCTCCTTGACAGAGAATGTGTTTCGGAAACAAAATCGAGTATATGGGATCTGGTTTCAAGGCTGAAATATCTTGAAACATATGCAGGTTCGATTATTGAACTAAAAAAAATCTTTGATAAGGGAAATTTTCAGTCAGAGGGAATGAAAAAATTTTCTCAGGCTATAATTAATGTTTACAACGATAACGGATTCAAGGAATTTTCAGAGGATATGAAGGAACTTGGCGAAGATATTTCGGGGATAGGAAGTATTACTTTAGGTGTAAACCTTGATGAAAGACTGTCACCTGTTGAAGTCGGTATAGTATCTGTAAATCAGGGCTGGTTCAGTCAGCAGGGAATACTTGAAAGATTTCTGAAATTTCATAAGGATAATGTATCCGATGACGGCACAAGAGGACTTAATTCGTACACAATGATAGCACATCCGAAAGTACATGGTGAAGTAAATCCGCTTATGAACAATCTTACAAAGATAGTTGAAAAAATGCTTTCTTCCACTACATCAAATCTGAAAAATATCCTGAAAAAATATGTAGATATAAGCGGTATGGTTCTTATTAATATTTTAAACGATATTATGTTTTATTCGTACTTTACAGAACTCGAACAGAAAGTTACCGCACTTGGTCTTCCTGCTTCTATTCCGGGTACATCTGATGAAGGAAGTACATTTTCAGACTTCTATAATATACGACTTGCTATAGGACGTATGAAAGGAAAAGTTGAAAATGATATAGTCTGCAATGATTTTGAATTTAATAAAAATCAGCAGGTCGTTATACTTACAGGTCCGAACAGGGGCGGAAAGACAATTTTTACTCAGGCTATAGGTCTTGTGCATCTCTTTTTCCAGCATGGTGTATTTGTTCCGTGCAGACAGGGAAATATACAGGTGTGTGACGGAATATACACACATTTTCCGGCAGATGAAAATATGACTATGGCACTTGGACGACTTGGTGAAGAAGCGCAGAGATTTAAGGAAATATGCGTAAGAGCAACACCTAAAAGCCTTCTTTTATTCAATGAATCATTTGCCACTACAAGCCATACCGAATCACTGTACATAGCAACAGATGCACTCAGATATATATGCTGTCTTGGAACAAGAACCTGTT
Organism: Oscillospiraceae bacterium; assembly: GCA_017848115.1. GTDB lineage: Bacteria > Bacillota > Clostridia > Oscillospirales > Ruminococcaceae > HUN007. Next base: position 26,946 of record JAGAKZ010000015.1, read on the forward strand.
TTAATACACATATGCACGAGCTTGCCGATAACTCCGAAGAACTCAGCAATTCTGAAAAAGCAGTCTGCAAAGCAGTAAGTGTAGTTATGGGGTGCGAAGGAGAGGACAGTTATAAAATATTCTTTAAAAAACCCGATGGCAGAAGTTATGCTCACAGGATAGCACAAAAATACGGAATAACATTTGAACAGCTTTCAGAGCGGTTGAACAAGTAGCAATATACAGCGGTTTTGTGTACAAAAATCAGTTGACTTGATATATATGTATATAGTATAATATAATTAGCTGTTAATTTTGTATAAATTATACTTATTTTCTTGCATATCAGGGGGCTGTATTGCATTATGAAAAATTTAAAGCAGATTTTAAGTAGCGTGGTTTGTTCCGGTCTGATTTTTGCACAGGCGGTTTCAGCGGAAATAAGCACGTTTTATAAAGGAGATTTTGACAATAACGGAGTTATTGATATTTCTGATATCACTCATATGTGTGAATACCTTTGCGGAAAAGGGAGTACGCCTGACAGCATTACAGCGGATATAACAGGTGATGACAGGACTGATATCGCCGATCTTGTTGCACTGAGGGCAGAGGCTATAGGACAGTACGATATGGATAGTGAAGACGGTAAATTTATTGATGCACCTGTTGCAAAGATAGAAACGTCGCTTTCTTCACAGGGTGAGCCGTCACTTGTCATATTTTGTGTGGAATTTCCCGACTGTAAGTATTCGCGTGATTTTACAGCGGAGATGGTAGACGATATTGCTTTTGGTGATGCCAATGAGGAGTCGGAGTATTTTCCGTTTGAGAGTATGACGGCATTTTACGAGAGGTCTTCAAAAGGTGTTATGCACCTTACAGGCAGGACTTTCAGATATACTGCCCAAAATCCGATTTCTTATTATACAGATGATCTTGATTTGCTTGCATATGAATGTTTTAAATTTTTTGAGGACAGTGTTGATTTTAAAAAATATGATACAGATGATGACGGTGTAATAGATGCCTCACTTTTTGCCGTTCCCGAATCAGCTGATGAAAACTACTGGTGGCCGTATTCCATACCTTTCAGTACTGATAACTGCAGGATCGACGGTCTGAAAATAGGTCATATGATAACAGGTAATGTTGCTCCGTATGATGTAGTTAATTTCAACAGCAGTTATCTTCATGAAATGGGTCACTGCATGGGTATTCCCGATTATTATCTTTATTATTCGGAAGATGACTATGAGGGCATGAACGGAAATGCAGGTCCGGAACTTATGGACGCCGATGCATTTTCGGATTTCGGTGCATTTTCAAAACTAATGCTTGGATGGTACAGAAAAGAGCAGATAAATGTATTTGAAAAATCAATGAAGAAAGCGGTTTACAAACTTCATGACGCACAAAGCGAAAATGGAAACTGCATCATTATTCCTCATGGAAAACCTGATAAAAATTATTTTTCGGAGTATATGATAATAGAATACATAACCGAAAACGGAAATAACAGTGTTCTTAATACACTTTCATGGCAGAGCATGAAACCCGGAATACGTATCATGCACATAAAAGCCGATTTTGTAAAAGGTCCGTGGTGGAATTATTTCAAGTATGAAAACGGTTCTGAAGAAACAGGTTATGATGATGAGGGAATAAGACTTCTCCGACTTGTAAACGACGGAAAAGATCCTTTTGATTCAGGGGATATTGTAGACAGCTCCGTTTCGGGATTTGGCTGGTATGACGTTTATGGAAATGAAACGCTTGATGTTGGTGTGAAGGTACATATAGGTGAGATAGAGGACGATTGTTATACGATAACAGTATCGTGTGAATGAGTAAAAAAAGAGATACAAAGCAACGGTTTCAAAGGTTGCTTTGTATCTCTTTTGGTTTATGTTATGATGTTTTATGATAATAGTTTCTTAATCAAAAGAAGTAATATCAAGTGAGATGTACTGTTTAAGTCTTGCAAGGTCAGCGAGGTTGGTGTTGCCGTCTTTGGTGGTGTCGGATACATTATCCGGAATAAAGCTTAAATCTTTGTCGCCTATCAATGAGAGAGAAAGTTCAGTAAGGTCAGTGAGATCAACTTTTCCGTCAATGTTCATGTCACCGCATTTTAAATTCTGGGCATCGGTGTTTGCACAAAATAAAATGGAAGTTGCAAGTACAAATTCACTTTTTTCAAAAGATTTTACGAGTTTTATAAGTTCTGCATTGGTGAGATTTGAAACATTAATCCCAAGATGCTGACTAAAATTATCACTGTGAAGATACTCAATAAATTCCGGATAGTATTCATATTCTTTTTGATAATCAGAAGACATATAAGTAACATCTGCTATCTGTATTGAGTCATCTATACCAAAATCTTTTGCTGTCCAGACTTTATTTATTTCGCTGTATTTCTTTTTGATTACGACCTGAAGTCCTTCGGCACCGTATATGTATGACTTTTCAATTGTTTTGTTTTCTATGAGTTCATCATTTAAATATTTTTCATTTTCTTTAAATTCTTCACACATAAGCATAACAGACTCTACTCCGATACTACTGGTATTCGGTACACGTTCATCGAGAGCGGAAACGTTAAAGCTTAATGAAGAAATGCAGGAGATTATTGCTGTTGCCAAAGCTAATGATTTCACTTTTCTTTTTTTCATAAAAACATCACCTTTCTGAAAATTACGAAATATCGAGTTTATAAATAATTATTGTGAAAGAAAACAATTAAAGAATTCTCTACGACTATATTATACTGTAAAAGCTTAATAACTACAATACAATATTTTTATAAAATTTTATTATAAAACTTGTTTATAATGCTTGTAAAAATTATAATTATTCTATTATTATATGACAGATAGATATTAACCAATTAAGCCAATTGGAAAAAGAGATACAAAGCAACGGTTTCAAAGGTTGCTTTGTATCTCTTTTGGTTTATGTTATGATGTTTTATGATAATAGTTTCTTAATCAAAAGAAGTAATGTCAAGTGAGATGTACTGTTTAAGTCTTGCAAGGTCAGCGAGGTTGGTGTTGCCGTCTTTGGTGGTGTCGGATACATTATCCGGAATAAAGCTTAAATCTTTGTCGCCTATCAATGAGAGAGAAAGTTCGGTAAGGTCAGTGAGATCAACTTTTCCGTCAATGTTCATGTCACCGCATTTTAAATCTTGTGTACTTGTAAGTGAATACATATGAATGTAAGTTGCCAAAACAACTCCGCTTTTTTGAAGTGATTTTATAAGTTTTATAAGTTCTGCATTACTAAGCCCCGAAACATTAATTGTAAGATTCTGATGAAAATCATCACTCTTAACATATTCAATAAATTCCGGATAATACTTGTATTTTTCCTCATAATCTGAACTTAGATAAGTAATATCCGCTATTTGTATCGAATCATCTATACCCAAATCTTTTGCTGTCCAGATTTTATTTACTTCACTATGTTTTTTCTGAATTAAAATCTGAACTCCGGTTGCTCCGGTAAAATACCGTTTATCAATTGATTTATTTGCTATAAGTTCATCATTCAGATATTGTTCACTTCCTATAAGTTGTTCATGTACGCTTAACACTGATTCTATACCGATGCCACTGGTATTCGGTACACGTTCATCGAGAGCAGAAACGTTAAAGCTTAATGAAGAAATGCAGGAGATTATTGCTGTTGCCAAAGCTAATGATTTCACTTTTCTTTTTTTCATAAAAACATCACCTTTCTTAGAGTTAGAAAATATTACTTATGTAAAAAAATCGACCTATTTTAAAAAAATGGATACATTTCTTTAGTTCCATTATACCATGAATGATAAACCTATACAATTGAAAATCATAACAAAAATTTATAATAAACTTTGTTGTAAAATAACCTAATCATAAAATAAGTGGTTTATAGTATAAATCAGTTCTTATCAATATATATTTAAAAAAATATACTTTTGTAATTAAGAAATATTGTAATAGTTTTTAGTTGTAATGTTTTTTTTGGTAAAAATACCGATTGATATTGACTTGTCTGTATGATATAATTTTAAGTGTAAAGAAGTATAATCTTTTATTTATTTTTTGATGATGTTGTTTTAACTGGAAAATATAGTATATGATTTTTTGATGATTTATAAGGAGCTGATTTTTATGAAAAATAAAAAATCTTTGTTAGTGTGTTCGTTAATGTCATTGTCATTAGCATTTTCAAATGTTCTTATGACAGTAAATGCCGATGAAGTGCAGAATGTATCTGTAGTTGAAAATACAGCACAGGATGTTATCGGATATGATAAGTCCGGAAATGCAGTATATGGCGGAGTTTATGATGTTATAGCCGGATTTTCAGAAGACGGTACACCTATCATCGAAACATCTCCTTATAACAGGATAACAGGTGTGCCTGCGAGTAGAGCAAGCAATAACATTAAATATGATAATCTTGGGTTTAAGATTATCTTTGGTTCGCATGAAGAATTTGAAGGATTTGATGAAAAGGGAAATCCGATACTTTCTTATGATAAAGGACTATCAGACGGAACGAAAGGTATCCCTCTGATAGCTATCGTTATGGCTTACGATAAAGACGGTGAAAAATGGCTAGCCGGTATCTGTGACAGAACAATGGGTGTTGATACGGAAGGTGATCCGGTGATATGGCATTATGTTTTCGGTTCTGAACACCTTTCAAAATCCGTTCTCGGAGTTGATGCTGACGGAAATAAAATATATGGCGGTGTCTATGATGTACTGCTCGGATTTAATGAGGACGGTACACCCGATATAGTGACATCTCCTTATAACAAAATAACAGGCGTTCCGGAAAATCCTGTAGTTCTTGGCTATGATGATGCAGGGTATGTGATACTTGGTACAGAAGATGAAAAACTTGCCGGATTTGATGAAAAGGGAAATCCTGTTGTACTTAATGTTTCAGACGATATGCAGATAGCACTGGTTGAAACAGTAGGTGATATTAACGGTGACAGTAAGACCGAACTTACAGACCTTACCGAATTATCCTTGTATCTTATCGGAGATAAAGAGCTTTCAGACGATGAGTTACTGCGTGCAGATGTAAACAGCGATGAAAAAGTAGACCTCGCCGACCTTGCTACACTTAAAATGAATATAGTAAATCCATAAAAATATAAATCACAAAACCATCGGTAATTTGCCGGTGGTTTTGTTTTGGGTAAAAAATATCATAAAGTGTATGGACAATAACTATACAAATATGGTATAATTAGAAACAGAAGAAAGATTTTTGGTGTTATTGGGGGGCTTATTTCACAGTAAGCAGTAAGCTAAAATTTTGTAAATTTTTTGACATTTAACTATATATGTGTTATACTATATAAGGTTATGTTTAACGTAAATTTTTTATAAAGTTTTGGTACATAATAAATTAAAGGGAAATTAAAATAAAATTTTGAAAGGCGGAATACGATGCTGGAGCTTAAAGATATCCGATGGACTACTGAAGATGGTGAAGAAATTTTAAAAGGGATAAACCTTTCAGTTCCTGACGGAAAGCTTACTGTTGTTACCGGACCTAACGGAGGCGGAAAGACCTCTCTTGCTAAGGTAGTAGCAGGACTTTACAAGGCGTCAGACGGAAAAATATTTATAGATGACAATGATATAACCGACTGGAGTATAACAGAACGTTCCAAAAACGGAATAGCATATGCTTTTCAGCAACCTGTAAGATTTAAAGGTCTTACAGTAAGAGATCTTCTTGAAATATCCGCAGAAAGAACTCTGTCAAGTGTTGAGATCTGTTCACTTCTCAGCGAAGTAGGTCTTTGCGGACGTGAATATATGGACAGAGAAGCAGATGCAAGTCTTTCAGGCGGTGAAAGCAAGAGAATAGAAATAGCTACCGTACTTGCAAGAAAAAATGCGAAGATGCTTGTTTTTGATGAACCTGAGGCAGGTATAGATCTGTGGAGTTTTACAAATCTTATCAAAGCTTTTGAAGAGATAAAGACTGACCATTCACGTTCACTTCTTATAATCTCTCATCAGGAAAGAATAATGAATATTGCCGATTATATCGCAGTAGTTGCCGATGGTAAAGTAAGCCGTATGGGAACAAGGGAAGAAATACTTCCTACGCTTATGAATGAAACAGGCAGTGCATGCTGTTCACTCAGAAATAAATAAGAAAGGTAGTTTGAAAAGATTATGAACGATATTACACAAACTCTGCTCGGTGTTGTTTCTGACTGGGACGGAAGTTACAAGGGCGCATACAATATACGTGAAGACGGAGGTTGCGCAGGAAGACAGTCATCAGAAAATATAAAAATAGAATCCAAAAATGACAATCCCGGAATAGTTATCAGGGTAAGTTCAAAAGCACAGCAGGAAACAGTCTATATACCGGCGTGTGTTACACATTCGGGTGTAAGTGACCTGGTTTATAATGATTTTATTATAGAAGACGGTGCAGATGTTATAATCGTTGCAGGGTGCGGTGTTCATTCTGACGGCGAAGAAGAAGCACGTCACAACGGTATTCACAGATTTTTCATCGGAAAAAATGCAAAAGTTCTTTACAAGGAAAAACACGTAGGTACAGGAAACGGTGAAGGCGCAAAGCGTATCGACCCTGTTACCGATATCGAGATGCAGGAAGGTTCATATATGGAGATGGACACAATGCAGATAAGCGGTGTTACATCAACAAACAGACTTACTACTGCCAAACTCGGTGCAGGAGCCAAACTTGTTATTCACGAAAGACTCCTTACTGATAATGACGAAAAAGCAAAGTCTGACTTCAAAGTTGACCTTGACGGCGAAGATTCAAGTGTTGACCTTGTTTCACGTTCAGTTGCAAAGGGAAATTCATATCAGGAATTTTATTCTACACTAAACGGAAACAACAAGTGTACAGGACATTCCGAATGTGACGGTATCCTTTCAGAAAACGGAAAAGTTATAGCAGTTCCTGCTCTGTACGCAGCAAATATAGATGCCTCACTCATACATGAAGCAGCTATAGGAAAGATCGCAGGAGAACAGATCATAAAATTATGTACTCTCGGACTTACTGAAGAAGAAGCAGAGAGAAAGATAATAGACGGATTTTTGAAGTAACAGATCAGAGGTTATTATTATGTTGAAAATAGTTATAAAATCAGAAGGCATGATGTGTGCAATGTGCGAATCACATATGAATGATGCTTTTTCAAAAGATTTTCAGATAAAGAAAATAACATCAAGTCATGGTGAAGGGCAGACCGTCATCATTTCGGAAAATGATATAAGCGATGACAAGGTAAAGGAAACTGTTGAAAAAGCAGGTTATAAGTTTATATCTGTTTCAAGAGAACCATACGAAAAGAAAGGTATATTATCTTTTCTTTCAAAATAAGAGTTAAGGTAAAACGCAGTTTTCGCCATAGTCGGAGATTGCGTTTTACTTGTGATTTACGGAGGAATAAAAAATTGAATACCAGGAAACTTACAAAGTTATCTCTTCTCACTGCGATAGCACTGATAATATTTATTATAGAGATGAGATTGCCTGACCTTTCGGGTATCCCCGGAGTTAAGTTAGGGTTAGCTAACATAATAACAGTATACGCACTGTATCACTTCAAAGCTTACGAAGTTGCGATGGTGGTATTTGTACGAATTTTACTTGGTTCTGTATTTGGCGGAAATATGTCTGCTATGATTTACAGTTTATCGGGTGCGGTTTTGTGTCTTGCAGGAATGATATTTCTTAAAAAAATAATAAATGAAAAATATATCTGGCTTTCAAGTGTTGCAGGAGCTATACTTCACAACACCGGGCAGATACTTGCGGCAATGGCGGTAACACGTTCAACTGCAGTGTTTGCATATTATCCGGTACTGGTAGTGTCAGGGTGCATAGCAGGTGCATTTACAGGAATATGTGCAAGTATCCTTATAAAAAGAGTGGGAGATAAAATTTGATTTTTTTGAAAAAAGTATTGACAAATATAAATAGATATGATATTATAATATCAGTAAGCAGATGCTAACTGCTGGTAAGTGTGTGCTAACTAAATGATTTAAGTCTATTTATTTTTTAGTCCGGAGGGAAACTATGAGTGTAGTTGTAGTTGGTGGAAACGACCGTATGGCATCACGTTATAAGGAGATATGCGGTAATTACAATTGTAAAGCAAAAGTATTTACACAGATGCCTGCAAACTTTGAAAACAAGATTGGTAAGCCTAACCTTGTAGTCGTTTTTACAAATACTTGTTCACACAAAATGGTGATGAGAGTAAATAGCAGGGCAGATAAGCATGATATTGCAGTTGAAAAGATACATAGTGCCAGTGCTACTGCTTTGAAAAATGTACTCGAAAAGTATTGTAACTGATAAATGCGAGAATATCGCATAATTTTTTAAGTCACGAGTTAGATATAACTAACTAAAAAGGAGGAATAACATGATGTGTTCTGAATGCAGAAATTTTGAAATGAAACTTGCAAATCATTCAGCTCCTTCATTGCTTGGAGTAAAGTGTGCAAATCTTATTTCACTTAATAAACACGAATTTAATGTTGAAGAACAGTTGGAGCGTTTCAACAGCAAGGCAGTAAATAAAGGACTGAAGATCGAACAGTTGTGTTCCTGTGAAAATCATGTTCTTATCTTCCTGTACAATGAAAAAATGCTCGGAGACAGACTTGCACTTGCTGAAAACAGAAAAATACTCAGCAGTTACGGATATGCAGAAGATATGTCGCTTGGTGACTGTCTGAAAAGACTGTCCGAAAGAATAGGTGCTCATGGTGAGTTCCCGCATGAAATAGGTGTTTTTCTCGGTTATCCGCCCGAAGATGTCAGAGGTTTTATAGAAAACAAAGGCAAAAACTTTAAGTTTTGTGGAAGCTGGAAAGTTTATGGTGATGTAAACCGTGCAAGAAGACTTTTTGATAACTATGATAAGTGCAGAAAATTTCTGTGCAATAAATTAGATATGGGTTATGATATATATCGTGCCCTGAAGATTTCTTAGAGGAGGAGTTATTTTAATGAAAGCAGCAGTAATTTACTGGAGCGGTACAGGTAATACCGAACAGATGGCAAAAGCTGTAGCAGAAGGCGCTAACGCAGAACTGTTTACGGTATCTCAGTTTAGTGGCAGTGTTGATGACTATGATGCCATTGCATTCGGTTGTCCTGCAATGGGAGCAGAAGTTCTCGAAGAAGATGAGTTTGAACCGTTTTTTACAGCAAATGAGAGCAAACTCAGCGGTAAAAAAATCGCATTGTTCGGTTCATACGGCTGGGGTGATGGCGAATGGATGAGAGAATGGGTGAAACGTTGCACTGACAACGGCATTTCAATAGTAAATGGCGAAGGTCTTATGGCAAACGAATCACCAAATGACGATGACCTTGCAAAATGCAAGGAACTTGGCGAAACTCTTGTAAAATAAAATTTTTCTTCTACTATTATTAATATGCACCGCTCTGACATAGTCAGCAGATGTGCAAAGCAATAATATAATCAAAAAAATCAAGCATCTTCTTTTTAATTTCCCTTTATTTTTTATGTATAATCATACAAAAAAATCGATGAGTGCAGAACAAATGCATTTCATCGGTTTTTTGTTTTTAAAAAAATTATGTGTTAATTGACTATATATCAAAATTATGATATAATATTGATATATCAGGAGGTGGTGCTATGCCAGTAATCAGACCGTCGGCAGATTTACGAAATAATTATAATGATATTTCTGAATTTTGTCATGACTATTCAGAACCGGTGTTTATAACTAAAAACGGAAAAGGTGATTTGGCTGTAATGAGTATTGAATTTTATGAATCACTTAAGGGAAAGCTGGAGTTATACTCTATTCTTGAAAAAGGTTTACAGGACAATTGTGATGGGAATGTAGTTTCTTTTACAGAAGGTATTGAAAATATCCGAAAAGAGATCAATAGCTGATGTATAAGGTTGTTTTAACAAATATGGCAATGCAGGATATTCGATTGGCAGCATTGTATCTTTCAGGTACTCTTATGAACAAGGATGCAGCTAACAGATTGCTTGATACCATAAATAAAAAAATCAAAACATTGTCCGAAACACCATATATAAATCCTTTGGTTAATGACAGTTTTTTAGCTTCAAACGGTATACGTTTTCAGATTATAAATAATTATATGGCTTTTTATGTTGTCAGTGAAGAAAAGAAAACTGTTTCCATCATTCGTTTTCAGCATTCAAGGCGTGACTGGATCTCTATTTTGAAAAATAACAGTTAATACGAAAAACCTCTCCGAAAACAAATTCGGAGAGGTTTTTGATATCTGAAATATAAATTACTTAACGATACTCAGAAGAACACCGGCAGCAACTGCTGAACCGATAACACCGGCAACGTTAGGACCCATAGCGTGCATAAGAAGGAAGTTTGTAGGATTTTCCTGTGCACCAACCTTCTGGGAGACACGTGCAGCCATAGGAACGGCTGAAACACCTGCTGAACCGATGAGCGGATTAACTTTACCGCCTGTAACTTTGCACATGATCTTACCAAAGAGAAGACCGGCAGCTGTACCGATAGAGAATGCGATAACACCGAGAACTATAACTTTTGCAAATTCAGGAGTGATTATCTTGTCGGCTGTTGTTGTAGCACCAACTGAAACACCGAGGAATATTGTAATAATATTCATAAGTTCGTTCTGTGCTGTCTTAACAAGTCTGTCACATACTCCGCTTTCTTTGAGAAGGTTTCCGAGCATGAGCATACCAACGAGTGGAGCTGCTGAAGGAATAAGAAGAGCGATGATAATTGTAACAGCTATAGGGAAGATAATTTTTTCAGTCTGTCCTACAGGACGGAGTGTCTCCATAACAATAAGACGTTCTTTTTTTGTTGTAAGAGCCTTCATTATCGGAGGCTGAATGATAGGAACGAGTGCCATATATGTATAAGCGGCAAGAGCGATAGTACCTGTTGAGATAGTAGCGTCACCGCCAAGAAGTTTACTTGAAACGAAGATAGCTGTCGGACCGTCAGCACCACCGATAATAGCGATTGAAGCAGCTTCTGCTTCAGAGAATCCGAGCATTGCGGCACCTATAAATGTGATAAAGATACCTGCCTGTGCAGCCGCACCGAGAAGGAAGCTCTTCGGATTTGAGATAAGCGGAGCAAAGTCTGTCATAGTACCGATGCCGAGGAAGATAAGCGGAGGGAATATCTGAAGCTTTACTCCAAGATAGAGAATGTCAAGAAGACCGCCCTCATGAAGAATCTTTCCGAAGTCAATGTTTGTCGGATCGGCATAAAGATCAGGTGTATACATTGCTGTCAGCGGAAGGTTTGTGAGGAGCATACCGAATGCTATAGGAAGCAAAAGCAGAGGCTCAAACTTTTTTGCGATAGCCAGATACATAAAAACAAAGGAAATGAGAATCATAACACAGCTTTGCCAGTTGAGACTTGCAAAACCACTTGTTGCAGCAAGATCCTTTAGCGTATCGGCGAATATTTGTAATACTTCACCCATGATAAATAGAAATCCTTTCGTAATAAATTAAAAAAGATGAACAAAAAATTAAAAAGGTCTTGTATTTTCACGCTGACCTGCCGCACCCCATACAGAGCGTGAAGAACGGCTTTTATTAATAGCTCTCTTTATTGATTTGACCGCATAATTTTTTCCGTCTTTTGCCGCCATCATGGCAACAGCCGCAGAAATAACAGCTATTATGTTGTCATCTTCACTGTCCGAAGCTACAGTCTCTTTTGTTGCATTTACCTCAACCGGAGCCGGCTTCTGAGGAGCAGGTGGTGTGCTGTTTTTCTTATCATTTGACTTTTTACTGCTACTCTGAAAGATTTTTCCGAATAAAGTAACAAAAATGATAAGAAGAACAAGTGCAAGGAACACAACAACAAGGCCTGTTATAACAACAGCCCATACTTTAGTCCATTCGATTTGCATAAGTATAACTCTCCTATCGTTAGTGTATTGAAATTAAACCATATAAAATTATTATACCTCAAAAATTATTTTATTGCAATATAAATCTGCTAAAAATATTAAAAAAACTTATTTTAAGTTGAATGTAAATAAAATCCTTTTTCATGTTTTTTATAAAAAATAAAAATTATACATTGTAAAGTACCCGGATTTATGATATAATAACTATGAAAGGTAAATAATTGTGCGGAAATTTATGAAAGAATTTCATTGTACGAAACGAAGTTGGTTTAGGTTTTTCAGGGAGAAAATTTTATGAACGAGAAGATAATAATAAAACCAAAAGATTATGCGAAGTTTCAGGTCGATATAGATGACAACTTCAAGATAGTAAGCATAGACAAGGGTTTTACTGAAGTGACGGGGTTCAAACAGGCGGACATAGATATAGGTTTGTATATGAGTAGAATGATTCCTACTGAAACATACAATGATTATATAACTTCTGTCAGGGATAATATCACTAAAAACGGAGAGTTCTGTTGTAAACACCCTATAATAATAAAAGACAGAACAGTGATAACAGTATCATGTTTTGGTGAATTGGAGTTTTACGATTCAGTGAATACCCGTAAAGTAAAGATGGTGTTTACAGTAAGTGAACGTAAAAAATCAGAAGAAACCAGGAAGGGCAGTGTTGCTCCCGAACTTGGAAAAGACGTACTTACAGGATTGTATTCGAGGGAAACAGGAGAAAAACTTATAAAGCAGTATCTTAAAATAAAGCCCAAAGAAGAGCTGTGTGCTTTGTGTATAATAGATATTGATGATTTTTATGAAATAAATAATCTGTATGGCAGAGAGTTTGGTAATTCAATACTCGAAGAAGTTGCGGAGAAACTGAGTATTGTTGTAAGACCGACAGATATAGTAGTAAGACTCGGCGGCGACGAATTTATGGTGTTTACCAAAAATACAAATAAATCATATATAAAAACGTTTGGTGCATCCATAAGTCAGCGTGTGAACAGTATATATGCCGGACAGGAGAAGGATATAAACATTTCATGTACTATTGGTATAGTGAATACATACTATTCTGAAAAATATGATGAACTTTTTGATTTTGCCTATAAGACGCTTATGTTTGCGAAGAAAACCAAAAAGGGTTCGAGTCTTCTTTATTCGGAAGTTTCACATCTGGTTGATTCAAAGGTGCTTGATGCCACGATTATAGATAAAGGAGTAAATGCAATAATTGATGCCAATCCGGCAGCTAACGGAGATATAGTTTCTTTTGCATTCTCTCTGCTTGAAAAATCAAAGGACCTCAAGTCAGCGATAAATCTGCTTTTCCCGAAGATAGCAAGAACATTTAATTTCAGCAGAATAATTATATTTGAAATGAACGATGATAATATGTTCTACAAATTCACATACCATTGGTGTGAGAAGGGGAAACCTGTTGATTTCAATAAAGTATATGATTTTAATCGTAAAGATTATAATGCACTTATAGAGTATTTTGAACAGGATGGAATAATACAGGTAACACCTAAGATAATGTCGCGTCTTTCCAAATCATTAAGAAAGATGTTGGAGAAAAACGAAAAAAATCAGTATATTTTCTCGGCGATATATAATGAGGGAGTTTTCAGAGGCTGTCTTATCTTTGAAACTCATGAGAAAAACAGAAAACTTGCAACATCTGAAATAGTTACTTTAAAGGAATTGTCAAGAGTTGTTGCAACACATATAAATATGGTTAATGCCGATCTTGCGAGCAAGGCGAAGTCAGAGTTTCTTTCACGTATGTCACACGAAATACGTACACCTATAAATGCGATAAAAGGTATGACGGATAAGGCTATGTGTGTGATAGAAAACGACGAGAAGTTTGATAATGAAGAAGTTTTTGATTGCCTTGAAAAGATAAATATTTCCACACGTTATCTTAACTCTCTTATAAACGATATTTTGGATATGTCGAAGATTGAGAGTGGAAAAATGGCTATATCCGAGGAAATATTTGATATAAACAATCTTGTTGAAGATTTTGAACTTATGATAAAACCACAGGCTGAACAAAGACTTATCAAGGTTTCGATAGAACGCAATTATGAAAGTAAACTTTTTGTCGGAGATCAGTTGAGAATAAATCAGGTTCTTATAAACCTTGCAGCAAACGCGTTGAAGTTTACGCCATTTAGCGGAAGTGTGAGAGTTGCCATAGACGAAACAGAAAATAATGAAGATTATTCTATGATAAAGTTTACTGTTGAGGATAATGGTATCGGTATAAAAGAAAAAAATCTTAAAAAAATATTTGAAGCTTTTGAGCAGGGGGAAACTACTGTTACAAAATCTTATGGCGGAACAGGGCTCGGATTGCCGATAAGTAAAAATATAGTTGAGCTTATGGGTGGACAGCTTTCAGTAGTCAGTGAAGAGAATAAGGGTTCTACTTTCTTCTTTACTCTTAAACTGAGAAAATGTAAATCTATTACTGATTCTATACGAGAAGAATTGTTTATGCAGAATCACACATATGATTTTAATGGTAAGAGAGTACTTCTTGCAGAAGATAATGACTTTAACGCTGAATTTGTAAAGTCGCTTCTTGAGTATGTTGGCTTTGAAGTAAGTGTTGCACTTAATGGCAAGCAGGCACTGTATACTTTTATGTCAAATCCTGCATATACGTATGATATAATTCTTATGGATATAAGAATGCCACTTATGGATGGTTGTGAGGCAGCAGGTTGCATACGAAGTTCGGAAAAAGCAGATGCGTGTTCTGTTCCTATTATCGCTCTTACAGCAAATGCTGCTGGAGATGATAAACAGATAGCGATTCAAAGCGGAATGAACGCATATCTTTCAAAACCTTTTGAAAAAGAAATGCTGTATGCTATGCTTGATAAGTTCTTGCCGGCAAGTACACCGGAAATGATTCCGCAAACAGAAAGTATTATGTTGAATGTATAAGTTGAACATATGTATCATAAAAGAGCAGACTTGAGTGATTGAGTCTGCTTTTTGTTTACTATAAATCATTTCAGATAACATCAAATCAAATAGTTTTTGCGTTTATATTGACAATCATTATTTTGCTGTGCTATACTTGAATAGTTCTTTTATACTATTATATAAGGGTGATAAAATGATTTTGGTTGTTGATGTTGGCAATACCAATATAGTGTCAGCGGTATATAAAGATGATAAATTTTGCTTTGATTTCAGATTTAAGACGGATCCTGATAAAATTATATCCGGTTATGCGAATGAAATTCTGAAATTTTTCAACAAAGAAAATGTTTGTGTTGAAAAAATAGATGGAGCAATAATTTCTTCTGTAGTGCCAAAGGTAAATAAGGCTTTAACTGACGTGATTTCACAAGTTTGCAAGTGTAAGGTGAAACTTCTTGACAGCAAATTGAAAACAGGACTAAAAATATGCACTGATTATCCTGAGAAGGTTGGAGCTGATCTGATATGCGGAGCGGCTATGGCATATAACAAATACAGATCATCCGTCATTGTTTTTGATTTTGGAACAGCAACAACTGTTTGTGCGGTTGACAACATTGGAAATTATCTGGGACATTCTATTTGTCCCGGAGTGTGGACATCATTTAGAGCACTTTCAGAGTTTACAGCAAAACTTCCAAAGATAGAGAAAATATCTGATGGTGTAGACGCCATAGGGAAAAATACTGTTTCTTCAATTGAATCAGGAGTGATTATCGGGACAGCTTGTATCGTTGATGGTATGACAAAAAGATATAAAAAAGAACTTGGAGAAAATACAAAAGTTGTGGCAACAGGAGGACTATCCGAAATAATATTGCCTTATTGTGAAACAAAAATCGAATTATGGAAAAATCTTCTCCTTGATGGTCTTAATTTTTTGTATAAGTTAAATTTATAATGCTTTATATTAGTATTTATCTTTAAAAGTTGAAAAACAGTGCAATTGATTACAGAAAAATTACAGCACTCAAGAAAATTGCTTTTAAATATTAAATATATATTACAAATGCGAACGTAAAAATTACAATCTAAAGTCTGATTTAGAAAAGTTTTAATATAAATTGTGCGTATTGCATAAAAACATCTTAAAAACAATGGAGTCATTTGTGAGTGGTCTGCATTGATTTTTTCTCATACTTATAGTATAATATATATTATAGTGAAAACAGCTATAGATTTATGTTTTCACTTATGGAAATTATGAATAAAACAGATAGATAAATATAAATAAAACGGACATACAGGCAATCGGATTCAACATATTTACAAATGAATAGAAACGAGGAATAGGAAAAATGGAGTTTTTCCATAAGTCTGTGATGTTAGAAGAATGTATTGACTTTCTCGATATAAAGCCTGATGGTGTATATGTTGATGGCACTGTCGGAGGAGCAGGTCATTCAAAGCGTATAGCAGAAAAGTTAAATGACAATGGTATGCTGGTTGCAATAGACCGAGATCCTGATGCGGTTACGGTTGCAACCGAAAGATTGTCTGGTTATAATGCTGTTGTGGTAAAGAGAAATTTTTCTCAGATCAGGGAAGTACTTGATGAACTTGAAATTGATAAGGTTGACGGTGTACTTCTTGATCTCGGAGTTTCATCACATCAGCTTGATAAAGGTGAACGAGGTTTTTCATATCACCAGGATGCGCCTCTTGACATGAGAATGAGTCAGGAAGGTATAAGTGCTAAGGATATAGTAAACACTTATTCAAAAGATGAACTTGCAAAGATTCTTTTTGAGTTTGGTGAAGAAAAATTTTCATGGCGTATAGCAGAAAATATTATCAGGGAGAGAGAGAACGCACCTATTGAAACAACGTTTCAGCTTGGAGAAATAGTAAAAAACAGCGTTCCTGCAAAGGTTCGACGTGAGAAAAATCCATGTAAAAAGACATTTCAGGCAATCAGAATAGCTGTAAACGGTGAATTCGATCATATCTCAGCAGGTCTCGAAAATGCATTTGAATCTTTGAAACCGGGCGGACGTATAGCGGTAATAACGTTTCATTCGCTTGAAGACAGGCTGGTAAAACAAAAATTTGCATCATGGTGCAAAGGCTGTATATGCAATCCGGATTTTCCGCAGTGTGTTTGCGGAAGGAAACCTCTTGCAAAACTTGTGAATCGTAAACCGATAGAAGCAACAGCCGATGAACTTGATGAAAACAACAGAAGTCGTAGTGCGAAACTGCGAGTTCTGGAAAGGTTATAGGTGGTTTGATGTCTATGACAAATATGGCATACAAATACGATACGAACAAATACGATACAGATACAAAAATAAGTAAATACGATCTTAACAAATATAGAAATCTTGGTGTTGCACCTCAGGAATCTGAGGAACTGAACCGTCAGAAAATAACCATACAGCAGAGTAAAAATGCAGATAAGAACTCGTCTTTAAAAATTGTTATCGGTGCAGTTCTTGTTATGGTCATGCTTTTCTGCGTTATATATGGTAAGGTTCAGGTAAGTGATATGTACAATCAGATAAATGAGCAGAAAGCAGTACTTGAGAATCTCGAAAGCGAGAATGCAAGACTCAAAGTTTCGATCGAGTCTTATGCTTCTCTTGAAAATATTGAATCTCATGCGGAGCAGATTGGTCTTAAAAAAATCGACAAAGCACAGATATGGTACATAGACCTTAGTGATGGTGATGATATCAGAATTTCCGAGGCAGATGATAATATATTTGTAAAGATAAGAAAAGTGTTTAATTCTCTTTCTGAATAATTTTCATTATAAAAAAATATAATATATTATGTAGAGTCGGATAGTCAATCTTTTATGGATTGACTATTTTTGAGGATTGACTCTTTGTGTTGTTGCAAGCAGTTGCGAGGGGAAAACGATATATTAATTTTTAGGAGGTTTTATATTTGGCAGACTTACCTTCGGTGAAAATGAAGAAAAGAGCAAATCTTGTTGTAATGATAATTACACTTCTCTTTGCACTTATGGTTACGGTAAATCTTTTTAAAATAATGGTTATTGATTCAGCGATTTATCAGGAAGAGGCTGATAATAATCAGTTTGGAGCAACTCCGATTCCGGCAAACAGAGGTTCGATTTACAGTGCTGATAACAAAATACTTGCACAAAGTGCGACAGTATACACCTTGTATATAGATCCTGTAGTTTTCAATGAACGAGATTCAAAATATAAGGAAGAAATAGTAAATTATCTTGTTCAAAATATTGGTATCAGTCGTGATAAGATTCTTACTGCTATGGATAAAAAAGAATCGCAGTATGAGGTTCTTGCAAAGCAAGTTGAAAAACCTCTCAAAATAGCTACAGAAGATTTTTTGTCAAATGATGACAGAACAATAACCTGTATATCTTTTATTGAAGATACAAAAAGATATTATCCACAGGACAGTCTTGCGTCTGCGGTTATAGGATTTATAAATGCTGACGGTGATGGTCAGTATGGTATAGAACGTACATATGATGAATATCTTTCCGGCGTTGACGGTGTTACTATTTCAGCAAAAGATGCATCGGGAAATACCATGCCATACAAGTATTCAAAGTTATATGAGGCAGAGGATGGCGATTCACTGGTTCTTACTATTGACAGTATGGTACAGTATTATGTTGAATCAGCACTTGACTCAACTGTTGAAAAATTTGATGCTGACTATCCCGGCTGTGCAATAGTTATGAATGCCAAGACAGGTGCTATACTTGCTATGGCAACTTCAAACGGTTTTGACCTTAACAACAGAGCAGAACTTTCAGAGGAAGACAGACTTTATCTTGAAACAGTGCCTGAAGAAAAGCGTGATGTTGAGGAATCAAGATTGCTTGAAGAAATGTGGAAAAACAAAGCAATATCGTACACATATGAACCGGGTTCCGTATTCAAAGTTATAACAGGTGCCGCAGCTCTGGAAGAAAAGGCGGTGTCTTTTGAAGATAATTTTGAATGCAATGGTTCTGTAAATGTAGACGGCATAGAGATTAAGTGTCATATATTCGGAAGTAACGGTGCGCATACAGATGAAAACGGAAATGTTATAACCACACTTACTTTCAAGCAGGCACTTGCTAACTCATGTAATCCGGCTTTTATGCAGATAGGTTTTGCACTTGGCGCTGAAAAATTCAGTTATTATTCAGATGCCTTTGGTATGAGAGAGAGAACGGGAATAGACCTTCCAAATGAAGTGGGAAGTTATTATGCTCCGCTTGACAGTGAAAATCCTACTGCATCTCTCAGAAATGGTCCGATGCTTGCACGTTCAGCATTTGGTCAGGCAAATACTATTACACCTATACAGATGATAACAGGATACACAGCTGCAATTAACGGCGGATACCTCTTACAGCCTTATGTCGTTGACAAGATAATTGACTGTGACGGAAATATCGTAAGAGATAATGATGCGATAATAAAACGTCAGGTAGTCTCAGAGCATACGTCAGCTCTTATGAGAGAAGCTCTTCTTGATAACGTTGATGTGCATTCGGGTGGTAACGCATACATAAGCGGTTACAAGATAGGCGGAAAGAGTGGTACAGCCGAAAAGATTTCAGCAAATGCTCAGGCAAAACAAGCAGAATTAGCTAAAAAAGAAAAAGATCCAAATTATATTATACAGGAACTTCCGATGGAACACTGTGCGTCGTATTGTGCATTTGCTCCTGCAGATGATCCTGAAATAGTTATTCTTGTTATTGTCGATCAGCCTGATATGAGTATAGGATATTACGGAAGTAAAGTTGCAGCGCCATGTGTTACGGAGATGCTTACAAATATTCTTCCTTATCTTGGATATTATCCTGAATATACAGAAGAAGAACAGCTTAAAATGAGCATTCGTGTTCCTGATGTCGAAACTATGACGGTTGACGAAGCACGAACTGTAATTGAGCGTGAAGGTTTTGAAGTTGATATAAGAGGCGACGGAGGAATTGTTGTAGCACAGTACCCTACAGTAGCAAATAGTATGCCTAAGGGTGGAACGGTTATAATATATACTACAGCCGATTATGAGCAAAAAGAAGTTATTATGCCTGATCTGAAGGATATGTCAGTGAGTAAAGCAAATCAGACATTACTTGATTTGGGGCTCAATATGACGATACAGGGATCTCAGAGTGAAAAAGCATTTGTATTTTCACAGTCTATAGAAGCAGGTACACTTGTAAAAGAAGGAACTATAGTTGCGGTTCAGTTTGGCGTAAATGATTCAAACGGTTGATTGATATGAACTGGAGATATGTTTTATGAATCTTTATAAATTATTTGAAGATATAAAAATGCCTGATTTTTCAGACAGGGAAGTGAGTCTGATAACAGATGATTCACGAAAAATACAAGAAGACTGTGTTTTCTTTTGCGTAAAAGGTGGTTCTTTTGATGGTCACACAAAGGCAGAGGAAGCTATACAAAAAGGTGCAGCTGCTGTGGTGACGGAAAAAGATATGGGACTTCCGAGACAGATTATTGTTGAGAGTTCCAGAAAAGCATATGGTACAGCGTGTGCGGCATGGTTTGATCATCCGGAAAGAAAATTAAAATTTATCGGTGTTACCGGAACAAACGGAAAAACAACGATGACAAATGTTATAAAACATATTCTGACATATGCAGGATTTAAAACAGGTCTTATAGGAACTATTCACAACGAAATAGGAAATCAGATAGTGAGCACGCAAAATACAACGCCGATGGCATATGAGTATATGTCACTCCTTGATCGTATGGTGAAGGAAAAATGTGATGTAGTTATAATGGAGGTTTCTTCGTTCGGCCTTGTGCAGTACAGAACAGGACCTACAAAATTTGATATTTCTGTTTTTACAAATCTTACACAGGATCACCTTGATTATCATAAGACGATGGAAGAATATTTTAAAGCAAAGAAAATGCTTTTTGATATATCTGATGTGTCGGTATGCAATATTGATGACAGTTATGGAAAAAGGCTCTATGACGAAATAAAAACTGAAAAATATACTTTCAGCCGCAAGGAAAAAGCTGATTTTTATGCACATAATATTTCTCTGGAAGATGATAAAACATCATTTATTTTTGAACATCACGGAGGCGCGTCTGATATTTCTGTTGCTATGACAGGTATGTTCAATGTCGAAAATATCACAGCGGCGGCTGCAGTGTGTTCAATGTTTGGTGTTAGTGATGAAGATATAGTCAGGGCACTTTCTGAGTGTAAGGGTGTAAAGGGAAGATGTGAAATAATTCCGACCGGAAGAGATTTTACTGTAATATGTGATTATGCTCATACACCTGATGCACTTGAAAATGTTTTGTCCAGCATAAAGGAATATTGTGATGGAAGACTGATATGTCTTTTTGGATGTGGCGGAAATCGTGATAGTCAGAAACGTCCGCTTATGGCTCAGGCTGCTGCGGAATATGCTGATATGCTGGTGATAACTTCTGACAATCCGAGAGATGAAGAACCGGAGGATATAATATCAGATATTTTAAAGGGCCTTGACAAATGTAAGTGTCCGTATATTACTGTTACGGACAGAAAAGAGGCTATAATAAAAGCTCTCAGTCTTGCTAAGAAAGATGACATTATACTTCTTGCAGGAAAAGGTCATGAAGACTATCAGGTACTTCGTGATAATGTTCATATACATTTTGATGAACGTGAAATTGTTGCTGAAGGATTAACACTGCTTAAATAAAATAAATAAAGGATGTCATAAAGAGTGATATCCTTTAAGGAGGAATTATACAATATGCTGTTTACCATACGAATCGGTGTGTCAGTTCTGGCTTTTGCCATTGCGGCTTTTTCGGGAATAGCACTTATACCTTATCTTAAGAAAATAAATTTCGGACAGACGATACTTGATATCGGACCTTCATGGCACAAAGACAAACAGGGAACTCCTATAATGGGTGGTTTTATGTTTATAATAGCAAGTCTTGTTGCCGCTGCTGTAGGATATACTGTTTACCGTTTGTTTTACTTTGACGTAGAAAACAATCTGGCGGCAAATGGTATGTTTAAACTAATTGCCTGCATGGTTTTTTCAGTTCTTTTTTCTGCTATCGGATTTGCGGATGATTATATAAAAGCAGTAAAGAAGCAGAACCTTGGTTTGAAAGCATGGCAGAAGATGGTGTTCCAGTTCCTTATATGCGTTGCTTTTCTTGCAGCACTTTATTTTCTTGGTGACAAATCAACAGAAATCAATCTGATGTTTGTGAGCTTTGATGTAGGTATTTTCTACTATCCGCTGATGGTTCTTGTTATGATATATATATCAAATGCAGTAAATCTGACTGACGGTGTTGATGGTCTGTGTGGTTCGGTAACAGTTATAACAATGCTTGCACTTACTACAATATGTATGATAATAAAAGAATATGAAGTATCTATGTATGCAATAGCGATTGCAGGCGGTTGTTTAGGATTTCTTGTATGGAATCTTCATCCTGCAAAATGTTTTATGGGTGATACAGGTTCTATGTATCTTGGCGGTGCGTTTGTTGCGATAAGTTTTATCACTCACAATCATCTGCTTATGATTCTTGTAGGTCTTGTGTACATACTTGAAGCACTTTCCGTTGTTATTCAGGTATTATATTTTAAATTTACTGCCTGGAGACATTATAAGAAAACAGGTGAAAAAGGAAAAGGAAAGAGAATATTCAAGATGTCACCTATACATCATCATTTTGAAATGTGCGGTTTTAGTGAATACAAAATCGTTATTACTTTTTCAATCGTTGCAATAGTAGTAGGTGTACTCTCTGTAGTACTTCAATATAATATATAATTATGAAATGCTTAAAATAACCGGAGGAATTTTTTAACTTCGGTTATTTTTGAGAATATAAAACAGGAGGTTTCGGAAAGTGGCGGCATCAGTGTCAAAAACAAAGAAAACTGAGCAAAGCAAGAAGAACAGTATATTTAAAGTGATGATAAATGATATCAAAGACTGGGCAGTCCGCAGCCGAAAGCTTGGAACTGTAGATCTTCCGTTCTTTTTTATAGTTATGATATTGCTTGTTATGGGTATAATCATGATGTTCTCAGCAAGTTATGCTCTTGCTATAAGTGAAGGAAATCCCGGCACGTTTTATGCGATCAAACAGCTGAAATTTGCAGCTGTAGGTCTTATTGCGATGTGGCTTTTATCAAAAGTGGATTATCACTTTTTTCAAAACAGATTTATTTCATTTTTTCTTTTTATCGTGTGTCTTATTATGATGGTAGCTATTCTGATAAAACCTTTGCATATAGGTGTTACTCTTAATGGTGCAACAAGATGGATAGGTATAGGTGGATTTCAGTTTCAGCCATCTGAAGTTATGAAGTTTTCTATAGTGATTTTATTTGCTATGCTTATAGCACAGAACTATAAAAGAATGAAGTTGCTGAGAATAGGTGTTGTGCCGTATATGTTGATACTTGGTATAGTTGCCGCTCTTATGATGATGCAGCCTCATCTTTCAGGTACCATTCTTATTTGTCTTATAGGTCTGGTAATGATATTTGTAGGCGGTGCAAAGATGTCGCATCTTCTTGGAGTTGCGTGCCTTGGAGCACTTGCACTTGTTGCTGTTGTAATATACAAAATAGAATTTGAAGGAATATCATACTTTACAACAAGAATAGATGCATGGCTTGATCCGAAGTCAGACATAAAGGGTGGCGGTTGGCAGACATGGCAGTCGCTTGTTGCGATAGGTTCGGGCGGATTTTTTGGAATGGGACTGGGAAACTCAAGACAAAAGTTTCGTTATCTTCCGGAAGCTGAAAATGACTTTGTTTTTGCTATTCTCTGTGAAGAACTTGGATTTGCCGGTGCAGTTACTGTTATAGCACTTTTTGCACTTTTTGTTTTCAGAGGATTTTACATAGCTTCAAAAGCACCTGACAAATTTGGCATGCTTATTTGTGTTGGCTTTACTGTTCAGGTTGGATTACAGGCTTTTTTAAATATTGCCGTTGTAAGTAACTTTATTCCTAACACAGGAATAAGTCTGCCTTTTTTCAGTTACGGAGGTACATCACTTATGATGCTTTTAGCACAGATGGGAATAGTACTTAATGTTTCAAGAAATGCAACAGCAGATGATATCAGTATGACAGAAAAGAAAAAAAATAAAACAACCAGAAAACGTGTATCAAAAAATAATAAACTTCAAGAAAGGTAATGGGTATATTTTATGAGGGCGTTAATAACAGGAGGCGGTACCGGAGGACATATAAATCCGGCTCTTGCCATAGCATCTATTATAAAGGAACATGAACCTGATTCGCAGTTTCTTTTTGCCGGAACACCATTCGGGATGGAGGCAAGACTTATTCCTCAGGCAGGATATGATTTTGCACCTATAAAAGTAAGTGGTTTTCAGAGGAGAATAAGTCTTGAAAATATAAAAAGAAATATTCAGGCAGTTGCATATCTTGCAACATCATCAGGCAGGGCGAAGGAGATAATAAAAAATTTTAATCCTGATATCGTTATAGGTACAGGCGGATATGTAAGTGGTCCCGTAGTTCGTATGGCCGCTAAGAAAAATATTCCTACAGCTATTCACGAGCAGAATGCCTATCCGGGAGTAACAACAAAGATACTCACCAAAAGCGTGGATAAAGTTATGCTTACAGTAAAGGAAGCGCTTGAATATCTTGACAGTGATATAGACTATACTGTTACCGGACTGCCGGTAAGAGCAGATCTTCTGAAAATGAAAAAAGATGAGGCAAGAAGGAAACTGGGTTTTGATGACAGTTTTACAGTGCTTTCTTTTGGCGGAAGTCTCGGTGCAGGCTGCATAAATGAAACTATGGCTGAAGTAATACGTAACAGTCACAGCAAAGGTCTTAAAATAAATCATATCCATGGGTATGGTGGAATGGGAAAAGATACATTTCCGGAACAGATGAGCAAATATGGTGTTCCTATGAAGTCAGA
Organism: Oscillospiraceae bacterium; assembly: GCA_017848115.1. Taxonomy (GTDB): domain Bacteria; phylum Bacillota; class Clostridia; order Oscillospirales; family Ruminococcaceae; genus HUN007. The sequence continues at coordinate 51,841 of JAGAKZ010000015.1, forward strand.
CAGACTGAGAATAACAGAGTACATAAATGATATGGATATTTGTATGGCAGCAGCTGATCTTGTAGTATGTCGTTCTGGTGCAACAACTCTGGCAGAACTTGAGGCTATGGGAAAGGCATCAATACTTATTCCTTCACCTATAGTAGCTGGAAATCATCAGTTCCACAATGCAAATGTACTTGGAAAAGCAGGTGCAGCGGTTGTTATAGAGCAGAAAAATGTAAAGCATGAAGAGGTAATAAAGCTTGTCGAAGATTTTTATAACAATCCTGATAAAATAAAAAGTATGTCCGAAAATGCATATAAACTTTCTATAAAAGATACCAACGAAAGAATATGGGGCGTAATAAGAAGTGCAGTAAAAAAATAATTTCACCATAAAATAAGCTTTTGCATAATATGTTGTAAAAGGCATATCAGAATATGCTCTGTAAAAAAGGGTGTGATATATTGCATAAGCTTGTTATAAACGGTGGAAAAAGAATATCCGGAGAAATAAAACTTCAGGGGGCTAAAAATAGCGCTCTTCCTATCATGGCAGCAACTGTTCTTGCTGATGGTCAGACAGTTATAAAAAACTGTCCTGAACTTACTGATATTTACGCTGCGTCACGGATCCTTACTCATCTTGGATGTAAAGTTTCAAGGTGTGAAAACGGAACAATAATAGTTTCCAACAGCGGTATAGAAAAAGACAGTATTTCGGAAAAACTTATGCGTGAAATGCGTTCATCCATCATATTTCTCGGTGCACTTTTGGGAAGATGCGGCAGTTGCAGTCTGTATTTTCCGGGAGGATGTCAATTGGGGCCAAGACCCGTTGATATTCATATTTCAGCATTACGAAAGATGGGAATAGTTATTTCTGAAGAACATGGAAAAATAAATTGTACAGCACCAAACGGTATAAAAGGAGCTAAAATAATGCTTGAGTTTCCTTCTGTAGGAGCTACGGAAAATATTATTCTGGCAGCTGTAAAAGCAGAAGGTGAAACAGAAATAAAAAATGCTGCACGTGAGCCTGAGATTCATGATCTGGTATCCTATCTGGTGAAATGTGGAGCAAAAATAGAATGCACGTCCGGAAGTACCATAAAAATATGCGGAGTTGACAGACTTTATGGTTGTGAACATCAGGTTATTCCTGACAGAATAGCAGCGGCTACATATCTGGCGGCAGCAGCAATAACTGATGGTGCAGTGTGTATATCCGGAATATCGTCGCTTGATGTTTCTTCATTTACCGGTTATTTTGAACAAATGGGATGCAGTGTATGTACCTGTAATGACAGTATATATCTTAAAGCAAGAAACAGGATATTGCCTATAAAATCTCTTAAGACTATGCCATATCCTGGATTTGCAACAGATCTGCAGTCAATAATGATGTCTGTACTTTGTATGGCTGATGGAACAAGTGTATTTGAAGAAAATATATTTGAAAGCAGATATAAACACGTTGATGCGCTCAATATGATGGGAGCGGATATAAAAGTTTATGGTAAGATTGCGGTTGTTGAGGGAGTGAAAAAGCTTTATGGCGCAAATGTTGAGGCAACTGATCTCAGAGGAGGAGCTGCCATGACGATTTCTGCACTTGCTGCAGAAGGTACAAGTGAAATTACATGTATAAATCACATAGACAGGGGATATGAAAAAATAGACTCGGTACTTGCATCACTCGGTGCAGACATAAAGAGAAAGCCGGAAACCAGATGATGTATAATGAGCAGACGCACGATAAGTGTCTGAAAGGAATGAAATAAATGCAGAACCAGAATGTAAATAAAGTCAATATAAATGACAATAAGAACAGGAGGCGAAAACGCCAGAGGCAAAAAGATCTGCGTGGGTATATTTTTGTTATAATATTCCTTGCTATTGCCATAGGCGCTTCGCTTTCGGTTACATTGCTTTTTAATATAAAAGAGATAGAAATTTCCGGGACAACTATGTACGAAAATACTGATATAATAAAGTCTTCAGGTATCTCGGCAGGTGATAATCTTGTACGTCTGAGTACTGAAAAAGCACGTGAAAAAATATTAAGCGAGATGCTTTATATTGACGATGTAAAGATTAAAAAAAGTTTTCCGGATAAGGTTTGTATGGAGATTACGCCTAGTGTGGAAATGGCTTATGTTGAGTACAGAGGTGGATATCTTCTTATCAGTGAAGGGTACAGAATACTGGGAATGTATGAAACTATAGAAAATCCTGATCTTATGGTTATAAAAGGATATTTTCTTACGAACGAAGAATTGGCTAAAAAAGAAAAAAATGAAGATGAGAAGGAAGAAAAAGAAAAGTTTGTAATAGAGGAAAAAACTCTTCTTCATACCGATGATGATATTTCAAATGATGAAACTCTCAAAGAGATCATAAATCAGATAAAATCTGGGAATATATCTGATATATCATCTATCGACCTCTCAACAGATTACAATATAGTTCTTGACTATAACAACAGCATAAAGATTATGATCGGAAATGCTTTTGATATTGAGTATAAGCTTGCATATGCTTATCATATAATAACCAATGAGCTAAGACAAAATAAGAGCGGGTATCTTATATATCATGATTCATTGGGGTACTCATATGTTTCAAAGGAGGAATATGATGAAATAAACAAAAAATCGGAAATATTGATGAATGGCAATCAGGAGAATATTGTTACTGAGAAGTTGCCTTCCGTAACTACTGCGGTAACTTCGGCAGTGTCAGTAGAGTCAAATGTAACAGTAACAAATTTACCGGCAGTAACTACAGTAAAAAGTTCACAGCAATAAGATAAATGGTTAATAAAACTCATATTTACGTATATTCATGCAGTTATTATATTTTTTTCGTGTATTGTGTTTGGGTATAGAAAAAAAATACATAAAAAATATCATAGTTTTTTTTGCAAATTGACTTGAAATTGATTGCGAAATATGATAATATAATAATAAATGTTGTTTACATGGGATATGGAAAATTTGAAGTTAATCTTAATATTAGTATAAAACTTGAGAGGAGTATTTAAATGGCAGGATTTGTTTTTGAAAGCGATGCATACGATCCGGAGGTAAATATAAAAGTTATAGGTGTTGGCGGCGGCGGCGGAAACGCACTCAACTGTATGGCTGATTCAGGAGTGAGTGATATTGAATACATAGCTATCAATACTGACGCATCAGCTCTCAGAAATTCAAAGGCAACATCTAAGATACAGATCGGTGCTAAACTCACAAGAGGCAGAGGTGCAGGAAACAAGCCGGAAGTAGGCGAAAGATCTGCACAGGAAAATAAAGAAGAAATTGCAGCAGCACTTAAAGATGCTGATATGATTTTTATTACAGCCGGCATGGGCGGTGGTACAGGTACAGGTGCTGCACCTGTAGTAGCACAGATCGCTCAGGAGATGGAAGTTCTTACTGTAGCAGTTGTTACAAAGCCTTTCCTTTTTGAAAGAGAGCAGAAAATGCTTCAGGCTGAAAGAGGTATAGCAGAACTTAAAAAGTATGTTGACTCACTTATAGTTATTCCTAACGAAAAGCTTCTCGTAGGAATGGACAAGCCTCTTACAATGAGAGAATCATTCTCACTTGCAGATGATATTCTCAAGACAGGTGTAAAGAGTATCTCAGATCTCATAGTTGATGATGGATTTATCAACCTTGACTTTGCAGACGTTTCAACAATCATGAAGGGTGCAGGTTATGCACATATGGCTATCGGTTATGGTTCAGGTAAGGACAAGGCTACAGATGCTGCAAAGGCAGTTATTTCAAGCCCACTTCTTGAAACATCTATTTCAGGTGCTAACAGACTTCTTATCAACATTGCAATGTCAGAAGACGTTCTTGCTGAAGATGTTGATACAGCTACAAAGATGATCACAGATACAGCAGCTGATGATGTTGAATTTATCTTTGGTACAGCATTTAAGGAAGATATGCAGGATGAAATGAGAATCACAGTTATCGCTGCAGGTTTTGGTGAACCAAAGAGTGTAATTCCTATGGAAAATCCTCTTATTGATGAAGTTCCTGTTCAGCCTGTTATTCCAAAACAGCCTGTAAAACCATCAATGTCTTCAATGAAATCATCACTTTCATCTTCTTCACTTTCATCAGATGAAGATGATCTCGATGCAATATTCAAGATTCTTGATAACAAGAAATAAAATTGACATTTTAAAATCGTACATGTGTAAAACATGTGCGATTTACTTTTTTGAAAATTGTTTATATTGACTGTTTTAAATATATAAAACTTGTGAATATTGTTAGGTTGATAATGTTGTTGTATATATGTTATAATATAGGTACTAGTTAAAGTGTGCAATATGATTAAAATTTTATTATTTAGTGATTGTTATTGCAGTATATCTTATATGATAAGGAGCGCAGATGCAATATGGAAGAAGTAAACGAATTAGGTATATTTAAAGAAGCCAGATTTGGCGGTTTCGTTAAAGAAGATGTATTGAATTATACAAATAAACTTACAACTGAAATCAAAGAACATAAGGCAACGATTAAGGAGCTTGAAGACAAGGTGAAGGAACTTGAAGAAAGACCTGCGCCTGTACCACAGAAGTCTGATTCTTCAAAGCCGGAAGATAAGGAAAAAGTTCAGAAGCTTGAGGGTGAAGTAAAGACTCTTAGCAACAAGCTTAATTCTACTACTATTACTCTCAGAAAACTTGAAGAAGCTTTACAGTCTGAAAAGAAAGCACGTCAGTCTGAAAAAAATCTTTATGAAGCTGAAAAAGCTAAGTATGAGGATATGGAAAAGGGTGTACCTTCAGGTGCAAGTCAGGCTGAAATAGATAAGTTCAAAAAAGAAATTTCAGAAAAGGACAATCAGTTAAAAGAAAAAGAAGAGCTTCTTAAAAATAAGGAAAAAGATATAGTTGGTCTTAAAAAGTCATTGGCTTCAAAGGATGAAGAAATAGAGCAGTTGAAGAAAGAAGTAACTGAACTTAAAAATTCGGCACAGTCTGAAAGTTCTGAATTTAAGAGTACATTTGATATAGGAAATGTATTTATAGAAGCTCAGAATACTGCTAAGAAGATAACAGTTGAAGCTCAGCATGCTGCTGATAAACTTGCTGAAGAAGCGAAGGAAAAAGCTGATAAGCTTATAGCTGAGGCTGATGAATATTCTGAAAAGAAACTTAAAGAAGCCGACGAAAAGAGTAATGATATAATAACTCAGGCTCAGAAGAAAGCTGATGAGATGAATGCTGAAACTGAGAAAAAGCTTACAGAACAAAAAGAACAGCTTAACGAAAAATCTCAGGCTCTTGAAAAAATATCAGAAGATATCAGAGAATCATTTAAGAAAGATCTTGATAAACTCAAAGGAAATCTTAAAGATATAACAGACATGATAGCTATGTTTAATACTGATATAAATAAGACAGTCGGTGAAACAAATGATAAGATTGATTCGTACAGCAAGTCAATGTTTGATAAGGCTGCGCTTGATGAACTTATCAAGACTTTACCAAAGCCTGAACCTCCAAAGGCTCAGAATGAAAAGTCGGGTGATGAAAAAAAACAGGATATAAAATCTCAGGATGTTAAACCGGTCGCTGAAAATAATGAAGGAGCTAAAGATGATAATCAGAAGAAAAATCAGGCTCCGGAGACAAAAGATGAGAACGGAAAAAATAAGAAGTCCACATGGGCGATGGATGACCTAGAGGCACTCACAAAACAGGTAGAAATGACATCAGGTGACATAAAAAATAATAACAATCATAATAAGAAAAATGATCACAAACCTCAAAATTCAGGTGAGTGGAAAAATGATCTGGAAGCTCTTGCTAAGGAAGCTGAACAGAATACAAAAGACGGCGGAAATAATAACAATAATAACAACAATAAACCTGTCGCACCACAGACTCAGAAACCATCAGATAAGTGGAAAAACGATCTTGCAGCTCTTGCCAAAGAAGCAGAGATTGAAGAAATCGATAATTAATCTTTAAAAATATATTGCAGAAAAGACGGATCTGAAAATGGAAAGTATAAAAAAAATCAGGACAGATGAAATAAAAAAATATGCCGGTGATCTTAAGGTCGGAGAAAAGGTGCTTCTTAGTGGGTATGTTTACACTTCGCGTGATGCTGCTCACAAAAGAATAAAGTCACTTATAGACAGTGGTGAAAAACTTCCTTTTGATCTTGAAGGGGCAGTTATTTATTACGCAGGTCCCACTCCTGCCAAAGACGGTCAGCCTATAGGTTCATGCGGACCGACTACATCAGGAAGAATGGATAAGTTTGCTCCGGAATTTCTGGATCTTGGTCTTGCCGCTATGATAGGCAAGGGTGAACGCAGTAAAGAAGTATGCGATGCCGTTGTAAGAAACGGTGCGGTGTATTTCTGTGCAATTGGTGGTGCGGGTGCACTTGCTGCCAGGTGTATAAAAAGCTGTGAAGTAATAGCTTTTGAAGATCTTGGATGTGAGTCTGTAAAGAGACTGTATATAGAAGATTTTCCTCTTATAGTTGCAAATGACTGTAATGGCGGAGATATTTTCCTTGAAGGAAGAAACAAATATTGCAAACTTTAAAATAATCTATTACATAGCCGGATCTATATCGGCTATGTAATTTTTTTCTTTACATATATGAGCGATTGAGGAGTTATTTTTATGAAAGTTCAGAAACGTGATGGCAGAGTTGCCGAATATGACAAGGCGAAAATTATTACAGCAATCAGGAAGGCTAATGCAGAAGTACCTGATAATGAAAAAGTAGAAACCCAGTCTATAGAAACGATTGTCAGGTATGTTGAAAAATTTGCAGGGAAAAATATACTTCATGTAGAAACGATACAGGACATGATCGAAAAAGAACTTATGAGACAGAACAAATATATTCTTGCAAAAAAATATATTATATATCGTTATCAGAGAGCATTGCTCAGAAAAGCCAATACTACTGATGAGTCTATACTCAAGCTCATTAAAAATGAAAACAAGGAACTTTCGGAAGAAAATTCAAATAAAAATACTATACTCGCCTCTACTCAGAGAGATTATATAGCCGGAGAGGTTTCAAAAGACCTTACACGAAGATTGCTTCTGCCTGAAAGAATATCAATGGCTCATGATCAGGGGGTTCTTCATTTTCATGATGCTGATTATTTTATACAGTCTATTTTCAACTGTTGTCTGATAAATATCGGTGATATGCTTGACAACGGAACTGTTATGAACGGAAAAATGATAGAATCACCAAAAAGTTTTCAGGTTGCGTGTATCGTTATGACGCAGATAATAGCGGCGGTTGCAAGCAATCAGTACGGCGGTCAGTCTGTTGATATGAGGCATCTTGGAAAATATCTGAGAAAAAGCAAAAACAAGTATCTTAAAGAAATGACTGAAAAATATTCTGATAAACTTGATGAGAGTATGATAAACGAAATAGTTAATATGAGATTGTATGATGAACTCAAATCAGGGGTGCAGACAATACAGTATCAGATAAATACTCTTATGACTACTACAGGACAAGCACCGTTTGTAACGTTATTTCTTCATCTTGATGAAAATGATGAGTATGCAGAGGAAAATGCAATGATCATTCATGAAATACTTCGTCAGCGAATGGAAGGTACAAAAAATGAAGCAGGAGTTTATGTTACACCTGCTTTTCCAAAACTTATTTATGTGCTTGATGAGCATAACTGTCTTAAAGGCGGAAAGTATGATTATCTTACCGAAATGGCTGTGAAGTGTTCGGCAAAGAGAATGTATCCCGATTATATTTCCGCAAAGAAAATGCGTGAAAATTATGAAGGAAATGTATTTAGCTGTATGGGTTGCAGAAGTTTCCTTGCACCCTGGAAAGATGAAAACGGTCAGTACAAGTTTGAAGGAAGATTTAATCAGGGTGTGGTAAGTATAAATCTTCCGCAGATAGGGATAATTGCAGATAAAAATGAAGAAGTGTTCTGGAAACTTTTTGATGAACGTCTGCATCTTTGTTTTGAAGCACTCATGTACAGGCATAAGGCGCTTGAAGGTACACTTTCGGATGTAAGTCCTATTCACTGGCAGTATGGAGCTATATCAAGACTTCCTAAGGGTGCAGTGATAGATGAGCTTCTGCATGGCGGATATTCAAGTATTTCTCTTGGATATATAGGTCTTTATGAAGTGACAAAGCTTATGAAGGGTGTAAGTCATACGACAAAGGAAGGAAAAGAATTTGCTCTGAGAGTTATGAATCATATGCGTGAAGCTACAGAGCGCTGGAAAAGTGAAACAGGAATCGGATTTGCACTTTACGGTACTCCTGCCGAATCGCTTTGCTACAGATTTGCAAGGATAGACAGACAGAGATTTGGAATTATAAAGGACGTAACGGATAAAGGGTACTATACAAATTCGTATCATATCGATGTACGTGAAGAAATAGACGCTTTTGAAAAATTTGAGTTTGAAAATCAGTTTCAGAAGATTTCTCTGGGTGGTGCTATTTCATATGTTGAGATACCAAATATGTCAAAAAATCTTGATGCGCTCAGAGAAATGGTAAAGTTTATTTATGAAAATATTCAGTATGCAGAATTTAATACCAAGTCTGACTATTGTCACGAATGTGGTTTTGACGGTGAGATAATCGTAAATGATGATAACGAGTGGGAATGTCCGCAGTGTCATAACAAGAAACGCTCAAAGCTTACTGTAACAAGGAGAACCTGCGGATATCTCGGCGAAAATTTCTGGAATACAGGAAAGACAAAGGAAATAAAAGAAAGGGTACTTCATTTGTAATCATGAATTATGCACATATAAAAAAGAGTGATATAGCAAACGGTCCGGGTGTGAGAGTGTCGCTGTTTGTCAGTGGCTGTACGCATCATTGCAAAGGTTGTTTTAATCCTGAAACGTGGGATTTTGATTATGGACAGTTTTTTGATGATGATGTAATGGATATGATACTCGGATATTTGTCAAGGGAATATATTTCAGGGTTATCACTTCTTGGAGGAGAGCCTTTTGAAGCTGAAAATCTTCCGATTTTGCTTACGCTTGTAAAGAAAGCAAAAGAGATTTATCCGAAGAAAACGATATGGTGTTATACAGGATATGATTTTCAGGAGGATATTGTTGATGTTATGATAAATGAACGTTGTGAAGTAAAGCCTTTTCTTTCGTACATAGATGTAATAGTTGACGGTGAATTTGTCGAGGATAAAAAAGATCTGAATCTGAGATTTCGTGGTTCGTCAAATCAGAGGATAATTGATGTACGACAGTCGCTTTTAAGCGGAAGTATATGTCTTGCAGAAGAATTTTATTAAAAAAATTTTAAAAGGAAAAAGGGGAAAATATAATGAAGTTAAAAAAATTATTTACAGCTGTTATGTCATTGGCTCTTATGGGGAATGTTATGAGTTATGGATCGGTAAATGCACAGGCAGATACACCTGTTGATATTGAAAAATCGGTTTATGACTGGCTTGTTGAGTACGGCAGTTATGATACTGATAAAAACGGTGACGGTGTTATCAGTCTTGAAGAATATGAAACGATGGAACATATGTACATCGACCTTAACTATGCGACAGATCTGAGTTTTCTTGAAAAAGCAAAGTCACTTCGTAAGGTTGATTTTTCAAACGGTACTATAACTGATTTTTCTGTACTTAAAACTATGAAAAATCTCAGAATTATAGAGTTTGTAAATGTTCCTGTAAGCGATATTTCATGGAGTAGTGAACTTGATCTGTATATGATGTATCTTGATGGAACGAAGGTTACCGATGAACACAAGCTTTCGGTTGTACAGTTTGAAGATTATGAACTTCCTGCAGGACATCGTATAACATTCGGAACAAAGCCGAAAGGTTTGCTTGATTGTACTTTTTTAGTGGAAAACAATGATATTGCAGGATTTGAAGATGAGGGCAAAGATACTACAGAAGAATCATTTTACAACTATTTATACGGAAAATCAGTCGGAGAAACCACATACTCGGTACTTGTTGACGGTGAAGTTGTAGGACAGGGCAAGATAAAAGTAGTACCTTCACATATAATATCCTATGCTCCCGATGAAAATGCCTGCAAAGTTAAAAAGAGTGAAAGTGTTCAAAACTATGGTATCAGTATGATGCAACAAAGCATTCTTTTTGAAGACGGCAGATATTATGAGTATACTTCTGATGGTCTTACATTCAGAGGTGAAGGTGTAAAAGATTTTTATTTTCTCATTAGTGAGGATGATGACGATATAATAGAATACACTCACTATGAAAACGGCAGACTTGATGTTGATAAAAAGACGGTATTTGAAGAGGGTGTTGCAAGTACAGAGGTGAATTTTGTACTTAAAGAAGATGGTTCACTTTTTTATGTATATACCGATGGTAGATTTAAAAAGATTAGTGATGGTATTTCTGAGATACTCAACTTAAAATATGCACTTACTCAGAACGGTCATCTGATATCTTTTTCGGAAAAAGATGGCATGAAGGATTATGGTTCATTTGATGTAAAAAAATTTTTCTACGGTTATGTTTCGTATGTACTTGATGAAAATGGAGAGTTGTCAGCTATAAAATCAGGTGATAAGTCTGCAAAGCTCCTTTGTGAAAATGTGGTAGATATGGGATATATCAAGGGAACTTATATTTTTGTGTGCGTTCTTGAAGACGGTACACTCAGAATGTTGAATAACGGAAATATTTATGATTACAAGAGAGAGGAAGAATATACTCTTTCAGATAAATCATATTACATAGATTATTCAAATCCATTAACTATGTATATTCCCGAAAAGTCTATTGAAGTAGCGGGAATAACACCGTATGTTGACGATGTTCCGTATATGTCATCTATTCACAGTGACGATGGTGTCGAATATTTTACTTGCCTTGGAAGATATGTGGCTATGTTAAATGTTAAAGAAACATTTGGTGCATTTTGTGATGGGGAAGATTATATTATTCTTATTCATTGTAATGATGATACATTCTGGGAGTATCGCATCGGAGCGGATACAGTAAAGAAAATCCAATTTGGTAATGATGATGTGACAGAACCCGGAAATGATGATAAGGCAGATGCAGTAACACTTGTAAGGCTTCTGAAATATCTTGTGAGTGAAGATGGGGCGGATAAAGATGATAAGAGGTTTGATGTAAATGAAGACGGGGCAGTTAATGTTGTTGATTTTATAATGATGAAAAATATGTTGGTTTCAGAGTAAACTAATGAAAGAGAGTTTAATTTATTTAACGAATTATTAATGAGGTATATATGGCTACAAGACCGGCATGGACTATAACCGACAATAAAGTAGTAAGTTCAGATTTTGAATTTACATGGAATGGTGGATTTTCAGTAGTGCAGAAACAAAAGAATGTTTCTGCGCTACATGAAGCTATAAGAAATAAATATAATGAGTACGCACTTGAAGTTTCATCAAAAAGTACAGAGGAACTTGGCAAAAAATTAAGTGCATTTTCATTAAAATGCGGAAATGTTCCGCTTGAAAACGTATTTCAGTCATCAAAAAAATATCAGAATGGCGGACCTTATGAAGATTTACTTGAAGTAAAGCCGTCAGAAGCTAAACGTGATGAGAGACATCGTACATCAGGTAATCTGACAGCGTTTGTATACAGTGGTGAAACATGGCCACTCCAACCTGCAACAGCATTTTATGATTATCTGTATATAACTTCTCTTATAAACAGTTATGGAAAAGAGCTTGATCTGAGCAAGTATTACTGGTTTACAGACATTGAATTTAATCCGAATAAATCAATAAACTGTCAGGCGAAATCGACAGCGATATATAAATTGATACAGCAGATGGATAAGTTTGATGTACTGGAAAGTCAAAAATCATGGATAAGTTTTCATGAGAAATATGTTGTTTAGAGCGGTAAAGCAAACTTAAATTAATAAGCAGATATAAAAGTTAATATCCCCCTATAATTTCGTGAGAGGTGAAATTATCGGGGGATTGATTTTTTATACTATTGCTTCAATCAATGTTTTATCATCAAATGTTACAGTTTTTATTCCGATTTCCTTGCTTTCATTGAAGTTGAATGTGAGTAGATATCCGGTTTTTAGTCCGTAAAAATCGAGGTAATCGGAGAGTTGTTGTTCGCCGTCTTCATTGTATTTTTTGCCGTGCCAGATTTTAAGCTCTATGATATATCGTTTACCAAGATAGTCTATAACTATATCCATTCGACGATGGTCACGTGTATGAGTTTCGATATAATAGTTACCTACACCATTTATTATTGGACGGAGATATATGAGAAAACATTTTCTGCCGTCTTCTTCGATGAATTTATCAGGTTTATCACCATAGATTTCATGGAAATGAGTAATGAATTTTGTCAATATCAGTTCAACATCAAGAATTCCGTTTTTAATAAATTCCGGTTTGTCAAAAGCACCTGCTTTTGATATAGGAGTAGATTTCATTTCTTCAGATGTCAGAATATCATTGTAAAGTCTTGTTTCAAATATTCTGTTAGCAATAACCACTCCATTATCCTCAATCTTAACAAAGCCAAACAATAAAAGCAGTTTTGTGGCTTCATGGTCGGGATTGTAGGAAAGCTTTTGTCCGGTAGTAAGTATCTGATACAGATTTTTTTTCATTTCGGGATAGTCTTCAAGTTTATTAATAAGTGAATCAAACAATGGCATATTCATTGTAAGTATTTGGTTTACAGCGGTTATAACACCTTCATTATTCCATGTGTGTATGGTTTCATCTATAAGCTTGCAGATACTTGATACAAGTACAGGATAACCTGATGTATAATCGTATATAAGCTGTGCGATAGTATCAGGATTCATTCCGGTATTATGTTCTTTTTCATAATCAGAAAGCATATCTGAAATTCCGTCAGCAGTAAGATTCATATTCAGATTAAAATCAACTGCAATATTCCATGGACTGTTGTGCTGATGTTCGGAGTCGTCACGGATTTTAAGTTTAAGGTTACGGATATCCCTTACTCCTGCAAGAATAACAGAATTAAAAATGGAAATTTTATTTCGTCTTAGGTAATAACCTCGTAGCATTCCGAGAAAGTTAATGAAAACAGTATTGTTTGATGCAGTATCAATTTCATCAATAATAAGAACAACAGGTTTGTCTGTTTCGGCACAGATATCGCAAAATACATCAACAGGTCAGCGAGAACAAAACTTTTATTATCAGACTTTAATTTATAGAATGTATCTGTAATGTTTTGACTGACAGCTTTTTTAAATGAGTTATTTCTATATACTTCACGTGCAAAAGCTGATACAAATCTTTCTTCTGTGCTAAAATCAGAATTACTCAGAAGCTGAAAGTCCATACTTATGACGAGATAATCAGGAGTGAGAAATGTTTCAAGAGCATTGAGAGTTGTAGTTTTTCCGTACTGTCTTCCACGGTTAATAATAAAGTAATCACCATTGTCTATCATATTTTTTATTGCCACAAGTCGCTCTGTTATATCAACCATATAATGCATTTCAGGAAAACAGGCACCTGTAGTATTGAAACGTTTGTGCATTTACTCACCGTCCTTTGTAATGTTGTAATATTATTGTACCATAATTTTGGTGTTAAATCAAGAAATATGGCACGTTTTTGTGTGCATTAAGGATGTTTTGTGTATAGAAAAAAATGTAAAATACTCTTGATTTTTTATTTTTAATGCAATATAATATAATTAGTAAAGGAACAAAAGGAGCAATGAAATATGACAAATGATGTAACAGTAAAAAGAAAATCGAAAGACAGCGTGTTTGTAAAATTTTTCAGCTACATTGAAAATGTAAAGCAACTGTATGAGGAATTTCACCCTGAGATAACTGATTTAAAAGAGGAGGACATACAGGTACAGACACTTGATTCTGCGATAGTAAATACAATTTACAATGATTTAGGATTTATAGTAAAAGACAGATATGTTGTACTGGTAGAGGCACAAAGCACATGGAATCCGAATATGGCACTGCGAATGCTTTTTTATATAAGTGAGACATACCGCAGATATCTCATAGACACACAGCAGAGTGAACACAGCACCTCAAAAGTGAATTTGCCCAAACCGGAGTTGTATGTAATATACACAGGCGAACAGGAAAAGCCAGAAGAGATATCATTTAGCGAGGAATTTTTCGGTGGAAATTCTGATATAGAATTAAAGATAAAGGTACTGAGCAAAGTAGATGCGACATTAGCCGGACAGTATGTAGGATTT
>JAGAKZ010000016.1 GCA_017848115.1 Oscillospiraceae bacterium
ATATGCCTTTTGATTTCACTTACAAGATTATCTGTATATTCATCGGCAAACGATGATATATCAAGATGAATTACATTATACTTGTTAAGATGCTTTTCAAAATCTTCTGATTCTGAGATTTTTAATTTTGAAAATAATTCTCTTGAATCGCAACCACGACTGTAATATGCATCTATCATTCTTGCAGCCTGTGATTTTCCAAATCTTCGTGCGTGACTTACTGATATACATTTTTCTTCGGTAAAAAGTCGGGTATTCAAAATCTCTATCATTGGTGTCTTGTCTATATATATCCTGCTGTTTACCGCCTGATGATAGCTTCTGCCCGATGGATTGAAATATATGCCCATTATTCTGCCTCCATTCATAATGTATTTTTTAAACTAATCCACTTTCACCTTTTCAATAACACACTCATGTTTCTTGCTTTCTCTGTCATAACTTACCCCCACAAGAATCACTTCTTCACCATATCCTTTAAGCGCTCCTGCATACTTTTTCTCTTTTATCTGTCTTATCGCCGTATCAGCTATCTCACTCCAGTTTCCTGTTTCAAGCGCAAGGTGAAAAGCTGTTGCTACTTCAAAGTTTGGTATAAAAGCTTTTCTTCTCTCTGCGTCATATCCCAGATATCCAAGATGTATAAGTGCCGTAAGCGCATCATCTTTTGAATTTATCACCGACAGATCATTTTTGAACTTATCTGTTATTACACTTACTTTTCCTCCTGAAAGCATTTTCATCACATCTTCTTTTAGTCCGTCAAAGTTTAATGTAATAAATGTATTTATAGTATCAAATGCCGATGTGTTTTTCCAGTAAGACTCCAGACTATGATCCAACATTGCCTGATATACAGAATTCGGATTGTACATATGTTCATTATTTATATGATATCCATCATACCATTCTTTCACAGACTCAAAATTCATATCATATTTTTTGCAAAGTTCCTTTGTTTCATCTTCGGTAAATCCGAAGTATGGCGTAAATTCTTTTGAATCTATCATGGTATATTCTCTGAAATTATTAAGTGCAGACTCATCTCTTATTTTCTTTATCGGCAGTATTCCTGTTATATATCCGAGTGCAAGAAATTCCTGTGATTCTTCACTTTTAAAAAGAGAATGGAGAAACTGAAGATATTCGTGTACTATATCCTGTCTGTCGGAAAAATTTCTGACTACGCAGTCCCATTCATCTATGATAATTACAAACGGATATTTTTCTTTTTTACCTTCAACGACAGTTTCTGTTTTGTCATATACCTGTTTTAATATTGTAGCAAACGGATTATCAATATCCATTATATCAAGATACTTTGATTTTAACTCATTATATACCAGCTCTATTATCTTTGATACAAGATTTTCTTTATAATAATCAGCAATTGATGATATATCAAGATGAATTACATTGTACTTATTCAGATGCTTTTCAAAATCTTCTGACTCTGATATTTTTAAGCCCATAAACAATTCTTTTGAATCACAGCCACGACTGTAATATGCGTCTATCATTCTTGCAGCCTGTGATTTTCCAAATCTGCGGGCATGACTTACGGATATGCAATTTTTTTCTGCTCCCAGTCTGCGGTTTAATATATTAAGCAATCCTGTTTTATCAACATAGATTTCATCTCTTGATGCTTTTTGAAATCCTCTGTTTGATGGATTAAAATACGTACCCATACGCTTTCTCCGTTCTTTTAAATGATATATATAGTATAACATTTTTTCACAGTGTTATCAAGGACAAAAATTAATTCTGCAAATACATCATATCCCCTTGAAAACTTCCTGTAAAACTGCTATAATGTATGAGGGTATATATTTTCATATCCCGTTAATCAAACTGAAATGAGGAATAAAAAACATGCCAAGTAGTATTGTTATCGGAACCCAGTGGGGCGACGAAGGAAAAGGAAAAATCATTGATATTCTCGCATCACAGGCCGAAGTCGTAGTGCGTTCTCAGGGAGGAAACAATGCAGGTCATACTGTAGTAAATAACGGTGTCACATACAAACTTCACCTTATTCCATCAGGTATCCTTTATCCTGATACACTCTGCCTTATCGGTGCCGGTGTTGTTTTAGATCCTAAAAACTTTATAGAAGAGCTTGAAATGCTCAAAGAGAGAAATATCTCAACTAAGAATCTTAAAATAGATCCTCGTGCTCATGTAGTTATGCCATGGCATATCGAGCTTGACGGACTCTCAGAAGAGTTCAGAGGAAACAGTGATATCGGTACAACAAAGCGTGGTATAGGTCCTACATATATGGACAAGTACGAACGTTGCGGAATAAGAATGTACGATCTTATTCACCCTGAAGTTTTCAAGGAAAAGGCAATGGCTACAGGAAAACTCAAAAACAAGATAATCACTGAAGTATACGGCGGACAGGCTTTTGATCTTGACGCAGTTATCAGCGAATACACAGAATACGGAAAGATTCTCGCTCCGTTTGTTGACGATGTATCTGTTCTTACATATCAGGCACATAAGGAAGGCAAAACAATAATGTTCGAAGGCGCTCAGGCTACACTTCTTGATATAGACTTCGGTACATATCCTTTCGTAACATCATCACACCCTGTTTCCGGTGGTGTTTGTGTAGGTTCAGGTGTGGGACCAAAGATGATCGACAGAATAATCGGTGTTGCCAAAGCTTACACAACAAGAGTCGGTAAAGGTCCGTTCCCGACAGAACTCAACGACGAAATCGGCGAAAAGATCAGAAATATCGGTGGCGAATTCGGTACTACAACAGGCCGTCCAAGAAGAACAGGCTGGTTTGACGCAGTTATTCTCCGTCATTCAGTAAGAGTAAACGGACTTGACGGAATCGCACTCAATAAACTTGATACATTAAGCGGTCTTGGCGACCTTAAAGTATGTGTTGCATATAAGAAAGCTGACGGAACAGTTATAAATCACTTCCCGGCAGCACTTGAAGAACTTGATGGCTGTGAACCTGTATATGAAACTGTAAAGGGCTTTGACGAAGATATTTCCGGATGCAGAACATTCGACGAACTTCCTCAGGCTTGCAAGGACTATATAAAGAAAGTTGAAGAACTCTGTGAATGTCCGGTTGCTATGATAGGCGTAGGTCCTGACAGAGCACAGATCATCATCAGAGATTAATAAAATAATTTTTAAGAGGTGACAGATGTGGCAGATAACAATCATAACTTAGACGGCGTTCAGATACCACAGCTTGAAGAAACAACATATGATCCATCAAAAGCTGTCAAACATTCACTTGAAGGAATACAAGCGCCGACTCTCGATGACACCTACACTCCACCGCAGAAAAAAACAACAATGGGGTTAAACGATATCGTAGCCCCTACTCTTTCGGACACCTATACTCCGGGACAGAGTACTCCTCAGTACCAGCAGTATGGTGTTCCTCAAAACACTCAGGCTCAGAGTACTCCTCAGTATCAGCAGTACGGCACTCCACAAAACGCTCAGGCTCAGAGTACTCCTCAGTATCAGCAGTACGGCGCTCCCCAGAACGCTCAGGCTCAAAGTACTCCTCAGTATCAGCAGTACGGCGCTCCCCAGAACGCTCAGGCTCAAAATACTCCTCAGTATCAGCAGTACGGCACTCCACAAAACGCTCAGGCTCAGAGTACTCCTCAGTATCAGCAGTACGGCACTCCCCAGAATGCTCAGGCTCAGAGTACTCCTCAGTATCAGCAGTACGGCGCTACTCAGAACGCTCAGACTCAGAGTACTCCTCAGTATCAGCAGTACGGCGCTGCTCAGAATGCTCAGGCTCAGAGTACTCCTCAGTACCAGCAGTATAGCACCGCTCAGAACACTCAGGCTCAGAGTACTCAGTACCAGCAGTACGGTTCTGCTCCACAGCAAAATAATGCATCTCAGCTAAATCACAGTCTTGACGATGTGCAAAAACCGATGCTTGATGATGAACCACCACCGACACAAAGATATGTTCCGAAATATGTTGATCCGGACATAGAAGCCGCAAAAAAACAGGCTGTAGACAGAGCGATAAAAAGTTCTCTCAGTTCTGTTCCGGATAGTTTTGATCAGGAAAAAAGCCGTGAAGTCTACAGAGAATTTATGCGTGAAAAAGAATCAGACATGGCAAAGAAAGGTGCTAAAACAGTTATTTTGCTTGCTGTTATCGGACTTTTCTCAGGACTTTTTGCAATACTCTTTTCAGGTGGCGCTCTTAAAGAAAGCACACCGGGTATAATAGAATCATTCAACGGATACTATGTACTTGTTGGTATTGCACTGATGATTGGATCAGTTGTAATGTTTATAAAATCGCCTTCAGCACAAAAAGCATCATCGACAATATTTACACTTGCAACTATACTGCATGTCATTCCGGGAATATTTGTCGGATTTGCAAAAGCTTCGGGCATATCATGGTTATATTATGTACTTGTTCTTGTTATCAATATTGCTATATGCTTCACTTACGGTTCAAGTGAAAATATAAAGAAACATTATAACGGACACGAGATTTATTAAAAAACTTAAAGCAATAACTATGAGTTTAAAATAGTTATTGCTTTGTTTTGACAAACCGAGGTATCCAACTATGATAAACCATCCTAACCTTATCGTTATGCTCACAACCGATGACTACACCTCAGCTGATGCATACAATATTTTTGAGTGTTGCAAATACTCAAACGCTGAATACTGGGGTATGAAAGAAGCACCTCTTCCTGTTTCTGATATGAAAAAACTTTATTCTTATATGAAAAAATACAATAAAAAAACAATCCTTGAAGTAGTTTCATACAATGAAAAAGAATGTATCGATGGTGCAAAAATTGCTGTAGAATGTAATTGTGACATACTAATGGGAACTTATTTTTTTGATTCTGTAAATGAAATATGCATTGAAAACAATATCAGATATATGCCATTTGTCGGAGAAGTTACAGAACGCCCGTCTGTTTTAAACGGAGATATTGATGAAATGATAGAACAGGCATACGCTCTCCAAAAAAAAGGGGTATATGGAT
The DNA here is from genome assembly GCA_017848115.1 of Oscillospiraceae bacterium. GTDB lineage: Bacteria > Bacillota > Clostridia > Oscillospirales > Ruminococcaceae > HUN007. The sequence continues at coordinate 5,028 of JAGAKZ010000016.1, forward strand.
TTGACCTGCTCGGATATCGTTATACAGGAAATCAACAGACACTTATCAATAAATTCATTTGTGCAGTAAATGCACCTATATGCATAGCCGGCGGTATAGACAATTTTGAGAAACTTGATTTTATAAGAAGCTCTTCTCCATGGGCTTTTACTGTAGGAAGTGCTTTCTTTAAAAATAAATTTGACGGAACATTTTGTGAACAAATAAACAAGGTTTGTGAATATATTCAAAATAATGATGTGTATAAGCCGGGGTGGAAAAATGCTGAAAAAATTTTATCCGTATGAACATGTAAAAAGTGTTTTTGATATCGACTATGAAAAATTATATCAACAAGGTTTCAGAGGTCTTGTATTTGACATAGACAACACTCTAGTACATCATGGTGACAATTCAAATCAGAAAATCGATAATTTATTTTCATATATAAAAAAAATCGGTTTTAAAACACTTCTCCTCACCAACAATGATGAACCAAGAGTACAAAGATTTATAGAAAATATCGACACGCCTTATATATGTGACGCTAACAAACCTGAAAAAAGCTGTTATATAAATGCTGTAAAATCACTTAATATCAGTAAAGAAAAAATTATATGCATAGGCGATCAGATATTTACTGATATACTTGGTGCAAACAGATGTGACATTCCAAATATACTGGTAGATTTTATACGTCTGCCCGATGAAAGAAAATTTGGCAAGAGAAGATTTGTTGAAAAAATGATTCTTAAAACATACAAAATTTCCGCATACCGTCACCGACTCGGTGATATTATCAGAGAACTTTGAAAAAAGGAGTCCGACACAAATGTCTTCAAGAAAGTTATTTTGCGATATACATCCGATATGCTTTGCTATTTCCGAAAAAAAAGAAATACTAAAACGTAATATCAAAAACATTAAAGAAAAAGAAACTTTTTCAAAAAATTTTTCAGACCGAAAACTTTCCAATGTTATATCCTCAACAAGTTCAGGGCTTATAAAAAGAGGAAAAGGAATAGATATAAAGCTTCAGGAAAATAAAGCTGTAAATATTGAAATAGCCTGTAAAAGTATAAATAAAATGATAATACATCCTGGAGAAACTTTTTCTTTCTGGAAATCAATAGGAAAAACAACCAAACGAAAAGGATACAAAGACGGTCGTGTGCTTACAAACGGAAAAATACGTGCAGGTATAGGCGGTGGACTTTGTAACCTCAGCAATACCATAAATCTGCTAATAATGCACAGTCCACTCGAAGTTACCGAATTTCATGCACATTCAGACGCACTTGCACCTGATAACGGAAAAAGAATCCCATTCAGTGCCGGTACATCAGTCAACTATAACTATCTGGATTTCAGATTTAAAAACAACACTGACAAAGATGTACAGCTTTTACTATGGTGTGAAGATGAAAAACTATACGGCGAACTGCGATGCGATTCAGAATTTCCGTACAGATATGAGCTTGAAGAAAAAGATCATCATTTTAAAAAAATAAATAATAAATATTTCAGAATATCAAAAATATATAAAAATACTATTGACAAAAAAAGTGGAAAACTTATATCACAGATTCTTGTACTGGACAATAAATCAGAAGTAATGTACGACTACAGTCTGATACCACCCGAACAAATCAAACAATAAAAATAAAACCTTCAGATTTTTCAAAAACTCTTAGAAAAATCTGAAGGTTTATTTTTATATAATAAAACTCAGGTTTATTAACTGCTTTCTCCTGAAGAAGCGGGATTTGGTTTTTCAACTTCTTCTTTTAAAACGGTGTATACTACCGACATGAGCGGAATGGCTACTATCATGCCAAACACACCCTGAAGGCCTCCGCCTACTATAACCGCAACCGATACCCAGAGTGAAGGCAATCCCATCGAATTTCCTACAACCTTAGGATAAATAAGGTTTGATTCTATCTGCTGAAGAATGATTACAAAAACCACAAACCATATTGCGTCTTTTGGATTTGCAAGCAGAAGAATTATTGCTCCCGGAATAGTACCTATTATCGGACCGACTATAGGTATGAGATTTGTAAGACCTATTATAACACTTATGAGCAATGCATAGTCAAATCCCAGAACAGTCATTCCTATAAAACACATAACACCGAGTACAAAAGCTTCTGTAAGCTGACCGCTTATAAAGCTTGAAAATTTGTCAGAAATCAGATTAAGATACTTTGTGATAAGATTATACTTATCAGGTTTGCAAAATCTCTTTCCGAGTTTTTTTCCCTGCTCACTGAGGTGATTTTTCTCAGCCATAATGTACACCGACAAAATAACGCCGAGTACAATATCGATCACAGAACCTACAAAATTTGCTGTAGCACCAAAAGTTTTCATAAGAATAGTAGGTATGTGAGAAGAAAGACTGTAAAGCTTAGGAAGTATATCAAGCTCCTCTATCCATTTTGCTATGGTATCATCATTATTTTTATAATACTTGTTTACGATACTCTCTATGTTCCTGTAGTACACATCAAAGTTTTCAGAAAAATCTCCTATGCTCTTTGCTACCTGAGGAACTATAATAACCATAAGAAGCGCCAGAAAAAGAATGACACATATATATACAGTCACTATAGAAAGCTTGAACGGAAGTGTACTTCTCGGCGGAAGTTCATCGGGAAGGACTCCTCTGTTCTGCCTTTTTATCTTTTCGAGTTTCGCCTTATAAATATTATCATATATTTTTTCATACCGCTTACTTATCATATCAAGCGGTTTCTTCAAAGCAAATGCTATAAATCCTCCTATGATAACCGGTTTGGCTACATTGATAAGCTTATCTACTGCCCTCATAAATCCATCATACTTGATAAACAGAAATGCAAACGCAACCAGAATAACACCTATCAGAAGAAAAGAACGCATTCGCTTATCTTCAAGATATTTCATTTTTTTGCCTCCACTACCTAATATCAATCATCTTCTGTTTTTATCTCAAGGTCTTTTTCAAGCCATGCTTTTCTGTATTTATATGGTGTAGTGCATTCTATTGCCTTGAACTGCTTATTAAAATAACAGGTATCATAGAAACCGCACGCAACTGAAATTTCTTCAAGAGTCTTGTCGGAATATTTCAGAAGCCACTTGGCATTTCCTATTCTCTTCTGCATTATATACTTTGCTATCGTTATTCCATAAGCTTTTTTAAATTCCTTTGTAAGATGGAACTTACTTATGCTGAATTTTTCGCATATTGTTTCCAGATAAATATCACTGGTATAATTTATGTTTATATATCGCCTGATCTCAGCAAGTTTTCTTACTATCTGAGAAGTATATATCGTGTCATTTTTCTTGAATGTCATCATGAGAGTAAGAAGTTCGACAATTATTTTTGAAGAACGTACTTCAGTTGACGAATCATGCTTTGTATTTATCTCGATAAGCTGACGCATGAGATCTTCAAAAGGATCTATCATCTCAGGATGAATTACATTTATATACGCATTTGCGAAATATTCATAATATCCTCGTGCATTCGGTCCGTTAAAATGAAGCCATAAAAGCTTCCACGGATCACTCAGGCTACTCTTGTATGAATGTGGTTTAAGACAATCTATGAGAAAACAACAGCCTTTTGAAAGTGAATATGTTCTGTTATTGTAAACAAGTTCACCCTTGCCATCAAGCACTATAACAAACAAAAACGAATCAAGATTGTCACGTATAGTATTGTACGGCTTTATTACATTCAGATAACCGACTTCCTGTACATAGAAAAATGTTTCTTTAACCGATGCACTTACCGTACACAAGATACGATAAGAATCATTTGCATAATTACTCTTAAAGCTATCAAATAAACTATCCAATTTAAATCACTTCCTGTGTATTATTTTTTCTTATTTCTTTGTTTTTATTTTCATTGATATATCAAAACATTTTACTGAATGTGTCAAAGCACCCAAAGAAATAATATTTACACCTGTCAATGCTACATCTCTGATATTTTCATCTGTAATGTTTCCTGAAGCTTCAAGCATCGCTGCTCCGTTTGTTATCTCAACAGCTTTCTTCATTTCATCACAATTCATATTATCAAGCATAATGACATCAGCACCGGCTGAGAGTGCTTCGTTTAATTCTTCTATATTTCTTACTTCTACCTCGATCTTTACCATATGGCCTATCTTTTCTCTGAGAGCCTTTACAGCCTGTGTGATCCCGCCATATGCGTCTATATGATTGTCTTTGAGCATAGCTCCGTCCGAAAGATTGTAACGGTGATTTCTTCCGCCACCGGCAGTAACAGCATACTTCTGAAGAGCACGAAGACCCGGCAGAGTTTTTCTTGTATCTGTTACCATAGCAGATGTACCCTTGACAAGCTCGGTACATTTGTATGTAGCTGTAGCTATTCCTGACATATGCTGCAATATATTGAGTGCTGTACGCTCACCTTTGAGAAGTGTTCTTGTAGAACCGCTCATAGTAGCTATAATATCCCCTTTTTTCACCTGCTGTCCGTCAGGGATATTGATATTGAACTGCACATCTCCTCCGACGATCTCAAAAACCCTTTTTGCTATTTCTATCCCACAAAGTATCCCATCATCTTTGGCAACGTAATACGCTTCGCTCTGATGAGTATCATCAAGTAAATTGTCTGTTGTCACATCAATATAATTGATGTCCTCAGAAAGCGCCGTCTTTATTATATCGTCAATATAGCTCTGTGATAACTTCATATTTATTCATCCTCAATTTTTTTATATTTTAAATTACTTCTTTTAAAATGAGATATGCAACTGTAGCAAGCGAACGTGCTTCAACAAAATTTGAATCAGGTAAAAATTCGCCCGTACTCAGCATAAGGTTAAGTTCTTTTATTCGCTCAAAACCTTTTATTACAGCTTCCTTATCGGGAATTACAAAATAACACTGCTGTAAAATTTTTCTTATCTCTGTTCTGATACCGCTCGGTATCGTTTTCTTGTTATTTATAGACTCAAAAGCAGATTCTTCAAATTTGTCTGAACATGACTTATGACGCTCACTTATATCCAATGCCGCACGTCTTGAAAATACGAGAGCTTCAAGAAGAGAGTTGCTTGCAAGTCTGTTGTTTCCGTGTACTCCTGTATGAGAACATTCACCTACCGCATAAAGTCCCTGTATACGTGTCATCGAGTTTTCATTAACATCGATACCGCCCATAAGATAGTGCTGACAAGGAAATATCGGTATTCTGTCTTTGGTAAGATCATAACCCTGCGAGAGAAGGTTCTGATATATCATAGGAAATCTGTTTACAAGAAACTCAGGATCCTTGTGTGTTATATCAAGGAAAAATTCGGTTGAGTTTTGTTTACGGCTTTCGAGTATTATAGCATGTGAAACAACATCACGAGGTGCAAGCTCAAGTCTGTCGTCATAGTTGTGCATAAATCTCTCACCATGACAATTGAGCAGATATGCCCCTTCTCCACGAACTGCCTCCGAAATCAGAAAACACTCTCTTGTGTGCCTGTTGTTGAACGCAGTCGGGTGAAATTGTATAAAGCTAAGATTTTTTATATTTGCTCCGAGCATATGTGCCATTGCTATTCCGTCACCTGTTGCAATAGCAGAATTTGTAGTATATTCGTAAACTCTTCCTATACCGCCTGTAGCCAGTATAAGAAAATGGCTGTTAAATACTTTATAGCTTTCTTCCAAAAGAACATTGACAGAAAAACCTGTATCAGTCTTATTGATACCGCACATAAGTGCATTTTCAAGAACAGTTATATTTTCCCGACTCTTAACATGTGCAATAAGCTTTGTAACCACTTCAAAACCTGTCGCATCCTTGTGATGAAAAATACGGCGTCTGCAGTGTCCGCCCTCAAGAGTTCTGTGCAGAGTTCCATCTGAATTTTTATCAAATTCCACTCCGAGATTTATGATATTTTCTATATCATAAGCAGCTTCACTCACAAGTATATGAACTGTTTCGTTGTTGTTTTTAAAACCTCCGGCAATCAGTGTATCGTTTTGATGTAACTGAATATTATCATTAGGAGAATCATACACACCTGCGATTCCTCCCTGTGCGAGCGATGAATTACACAAGGTAAGCTCTCTCTTAGACAGAACAAGCACTTTAAGACTCTCCGGAAGATTGATCGCAGCATATAATCCTGCAACTCCTCCTCCTACAATAATAACATCATAATTATTATCCATAAAATTCTTCTCTCCATATGTTGTGAATCAGCTTCAGCAGTTTACCATAGCTGTAACATGTATAATCGTATAATATAATTATACCATAAAATAAAGTTTTTTCAACATAATTATGAGATTAAAAAAATTAAAATCTCATTAAAATCAAAATAAAATTTGTGTAGTTTCCTATTATACAGTATATATTTTTTAACACAAAAAATACAATAAATATAATATGAGATATTATCTATTTAGATGAATTAACAGCAAAGGCGCTGTTTACGTTTGACAAAGTAAAATTTATGATATAAAATAAGTTATATCCGGCGCATAAAAACTTATTTAGCATAAAATTTTCTTAAAATAAAAATTGAAAGGGTATGTATAAAGTTGAATAATTTACGTAAATTTACGGCATTTATAATGTCGCTTTGTCTTGCAGGTTCAACTCTCTTATTTACTGGATGCGACAACGAGGAAAACAGCACAGCTTCCAAAAATTCTTCAAGCAGTTCTTCAGATAAAGAAGATGATGAAAAAGACAATTCCTCAGAAGAAGAGTCCGATTCCGAAAAAGAAGAAGACAATGAAGACAAAGATGAAGATGAAAATGATGATGAAAATAAAGAAAAAGATGATAAGGACAAAAAGAAAAAAGATGACAATAAAAAAGATAATGAAGACGAGGATAAAAAAGACAGCAGTTCTGATGTACTTTTTAACTTCACAAACAGCAACAGCTGGCCTGAAGGCGACAACACCATATATCAGCTTGATGGCAGTATAACCAACAAACAGGCTGATACTATCTCTGACTGGACTATCACCCTTAATGTATCAGAAGATGCTGTTGTAAAAAATTCATGGGGACTTTCATATGAGATAGACGGTTCAACTATGACCATCACACCTGATGCAAATACAGGAAATATCATCTCAAACGGTTCTGTAAATCTTGGAATACAGATTGCTTCCTCTTCTCCTGTTGACGCTTCTTCCGCTGTATTTTCCTCTAACAGTGTAAAATCAGCCGTATCAAATAATTCAGGAAATCAAAACAACAATAACAACGATAATAACAACAACAACAATAATAATACAGGTTCATCGGTTGCCGCTTCATCACCTAATGCAAAAGAAGTTCCTGAACCTACAACTGACGACTGGCTCTACGTAAAGAAAAACAAGATAGTAGACTCTGACGGCAAGGAAGTCTGGCTTACAGGCTGTAACTGGTTTGGCTACAATACAGGCACAAACATATTTGACGGTCTGTGGGCTGCCGACCTAAACACATCAATAAACGCCATTGCCGATCACGGCTTCAACCTTCTCAGAATACCGATCTCAACAGAGCTTGTAAACCAGTGGGAAGACGGCGATATCCCTATGGCAAACTTCAATCAGGCTACAAACTCATATCTTGTAGGTATGAACAGCCTTGAAATATTTGACTATGTGATAGGTCAGTGCCGTGCAAACGGAATAAAGATAATGATAGACTTCCACTGTGCTTCTACAGACGCTTCAGGTCACGTTTATCCTATGTGGTATGACAGCAAGATATCTGAAGATGACTACATAAGAGGCCTTGAATGGATAGCAGAACGCTACAAAAATGACGACACTATCATAGCCATAGACCTTGAAAACGAACCTCACGGAAAACACAACGAATCTCCAAGAGCAAAATGGGACGATTCAAAAGACCCTGATAACTGGAAATACATAGCCGAAAAAGCCGGTCTTGCTGTACTCGATAAAAACCCGAACCTTCTTATAATGGTTGAAGGTATCGAAATATACCCTAAAGATATAAAATCAAACGGCGACTTTGCTTCTACAAATGAAGACGACTATTTCTTCAACTGGTGGGGCGGAAATCTCCGTGGTGTTGCCGACAACCCTGTAGACCTCGGAAAATACAACGACAAACTTGTATACTCTCCTCACGACTACGGCCCGACAGTTTATCAGCAGCCATGGTTCAAGGGTGACTATGACTACGACTCTCTCATGGAAGACTGCTGGTACGACAATTGGTTCTATATATACGATAAAAAGAAAGCTCCGCTTCTCATAGGCGAATGGGGCGGATTTATGAAAGAACCAAATATCACCTGGATGACATACTGCCGTGAACTTATACAGAACTACAAACTCCACCACACATTCTGGTGCTTCAACGCCAACTCCGGCGATACAGGCGGCCTTGTCCTCGACGACTTCACCACATGGGACGAAGAAAAATACGCCTTTGTAAAAGAAGTTCTCTGGCAGGACGACAACGGAAAATTTGTAGGTCTTGACCATGAAATACCACTCGGCGAAAACGGTATAACGCTTTCTGAGTATAAAGATTGATCTTATAGTAAATGATACGCATTAGGCTTACGTAGTTTGCAAATAAGCAATGTAATAATTATAGCTTCAGACCCCTGAATTTTCTTATTTCAGGGGTCTGATCAATTTTATTGATTATTCATTTGAATTATTAAGAGCAACTATTACTTCAGAAACAAGGTTTGCAGGGAGCTGTTCATATCTTACAAAATCATATGTAAAGTCACCCATACCTCTTGTTGTCTGTTTGAGATATGTTGTAAAGTCGTGCATTTCTCTCATAGGCACATCAGCGAGTATTTCTGTCATTCCGTTTTCGAGAGGATTCATGCCGAGCATTCTTCCGCGACGTTTGTTGAGTTCACCCATAACATCACCTGTTTTATCATCTTCAACTCTTACAGAAAGATTTCCTATAGGTTCGAGAAGTACAGGATCTGCCTGTTTAAGACCTTCTTTGTATGCGATTGAAGCTGCTGTCTTGAATGCAAGTTCAGAAGAGTCAACCGGATGGTATGAACCATCTACGAGGATAGCTTTAAGTCCTACTACAGGGCAACCTGCAAGAACGCCTTTCTTCATGCTGTCAAGGATACCCTTTTCAACAGCCGGGAAGTAGTTCTTAGGAACTGCACCACCAAATACACGTTCTTCAAATACAAGATCTTCGCCTACAGTCGGCTCAAATTCCATCCATACATGACCATACTGTCCATGTCCGCCACTCTGTTTCTTATGTTTTCCTTCAACCTTTACTTTCTTACGGATAGTTTCCTTGTAAGCGATCTTCGGAACTGTAAGAATAACATCTGCACCGAATTTTCCTTTGAGCTTTGCTACTGATACTTCAAGATGCTGATCTCCAAGTCCGCTCAGTACCTGTTCTAATGTTGAAGGATCCTGAACATATGTAAGCGTAGGATCTTCTTCGAGAAGCTTTGCTATACCGCTTGATATCTTACTCTCATCTCCCTGAGCCTTTGCCTTTACAGCCATTGAATAACAAGCTCTTGGATATTCGATATGATCAAACTTAACAACTCTTGAAGGATCACATAATGTATCTGAAGTGTTTATATTCATCTTTGTAGCTACTACAATATCACCGGCATTTGCCTCAGTTACTTCTTCCTGCTTTTTACCGCACATATTGTAAAGTTTACCTACCTTTTCAGATGTACCGGTCACAGCATCAATAACTTCTTTGCCAGAAACCAGTTTACCTGAATAAACTTTTATATATGACATCTTTCCTACAAAAGGATCGACAATCGTCTTAAATACAAATGCTGAAAGCGGTTCGGAAACAGAACATTCTATTTCAACCGGATCACCGTTTATATCTGACGCTACAGGCTTTGCAACTTCAAGAGGTGACGGAAGAAGGAGCGACATTTCCTTCAATATCATATCTATACCTGCAAGAGTAGTAGAAGATGCACAGAGAACCGGTGTGATTTTTCCGCTGTTTACACCCTTATGAATACCATCTGTAAGTTCTTTTTGAGTAAATGAAACACCTTCAAAAAACTTTTCCATAAGTTCATCATCTGTTTCGGCTACAGCCTCACTTACTGCCTGAATAAGACCATCAAGTCTGTAATCCATCTTATCATTGTTAGAAATATCTCCGTCAGGCATCTCTGTTTCGACGGCATTTCCTTTATCGTCATACTTGTAAGCTTTCATCTCAATAAGATTTATATAGCTTGCAATTTCTCCATTCTGAATAACCGGAACAATTACCGGACACACTGTCGGGCCAAATACAGTTTTTAGTTCTGTAAGAGTATTGTAAAAGTTCGCATTCGGATCATCAAGCTTTGTTACAACAAATACCTTTGATTTGTTAAGCTTATCAGCATAGCTGTATGCCTTCTTTGTACCAACTTTTACTCCTGATTTTCCTGAAACAGTGATCATTACTGTCCCTGCTGCGGTGATCCCCTCTCTCATGCCGCCTTCAAAATCGAACAACCCCGGAGTGTCAATAAGATTTATCTTTACGTTATCCGTCATAAAATTAGCAACTGTTGTATTTATAGTTACTTTTCTCTTTATTTCCTCCGGATCATAGTCACAAATCGTGTTTCCCTCAGCTGTCTTGCCAAGGCGTTCTGTAACTCCGGCTTTATACAACAAAGCTTCTGCAAGAGAAGTCTTTCCTGAACCATTATGTCCTACCAAAGCAATATTTTTTATTGTAGCTGTATCTTTAGTCATATCACATTTCCCCTTTTACGTTGATTTGTACAATAATTATGTTATTTATTATAACACTTTCGTTCGTTTAACACAATAGTTTATATTAAATTTCATATCAACTTCCAAATCAATATATGTTATTTTATCTATTTTGTACAATTATATATATATTAAAGTGATTTTTTTTATTTAAATAAAAAAATAAAAGCAGATGTATAATGAATCAAATAATTTTTATACATCTGCTTAATTATTATATGTCTATATTTCTATTAAGAATTTCTATGCACATACGGCCATTGTGATAAGGACATTTCCATGGACCTGCTATCATAGGATCCTTGGCATCAAGTATCATTTTTCCTTCAAAAGTAAGCTCCGGCAACCATTCACTGCCTTCACGTTTATCTTTTTGATATTTCATGATGTACTGAAGTATATTTTCTGCAGCATCAATAAACTTCTTCTCACCGCTTCTCTGATAGGCATTTGTAAAACCGACAACCGCTTCCGCCTGAACCCACCAGATACGATTTTTATTAATCTCACGGCCATCTCGCTCGTTGTTGAGAGAGTTGTTTTCATAAGCTACGTTCAGTATATTATCAGCCACATCCACTATAAGATCTGATGTTTTTTTCTTATACTCGTCACTGCCAAGAACATCACACGCTCTGTCGATAAGCCAGCTGGCTTCTATATCATGACCATATGAATGAATGTCACCAATAAGCTCAAACTGCCTGTTAAAAAACACCTTCATAACATGGTTTTCCTTGTCATAAACCTTATCTATCATGAGGTCCAAAGTATACTGTAACCTTTTCTGTACTTTTTCAGACCTGGTTATTCTGTAAAGCTCAGTATACGCTTCCATGATATGAAGAGTTGTATTCATCGTCTTATCAGCATGGAGTCCGTTTTCAGAAAGTTGTTCATTTCCTGTAGGAAACCAGTTTCTTGTGAATGCTTCCATATATCCATATTCGTCAACCGCTCTGGTTTCGATATCTTCAAATAATCTGAGTGCAAGAGCTCTTGCTTTCTCATTTCCTGACGCCTTGTAGTATTCAGAAAGACCATAAATAGCAAACGCCTGATTGTATGTATGTTTCATATCATCAAACGGTTCACCGTCTGCATCCATCATCCAATAAACACCACCGAACTCATAATCATAGCACTTTTCTGAAATAAATCTGAAAGCATGCTCGGCGTAATCAAGAAGTTCTTTGTTTTTAGTTGCATTATACGCAGCAGAATAAAACCACAGAATTCTTGAGTGCAAAATAACTCCCTTAGGTGCATCTTTGAGAACATCAAGATCAAGATTTACCTGACCATAAAAACCACCACGAATATCCTTAAGCTTATTCCAGAACGGAATAATACTTTTTTCCAGTTCATTTATACAGATATCTTTTAGCATTCGCAAACACCTTCCACTAAATCCTTAACTTTCTCTCATATTAACCCTTAGCTTCTTCAAGACCACAGCACTTTTTATATTTCTTTCCACTGCCGCAAGGACAAGGATCATTTTCGTTTATTTTCTTTACACTTCTTCCGGAAAAGCTTCCGTCACCGCTTCCTGCATTTGGTGCATCCGGTTTGTTTACCTGAACACGCTGAGGTGCTGCATTCTTGTTAATTCTTACAGTAAGAAGCATTCTTACTGTTTCTTCACGTATGGTCTCAACCATAGCGTCAAACATTTCAAAACCTTCATATCTGTATTCAACAACAGGATTCTTCTGTCCGTAAGCTCTGAGTGAAATACCTTTTTTGAGTTCATCCATGTCGTCAATGTGTGTAGTCCACTTCGCATCAACAACTCTGAGAAGCATAACTCTTTCAAGTTCTCTGATAATTTCTGTGCCGACTTCTTTTTCCTTATCTGCGTAGATCTTGAGAACTCTTTCTGTGAGCATATCTATGATCTGTTTCTTTGTTACATCTTCAAGCTTCTTTTCATCTTCTTCATACTCTTTAAAATCATCTTCATTTGTGATCCAGTTAAGGAAATATTCCTTAAGTCCTAAGAGATTCCAGTTTTCCTTATCTTCACCATCTTCAAGAAGATATCTGTCAACAGTAGTTTCGATAAGGTCTGTCATCATCTTTGTGATGCTTTCGTGGAGATCATCGCCGTTGAGAACCTTTGCTCTCTGATCGTAAATAATCTCACGCTGCTTGTTCATTACATCATCATAGTTAAGAACGTTCTTTCTTACGCTGAAGTTACGTCCTTCAACCTTCTTCTGAGATGATTCGATCATCTTTGTGAGGAATTTACTTTCGATAGGCATAGTTTCTTCAACGTTAAGTGTCTTCATCATTGATTCAATTCTGTCTGCAGCAAATATACGCATAAGATCATCTTCAAGAGAAAGGAAGAAACGGCTTTCACCCTGGTCGCCCTGACGTCCTGAACGTCCTCTGAGCTGGTTATCTATACGACGTGATTCATGTCTTTCTGTACCAATGATGAAAAGACCACCAGCTTCTCTTACTGCGACTGCCTTTTCTTTTACTTCATTGCTGTACTTTTCGTAAAGTTCTCTGTAAACTTTACGTGCTGCAAGTATTTCTTCATTATCTGTTTCAGCATAACCTACAGCTTCATTTATAAGATCTTCTTCATATTCTTTCTTTCTCATTTCAGCTTTTGCCTGGAACTCAGCATTACCGCCGAGGATAATATCAGTACCACGACCAGCCATGTTAGTCGCAATAGTTACCGCTCCAAATTTTCCGGCCTGCGCTACTATTTCAGCTTCCTTCTCATGCTGCTTTGCATTGAGTACAAAATGCTTGATACCTTTTTTCTTGAGGAGAGCAGAAAGAACTTCTGACTTTTCGATTGAGATAGTACCTACAAGAACAGGCTGACCCTTTTTGTTACATTCAACTATCTGATCTATAACGGCCTGGAATTTACCTCTTTCAGTTCTGTAAACCTGGTCTGAATGGTCTATTCTCTGTACAGGTCTGTTTGTTGGAACAGAAATAACGTCAAGCTTGTAAATTTCCTTGAATTCGTCTTCTTCTGTCATAGCTGTACCTGTCATACCTGAAAGCTTTGAGTAAAGTCTGAAATAGTTCTGGAATGTTATAGTAGCAAGTGTCTTTGATTCGTGAGCAACCTTAACGCCTTCCTTAGCTTCGATAGCCTGATGCAAACCATCGTTAAAACGTCTACCCATCATAAGACGACCTGTAAATTCGTCAACGATAACTACTTCTTCATCCTTTACAACGTAGTCAATGTCACGCTTCATGATACCATTTGCTTTAAGAGCCTGATTTATATGGTGGAGAAGTGTCATATTTTCAGAATCCATAAGGTTTTCAACGTTGAAGTGCTTTTCAGCCTTCTTTACACCTGTACGTGTAATTGTAGCTGATTTTGCCTTTTCATCTATGATATAATCGTATTCCTGATTAATCTCATCCTGGTCTTCCTTATCATCCATCTCAACAACTGTAACAGACTTGAGTGTTTTTGCGAACTTATCAACAATTTCATAAAGTTCTGTTGACTTGTCGCCACGTCCGGAAATGATAAGAGGAGTTCTCGCTTCATCAATGAGGATAGAGTCAACTTCATCGACGATAGCAAAGTTAGGTTCTCTCTGAACCATATCTTTTTTGTATATTACCATGTTGTCACGGAGATAGTCAAAACCAAGTTCATTGTTTGTAGCATATGTAATATCACAGTTATATGCTCTTCTTCTCTGTTCATTGTTAAGATCATGAAGAATAACACCGATAGTAAGCCCAAGATATCTGTATACTTTACCCATTTCTTCTGACTGGAATTTTGCAAGGTAGTCGTTTACTGTTACTACATGAACACCGCGTCCTGAAAGTGCATTGAGATAAGCAGCCAGACAAGCAACAAGAGTTTTACCTTCACCTGTTTTCATTTCTGCTATACGTCCCTGATGGAGAACTATAGCACCGATGATCTGTACAGGGAACGGCTTTTTACCAAGTACTCGGAATGCAGCTTCCCTACATGTAGCAAGTGCTTCCGGAAGAATAGAATCGAGACTCTCACCTTCAGCTACTCTGTTTTTAAATTCTTGTGTCTTTCCTTTAAGTTCTTTTTCTGATAACTTTGAATATTCTTCGTCAAGATCAAGAACAGCCTGCTTGATTGGTTCGATTCTTGCCAGTTCTTTTTTACTGTATGAACCGAATATTTTTTCAATTAAACCCATTTGCTTTAGTCCACCTTTATATTAATTTTCAGATCCAAAAATAATTTTACAAAACTATAAAAAATCTCTGTGTATTTTGATGTAAAACAAAAATACACATACTTATATTTTATCTTAAAATCATAAAATTGTCAATAGTTTGAGCATCATATTTTAATGCTTTTACATAACGATATGGCACTTAAAAACATCGTAAAATAAAGCTATCGTGTAACCGATAGCTTTATCATAATGAAATATATTTATCTTCTCTGTTCTACATAACTTTATGCACTACATAAATAATACTTTACAACGATAAACAAAGCTACAAAAAAGTTTATAAATTTATTTTTTTGTGCAACTTGATATTTTTATAAAAAAATGTTATAATGAAATAAAGCTATTTTGACCGATAAGTTCTATAGAAGCAAGGAATGATAAAAAATGTACGCAATAGGATCAAAGAAAAATTTATTGACAAACGAACTTTGCAGAGACTACTATGAAACAGTTGAAGATCTCCTTTCAAATGAACTTGTACTTAAAATGAAAGACTACATTCAGCATGGAAACACCACAACATATCAGCACTGTATAAATGTATCATATTACAACTACAAACTATGTAAATTTTTTGGATTGGACGCACGTGCTGGAGCACGTGCAGGACTTCTGCACGACTTTTTCCTATATGACTGGCATGTTGACAAAAGTATGATACATGGTATAACACATCCTAAAAAAGCACTTGAAAACGCATCTGCAAATTTCGAACTGAGTGAGTGTGAAAAAGATATTATCTTGAAACACATGTTTCCGCTCACCATAAAGCCACCAAGCTATAAGGAAACAGTAATAATCGTAATCGTTGATAAATACTGCGGACTCGCTGAAATTTTTTCAAATCTGTATGAAAAAATCAAAAGCAAATTCACAAAAAAAAGCGTCCTATAGGGACGCTTTTTTTAATCTTCCTGCCGATCTTCATTCATCGCTTCAAGAGCACCGTTTGCAGTTTCCTCTATTATACTTCTCACTTCTTCAACGCCTTCAAAAGTCTGTGAAGAAAATGGAATTACGTGTATCTCTTCAAAACAAGGTATTGTCTTAGAAAACTCTTCCATCATCTTTGCACGATTTGTCTTATTCAGCTTATCAGCTTTAGTAAGTATAATTACAAAAGGAAGTCCGGCATCAATTAGAAAATCTATCATATGAAGGTCATCTGCTGACGGCGCATGACGCATATCAATAAGTAAAAATACAAGCTCTATACTTCTGTCAGCATTTAGATATCCCTCTATAAGACCAGCCCATCTCTTTTTCTCAGTCTTGGCAACCTTGGCATACCCATAGCCCGGAAGGTCTACAAAAAATATATCTTCCAGTTTATAAAAATTAATCGTTGCTGTCTTTCCTGGAACTGAACTTACTCTCGCAAGTGACTTACGATTAAATATTTTATTTATCAAAGTTGACTTACCTACATTTGACCTTCCGGCAAACACTATTTCAGGACGATCTGATGCAGGTATCTGAGAAAAAAGTCCGTAACACGAGTGAAACTCAGCTTTATTATAGTTCATAACATTTTCCTTTCACACAAAAATCTCATAACAAAGGCTGCTTACAAATAACAAAGCAGCCTTTATCATTTATTTTAAATCAAAGCATTATCGAGTACATCCTGAATAGTCTTAGCAAAGACAAATTTTATATTTTCCTTTACTACATCATCAACTTCCTCAAGATCAGGTTTATTTTTTTCAGGAATAATAACCATTTTTATTCCATCCTTATAAGCAGCCATCGTTTTTTCACGTAAACCGCCTATAGGAAGCACTTTTCCGTGAAGTGTAATCTCACCTGTCATAGCAACATCGCTTCTTACCTTTCTTCCTGACAAAGCAGAAATCATAGCAGTAATCATAGTGACGCCAGCAGATGGACCGTCTTTCGGAACTGCTCCTTCCGGTGCATGAATGTGTACATCCTTGTTCTGATAAAATTCCTTGTCTATAGAATATTTTTCAGCTATACTTCGTGCATAACTCACAGCTATCTTTGCACTTTCCTTCATTACATCGCCAAGTGAACCGGTTATTTCGATATTACCTTTTCCATCAAGTATCAGAACTTCAAGAGGCATCAGAACACCGCCAACAGCGGTCCACGCAAGACCATTTACAAGTCCCACCTCATCTTTTTCTGTTCTGTCATCCGGAAGGTACTTTTCAACGCCGAGATAATCACGTATATTTTTTTCTGTAAAACGTATCTTCTTACAATTTTCATATACGATCTCTTTCGCTGTCTTACGACAGAGAGAACCTATATTTCTTTCAAGATTTCTTACACCGGCCTCCTTGGTATAAGAATCAATCAACCTGAATATACCATCATCTGTAATTTTAAGCTGCGAACCTTTCAGACCATTTTTCTTTAACTGCTTAGGGATAAGATGATTTTTGGCGATATTGAACTTTTCTTCTCTTGTATAACTTGTTATTTCTATAACTTCCATACGGTCAAGAAGTGGCGCCGGTATAGTTTCAGTTGTATTTGCTGTTGTAATAAACATTACCTTGCTGAGATCAAACGGAAGCTCAACAAAATGATCTCTGAACTCTTTGTTTTGTTCACTGTCAAGCACTTCGAGCATTGCCGCAGATGGATCTCCCCTGAAATCATTACTCATTTTATCAAGCTCATCAAAAAGAATAAGGGGATTTTTTGTATTTGCCTGAATCATAGCATTTATAATTCGACCCGGCATAGCACCGACATACGTCTTTCGATGACCTCTTATATCAGATTCATCTCTTACACCACCAAGAGAAATTCTTACATATTCTCTGCCAAGAGCCTTGGCTATGGAACGTCCTATAGAAGTCTTACCTACACCGGGAGGTCCCACAAGACATATAATCTGTCCTGTAACATCAGGTTTCATGGCATGAACTGCGATACTTTCGAGTATTCTCTCTTTTACCTTTTTCAAACCATAATGATCTTTTTCAAGGACATCTTCAGCTTTTCTGATATTCAGCTTTAAGGACGTTTCCTTGTTCCACGGTAATGAAAGAACTGTATCAAGATAATTTTTTATTACAAACGCTTCCTGAGATGCCATTGGCAGTCTGGAAAGGCGCTGTGCTTCTTTCTTCAATTTTTCAGCAATCTCTTCTTCAAGATTCAACTCATCTATTTTGTTATTGTATCCGAAAACTTCTTCTGACGGATCATCTTCTTCACCAAGTTGTGTCGAAATTGCTTTCATCTGCTCACGAAGAATAAATTCACGCTGATTTTGAGACATTGTTTCTTTTACCTGGTCATATATCATATGCTCCATTTCAAGAACTTCTGTTTCACGTGACAGTATAGCAAGCAAAATTGTAAGTCTGTTGAGTACATTGTTTTGTTCAAGAAGTTCCTGTTTGTCGGTATACTGAAGATTTGCGTTGAAAACAATATTTTCAAACAACTCTTCCGGATCTTCCTGACACATAACTGAATTTACAAGCTCTGACGGCATACGTGGAACAAACTCTGAATACCGTTCAAAAGTTTCCTTCACTGTTCGCATCAGTGCTTCTATCTCAACATCATCAAATTTTATTCGTGTGTTGTTATTTACATTCTTTACTTCAGCTTCATAATAAGTTGACTTGTTATTTGTAACTTCTTCAAAACTGACCATCTTAGCTTTGCTTATACCTTCTACAAGAACTCTGTACACACCATCCGGTGTTTTAAGAACTTGTCTTATCTCAGCAATAACACCTATTTTATATAAATCATTTTTAGACGGTTCTTCATTGAAAACATCTTTTTGTGTAACTACAAAAATTTTTCTGTCACCTTTTAAAGCCGCATGCATTGCATTTATTGATACATCTCTTACAACATCAAAATGAACTACAAGATTTGGGAATGCAACTACCCCTCTCATAGGGATAACCGGATATTTTTCATATTCCCTCTTACTGATTTCCTTTTCAGTATTTTTTTCCAATCGTTCCACCCTCTTTAACTATAATATATTTATTATATAATACTTCGACGCATTTTTCAAGTAAATAAAAATAATTCCCTCGTGTTTTTAATAAACAGAGGGAATATTTCTGTAATTTATTTTTTTATAGCTTTTTTCAGTTTGCTTGTTTCTGTTTTTACTACAGGTTTAGTACCTTCTGTAATGCATTCTTTTGTAACAGTAACCTTAACTGTATCACTTGACGGAGCTTCAAACATCGTTTCCATAAGTATACCTTCTACTATGGCACGTAAACCTCTGGCACCAGTCTTCTGCTCAATAGCTTTTTTAGCTATCTCAATAAGAGCTTCCTGTTCTATTTCAAACTCAATATTATCATAGTCAAAAAGCTTCTCATACTGCTTAATAAGAGCATTTTTCGGTTCTGTAAGAATCTTTACAAGTGCAGATTCATCAAGTTCATCAAGTACTGTTATAAGCGGAAGTCGTCCGACAAGTTCTGGAACTATACCATACTTGACAAGATCCTGAGGAATAACCTTCTTGAAAATATTGTTCATATCTTCTTTGTTTGAAACTACATCGGAACCAAAACCTATAGAAGTTTTTTTCGTTCTTTTTATTATTGCCTGTTCAAGACCATCAAAAGCGCCACCGCATATGAACAGGATGTTCTTAGTATCTATACGTATAAACTCCTGATTTGGATGTTTTCTGCCACCCTGAGGCGGAACGTTCGAAACTGTACCTTCTATGATCTTAAGAAGAGCCTGCTGAACACCTTCACCGCTTACATCTCGTGTAATGGAAGTGTTTTCTGACTTTCTCGCGATCTTATCTATTTCATCTATATAAATAATTCCCTTTTCAGCTGCTTTTATATCAAAGTTTGCAGCCTGTATAAGACGTAACAGAACATTTTCAACGTCATCACCTACATATCCGGCCTCAGTGATCGTTGTTGCATCTGCTATTGCAAAAGGAACATCGAGTGTTTTGGCAAGAGTCTGCGCGAGAAGCGTTTTACCAACACCCGTAGGACCGAGAAGAAGAACGTTGCTCTTCTGTATCTCAACATCGTCACTTTCATCATTGCTCAGAAGTCTCTTATAATGATTATAAACTGAAACTGAAAGAGCTATCTTTGCTGTATCCTGTCCGATAACATACTGATCGAGAACTTTTTTTATTTCGGCAGGCTTTTTGAGTTTTATTGAAAAATCACTGCTTTTTTTAGGCGATTTCTGCTTTGGCTTTTCACGTTCCTTCTCTACAGGACCTGCGATTATCTCGTAGCAATACATTACGCATTCGTCACAGATATTCGTAACTCCGGACGAAAACATACTCTTCACACGGTTTTCTCCTTTACCGCAGAAACTGCATGTTTTAAAACCGTTATCCATCAATTCGCACCAACCTTATCTTTTTTCAACAACCTTGTCTATAAGACCATAATCACAAGCTTCCTGTGCTGACATAAAATTATCACGTTCAGTATCCTTTTCAATAACTTCAAGAGGCTGACCTGTATTTTCAGCAAGCATCTGATTGAGTTTCTTCTTCATGTTGATAATTCTGTCTGCATGAATTTTTATATCTGTAGCCTGACCCTGCATTCCTCCAAGAGGCTGATGAATCATTACTTCACTGTTAGGAAGTGCTGATCTCTTACCCTTAGCACCGCAGGAAAGTATAAACGCACCCATAGATGCAGCCATACCCATACATATGGTAGCAACATCGCACTTTACATAGTTCATTGTATCAACTATTGCCATTCCGGCTGTAACAGAACCACCAGGACTGTTAATATAAAGACTTATATCCTTTTCCGGATCCTGGCTTTCAAGATAAAGCAACTGTGCGACTACAAGACTTGCTGTAACATCATTCACTTCTTCTGAAAGCATAATGATTCTGTCATTTAAAAGTCTTGAATAAATATCATAGGAACGTTCTCCTCTGCTGGTCTGTTCAACAACAACAGGTACTAAACTCATATCCCATCTTCCTTTCGTTTCATATAATTTTTTTTAAAAATATATTTATAATCAAACATTCTCCTGCCGTTAATTTTTGTATACAGCAGGAGTATGTTTTAAAATATATTATTTCTCAGCTTCTTCTTCCTTCTGCGCAAGAGTATTGTCTACTACTGCATTTTCCTTAACGATATCAGCTGCCTTGCCTACCTTGAGATCCATCTCGTAATCAGCAACGTTGATAATACGCTTAACCTGATCTACATCAAGGTTATTTGACTCAGCGATTTCCTTGAGTCCGTTTTCAACTTCTTCTTCTGTTACTGTGATATTTTCAAGTTCAACAATCTTTTCAAGAGCAAGTCTGAGCTTAACTTCGCTTACTGCTCTGTCTCTGTAAGTAGCCTTGAGATCGTCAAGATCCATACCTGTGTACTGGAAGTAGAGATCAAGACTCATCTGACTCTGTTTTAAGCGCATTTCAAATTCCTGGATTTCTCTGTCGATCTTCTGATCATACATACATTCCGGAATTTCACCTTCAAGGTTGTTGATGATTGTTTCGAAAAGATAATTTTCGAACTGTGCGTCAGCCTTCTTCTGAGCGCTTTCTTCAAGCTTGCTCTTGAGGTCAGCCTTATATTCGTCAACTGTTTCAAATTCTGAAACATCCTTTACAAATTCATCGTCAAATTCAGGGAGTTCCTGTGTTCTGATTTCCTTGAGGTTGATCTTGAATGTTGCCTTTTCACCTGCAAGTTCCTTCATCTGATAGTCTGTAGGGAAAACAACTTCTATTTCAAATTCTTCGCCTGTCTTGTGACCAACAACCTGTTCTTCAAAGCCAGGGATAAACTGATGACTACCGAGTGTAAGTGGGAAATCTTCGCCCTTACCGCCGTCAAATGCAACGCCATCCTTGAAACCTTCAAAGTCGATAAGAACTTCGTCATCCATCTTAGCTTCTCTGTCTTCTACAGTGATTATTCTAGCCTGACGCTTTCTTGTTGCTTCGATCTGTTCGTCAATAACATCATCTGTTACTGCGTCAACTACCTTAGGTGCCTTGAGACCCTTGTATTCAGGTACATTAACTTCTGGTCTTGTTGTGCAAGTAGCCTTGAGAACAACACCTTCTGCCTTTGATGCAGATACAACTTCAAGTTCAGGTCTGTCAACTATATCAAGCTTAGCTTCTTCAACAGCTGCAAAAACTTCTGCACCTGCAATAGCATTGATAGCTGAATCAAAGAAAACTTCTTCACCATAATACTTTTCGATTACTGTGAGAGGTGCTTTACCCTTTCTGAAGCCCTTGATCTGTATCTGATTCTTTTCTTTTTTATAAGCTTCAACTATAGCTTTGTTGAAAACTTCTGCGCTGATTTCCAATATTAATTCATGTGTATTTGCTGCCACATTTGTTGATGATTTCAAACTCATTTTAAACGTCCTCCATTTTTATAAACAACATCTAGTCCATTATATCATATTTAAATTATTATGGCTATAGCCAATTTGATTGTTCTATGTTTTCTATAATTTACAACACTTTAAATGGCACAAACTGTAGAAAATCACTAGAAATCATATCGTATTTTACACCATCTCTAACACCTGTTATAGCATTTCTCTGACTATAACCATGAATATGACCATACAGACATCGTTTTATTTTATATTTGTAAAGTATATCAAGCATATCATAATTGCAACTTGCTCCGTACAAAGGCG
Organism: Oscillospiraceae bacterium; assembly: GCA_017848115.1. GTDB lineage: Bacteria > Bacillota > Clostridia > Oscillospirales > Ruminococcaceae > HUN007. The sequence continues at coordinate 27,677 of JAGAKZ010000016.1, forward strand.
GATAATGCATGAACACAATCGGTTCAAGGTTCTCACTGATGGCTGATTGTATTGAAACTTCAAGTCTCTGCACTTCACGTGCCATTACTTTTTCGCTTTCTGTATCACCGTCAATGCTTATCCAACCTCTTGTGCCGCATATTCCATACCCTTCATAACAATAACAATTGTTAAACAATATACTGAGTGTATCAAAACCGTTTTCCGAAAAATACTTCTCCATCTTGCTTCTGGTTGCCCACCAGTAGTCATGATTTCCTTTGAGAATTATTTTCTTTCCGGGAAGATTATTTATAAACTCAAAATCCTTGTATGAATTTTTAAGTCCCATCGCCCATGATATATCACCTGCAAGAACGATCGTATCATCATCAGAAATATTTTTCAGCCAGTTTTCCCTGATTTTTTCAGTATAATTATCCCAGCCGTTGAAAATATCCATCGGTTTCTTTTCATCACTCAGTGCAAGATGCAAATCTCCCATTGCGTACAGCGACATTAAAAATCCTCCATAATTTTTTATTTTATATTAAGAGTTCTGATAACATAGTCTGTCATATCAAATTTTTCAATTGATTCGCTGAAACGTACAGGCTTGTTTTTAAGGTCAGCAAGTGACTGCGGAATGTTAATCTTTGAAAGTTCATTTATCTTGTCAACCATCGCATACTCATCTTCTGACTTTGAATCAGGGCTTATTGCTTCAAGAACGCTGGCACTGAACTTATACGGACTTGCTGTAGAAGCAATGAGTGTTCTTGTCTTATCACCTGTTGCCTTTACATAGTCTTCGTATACCTTGACAGCAACAGCTGTATGTGTATCACAAACATATGAATACTTGTCATAAATATTCTTGATTGTAGCCTTTGTTGATTCATCATCACAGTAACCTGCAAAAAATTCTTCCTTTATCTTTGCCTTGATGTCATCTGTAACTTCATACTTTCCGTCCCTTGCAAGAGCGCCGAACCATTCCTTTATCTTACTGTCATCATTTCCTGAAAGCATATAGAGAAGTCTTTCAAGGTTGCTTGAGATAAGTATGTCCATAGAAGGGGATGTAGTTGCATAGAATTTTCTGTTTCTGTCATATACACCTGTATTTATGAAATCAGTAAGTACATTGTTTATATTTGATGCACAGATAAGTTTTCCGAGTGGGAGCCCCATCTGCTTTGCATAATACGCAGCAAGAATATTTCCGAAGTTACCTGTAGGAACAACTACATTTACCTTGTCACCAAGCTCTATCTGCTTATCAGAAACAAGTGATACGTATGCTGAAACATAGTAAACTACCTGCGGTACAAGTCTTCCCCAGTTGATAGAGTTTGCACTTGAAAACATAAGTTTATTTTCTTCGAGTGCATTCTTTACCTTTTCATCTGTAAATATCTGCTTTACACCATTCTGACAATCATCAAAGTTACCCTTGATTGCACAAACTGCAACATTTGAACCTTCCTGAGTTGTCATCTGTCTTTTCTGCATTGAACTTACACCGCATTCCGGATAGAATACCATGATCTGTGTACCTTCAACATCCTTGAAACCTTCAAGTGCTGCCTTACCTGTATCACCTGAAGTAGCAACAAGAATAACTATCTTCTTGTCAATGTTAAGCTTCTTTGCTGATACTGTGAGGAAATACGGAAGAATCTGAAGTGCCATATCCTTAAAAGCACATGTTGGTCCATGCCAGAGTTCAAGCATATATGTACCATCAAAAAGATGTGATATTTCATCAATATTTTCTGTTTCAAAGTTTTTAGTATTATATGCATTATCTGTACAATACTGAATCTCAACATCAGTAAAATCAGTAAGATATTTTTTGAATATATATGCTGCTCTGCATGAATAGCTGAGATCGGACATATATTTGATTTCATCAAGTGTAAGTGAAGGTATTGATTCAGGTACAAAAAGACCGCCGTCTTCAGATATACCCTGTGAAATAGCCTGAGCACTTTCAACCTTTAAATTACTGTTTCTTGTACTTCTATAAAACATAAAATCTACTCCGTTTCTCCGCAGATAAAAGTATACAAAGACATTTTACTCTGCAGCAATAAAAATGTCCGGTATTTATTATTTCAATGAAAGCATAATATTGCAGTCTGTCATATCAAAGGCCGACTTATAGTACCTTATCAATGACGGAATATTATTTTTCAGAATAACCTCTGCTATATCAAATCTCGGCTGCTTTGTCAGGGGATTTTTATAAGTATAGTATGCTGCCGTTTTGATTATACGCATTTTTTTAGTGTAATTAACAGCCTCTGCTCCTGATACCATACTGTCCTCTTTTCTTGATTTTACCTCGATAAAGGCTATGGTATCATCATTTTCGGCTATTATATCTATTTCGCCTTTTTTACAGACAAAATTTCTTTCGATGATCCTGTATCCGTATTTTTCGATGTATCTGCATACGGCGTCTTCACCTTTATTCCCCAGATCTCTTTTTGTCATAGTATTTCCTCAGAAAACTCATACGATGTATATCGGACGGACCGTTTTCGTCAAGCATCTGATAATGAAGCTTAGTGCCATATCCCTTGTGTTTTTCAAACTTGTACTCAGGATACTCCAAAGCCATCTGAGCCATATATCTGTCTCTTGCTACCTTGGCAAGAATAGAAGCGGCTGCTATACTGGCTGACACTGCATCACCTTTTATCACTGCTCTTGTGGTGATATTTTCTATAACAGGAGCTTTATTTCCGTCGGCTATTACAAGCGACGGAGTTTTTCCCAGGCCTTCAACTGCCCTTTTCATTGCAAGCATCGCAGCTTCCAGTATATTTATGCTCTCTATTTCTTCAACAGATGCTCTGGCTATACAGTAGGCTGTGGCTTTTTCTATTATTTCATCGTAAAGTTTATCGCGTTTTTTTTCTGTAAGTTTCTTACTGTCATTTATGCCTTCTATTCTTACAGATTCATCAAAAATGACCGCCGCTGCAAAGACATCACCTGCAAGAGGTCCTCTGCCTGCTTCGTCAACACCGCATAAAAATCCGCCTGAAAGCTCATTTCTTACAGCGTCATCATATTCATAAAGTTCTGAAAGCATCTTTTTATCAGCCATCTTCATTCTCCTTGATATCCTTAGATGAAACAGGGCTTTCAAGAGAAATATTTCCTATCTTTCCTGCACGAAACTCATCAAGCAACATTATCGCTGCACGTTCTGTATTCACTTCGCCACCGGAAATCAGCATTCCTCTTTTTCTTCCGAGCAGTGTAAGAAGATCTTTTCCCGGAAGTCCGTTGGTTTCCATCTTGTATCTTGAAAGCAGGAGTGATGGATAATTATCTGCAAGATACTCAAGAAGCATCATTGCAAGAGTTTCTATATCAAGTATATCATCTTTTATAGCACCTGTAAAAGCAAGTTTGTGTGCAACAGTCTGATCGTCAAACTTAGGCCACAAAACTCCCGGCATATCAAGCATTTCTATATGATTTCCGAGCTTTACCCATTGTTTTGTTCTTGTAACGCCCGGTCTGTCTTCAACTTTGGCTTTCTTACTTCCTGACATACGGTTTATAAACGACGATTTTCCGACGTTTGGTATACCGACTACCATTACTCTTGTAGGTCTGCCGACCATACCTTTTTCACGTCGTGTCTTTATAAGCTCGCCCAGAAGTTCTTCTTCGAGGGCTTTTTCAAAAACCTTTAATCCTTTTCCGGTTTTACAATCCATAGACACAGCCACTATACCCTGTTTTCTGAAATATGATATCCATTTATCAGTAACATTGCTGTCAGCCATATCCCTCTTGTTGAGAATAAGGAGTCTTGGTTTTCCCTTTGTCATTCTGCCCATTTCGGGGTTCTGACTGCTCAGAGGAATTCGTGCGTCTATTATTTCAACAACAGCATCTACAAGAGGAAGATTTTCTTTTATACTTCTTCTCGTTTTTGCCATATGTCCCGGAAACCATTGTATTGATTTTATTTCTGTATCTGACATATAAAATTTCCTATTCTAAATATTTTATCAGAAAAAAGCAAACTCACTAAACGGAGAATATCTTAATAAAACTCTTCCGAAAATATCTTCCTCTGATACAAATCCTACATCCTTGAAACGACTGTCTGTAGACTGATGTCTGTTATCACCCATAACAAATATACAGTTTTCCGGAACTTTTACCGGATACTCATTTGCAGCTATGAACGGACTTGAACCAATTGACGTAGCTGATGAAACAAAGTAATCTGCCGTAAGTTTTTCGCCTTCAACGTATATCTGTTCATCTAACATCTCACCATCTACATATACACAACCGTCTTTTATATCAATTTCCTGTCCTTCTGTAGCTATAACTCTCTTTACAAGAGGACCCAGTACATCATTATCAACAATAACTATATCGCCGTTATCGGGCAAATACACCTTACTGTAAATAACCTTATCCTTATCCTTAAGCGTAGGAAGCATTGACCGACCATCAACTATAGCCTGATCAAATACATATGCACGAATCAAAAGAAATATCAGGAGAAAGGTTATCACTGTTTCTATGACATCAGTAACATCATTAAAAAAGTCTTTTTTCTTTTTTTCCAAAACAGCGTTTTCATCTTTATTATTTTCAGAAGTCACTTCACTAACTTCATTATTTTCAGTCTCATTATTTTCATTTGCAGTATTTTCTGCTGTGTTGTTCTCTATTTCATTATTTTTATCATTCATTGCTGCACCAACATTTCAAATAAAATTATTTTATAAATCCAAATTTCGAAAGAGGGTATATTCTCATAACTACTTTACCAACTACCTCTTCTTCGGGAACAAAACCAAGTTCCGAATGCTTACTGTCCTTGGAACGATTTCTGTTATCACCAAGAACAAAAATACTTCCTTCTGGCACCTCGATCGGATATTCTTCAAAAGCCTGCATATTTTCCGTTGTGAGTGTATTTACAAAATGATGTGCTTTAAGCTCCTCGCCTTCAACATAAAGTTGCTCGTCAACAGGCTCGCCATCCACATATACTATACCGTTTTCAAAATCAATATCAACAGTCTGACCACCTAAAGCTATCACTCTTTTTACTATAAGTTTATCAAGTGCCGAACTATTGACTATGACTATATCATTTTGCTTTGGTTCATACAAAAGCGGAGAAATAACAACTCTGTCCTTATCCAGAAGCGTCGGTTCCATCGAAGGTCCGGATACATCAGAAATACGCAATAGATACGTAAATATAAGAAGAACAATGAATATCGAAAAAATAACAGACTCAAACATATCTGCTACATCATTGAGAAATTTTTTCATGCTGAATTTTTCTTTTACTTTTTCATTTTCCTCTTTATTTTTCTCTTCTTCAGATAAATTTCCCTTCATACCTACTGTCCCCATTCTTTAAAAATTTACTGAGCAATCAAATTTTGATAGCTTAATAGCAAAAAAGGGACTTAAACGTCCCCTTTTAACTATCGAGCCGCAATAAAAGTTAAGATTATCTGATAGCTTCCTTAACCTTAGCTGCCTTACCAACTCTATCACGGAGATAATAAAGCTTAGCTCTGCGAACTTTACCTTTTCTTACTACTTCAACCTTGTCTACAACAGGTGCGTGCATTGGGAATACTCTTTCGATTCCGCAGCCGTGAGCTACACGTCTTACTGTAAATGTTTCGCTGATACCGCCGTTTTTCTTAGCAATAACTGTACCTTCGAAAATCTGGATACGGTACTTGTCGCCTTCTTTGATTCTTACGTGAACCTTAACAGTGTCACCTACTGAAAATGCAGGAAGTTCTGCTTTCATGCTGTCTTTGCTGATTAATTCGAGTGCATTCATTTGTAAATTCCTCCTAAAATTTTCGAATATTCTTACGCAGCAGGCTTTATACTCTGCGCAGCGGACTACTCGTTTTAATGTCATCAAATGGCATTAACTCTCGTCGCAATGCGACGGACTTTAAATGCTATATAATCATAACACATTCCAATGATAAATTCAAGCTTTTTTTTAATTTTTCGTGCTATTTTTCTTAAACTTCGTATAAGCATTCAGAAATAACTTCAAAAAAGCAACTATATTTATACTATTTTACCCCCGCCCACTACAATATCACCGTCATAAAAAACAACTGACTGTCCCGGTGTAACAGCTCTCTGAGGGCTTTCAAACACTACTCTTACACGTCCGTCACTAAGAGGATAGATAACAGCCGGTTCATCTTTCTGATTGTAACGTGCTTTGGCTGTTACTTTCATAGGTTCTGTCGGAAAGTCTGAAGAAATAAAATTTACATCACTTGCTACAAGCTCTGAAGAAAACAGCATATCATTGTCGCCTAAAACAACAGTATTACTTCCGGCATCTTTACTTATCACAAATGCAGGCTTGCCAAGTGCTATTCCAAGACCTTTTCGCTGTCCGACAGTATAATGTATTATCCCCTTATGTCTGCCGAGAATATTTCCGCAGGTGTCTGTAAAATTTCCTTCTTCTATAGTTTCACTGCAGTTTTTATTTATAAACTCGCCGTAACTTCCGTCAGGAACAAAACATATATCCTGACTGTCCGGTTTATCTGCATTTTCAAGACCTGCAAGCTGTGCCTGAGCACGAACTTTGGATTTTTCATATGTCGAAAGCGGAAAAATAATTTTTGAAAGCTGATACTGTGTGAGATTGTAAAGAACATAAGTCTGATCTTTTGAACGGTCAGCAGGTCTTCTTAAAATGTATCTCTTTTTTTCTTCATCGTATTCATTAAAGGCATAGTGCCCTGTAGCGATGTAGTCAAATCCCATTTCTTCGGCGATCTCAAGCATCTTTCCGAACTTTATGTGCTTATTACATTCTATGCACGGATTCGGGGTTTTACCATCAAGATAACACTGAATAAAATCATTCATTACATATTTTCTGAATTCATCACTAAAGTCAAGTACCATATGTTCTATCCCAAGTTTACCGGCAACTGCTATAGCATCTTCGGTATCACCCTTGGCTGTTTTCATATCTTTTTCATTTCCGATTATATCACCGGGTGAAAACATTTTTATAGTAACCCCGGTAACATCATAACCTTTATCCAGTAAAATCTTTGCTGCCGCAGAGCTGTCAACTCCGCCACTCATTCCAAGCATAACCTTCGGCATAAATTTTTTTCTCCTAAAAAATCAAATCTGCTTTTTCTATAAGCTCTGAAAATGTTTTAATAGTCATATCAGAAATTTCTTTTAATCTGCTATGGTCATCATTTGCAGTATCGTCAAGTACAGCTATCGTATAAAATCCTGCATTTTTAGCAGATTCTATACAATGTACCGAATCATCGATAACTGCTGTATGCTTTACTTCACTTCCAAGTTTTTCTGCCACGTTTTTAAAAAACAACGGCGAATCTTTTTTTATTCCTGTTTCGGCACAAGTGTATATAAACTTAAATCTGTCATATATACCATGCCTTTTTAACACTGTATCTGTAAGTGTCCTGTAGTTTGCAGTAGCAACACAATAATTTATTTTTTTATAATCAAGAAACTCCAGAAAATCTTTTACATATGGTTTTAGTTCTATTGTATTTTCATACTCATCATAAACCAGTTTCTCTATACGCTCTGTTATCTCATCGGGATGCATATTTACTCCGAGTTTTATAAAATATTCTGCAGCTTCTCTCATGCTCAAACGTTTCATTTTTTCAGAAATCAGCGGGTCAACCGACGGATCTATTCTGTTTTCGATAAGAAATCTCCTGTCGGCATTTCCCCAGCTTCCCATAGAATCTATCAATGTACCGTCAAGGTCAAAAATAACTCCGTTTATCATATCGAATTTGTCACGCCTATTTTTGCCCTGTAATCCATACCTACAGGCTGTACCTTGTTCATAGCGATTGAGAAAATATCGGTGGAAAGCGCTTCAAGTTCAGTAGCACGTCTTGTAACAGCATTTATTTCTCCGAGTCTTGCAAGAGAAGTTGAAAGCGGTATTCTTGATTTTCCTTTGGCAATATTAAGAATATCTGTTCCACGTTCATTTACTGCAAGTATTCTTGCGTATACAGGAGGCGTTGTAAGGTCGTCCTTGGTTATTCCGAGAAGAGCATTTATAAGGATTCTTCTGATTCTTGACATTGTATAACGCTTGGTCTTTATCATTTCCATCATCTCTGTTACGGTTGAAGCTGTACGTGCTTCATAAATACGATGTTCAAGACCTTGTCCAACATCAGGAACTTCTCTTATCATAGCAGGTGTCATCATTCGCATCTTGTACATTATCGCTTTTTCAAGATTTGCAAATGACGCATATCTTCCTTCTCTTACAGCGTCTGAAAGTATTTCGTACATAACCTTCGGCACAAGATCTTCATATGCATTTTCTTTAATATTTTCTCTGATAAATGATGCACTGGCAAAATTGCATATTACGCCCGGCTGGTCATGTCCTGCATTTTTTCTTGTTATAGTAAACGGAGTTATTTTTGAATTCAGATATGATATAGCTTTTATATACTCTATTGCCAGAAGATTGTTAGGCCACTGAAATACGTCACCTACCTGTTTTCCGTATTTTCTTTCGGCAAGTGCATGCATGGCACTTGGATATGACACACCGCTGTCGAGCAATGTCTTTAATTCCTGTGACTGTGAACAAGCCAGACTCGCCTGTACTGCCGACAAGATTTTATTTATATCACCGCTCTCACTTCCAAATGACAATTCATCGACACAACCCATAGAATTGAGAATATACATTGCTCCTCGTGCAAATCCTTCTGCTCCTGACAAAGAATATGCAACAGGTAATTCTATAACAAGATCGACACCGCATCTTACAGCAGCTTTTGCTCGTTCAAATTTATCAATTACAGCTACATCTCCACGCTGAACAAAATTTCCGCTCATAACAGCAACTATATGTGTCGCTCCGTTTTCCCTTGTTTTTTTGATGTGATAATAATGACCGTTATGAAATGGATTGTATTCGCAGATTATTCCTGAAACCTTCATAGCTAAAGCCTCCTTATTTTATTTATTAAAAGTATTAAATGGGTTTTGGTTTTTTGTTGAAAAAGCAGATTTTTTTAAAAAGGTCTTGCATTTTCTGTATTATGTTATATAATTAATTAGTAAACTCCGACTGAAAAACAGGAATTATTTCTGTTTTCGTCAAGATTTTATCTAATCTATTATCTGAAAGGAAAGAAAAAAATGAATATTCTCGTTATCAACGCCGGAAGTTCATCACTCAAGTATCAGCTTATTGATATGAAAGATGAAACTGTAATTGCAAAAGGAAACTGCGACAGAATAGGAATCGGCGGACACATTTCACACAAAACTTCTGACAACCGCGTATTTGACGCTGACTGTGACTTCCCTACACATACTGAAGCTTTCCAGAAACTCGTAGAAGTTCTTACTACAGGCGATGCTGCTGTAATTTCTTCTATGGACGAAATCTCAGCAGTTGGTCACAGAGTCGTACAGGGTGCTGAAATATTCTCAGAAACATGTATAGCAACAGACGAAGTTATCGACAAGATCGACGAACTTTCCGAACTTGCTCCTGTTCACAACCACCCTCATGCTCTTGCACTCAGAGCTTGTAAATCAGTTATACCTGCAAACGTTAAGCAGGTAGTAGTATTTGATACAAGTTTCCACCAGACAATGCCTAAGAAAGCATACATGTACGGTGTACCTTACGAATGCTACGAAAAATTCCACGTTCGTAAATACGGTTTCCACGGCACATCACATCGTTTTGTAACTGCAAAGCTTGCTGAAGCTATGGGCAAAAAACCTGAAGAACTCAAGATAGTTTCATGCCACCTCGGAAACGGCTCATCAATCACAGCTGTTGACGCAGGCAAGTCTGTTGATACTACTATGGGATTCACACCGCTTGACGGTCTTATCATGGGTACAAGATGCGGTGCTATCGACGCTTCTGCTGTAACATTTATCCAGAACAAACTCGGTATGTCACCGGCTGAAACCAGCGATTACCTCAACAAGAAATCAGGTTTCCTCGGAGTATCAGGAATTTCAAGTGATAACCGTGATATCACAGCGGCTATCGCTGAAGGAAACGAAAGAGCAAAGCTCACTTCAGAAATGCTTACATACCAGATCAAGAAGTACATCGGTTCATTTGCAGCTGCAATGAACGGTCTTGATGCAGTTATCTTTACAGGCGGTATCGGCGAAAATGCTCCTGAAGTACGTCAGGCTGTATGTGACGATATGAGCTTCTTCGGAATCGAAGTTGACAAGGATCTCAACAATGTAAGAGGCGAACTCCGCAAGATTTCTTCAGAAAACTCAAAGGTTCAGGTATGGGTAGTTCCTACAAACGAAGAACTCCTCATCGCTCGTGATACTCTTGCAATGGTACAGGGCTAATAATTTATAATCTATCGAATATTATATCATATCGGATTATAAAAAACAATATAAAAATACAATAAAGTCTTGTCAGATTTTTTTACGCTTTTATTGACAGGATCAAAAATAATGAACTCCCGAAAATCAGGTATCATTTTGATTTCGGGAGTTTTATTTATTTTTTCTTTATTTTACAGACTTTTTCACTACAGAAAGCTACACCGTATTTTATTATATTTTCATATCCGTCATCAATAAGTTCAGCTTCATAGTTTCTTTCTTCTATCTGCCAGAGTGCCTCATCACATTTTTTATCAAGTTCTTTGTATTTTCCGGCTATTTTTATTTCTATTATTACAGCAACGCTTCTTCCCTGATATTCGCATATCACTATATCTGTTCTGCCTTTTCCGTTTTCACGGTTTGATTTTACTGTATATTCATCTGTACCAAGTAACAGACCTGCCAGAAATCCATGATAGAAACTTTCATAGTTATCCTGATAACTTATGCACTTGCGTAACCATTTGTTCACTTCTTTTATAAATGTATCTGTATCTCCGCTTACAACGGCATTGAAAAGTTCACTTGTACCTGTGTTGCGTATTTTTTCTTTAAACCACTGCATTATTGTATTTTTATAAATACTTCTTACTTCCCTGTTTGGTATGACCATTTCACAATACTGGATATCTTCATCGATATACATATCTATCTGTTTTAAATAACCTGTAAATAAAAGAAAACTCCAGATATAGTCGCTGTTGATATCTACGTTACGATAAGTGATATCTTCGTATACCGGTTTTGTAACTGATTTTCCGTTCATGAGTTCCTGCAGGATCGCTTTGGTTTCTTCGCCTCCTGTAAATATAAGTTCTCTTATTATGTCATTAGAGCTTGTGTTGCTCCAGTAGGGTAAAAGTGTTGCTTTATCTTTTGATATAACAGCTTTTACATATTTTAAAACGCTCCACGGATTGTAGATATCTGTTTCTCCGAATTGATATCCGTTGTACCATGCTTTTATTTCTGAAGACTTTTCGGTTATTTTATAATGTTTCATGATCTCATCTACTTCCGGTTCTGTAAATCCGAAGTACGATGAAAAACTGTTATTGATAACCGAACATATTTCAAGATTATTGAGTCCGGTAAATATGCTTTCTTTTGATACTCGCAGACAACCTGTTAATATTCCAAGTTCTAGTGAGTTATTAGTTTTTAAGGCACTTTCAAAAACTGAGCGGATAAGGTCTGTCATTTCATTATAATATCCTCTGAAATATGCGTTCTCAAGTGGCACATCATATTCGTCTATAAGGATTATTACGTTTTTTTCGTATGCTTTGCAAAGACAATCGGAGAGAAATTTTACGCTGTACAGATATAAATCCATATCTGCTGTATCATCACATATGGATTCATATTTTTTCTTATCAGATTCTGATATATTCTGAGATTTTAATACTTGGCGATGTCTGTCAAATTCATCTGAGATTATTTTTTTAAACAGAGCAAAAGAACTTTCATATGTTGCTTGTTTCATGCTTTTGAGCGACAGACTTATTACGGGATATTGACCCATATGAGCTTTGTATTTGTCACCGGCCTGTGATATTTTTAAGGCGTTGAAAAGATATGAGTTGTCCTGATCTGTTTTTTCAAAATAATACTGTATCATGCTCATATTGAGCGTTTTTCCGAATCTGCGAGGGCGGGTGCAGAGAATTACTTTTGAAGTATTGTCTATTATTTCTTTTAGCATCAGTGTTTTGTCTATATACAAACAGTTGTTTTCTATTATTTCTTTGAAATTTTCACGTCCTATAGGTATTGGCTTAAAGTTCATATTGCAACCGCTCCTTTTGGTTTTGTCTTATTGATATTATACACTATTTTCAGGGAGTTGGCAATAATGAGATTCTGTGTACAATTTATATCAGATACCTTTTACAAGTTTCTTCAATAATCATTCTGGCTTCATCATAAAGACTGCATTTGATTTAAATGTCAAAATAACTTATTTATAAGAACTCCTGCACCAATCCAACAATTTCTGCCTATATGTACGGGCATATTGTACTGATATACTTTTTCACGAAGTTCCGGGCAAATGGGGTGTCCTGCTGTTGCAACCGTAACGTGAGGTCCGAACATCGTATAGTCACCTACATATATATGGGTGTCGTCTACGAGTGTCAGTCCGAAGTTTGCGTAGATATATTTGCCGAAATGACAATGACTGCCTCCGAAAGTTGAATGGAAAGGTGGTTCGAGGTAACATCCTACGATGATCCACATAATTCAGAAGTTTGTCATCTGATCTTAGAAGAAGTAGATTACATAAAATCAGAGATAAATAATCGAACAGAAAAGTCATATCTTATTGCATTATAAAAAAGACTGCACATCAAAAGCCGTGCAGTAATAAAGAAGTATTCAAATATGTAGCAGAAGGTTGCGTAGGAAAAACCTACGCAGCCTTTCTCTTTTTGTCGTAGTCCATACTGTCAGCGACAGCAATGGACGTTGCAACGTGAAATCTGAAATGGATTTCGATTTTCTGTTTTCTTCTGCCGCTTGATTTGTCAGGTGCGTGAACGACGATTTTCTCAATCAGCTCGTGCATTATTTCAGGAGTTAACTTTGTGATTATCTCGTACTTCCGAACAACCTGTATGAATTGTGCCGTTTCGGTAGCTTTTTGCTGAGATTTTTCCATAAGTCAGTACCAGAAGTGTTCCATTTTTGCCCCAATTTTTTCTCAAAAAAGTCTCAGAAAAGTCTCACGGTAAAAACGCCTGCCCGATTTGTTACGCACCTCCGAAAATAACGGCGCAATTCGTTACGCACCATTTGTTATGATTGAATTATTGAGGGAGATGTTGTATAATGAGATTGAATAAAATATGATTTTAAGGAGAGATTATCAATGGAAATTATAACGTTTAATCCTGATATGCAACAATCGGTGGACGATTTTTTCAGCAAATGCTTTTCTGCTGTTGGCATACCATATTCTCCGATGGACAGACACGCTGATATTGCTAATGTCGAACAGTATTATATGCAAGACGGTTGCTTTTGGTGCCTTTTCGACAATCAGACTCTTGTAGGAACTGTTGCGTTACGCACCATTGACCTTGATAATAAAGTTGTTGAGCTTAAGCGTATGTTTGTATTACCTGAATATCAAGGCAAAGGCTATGGCAGATTACTTTTGAATTACGCTATAGCCTACGCAAGAGAGCAACAGTATAATAAAATATGCTTGGATACCAGAAAACAATTTTCTGCTGCACAACATCTGTATCGTAGTAGCGGTTTTCAAGAAACTGAGAAATATAATGATAACGACTGTGCAGAACTTTATTTTGAATTAGTTTTGTGATACTGCCTTGTTTCGTTACGCATCTATTATAACAAACATTCTTCATGAAAAGTATTTCAAAACGTCCTGTAATTATAATTGTATCATAGTCGTTGTTTCGTTTTCGGGACAATGACTATTTTTCTAAAAAAATATTTTTTCATCTGTCTTTCAATCGAGCGTAAGCGAGATTTCAAGTCAAGGGGTTTGGGTTCTCCCAACAATTTTTTGTATTTGTCTGTACTGACAATTTTCGGAGAAAAGTGGGCAGTGTATAGACAAATGCTATGATTTTTTCTCATTGTGCACCTAATTGTAAAAACGGTACCAAATCAAGTACACATTAACTATTCGCGGATATATTACCGACGAAGCGGTAATATATCTCAACTCTTTGAATTGTTTCCTTATCGAACTTTTCTCTGCCGAATACCACGATTTTATCAATGAGCATATGCACGATTTCGTGGTCAAGCTCGGTGATGTTTTCATACTGCGAAATCAGTTCAACGAAATCATCAATGCCCTTTGCCTTCTTTTCGTATTCCTCAACAATAGCGGCATACTCCGCAAGCTGATTTTTAAGGTCTGCCTGTTCCGCTTCAAGCTTTTTTGACATCGCAATATAACGCTCGTCCGAGATAACACCGAACACCCTGTCCTCGTACATCTTCTGCAAAATCGTGTCGATTTCATATAAGCGCTTGGTTGCCTTTTCTGACTTTTGCTTGCAAAGGGCGGCTTCACTGTTCTTTCCGCTCTCCGACAGCTTCCGCAGGTGCTCCGCATATTTCTCTCTGTCCTCAGCCGCAAGTCTGACGTTCAGCTGAACATCGCTCAACACTGTTTTCGTAAGCTGTTCCAGCGTGATATAGTGGCTGGTCTTGCAGGTTGAGTTTTCAGAGCTTCTGTAGCGTATATGGGCAGGACAGCGGTAAGTGCCTTTAATGGTCTTGCTTGTGCTACGCTGATAGGCAAGTCTGCAATTACAATCACTGCAAAATACAAGTCCTCTGAAAATATTATCGGGATTAAGATGGTAATCTCTCTGCTTGGTTTCAAGCCTTTTCTGCACCATTTCAAAATCAGCGTGGCTGACAAAGGCTTCGTGTGCGTTTGGAATAATAACCTGTTCCTCTTTCGGAACTTCCACGCTCTGCTTGGTCTTGAAATTCTTGCGTATTCTCCGCAGACACACCATATCGCCTGTGTATACGGGATTGCTTAAAATCTTGTGCACTGAGCGTCTGCCCCACACATATTTGTGCTTCGGAAAATTCGGAGCGTCCTGCAAGCCCAGACTTGTCATATACTGCGCTTTGGGTATCATAATTTTGCGGCGTTCAAGCTCTTTTCCGATAAGGTGACAGGACATACCCTCTAAAGCAAGCTGAAACATCAGCTTCACAACCTCGGCATTTTCGTTCGGAACAAGCCTGTGAACATTGCCCTCGGCTTTGTCATAGCCGAAAGGAGCTTTTCCCATAATCAGACCGCCGTTGCGTGCTTTTGTGTGCAGGGCGGTCTTTATCTTTCTGCTGCAATCCTTGGCGTACCACTCGTTAATGATATTTTTGAACGGTGCAAATTCGTTATCGCCGTTGTCCGAGTCAACCCCGTCATTGACAGCGATAAACCTGACATCGTTCTGTGGAAAGAATATCTCGGTGTAATATCCCGTCTGCAAATATTCTCGTCCCAGTCGGGATAAGTCCTTTACAATAACAGTACCGATTTTGCCGATTTCAATATCCTGTATCATACGCTTGAAGTCAGGACGTTCAAAATTCGTTCCGCTGAAGCCGTCATCAACATAAAATACATAATCGGAAAATCCGTTGATTTTAGCATACTGCGAAAGATAGGTTTTCTGATTCTGTATGCTCATACTCTCACTGCCGATCTCATCATCACGGCTGAGTCTGCAATAGATTGCTGTTAATTTATTCTGCTGTTTCATATTCGTTACCTTTTCCTTTCTTTACAAACAGCAGATTTATGATTTTTGTGTATTCACATTTTAACATATCCGAGGTTAAAAGTAAAGGTACTGCTGTTGTAATATTCAAAATTTTATGGTATACTCTATGTAAGAATTTTTAAGGGAGGTTGGCAGAATGTTACGCTGTGATTTCAGTTCGGTAATCGGAATAATCAGAGAATATATAAGCGAGGGCAACGCAACAACCCAGCCCGAGCTTATCGGCGACCTTTTCTGCACCTTTCTTGAAAAGAACGAGGATTTCGATTTTGATAACGGGCAGATTAACCGCTGGATAAAAGGCTTAGCCGCCGTAAGTCCGAAAATAGCCGAGTTCTATCAGCATAAATCCGCCGCTGAAAGTCTTGCTGCGGATATTGAAACACTTATCTTCCCGATTTTGCACGATACCGCTATGGCGGCTGAAAATATACACACTCTCGTGATGAACGATATATCCGTTTCAGAGCAGAAAAGGAACGAGCTGACCGCAGAATATCCTGAAGATATAGCCGCATTTATGGCAACCGTCATAATATTTGCAATAAGCCGCAAATTTGAAAAGCGTGATATAAAAGCCCTTGCATTGGGAACATTATCACCTGTTGTATCAGATATGATTTTCGACGGCGAAGTACCGAAGCCCTGCAAGCATTTCTGCGGCAGAGATACCGAGCTTGAAAGCTTACACGAATTGCTGAACACACATAATAAGGTTTTCATTCACGGTATTGCAGGTATCGGCAAGAGCGAATTTGCCAAAGCTTATGCAAACGCACACAAAAAGGACTACACCAACATTCTGTATTTTCAGTATAACAGTAGCTTGCAGAAAATGATTGCCGGTATGGATTTTGCAGACGACAATTCGGGTGATGATGAAACAGAACGTTTCAGAAAGCACAACCGTTTCCTGCGCAGTCTTAAGGACGATACCCTGATTATCGTTGACAATTTCAACACTACCGCTTCAAAGGAAACAAAGCTGGATATCCTTATGAAATACAACTGCCGTGTTATCTTTACCACACGCAGCAGCTTTGAAGTCGGAACAGCCTTTGAGCTGACCGAAATTTCCGATATTGATACCCTTTTAAGCCTTGCGAGAAAATTCTATTCCGACCTTGACAGCAACAGAGAAACTGTTGTAAAAATAATCGAAGCCGTGCATCGTCACACTCTTGCAGTTGAAATGTCTGCAAGACTGCTTCAAAAGGGAATGCTTGAGCCTGACGAGCTGCTGTCTGCTCTTTTAAATTCAAGTGCAAATCCTGACAGCCCCGATAAAATCGGAATAAACAAGGATGGCATAAACACCAAAGCTACATATTACAACCATATCCGCACGCTGTTTTCGCTGTATCTTCTTGATGAGGACAAGCAGAGCATTATGCGCTGTATGGTCTTTGTTCCCCAGACGGGTATCCGCGCAAGAATGTTTGCAAAGTGGCTGGGGCTTAATGCAATGGACGATATAAACGAGCTTGTTGAGCTTGGCTTTATCACAAATTCCGAAATGGATAAAATCTCGCTTCTGCCTATGGTTAGGGATATTGCGACCACGGATTTATCAGCGTCAGTAACAAGCTGTATTACTCTGCTTAATTCAATCCAACAGATTTGCTTACGACACGGAGAGGACGTTCCTTACAGAAAAACACTGTTTGAAATTGTCGAAAGCGTTATCCGTTATGCCGAAAAAGATAATTTATCTTTGTATATCCGCTTTATCGAGGACGCATTTTCATATATGGAAAAGTACAAGTATGAAAGCGGTATGCGGCTTATTGTTTCTGAAATGGATATGTATAAAAATAAGCTTTCGCCCAATGACTTTGCACTGCTTTATGACTGTAAATCTACTGTTGAAGCAATGCTGAACAATAATGTCACGAAGGCAATCGCACTTTCGGAAAAAGCTGTGCAGACCTGTATTCCCGAAGCTAATCTGCACCTTGCCGCAAATCTGAATATGAACCTCGGTTACTATTATCACCTTAACAAAAATACTGTTAAAGCCAAAGAATATATGGAAAAAGGTCTTGCATATATGTGGGAGCATAACGAGCCGAACAATGATGTTGTCATTATGCTCCACAACTATGCTAATCTTATGAGTGACCTCGGCGAGCCGATTAAGGCTGTCCGTGCAATGAAAAAGTGTGCGGAGATGATAAAGGCAGCGCATACGGAAGTGTGTGTTGATTACGCCGACCTTTATCTTGATATTGGTATCATTTATCTGCAAATGCAGAATACCGCCTCCGCTTTTTCATCGTTTGAAGAAGCGTGCAGGGTTTACAAAGCTGTGCTAAGTGAAAACGAGATACAACAAAAGTGCGGTGTGGTACTGGATTTCTGCAAGTCAATGAATATTTCGTCAACTCCCGATTTCCTTACCTTTACCCGAAATACTGAATAATCCGCACAACCAAATCCAACACAACTGCAATAGGCGAAATCCATAACAGTATATCCTGCCAGCTTTCGACCTTACGCATTTTCTCAATGACTTTTTTAACGTTAGCAGTCTGCACCTTGCATTTATCGGTGCAGACTGTGATTTTTTCTTCCATAGCGGTAACGGATTTCTGCGAAGCGTCAAGCATTTTTGCAAAGGAAGCCGCCTGCTGTTTCTGAATATTTCCGTAAACATTATTCAGAATATCAACGACTTCTCCCTTTATTCCTTTTCTGTACTGCTCTTGCACGTTCAGCGTGTTCAGCTGATTGTCGTTCATCTTCTGCAGCTCTCTTTCGGTAGCGGTCATAAAGTCGGTCAAAGTCCTGCACATCTTCTCCGTGGTTGCGAGAAGGAGCGCTACCTGCAATTTGTCCTCTGCCTCTTGTCTGTCCTGTTCCCGAAGCGACAGCACCTTCCGATACAAATCGTTCAAGTCCAGCTGTGGCTTCGTCAAATCCGTATGCGGTTGACTGCTCAAGCTGTTCGGTGCGTTGTTTCTTGGTAAGCTCATATTCTATCCCCTTTCTTGTATAGATTTCTCCAAGCCTGCTTCCTCTGACGGAAACAGGCTTTCCGTTTTTGTCCTTGTATTCTGGGTGTCGGTAGGAAACGGTGTTTCCCGCAACTCGGCACTCCACATTGTAATGCTCCGACAGTCCTCGGATAACATCGTCAAAGGTCTTGTTGTTTGGGTCGGCAAGCTCAATCTGAATAACCTCCCGAAGCTCGTCCTTGAAGGTTTCCGCACCACGCTTTTTCATCTGCTGTTCCGCAAAGCTTTCTCTGTCACGCTGATTATCCAAATCGTGATTGTAGAAATTATCACGGACGGAATTTACAAGTCCACGTTTTAAGCATTGTTCTCCGAAGAACTCGGACATCTCATACAAATCACGCTGATTTCTGCGGTAGGACTTGCCCGTGTCGAAATTGCAGTTGCTGACAAGAAAATGTGTGTGAATATGCTCACGGTCTGTATGCACCGCAAACAAAACCTCAAAGCCCTTATCATACATAAACTCTTTCGCAAACTCTTTTGCAATTTCGTATGCTTCTCGGTAACTGAGCTTATCGTTATCGTCAGGGTGAAACGATATTGACAGCTTGTGAGCAAGAATTGTATTTGGCTTTAATTTGCTGTAAGACTTTCCGTTCAGCTTTCGTGTAACAAGAATACTGTTTGCGAAATTATCACGATTACAGCCGAGAGCGTCGTACAGATCGTGTGCAGTTTTAACCGTTCCGTTACGCACTTGTTCGGGCTTCTTACCGAGCATATACAGTGCGGCGGCTTTAAGCTGGCCTGCGGATTTGCAGGGCTTGTAATCTACGTTCACATTTCCGAAGGGCATTTAATCACTCTCCTGAACGTTGACGCTGGGTTTATCCAGAAAATGGCTGACCTTATCAAATATATTAAAGTACGCCGTCCTCATTCGGAGTATTTCTCCCTCGGCTTCCGTGTGTCTGCCGATATTGACGAGGTAGGCAATCTGATTGAGATTTACACCGATTTTGCGAAGCTCACTGCAAAGGCATTTCACATCATCTGTGAAATGGTAAGCCTTGACTTTTGAGCCTTTCAGCAACTTCACAAGAAAATCGGTTTTGCTGAGTCCGCTGGCGGCTTGCTTTTTGTTGAACAGGGCAAGCTCGCCGTCGGACAATCGTATCGCAAGCTGATGACTGCGGTTTCTGTTGATTTTTTGTGTCAAAAAATCTCCTTTCTCCGTGCTTGGCACGGTGTTATGCAAACCGTATCGGTTTGCATCAACGGGGGTCTTGGGGGCAAAGCCCCTAAGCAGGTCGTGCCGAAAGGAAAGTCATATTTCACCGTCAGTTGAAATGTGGCTAGCCGTCGGTACTACCTGCCCATCCCCACATACAATGCCATAAGCCGAAATTTGACTATCCCTTTCAAAGACTTTTTTGGCATTGTATGAGGGGATTAACGCTCCTGCGAGATACGCCTGTGGCGTTTGGTGAGGGTTTAACCCGAAGGTTTATGAAAATAGCAGTATCCGCCGCATTTGATATATGTGCAGTATCAATATGCGGCGTTTATGCTATCGCTGTTTTCGGCTATGCAGTTTCGGTATCATTTCCACTGTGTTCCGATAGCGGAATGATAGCAAAAACCGTATATTTTACTATCCGCCGATAAAATCGAGGTCGATTTCCGAGATTTCTTCCGTTTCTGTTGGCTTTTCGATCGGGACAGGAGCAGAGGTAATACACGGCTGTGCAAGTCCCGTAAGACAGGCGGAAAGGAAGCTGGGCATTGCCTTTTCAACCGCCGAGCCTATTTGTGCAACCACTCTCTGCACAAATTCGTCCTCTTTCTCCCGTGTTTCAAAATATGGGTCATCGCAGGCTTGGTAATACCGCTGAAAGTAGTCCGTTACCGCAATAACAACAGCATTGCTGTAGGACTTGAATTTCTCCTTATCCATATTCTGAAGCTGTTCCCAAGCCTCACGATGAAGCGGCTTGTCCAGATTGAAGCGTAAGCAAATGGATTTTGTCAAGCATTATCAGCCTTCTTTCGTAAGGTCATATATGCGAGTTGTTCGTAGCCTTTGGCGGTTGCACAGATGTCGTCGATAATGTTTACACGCTTGTCGTCGTACTCGCCGAAATTTTTGATAAGACAACCTCCGCCGCCTGTTACATACAACCGCATAAGATCGGGATTGTACTCATACTTGCGGAGCGTTTCAAAGATTTCCGAGCAGTATTCACGGACAGCTTCGGTAATGCAGTTATGATACTTTTCTGAAATATCCGCATTTCCGAAGCGAACAACCTGTTCAATGATGGTATCATCAATCTTAACTCCCAGCTTGTCCATAACCGCATTTTTAGCAGCTATAACGCACTGGTTTACACCCAACTTTTCGGTGTAACACTTGCTTTCAACGGGCTTTTTATTGTTAATATACATAACGTTCATTGTGCCGTTGCCGATATCCGCAAGCATATTCACTCCCACCATTTCGTGAAGCCTGTTGATTACGGCGGTGTAGCCCTGCGGATATACCGAACAGCCGACTATTTTAATATGGTACGGCTTATCTCGGTAAACGAAGCGCACGTCATTGTTTCGTGTAATGTAGCTTCTGAAATCCTCACGCTGAGTTTTTACCCAAGTCAGGGGCAGACCTGCGGCAATGTGTACTTCCGCTTCTGAAATGCCCTGCTGTGAAAGCTCACGGGCGATAGCCATAAGGGTGAACAGGTAGAAGTCGTTGTCAGCGGACTTGTCCGCAACAAAGGGCTTATGCCCCTCGCCCATACGGTAGTACATTCCGTCATAGACAAGAATGTTACCGCCGAAGGTCGGCTCGGTGGTGTATGCTGTAATGCCTGTGGGGGTTACGGTGTTGGCGGTTTTGATGTTGCCGTAGCCGTGGTCGATACCTATGATTTTAATTCCGTTTCTTAATTCTTTCATGCTGATTCCTCCATATTTTCATTGTTTATTTTGTTTTCAAGCAGCTGCAAAATGAGCTGTTCGGGTTTCTTTTCTGCTGTGCTGTCCGCAAAGGAGCTTACGATAAAAGTGATTTTTCCGACCTTTTCGGTATGCTCGCAAAGCGGCTCATATCTTTTATCTGTCAAACGCATTGTCCTTTCGATATACTTATTCGGCGCACTTGCTATCGCTGCCGGCAAGTCCGATAGCGTTTCGCCGTAATTCAAGTATACTCCTTTGAGGTGGAAAAGGCATTGTATGGAAATTGAACGGAAATTGAGGAGTTTTGTGAAAAATATGATTTTGAGACAGGGGATATATGCAAAAAGAGCCGATGAACTGTGATTTCTCACGTTCATCGGCTTTTGGACTTTGTATTTGTTTCTTTTATAACGGGCGTTTTTAGTTGTTTAGCTTCAATTAAATGGACTGAACTAACAAAAACGGACAAAGACAAAAAGGCAGTACGCTCACTTAAAAGAAATAGAAGTATAAAATATTTAGCAACATAAAAAGCCATTTTGTAATCAGTAATTTTCTGTAAATGAATAGTACAATTTTCATTTAATGTTATTAATATCACTACTCAGAGTTTGCTGATTTCCTGCAAAACTCCTTTTTCCATCGTATAACATCTGTCTGCATAGTCCCGATAAAGGCTGTCGTGCGTACTGATTAAAACGCCGACGCCGCTTTGGGTGATTTTCTTAAACAGCTCCAGAACAATAACAGCGTTTTCCTTGTCAAGATTGCTTGTGGGTTCATCTGCTATTACCAGCTTTGGGCGGTTAATCAGTGCCCGTGCAACAGCCGCTCTACGCATTTCGCCGCCCGACAGATGATTGGGATACACTTCGGCATATTCTTCAAGCCCGACCGCCTTCAGCAAGGTCATCGCTTCTTCCTTTTTGTTTTCTTTGCCGCCCGATATATAATATGGAAGGCATACGTTTTCAAGTACGGTAAAGCTGTTCAATACGCTCTGTCCCTGAATTATATATCCTATCTGATTGTTTCTGTAATCCGAGAGCTTGAAATTATTATCGGATATACATCTGCCCTCAAATAAAATCCGTCCGCTGTCAGACTTCAGTAGTCCCGATATCATATTAAGCAAGGTGCTTTTTCCGCTACCCGAATAACCGCTGATTGCGGCAAATTCACCTGCCTTGACAGACAAGCTGACATTATTCACAGCATGAAAAGCATTGCTGCCATGGGAGTATTTTTTTGAAACATTCTGCACCTCAAGCAGCATTATTCTCCCTCCTCAAGCAAATCGGCACTGCTGCTTTTTGTGAGCTTTACAACCGAACAAGCCGCTGCGGCAATTCCTGCGGCGAAAGTTATTGCAGTGCATTTCAAAACGGCGGACAGCATTTCTCCGATACCTGCTTGCAGATACGGAAGCTGTAAATGCAGTGCAATAATATTGCGGAATAAAAACAGGCATATTCCCGACAGCAGAATTCCCGCCGCTGTACCCACAATAATGATGAAAATTGCTTCAAGCATAATTATTCGTATCAGCTGATTTTTTTGTGTACCGAACAGAAGAAATATACCGAACTCACGTTTTCTTTCATTGACGGTAATGGAAAATATACTCATAATTGAAATAGTACTGAGAACAATCAACACTGCCAGCAGAACTCTGCTGTATCCCGTAAAGCTTTCTATGCTTTTTTCAGCATTTGCAAGAAGCTTACCCGAGGTATAGACGACGATACCGTTGTATTGTTTTGCGATAGCATTACTTACCGTTTCGGCATCGTATCCGTCCTTTACCTTCAGATTTACCATAGAAATAAAATCGTCATTCTGAACCGATAGGAAATTCCTCGCGCTTTCTGAGCCGATTATCCGCTGAGCTCCGTCATAGCTGATAAACACCGAATCATCATAACCCATTCCGCTTTTGTCCAGAACCTCGGCAACCGTGAATTCTGCGCCGTAGTATGTAACCGTTTCCCCCCTTTCAAGCCCGATGTCACAGCCAACAGCCGCTTCGCTTGCAGACAGCGTTGTTTCGACACTTAGCCACGGTCGGATAACAAAATCATTATCCTCATCAAAGGCAATAAGCTGTGATTCCGATTCACAGCATTCGGAATTAAGCGTTGCAAGAAAAAGCTGTGAGGAGGCGGCTTCTATTCCTTCGGTTTCTCCAAGAACCTCCGCCCATTTCCTGTCAAAATAAACAGTACATGGCTTTCCCGTGAACAATGCATTTTCTATGGTGCTAAAATATTCCTCGGGGACGACAACGATATCAGCACCGAGCCTTGCAGAGGTACTTTCAAGCCCTCGGTTCATATTGCTGAGCAGAGCCGTACAGGTAAAGAGTGCCGCAGATAACACGAACACAAACAACGCTATGAGTCCGCTACGGTATAATCTGCTTTTTACATTTTTAAATGCAATTTCCCACAATATGAATCTGCTTTGCATATTATGTTCCTCTCTTTGCCTTTTTCAAATATATAAGATTACCGACGCTGAATAAAATGACCACTGCGGAAATTAAGTATATGGCAGGGAAGGTCAATGCCTGACACGGCATTGTATCCTTTGCACATCCGCCAATCAGAACGCTCGGAAGCAGAATTGCCGCTGTTCCTGCCACCACACTGCACAGATTTACCGTAATCACAGAATCTTGGTTTTTAAGCAGCAGTAAAGCAATCCCGAAAAAAGCAATTATTCCGCCAACGGTATTTACGGCTCTTGTTGCCCAAAAGCATTTCATTATTTTTTCAGCAGTATCACAGACAGGAAACAGAGTATACGGTCCAATTATAAGCAGAATGCCTAAAATCAGATATACAACCGCATTTGTCACTTTATTCTTCATCGTAATCCCCCATTGTTATTTGAATCTTGAATACATTCCCGTGCTTCCGTACAGTGCGGCGGCAGGGTTATGAACCAGCACACGGTCCTTCACAATCAGTATGGTAGTTGGCGCTTCAACGTGTTTCAGGAACAATGAGTCGTGTCCCACGCAAAGACCAATCATAATATTGAAATCGGTTTTCTGCTCGTTCAGGATTTTTGCCTGCAGAACGGGGTTGCACATAGACTCATGTCCGCAGCCACCGTTAAGCTTTTTTTCCTCGGGAATACCGATTCGTGTCTTGTCAACGGCTCCAACCTTACAGCCTACGGTGTAGTAGCTGATTTTCTCTTTATCAAGCAACTTTGCAAAAAGCCTTGCTTCGGGAATAAGACCTACACAAGTTGCAATTCCGACCTTTTTTGCACCTATTCGCTTTATAAATTCGATGGTTTCCTCAACACGAGTCATACGTCCGTAGAATTCGCCTTCGATAGCGGCGGAAACACGTGCGATATTGCCGAGCGTTTCGTCGTTGTCATAAACCGCAAGGCTCTCGTTCAGCAGGCTTTCGTCAAGCGCTTTTGTAAGGCAGAATTCGGGATATTTTTCCCCCTCATTTTTAAAGCAGCCGAATTTATTGCAAGCTGAGCAGGTAAGACATTTCTTATTAGCCATAAAAATCAATCCTCTTTTCATCAATATGTATCTTCAACATCGTCAAATTTTGCGAAGGAATTCTCTATCAGTGCCTCCGCATCGGTATCGGCTCTGATGATACCGATATCCTGAAGCTCGGTTACACTCTGTTGCAGTGCATTATAACCGCCACTTACCGATGGGGCAAAATTATAGCTGTCGAGAATAGCTGCATTTAACTCCAAATCGCCTGTCACATAGTTTTTATCTAGCTGAAGCTGTGCGGTTTCCGTAGGATTTTCCTCAATCCACTTTGCCGCCTTCATAACAGCTCTGGTGTATTTAGCAGCAAGATCAGGATGGTTTTCGGCAAGGTCGGTTGTTACGAAGCTGATGCAGCAGTATTCGTCCTTATATTTTTCGTCGGTCGTGGTGTTGATGATTACACGGAGATTATATTCCTTTTCGGCAATGGAAACTACAGGGTCGTGTGTGACAAATGCGTCAATTGCACCGTTCTGCAAAGCTATGGGCAGGTCATTGTTGCTGTAGACAACAAATTCTACTTCCATATTATCTGCTGTAACGCCGATTCCTGCTTCGGCAAGCGAACGCTTCGCAATCAACGTAGGAGAATCTGCCAGGCTCGGCGTGCCGATTTTTTTACCCTTAAGGTCTTCAACGCTCTTGATATCGGAATCGCTGGGAACTACCAGCTTGGTGCAACCTGTATGGATACCTGCGGTCAGCTTCATAGGCAGACCGTTTTCAAGCGGCTGAATGAATTTTCCCACAAGTCCGAAGCCTGCGTCAACCTCGCCCGAGCCGACTGCCTCTGTAATAACGCCGCCAATATTGATTGGCTCAAATTTCAAGCCTTCTTCTTCAAAATATCCGTTTTCGATTGCAACATGAATGGGTGCGTGGCACAAGCTTGTGGAATATCCGATTTTGACAACATCTTCATCCGTCTTGTTCTCCTTTGCACAACCGCTCATTACAGTGAGCAGAAGTGCGGATGATGTAATAAATACAAATGGTTTCTTTTTCATCTTGTATTCTCCTTTTATAAATAGTATTCAAGCTCAGTAATTTTACCGCCGTAATTGAGCAGCTTCAGAATTTCGCCGCGGTATTTCAGAAATTCGGGATTGCTTCTTGCTCTCGGGTGAGCAAGCTCAATGCTGACAACCTTTTCGATTTTAGCGGGACGGGCAGACATAACTACAACACGGTCTGAAAGATAGATTGCTTCGTCAACATCGTGAGTAACCATAATCATGGTCATGTTATGCTCCTTACGGATACGTAGAATTTCGTCCTGAATGTTCATTCTTGTGAAAGCGTCAAGAGCGCCTAACGGCTCATCGAGCAGTAGCACCTTCGGATGTCCGACCAAAGCTCTTGCGAGAGAGGCACGCTGGCACATACCGCCCGACAGCTGATGGGGATAGGAGCGTTCAAAGCCTTTAAGCCCCACAAGCTCTATGTATTCGTCCACGTTATGCTTCTTTTCTTTATAAATTTTACGGGCACGCAGACCGAACGCTACATTGTCATAGATGTTAAGCCAAGGAAAAAGCGTATGATTCTGAAACATAAAGCCGCGTTCGCAGTCAGGCTTTTTGATTTCCTTTCCGTCAAGAGTAAGCCTTCCGCCATCGGGGAAAATCAGACCTGCAATCAGCCTCAGAAGTGTGGATTTGCCGCAGCCCGACGGTCCGATAAGTGATACAAACTCACCGGGCTTTATGTCAAGATTAATGCCGTTCAGTGCGACAACCTCGTCGCCGTCAGCCGACATAAACTTTTTCACGGCATTGTCGATAATAATTTCGCCTACCATTTGATAACTCCTTTCTGCCAGTTCAGGAACCTATCTCTCACCCTGAACAGCAGCGTAATCAGCACCGAAAACAGCACTGCGATAATAATAAGTCCTGCATATACGTTTGCGTAGGAGAGCATCTCCTTCTGCCAGTTGATATACCAGCCGATTCCGTATTTTGCACCTATCATTTCAGCTGTAACAAGCGTGATAAAGGAAGAGCATATTCCGTTGAAAAGTCCGAGAAACATATTCGGCATTGCTGCCGGAATGCCCACCTTGAACACCTGATAAAGGTGACCTGCTCCAAGAGTGCCTGAAATTTCAAAATATGAATTCTGAATATTTGAGATGCCGCTGCTGGTCATAAGCGTTGTCGGGAACCATACCGCCAGACCCACAAGAAAAGCGCTTGCGGAAACTGCTGAGGGGAAGCTGATAAGTACCAGAGGAATCCACGCTGTTGACGGAATCGGACCGAGAATTCGTATTACGGGACTTATCCAGTAGGAAAAGCTTTTTGAAAATCCGAGGCATATTCCCGTTATAATTCCAATCAATGCACCGAAGAAAATGCCTAAACCCAGCAATCTGAGCGAATATAGAATACATTTTATCAGCACATCGTACTCCTCCGCCATAACGCCGAACACACGGTCGAGCGATGGAAAATACAATATCGGGAGCAGAGCCAGCTTAGCTGTCAGCAGATTGAGAATATTGAAAAACAATATGACGCCACCTATAAAATAGCCTCTGTACACAAGCTTCTCATTAAGCTTCTTACTGCGAAATGACGCTATAAAGAAGATTAGGTAAACTGACAGTATGCCAATCAGAACATATGTAAAATAAGGCTTTGACTGGGGGTGAAGAGATGACCTCGGAACTAATATCTGTACCGCTATTGCAAGTACTGCGGACAGAATCGGGATAATTTTTTTAAATAAATTCATTTGTTTACTCCTCCAGAGTTGTATATTACTATTTCGGGCCAAAATGTCACATTCGTCCGAAACGGAAATTTGCTCTTACGAGTTTCTCAAAGTAATTTACCATAATTTTCACCTTCCTGAAATAAAAAATCGGAGAACTCCCATAGAAGTCTCCGAAAATAAAGCAACAGACTCTAATGTTTTGCCTTTAAAACGGAGATTACTACGGATAAATAATCAGAGAGAAGGATATGCACATACACATTGCCACTTTCATAGTTGTTCTCCTTTCTTTCTATTTACATACTCATTAGGTCGGTAATGGTATCTTAGCACGGATTACCTACCTTGTCAATAGGTAATTAACATTTTTTCCATTATTACCAAAAAAAAATTCCTGAAGTATACATATTAAGAGAAATTCACCATAAATTTAAACAGCAAAACCTCCTCATTCCAAACGAAACAAGGAGGCCGGGTTTTCTAGATATTCGGTTGTAAATACTTATCAGTTTGTGGCTTGAAATTCAGACTTCTGATTTTTGATTTCCATTCACCAAATCAGTGATGGTTATTCCGTCAAAATAACGGTTGGTTATACGATAAAATTCGCTCCACATAGAAATAGTCTTGCAGGTTGAGCTTTTTCGGCACGGTTCCGCTTCACAGCCAAGACAAGCGACGGGAGCAAGGTCGCCCTCGGTAAGTCTTAGGATTTCACCCACCGTGCATTTTTCAGGAGAACGACTAAGCTTATATCCTCCGCCTTTTCCGTGTATCCCCTCCACAAGTCCGTTTTTTACAAGAACGGGAAGTATTCTTTCAAGATATTTCAAGGAAATCTCCTGACGCTTTGCTACCTCCTTCATAGGTATATAGCTGTCAGTATTATGCTCCGCCAAGTCTATCATAACACGCAAAGCATAGCGTCCTCTTGTTGAAATCATCATAGTTATAACTACCTCCTTTTCGACGTTCTCGGCAGCTTTGTATCGCAAAGCCTATTGTTTATTACCTATTATACCACGACATTAGTAGGAAATCAATCCTTAGTAAATTATTCCTCCGCCGAGAACGATATCTCCATCGTATAAAACAGCCGCTTGCCCAGGAGTTACGGCACGCTGTTCTTCGTCAAACACAAGCCGCACATTGCCGTTTTTCAGTGGTACGACTGCTGCCCATTGCTCCTGCTGACGATAACGCACCTTGACTTTACAGCGGATTTTCTTATTGGGAGCAAATCCCGATATCCAGTTGAATTGGGTCACATCAGCTTCTTTCGAGTACAGCTCCTGCTTATCACCGAGAACAACGGTATTATCGTCCGCATTGATTCTGCATACATACACAGGCTTTCCAAAGGATATGCCAAGATTACGCCGCTGACCGACGGTGTAATTTATAATGCCGTTATGCGTTCCGAGTATATTTCCGTTTGTGTCAACAAAATTCCCCTCGGGATAGCTTCTGCCCGTGTATTGCCGTATAAAATCGGTGTAGCTGCCGCTTGTGACAAAGCAAATATCCTGACTGTCGTGCTTGTGCGCATTGCAGAAGCCGTTGTTTTCGGCAATTTTACGCACCTCAGGCTTCGTCATTGCTCCCAGCGGGAAAAGCGTGTGTGCAAGCTGCTCCTGAGTCATCGTGTAGAGCATATAGCTCTGGTCTTTATTGTTGTCAACCGACTTTTTCAGAAGATATTTTCCCGACTCGGTATCGTACTCAATCTGTGCATAATGCCCCGTAACAACATATTCACAGCCCAACTCCTTTGCACGCTGAAACAGCTTTTCAAATTTTAAATAGCGGTTACAGTCAATACAGGGGTTAGGCGTAATCCCGTTTTCATAAGCCGCAACAAATTTGTCCATTACACACTCACGGAAACGGTCAGAAAAGTTGAACACATAGTACGGAATATCAAGCTTCCGTGCAACACTTCGCGCGTCCTCTACATCATCAAGGGAACAGCAGGTATGCTCGCGTGTTACGCCTATATCATCATTACGGAACAGCTTCATCGTTGTCCCGATACAGTCGTATCCCTGCTTTTTCATCAGATATGCGGCAACGCTTGAATCCACACCACCGCTCATAGCAATAATTGCTTTACTCATTTTCCAAGCCTCAGCATTTCATCAATGCACTTTCTTGAATTTTCTATCAGAGTGTCGGACATTAATATTTCCTCTCCGCCTGTTCCGCATACACAGTTGTAAACGTCAATCAGGGTTGTCGCTTTCATATTGTGACATACGCAGTCCTTTGAAAGCGGAATAAATTTCTTGTCTGGACAGCTGAACTGCAAATGCTCAACAATGCTGTTTTCCGTGCCGATAATATAACTGCTGTTTTTGCCCTTTGCCGCATAATCCATAATTTCGGTGGTGCTGCCCACAAAATCAGCCTGTGCCACAACCGATGGGTGACATTCGGGATGAACAAGCATAAGCGCCTCGGGATAAAGCTTTCGAGCCTTGTCGATGTCACGCTGATTGATACGTAGATGCGTAGGACAACCGCCCCTTACAAGCTCAATATGCTTTTCGGGCACCTGCTTTGCTATCCAGTCACCGAGATTGCAGTCGGGGATGAACAGTATCTTGTCATTGTCGATATTGCGGATTATCTTCACCGCCGAGGAGGATGTAACGCACACATCGCAAAGCTGCTTTAACTCTGCTGTGGTATTGATGTACGCTGCCACAGTGTAGTCGGACATCTCTGATTTAAGCTGCTCCATTATATCAAAGTCCATCTGCTCTGCCATAGGGCAGCCAGCCGATGGATTAGCAAGAATAACCTTCTTTTCGGGGGACAGAATTTTCACTGTTTCCGCCATAAAGCGAACACCACACATAAGAATGGTGTCCGCTTCTGCCTGTGATGCCATTTGACTAAGCCCGAAGGAATCGCCGATATAGTCAGCAACCTCCCATATATCCTGGCTCTGATAAGCGTGAGCAAGAATACAAATCTTTTTCTCTTTCTTGATTTTCAGGATTGAATCCTGCACTTCTCTTACTGTCATAATCAAGTACCACAGCAATGGTCACAATGCTCACAGTCAGGGAAAAGCTTCTTGTCGTAAGCAATACCGTTCTTGTCGTAGTAATCCTTCAGCGCCGATTTGATTGCTTCCTCAGCAAGCACAGAGCAGTGGATTTTATGAGGCGGAAGTCCATCAAGCGCTTCAACAACTGCCCTGTTTGTCAAAGCAAGTGCCTCGGAAACAGGCTTGCCCTTGATAAGCTCGGTTGCCATAGAGCTTGAAGCTATTGCGCTTCCGCAGCCGAAGGTTTCAAACTTAACGTCAGTGATAATATCGTTGTCGATTTTCAGATATATCTTCATAATGTCGCCGCATTTTGCGTTGCCCACCTCGCCGATACCGTCGGCATTTTCCATTGTGCCAACGTTACGGGGATTGCGGAAATGATCCATTACCTTTTCGCTGTATAAAGCCATAGTTTTATCCTTTCAATACAAATGGTTTTCTGCCGTTTATCATATCGTTCCATATCGGAGAAATACCACGCAGGTACTCCACAACTTCTTTTACCGACTTGATAATGTATTCAACTTCTTCGTCAGTATTTTCCTCTGACAACGTAAGACGAAGTGAGCCGTGAGCAATTTCGTGTGGTCTGCCGATTGCAAGAAGAACGTGACTTGGGTCAAGTGAGCCGCTTGTGCAGGCCGACCCCGACGAAGCACATATACCCTTGTCGTCAAGGAGCAGAAGCAGGCTTTCGCCTTCAATACCCTCGAAGCAAAAATGCACATTTCCCGCAAGGCGGCTGTACCTGTCACCGTTGAGTATGCTGTGCGGAATTTTCGAAAGTCCCGCAATGAGTTTGTCACGCATTTTTGCAAGCTTCAGGCTGTTGCTGTCAATTTTTGTAATAGCTTCTTCCAAGGCAACAGTCATACCCATTATCGCAGGAATATTTTCAGTGCCGCCGCGCTTTCCTCTTTCCTGTGCACCGCCCTCGATGAGATTTGTCAGCACTATACCCTTTGTTGTGTAAAGCACTCCAACACCTTTAGGACCGTGGAACTTGTGCGCCGAAAGAGACAGCATATCAATATTCTGCTCACGGACGTTGATGTGAAGATGCCCCGCCGCCTGAACAGCGTCGGTGTGGAAAATTACGCCATGCTTTTTGCAGACCCCACCGATTTCTTTTATCGGCTGAACCGAGCCGATTTCGTTGTTTGCATACATAATCGTCACAAGACAGGTATCTTCACGAATTGCGCTTTCAACCTGTTCGGGAGTAATCATGCCGTTTTCGTGAACGTCAAGAAGAGTAACCTCAAAGCCCTCCTTTTCAAGCCTGTTAAGCGTGTGGAGAACAGCGTGGTGCTCGAAAGCTGTGGAAATGATATGCTTCTTTCCTTTCTTTTCACCAAGCCGCGCCGCCGAAACGATTGCCTGATTGTCAGCCTCGCTTCCGCCTGAGGTAAAGGTTATCTCCCTTGCCTCACAGCCGAGCAGCTTTGCCACGCGTTCTCTTGCGTCTGAAAGAGCCTCGTTTGCACGCTGACCTACAGAGTGCAGGCTTGATGGATTGCCATAAATTTCGTCCATATATGGCAGCATGGCATCTATTGCCGTTTTGCTAATTCTGGTTGTTGCCGCATTGTCTACATATATCTGCATTGTTTTATCTCCTTATAGGAATCATGTTCGTAACACCTTTTTATCAAACAGCTCCACGAGCTTGCATTTCCAACAAAGTATCATACCGAATACAGCGCCCACGGCTGCTTGCAATATCTGATAGGGTAGCTTTATGACAGCATATTCGGGTGTGCTGTAAATGAAGGCTCTGCCGAGAGAATAGCCAACTACCATAATGACCGCACCAAGCACTACACCTATCCCCGATGCAATAACAGGATGCTTTTTGAGCACATAGTGCGAGAACACGGAGATGACAACCGCCTGTAAGCCATGAGTTACCAGAGATACAAACATCGGCAGAGGATAAAAGAAAAAATCTCCTAAAAACGCACCTACACCTCCTACCACAAAGGCGGCAAACGGATCCAGTATGATCGCAGCGGTACAGATAATAATATCATTCAGATATAAATGACCGCCGGGAACAGGAACACCAAATGAGCTCATTGCCACATTAAGCGCCATAAAAACTGCGGTGATGCAAAGCCAATATGTAGTTCGCCTAGGCCTATGTTTTCTATCAGTTGACATAACGCTAAACTTCCTTTCTTCAAAAAACCGCCGCCTTGAAAAAGACAGCGGTGTAAAGATTTTATTCAGCAAAAAGCAGCGTGGAAAGATATCTGTCGCCCGTATCAGGGAGAAGCACAACAATATTCTTTCCCGCGTTTTCAGGACGCTTTGCAAGCTCTATTGCCGCCCACGCCGCCGCACCTGAGGAAATTCCCACAAGCACTCCTTCGCCTCTTCCGATGAGTCTGCCTGTTTCAAAAGCATCCTCGTTTGTTACGGGGATAATTTCATCGTAAATCTGTGTGTTCAGCACCTCGGGAACGAAGCCTGCACCGATACCCTGAATTTTATGCGGACCTGCCACACCCGTCGAAAGCACAGCCGAAGCCGCAGGCTCAACCGCCACGATTTTCACGTCGGGATTTTTGGACTTCAGATATTCGCCTACGCCTGTTATAGTGC
This sequence comes from Oscillospiraceae bacterium, assembly GCA_017848115.1. Classification (GTDB taxonomy): domain Bacteria; phylum Bacillota; class Clostridia; order Oscillospirales; family Ruminococcaceae; genus HUN007. Next base: position 61,268 of record JAGAKZ010000016.1, read on the forward strand.
CGCCTGTGCCGACGCCTGCTACAAAAATATCAACTTTTCCGTCGGTATCCTCCCAGATTTCGGGGCCTGTTGTTTCAACGTGCGCCTTGGGGTTTGCAGGGTTGGTAAATTGGGACGGAATAAAGCTGTTGGGAATTTCCTTTGCAAGCTCCTCCGCCTTTGCAATTGCGCCCTTCATTCCCTTTGCGCCCTCGGTAAGAACAAGCTCTGCACCGTATGCCTTCATAAGCTGTCTGCGTTCAACGGACATCGTTTCGGGCATTACTATAATAATTCTGTACCCCCTTGCCGCCGCAACAGCCGCAAGTCCGATACCCGTGTTGCCCGAGGTCGGCTCAATGATTACCGAGTCGGGAGTAAGATTTCCGCTTGCTTCCGCGTCGTCAATCATAGCCTTTGCAATTCTGTCCTTGACCGAGCCTGCCGGGTTGAAGTACTCAAGCTTAGCGAGAATTTTCGACTTTAGTCCCAGATTTTTTTCAATGTGTGTAAGTTCAAGCAGTGGTGTTCTGCCGATTAACTGGTCAGCTGATGTATAAATATTAGACATAGTAATTATCTCCCTAAAATTTATTTTAATGCGTTAAAACCATGTTCAAGGTCTGCGATAATATCGTCAATATGCTCGGTACCGATGGAAAGTCTGATTGTGTTTGGCTTGATGTCCTGTTCGGCAAGTTCCTCCTCGGTAAGCTGACTGTGAGTGGTCGTCGCAGGGTGGATAACGAGAGATTTTGAATCAGCAACATTCGCAAGAAGCGAGAAAATTTGCAGGCTGTCGATAAACTTGTGCGCCTCTTTTACTCCGCCTTTGATTTCAAAGGTAAAGATTGAACCACCGCCGTTTGGGAAGTATTTCTCATACAGCTTGTGGTTGGGGTGCTCAGCAAGTGAAGGATGGTTGACCTTTTCAACCTGCGAATGATTTTTCAGGAACTCAACAACCTTCTTCGTATTCTCAGCGTGTCTGTCAAGACGGAGAGAAAGCGTTTCAACGCCCTGTAAAAGCAGAAATGCGTTGAACGGAGAAAGGGTTGCACCCGTGTCACGGAGCAAAATTGCTCTGATGTAAGTAACGAACGCCGCCGCGCCGACTGCCTTTGTAAAGGATACTCCGTGGTAGCTTGGGTTCGGAGCAGCGATTGCAGGATAATTTCCGCTTGCCTCCCAGTCAAATTTACCCGAATCAACGATGATACCGCCGAGAGTTGTACCGTGACCGCCGATAAATTTTGTTGCGGAGTGAACGACGATATCTGCACCGTGTTCAATAGGTCGGATAAGGTAAGGTGTACCGAAGGTATTGTCAACTACAAGAGGAAGACCGTGCTTGTGAGCAAGCTCAGCAAGAGCGTCAATGTCGGGAATATCACTGTTAGGATTGCCGAGGGTTTCAATGTAGATTGCTCTTGTGTTGTCCTTTATTGCCGCTTCAACTTCAGCTAAATCGTGGATATTCACAAAGCTTGCTGTAATTCCGAAGTTTGGGAGTGTGTGCGCAAGCAGGTTATAGCTTCCGCCGTAGATGGATTTCTGTGCAACAATGTGACCGCCGTTCTGTGCAAGAGCCTGAATTGTGTAGGTGATAGCCGCCGCTCCCGAAGCAAGTGCAAGCGCCGCAACGCCACCTTCAAGTGCTGCAATACGCTTTTCAAAAACATCCTGTGTGGAATTTGTGAGTCTGCCGTAGATGTTGCCTGCATCTGCAAGACCGAAGCGTGCGGCAGCGTGTTCGCAGTTGCGGAAAACGTAGGATGTAGTCTGATAAATCGGTACTGCTCTGGAATCTGTTGCGGGGTCGGCTGTTTCCTGTCCAACGTGAAGCTGGAGTGTTTCAAATTTATAGTTTGCCATAATATTTATTTCCTTTCATCGTTAAAGTATGTTTTAAATGTTTTATTTTCGTCAAAAACATCGACACATTCGCCCGAAGCGGAAATTGGCTCTTACGAGTTGTTCAAATATATTTTTCATTCGTTTAACTCCTATCTATGTAGTAGGTTGATGTTATAATACCACATTTTACCCACCTTGTCAATAGGTAAATGAAAATTTTTTTGCGTAAAAAACTTCCTCCTTCTGTATGTGGTGGTTACCTTTGTATTATTGATGAATTTCACAAAATCATAAATCTGCTTGGGTTTGTGCACAATGAGAATTAATCATATGCTTGCTGTCAACGGGAACAAAAATAAGGTTTGATGACTTTTTCAAAAGAAAAAAATTCTATTGCTTCTAAAAGACATTGACAAGCGAATCAGTATTTGCTATAATAAAGGTGACCAAACGGTCACCTTTATACTTTTTATGGAGGGCACAATGGAATACACAACTAAAAGCAGAATTTTGGACGAAGCACTTGTAATGTTTGCCGAGAACGGCTATAAGGGCACAAATCTTCGTGACCTTGCGGCACAGCTTGGTTTAAGCAAATCCGCATTATATAAGCACTACAAGAGCAAAGAGGATATATGGAACTGTCTACTTGACAGAATGGAAGGCTATTATGCACAGCATTTTGGCTCGGAGGCTAACCTCCCGTCGCAGCCGAAATCCTGTGAAGAATTACTTGTGCTTACAATGCAGATGATTCGATTTACTGTAAATGACTCGAAAATTATTCTTACAAGAAAGCTATTACTAACCGAACAATTTCACGATGAGCGTGTGAAAAAACTTGCAACAAAGCATTTTCTTGAAGGAACACAGAAAATCTTTGCAAGGATTTTTGAAGGAATGATGACAGACGGACTTCTGAAAAAAGATAATCCCGAAATGTTAAGTTTTATCTATACCGCACCTGTTACATCGCTTGTTCACCTTTGCGACAGAGAGCCTGAAAATCAGGAGAAGATTTTTAAAAGAATTGAAAATTTTGTAACCCACTTTATTTCCACTTACGCAGAGAAATAAAGTCTGATAGAGCGGAGGTACTTATGAATTACGAAGTTTATATGCACGGACAGATACTCGGAACACATTCCTTTTTGCTTAAAGGAGAGTTCTTACAGCCTGACGAATACTCGGAAATCAAAGCAAAATATTTCCTTCCCGGCGGAGAAACAGGCACAGCCGCAACCGTGCTGTCCTCTTTGGGCGCAACCGTAAAAATTGACGGCACACATATCGGAACAGAAGTTGCACCACTTTTAAGGGAGTTCTATAAAAATAAGACAGTCGATTTGTCCTCACTTTATTTTGACCCTGATTATGAAGGACTTATGGATTATGTTGTAATTGCGGGACTTGTACGTTCTCCTATGGGCGTGTTTCAGTCGTTGTATGAAAAAGGCGCAAAGAAACGCTGGAATATGCCAAAGGAGGAAGATATAAAGAACTGTAAGGTTGCGGCAATAGACCCGTACTTTCTTGAAGAAACACAAGCTGCGGCAGAGCTTTGCGTAAAGCATAATAAGCCTTTTGTTACAATAGACTGTCATCACGATAGTTATCTTCATCAGCACTCTGCTATTAATGTGATATCAAAGGAATGCACAGGCTCGGAACAGTACAGGAATAAAAGTGTTGAAGAAATATACGAACTGCTTACCGATAACACCGATGGTCTTGTTATCATCACTCGTGGCGAAAAGGAAATGTTGTACGGTAGAAAAGGTCAGCCAATGAAGAGAATGATTCCTTTTTCTGTTGAGGTGAAAAGCACGCTTGGTGCAGGTGATACATTCAAAGCGGGCTGTGTTTACGGCTTACTGCATGGTATGAGCGATGATGAGATTGTGCGTTTTGCAAGTGCTTGTTCTGCGATAGCAATATCCAGATTTCCTCTGCCGCTTAATCCGCCGACTATGGAAGAAGTAAAGGAATTTCTGAATAGATAATATGCAGTAATTTAGCTTGAACATAAGATGAAAGAGGTGTACAGAACCTACAAAGGAGAAAATGTATGAACGAACAGATAAAAACATACCTTGAAAAATATCCGCAGGAAATTGTCGATATGTTTACAGCACTTCGTCAGTTGATTTTTGACAGCGTAAATATTGTCCTTGAGGAAACAATGTGGGCAAAGATGCCGAGCTATTATAACGGCGACAAGGTTGTGCGGCTGATACCGTTTAAAGACCACATCAACGTTGAAGTAAGTGGGGTAATTCAGCACAAGGATAAGCTTGCTGGTTACAAAATCACTCCAAAGGGTATGTTGCAGATTTTCTTAAACCAAGATATTCCTGCGGAAGTATTAAAGCAGATATTTAATGAAACTTTGATATAATTCAGCTTATTAATCCATTCATAACAGTGAGGAAAACACTATGGGAAAACTATCACAAAGAACTGAAGCAATACTGCTTGAACGTTTCAGTAAGGACAGCCTTATTTCACTTGCAACATCCGTAGAAAATGTGCCGTACGTCAGAACTGTTGACGCATTTTACAATAACGACGCATTTTATGTGCTGACGCATGCCTTATCGGGAAAGATGAAGCAGATTGAGAAAAATCCGATTGTTGCTGTTTCGGGTGAATGGTTTACCGCACACGGCAGAGGTATAAATCTCGGTTGGTTCGGAAGTGATGAAAATAAGGCTATTGCAGAGAAAATGCGTATCGTTTTTGCTGATTGGATTGACAACGGACACAGCAACCTTGAAGATAAAAATACAATTATTCTCCGTATAGAGCTTACTAAAGGAGTTCTGTTCTCTGATGGAATACGATATGAAATTGATTTTAGCTAAAACTTATGGAAAAGGCGAAAAAATATTACTTGAAACAGAAAGACTGATTCTCCGTGAGCTTACATACGATGATTTCAAGCCGCTTTATGCAGTTCTTGGTGATTCGGATATTATGAAGCATTATCCTTACATATTTGATGAAAACAAAGTGCGTAACTGGATTGAACGGAATATAGAACGTTACCGCACAGACGGATTTGGTCTGTGGGCTGTTGTTCTGAAAGAAAACGGCGAAATGATTGGTGACTGCGGAATAACAATGCAGAATATAAACAGTCAGTTTCTTCCTGAAATCGGCTATCATATCAGAAAGGATATGCAGAACAAAGGCTATGCGACAGAGGCGGTGGCTGGGTGTATAAGATACGGCTTTGAAAAGCTGAATTTTGATTGCCTTTATTCATATATGAAGTACACAAATTCAGCATCTGCCCGTGTTGCCGAAAAAAACGGAATGAAATTCATCGGGGAATATCCTGACGATGTGAATTACCTGACAAGAGTTTACTGTGTAAACAGAAAGGAATGGAAAATGTCAACTATAAAAAACTATGAAGAAAGAAGAAAAATGGATAAAATGAGAAACGACATTACAATACGGCCTGAAACGACCAAGGACTATAAGGAAATTATTTCCCTTATTTTACGTTCATTCAGTGAGGGAACGAATTATTCCGACGGAAGCGATATTGTAGCATTGATTGAAGAAATACGAATGTCAGAATATTATATTCCCGAACTATCATTTGTTGCAGAGCTTGACGGAAAAATTGTGGGACATTTTCTGTTTTCACATTTCCCTCTTTTCGAAACGAAAGAGGGCGGACATATCAATGATAACAGCATTGTTATGCTTGCTCCTGTTTCGGTACACGCTGATTATTTTCATCAGCATATCGGAATTAGTATGCTTAAACTCGGTATCGAGAAAGTAAAAGAACACGGCTTCAAAGGAATAAATGTAGAAGGCGACTATCATTTCTACAATCGTGTTGGCTTCAGAACTTCGTCAGAATACGGTATTTATCCCACCAGCGGAATCCCTATGCAGGAACCGAGATGTATGATGTGTATGGAAACAAGCGAAGGCTCTCTTGAAAATATAGGCGGTTATGTGGTTTATGATATGTATTACAATGCCTGAGTGAAAATCAAAACTGTAAGTTTACTTGACACGATTCGTATCATCAGCGTGACAATGCGGTTCTTTACTGTTTTTATATCCTTTGCTATTATTAAATCAGCTATGAGAGCAAAATAATATGCGAAAGGACAAATAAAAATGAAAGATAAAAAATTGTTTTCTGTCGGACTTATACTGATTGCAGTATTTGTATTCTGGACAATACTGATTCTGACATTTGATGTTCAGCCCGTCGGAGTGATGGAACTGTTGTCGGTTTTGCGACGCTGAATTGCTCGTTTCACAATATGACAGGTGTGAATATGACAATCTATCACATCACCGATTGGCTCGGTCTTGTTCCGCTTTTCTGCTGTATGATTTATGGTGCAATCGGCTTTGTTCAGCTACTTCAAAGAAAAAGCCTTTTAAAGGTGGATATTGATATTCTGCTGTTAGGCGTGTATTATGTAATTGCAATCTTCGGCTACCTGATTTTTGAAATGATACCGATAAATTACAGACCCATACTGATTGACGGAAGAATGGAAGTGTCATACCCTTCATCTACAACGCTACTCGTGTCAAGCGTTATGCCGACTGTTATTTTTCAGATTGACCGAAGAATTAAAAACAGGGTTGTCTTATCCTCAATCAGGCAAAAATAGAAAAAGGACGGAATATTCTCACGAATATATCTATTGTTGTGAATATTGCTATTGTTTTGATTTTAGCGATGACAAAACAGGCATATGCAATAGTAATCGCATTTCTTCTGCTGGTAATAAAAAGCATTCTGTTAATAAAGAACAAGCTATGAACAGCTGATTTTGTACTGTGTTCTTGGCAATACCGACTCAAAAAACGAACACCACCGTATCTCGTTTGATACGGTGGTGTTGTCATATCCGCTGTAATTAGTCTTAGCCTTGTTTTTTCAAAACTTCTATATGACTACACGACTAAACACGTGCAGTCTTTTTATTATATATCACTTTCTTCCGCCACTCACAATACCATAATAAACATTTGAAGTTATCTTATACACCAGTACATACACCACCGCAAATACCGCATAGCTTACAGCTGTAACACCGATCATCAGTTCCATATTGCTAAAACCGAACATCTGTAACAGTTTCCATAAAATCGGGAAAGCGAAAGCAAGGTGAAGTCCTGCTAACAAAAGCGGTAAAAAGAAAACTGTAAGCACCTGAGAATTAACAGACCTGCGGATATCATGCGTTGTCATACCTATTTTCTGCATGATCTCAAATCTTTTATGATCCTCGTACCCTTCGGTGATCTGCTTGTAATAAATAATGAGTACAGTTGCAAATAAAAATACTATACTAAGAAGTATACCCATAAACAGCAGTCCAGCGTACATACCGAAAAACTCTGAACGTTCTGTAGCTCTTGAAACCAGACCATAATTATAATCACCGGATTCTTCATGAATAGCGATGTCCGGAATTTCTCTGTCTATTTTGTTATAAACTGCTTTTTCTTCATCTGCATCTCCGTCTATATCAAAATCATAATTCCATGACATCTGCAAAACACTATTGTCCCATGAATTTTTTATAGAAAGTAACGGTTCTGCCAGAGTTTCAATATCCGATGTTACGATAACGACCATAGGTACTATTTCCAGCACCATATAATTTGGAATACATATTTTATCAAGAACTTCTTTTACTCTCAACGGCATACAGTTTTCAATAGTAAATGTATCATTCAGATATTCTGTCCGATAACAGTAAATAAAACATTCATCTTTTTCAAGCGACTCATTTACCCCCATTGCCCTGTTGTAATCTTCGAGTGTTATGATCTGCACATATCCAATATTGTCATAAGTGGATATATCAAATTGGGCATGAGATTCCTGATCTATTATCATGCCTTCTTCCGTAAACAATCCTGCAACAGAAATACAGGGCATTTCAAGTACGTTTTCTCTTTCGGGAGCAAGCTCATTTATACTGTCACGCATTTTTTCAAAAGATTTTTCATCAAAATATTTTATATCCGGAACACCAAGTCGTATAGATATGTCTTTCGGATATCTTGTGGCAAAAGAATCTTCCGCTCCTATATACATACTCATTGTTGCCGAAAGCATTACCATAACCATAGTAACCAGTACACATATAGATGCAAGCCCCGAACCATTGCGTTTCATTCTGTATACCATTGAAGATACAGAAACAAAATGATTTGATTTATAATAGTATTTTTTATTTTTCTGCAATATCCTGCAAAAAGCCACCGAGCCCGCAACAAACAGCATATAAGTAGCTACTATAACCATAATAACAGCTACCATAAACCATACTATAGCAGATAACGGATTTTTTATTGATACTGCGATATAGTATGCAATCGCAAGAATAATAACACCTGCAACTGCTGATAACCAGTTGGCTTTGGGAGGTTTTTCTCCTGTGTTTCCGCTACGCATAAGTTCGAGAGGATTACTGCGACATACTTTTATAATAAACTTTAATAACAATAAAAAATATATCCCTGCAAACAACAAACTTACTTTTCCTGCGGAAATAAAATCAATCTGTAAAGTATATGTTGTTTTCTCCGACAACAGATTATACATTATCAGCTCGGCAAGTTTTGAAAATGCGATACCGAAAATCAGACCTCCGATGATAGAAATTATACTTACAAACAGACTTTCCCAACATATAATACGTCCGAGATTTCCTTTATCCATACCCAGAACATTATAAAGACCGAACTCTTTGTTTCGCTGTCTGATAATAAATGAATTGCTGTAAAACATAAAAATCAATGAAAATACACCAATAACGACACTGCCAAGCGGAAGTATCATTCTTAAAGTACTTCCGCCTTCCATATGTTCAAGCATTTCTGACGCTGAAAGGAAAGAAATAATGTAACTCATCATTACCATTACCATTCCGGTAAGAATATACGGAAAATATAATCGTTTATTTTTCTTTATTCCGTCAATAGCTAACTTAGGATAAAAACTTTTTTTCATTTTCTGTCACCACCGGTCGCAAGCATAGTAAGAGTGTCCGATATCATCTGATACAACTGCTCATTTGTATTATCTCCACGATAGATCTGATGAAATACTTCACCATCTTTTATAAACAATACACGACTGGCATGACTTGCTGCCTTGACAGAATGTGTAACCATTAGAATCGTCTGTCCTGTCTTGTTGATTTGTGAAAAAAGACGAAGAAGTTCATCAGTTGCCTTAGAATCAAGAGCACCTGTAGGCTCATCTGCCAGAATAAGTTTCGGAGCAGTTATCAATGCTCTTGCAACTGCTGCACGCTGTTTCTGACCTCCTGATACTTCATACGGATATTTTTTCAGGATATGCTCTATGCCAAGTTGTTTTGCAACCGGTTGCAGTCTTTTTTCCATTTCAGTATGAGTCTTGCCTGAAAGTACGAGCGGAAGATAGATATTATCCTCTATGGTAAACGTATCAAGCAGATTAAATTCCTGAAATACAAATCCAAGATTATCACGTCTGAATGCTGCCGCCTGAGATTCTTTGATTTTTGAAAAATCATTTCCGTCAAGAATTACCGAACCCGATGTTGGTTTATCAATGGCTGCGAGTATGTTAAGCAATGTGGTTTTACCTGAACCCGACTCACCCATTATTGCTACATATTCACCTTGTTTTACGTCAAACGAAACACTTCTCAAAGCCTCTGTCTTATTATCACCAAAGCGTGTCGTATATATTTTTTTCACTCCGCTTATTTCTAAAATACTCATGTTAAAAATCCTCCTTTGTGATTTCTGTTATCATTATATCATAAGGAAGTGATATATCTCTATCGAATCTGCTTACAAATTCATCTCCAAATCTAACAGTTTTGTAAGAAGTTTATTCTGTTGATAATTCTGTCTGAGAAAGATCTATTGTAACTGTCGTTCCTTCGTCAACTTTTGAATGTGCTTTTATGTCATGTCCGAGATTTGTACATATACGCCTGCAAAGGTACAGACCTATGCCACTTGCTTTTTTATCATGACGTCCGTTGTAACCTGTAAATCCGTTTTCAAAAATACGTGGCAGATCCTCAGGAGCAATACCGATCCCTGTATCACGTATGCAAAGTTTCTTTTCGTTATCCACAGTAATGGAGATATTGCCTGACGGTGTATATTTCAAGGCATTTGACAAAACTTGTTCTATTACAAACGACAGCCATTTTTCATCAGTAATAACTGTTGTATTTACAGGTTTATATATCAGACTGATCTTACGGCTGATAAATTCACCAGCAAATTTTTTTACCGTACATTTTATTATAGAGTCAAGGTCATATTCTTTTATAACATAATCGGTACTATCAGAGTCAAGCCTTAGAAAAGTCAATACCATTTCCACGTACTGCTCAACACGAAAAAGCTCTAATGAAAGTTTACGTGACAAAGCAGAATCTTCATTTTGCAGATTAAGTTTCATAGAAGCTATAGGTGTTTTTATCTGATGCACCCATACTGTATAATAATCAAGCATATCCGAATATTTGCGGTTTGCATCCATCTGACGGATATTAAATTCTTCGTTTATAAGGTGTATTATTTTCTGATAATCTTCATCTTCTATACTGTCTGTACGAGGAAATTTTCTGACAGCAACATCAGTGATACTTCGCATACTTTCAAGCATCTTATGTTTGTCTTTGATATGTATAAAATCACTCAGCAAAAATATAAATCCAAAAAGAATACACAGACACGACGGATATATAACAGCCTGAAGAGGAAAATTGTAAAGTGCCAGAGATACTGAAAATATGAGAATAAAAAATGCTGATACAACTATGCTACGCCATTTATGTTTTATATACTTTAAAAATAATTTCATCATTATCATTCCTTAGCTCTCTATAAGATAACCTACGCCAAATTTTGTTGTAATAAAGTTTTCCAGTCCTGCTGACTCTAAACGTTTACGCAATCTATTCACATTTACCGACAACGTATTTTCGTCTACAAAACTGTCTGTTTCCCAGAGGTGTTCCATCAGTTTTTCACGACTTACGACCTTTCCTTTATTATTCATAAGAATAGTCAATATCTTAAACTCATTTTTGGAAAGGGAAATTTTTTCGTTATTATAGGTAAGCGTATTATCACCTGTATTCAGAAATGCTCCACGATGTTCAAGAACTAAAGCAGATGACGAAAAATCATATGTTCTTCGCAGTATTGCCTGTAGTTTTGCAATAAGTACACTTTGATCAAAAGGCTTGGCTATAAAATCATCTGCACCCATATTCATTGCCATAATTATATTCATATTGTCCGACGCAGAAGAAATAAAAATAATCGGTACTTTTGACACTTTACGAATTTCACTGCACCAATGATATCCATTGAAAAATGGTAAACCGATATCAAGAAGAATAATATGAGGATTAAATTCTGCAAACTCGGACATAACATTACGGAAGTTCTCAACACACTTTACTTCCAGATCCCACATTTGCGCCTGTATTTTAATTGCCTCAGCTATTCCTTTATCGTCTTCTATTATCAATAACCGATACATTAAAAAACCTCTTTTCAAATATTTTTATTTTACAATATAGAATTATAACATACAATTATATTTATGTCTATTATTTTTTCCAATCACTTTATTAACAGGATTTCACATTAACGATACCATGTAAAAAACTTATACCAATCATAGTCAATCAATTATAATAAAATAACCGTATATATGCACAAAAATATTTTAAAAAAATCGCTAATTTCTCTTGACATATCAAATTTTATAGTATATAATATCTTTTATACTACGAAGGAACAAGCGTTTTTGCAACAGGCAAGGAGCATGTCTTCGTCACTTCATTACAGAGGCACAGCCTCTTGTTTACAAATACGCTTTCCTTCCGGAATGTATTAAATGGGGAAAGTTCTTATAAATTATGTTAATAAGAACTTCTAAGATTACTTATAAACGATATGTTTTTGATAACAAAAACTATCAAGGGATTTTATATCGGAGGGAATTAATATGAGAGAAACATTAAGAAAAACAAGTTCAAAAAAGATTTTGGTTGTAAACGGCATTTTACACGGACATTTTACCTGTAGCGTTGAAATCGTAAGGGAATTAGCTGAACTGGGACATGACGTGACCTGTTATGTAATGGATGAATTTGCAGCCAGACTGGACGATATTCCAGTAAAAAAAGTAGTATATTCAGCTGACGTCAGCGAAATAGCAAAAAGACTGCCTCCGGCTGCTCCGCCATTTGCTATCAATTCGTTCATGTTTGGCAAAGCTGTCGATGTCCTTATCACTTTATTGTTAAATGATAACACCGACTATGACTATTACGTTTTCGATTCTTTCTTTGATGTTGAGGAAATGAATAAAATTTTAAAACTCGATCCTTCTAAATTTGTAAAGATCTATTCATCATTCATTCTTACTGATGAAAAACTGGATCTTACTGAAGGCAGATTAATGGGATTACAGGAAACCAACAAGAAATATAATATCAACTTACACGATTTTGTCGGACTTCATACCACTCCAAACAAGTTCAAGAAGTTGATTCTGACTTCAAAGTTTTTCCACATAAGACCTAACAATACTGATGACACCTGCTGTTTCATCGGTCCGCATATTGAACACAGAATTATGGATAACAGCTTTGATTTCAAAAAAGACGAAAGCAAAAAGTTGCTTTATATTTCACTCGGAACCGTCTTTGGCAAAAATCTTGACTTTTACCATCGTTGCATTGAAGCATTCAGAGATTCTGACGAATATCAGGTAATTATATCCGTCGGAAAATTTGTTGATATAAATCAGCATTTCAAGGACATACCCAAGAACTTCAGTATTTATAATTATGTACCTCAGACACAACTTTTGCCTGAAGTAGATATATTTATTACTCATGCCGGATTTAATTCTACCTCAGAAGGTCTGGCAAATGGTATTCCAATGGTTTTGGTTCCGCAAAAATATGACCAGTTTGACATTTCAAGAACAGTTGAAAAATTAAACGCAGGTATATTTTTAAACAAGAACACAACTGATATAACCGCTGATGTATTAAGAAAAGCAGTTAAAGACGCTTATGACAACAGGGAAACCTTTAAGAAAGGTATTACTGAAATTACAGACTCTTTCAGAGAAGCCAGAAGCAACAGAAAAGCAATTTACGAAAAAGTATTTGCTTAAACAATTCTTCCTTTATTATAAGCATAAAAAATTTTCAATATTATATGAAGTGACGATATCCCCTTATCTGTAAAGATGAGGGGATTCTTGCTGCCAAAAGAACTGAAAAATTGCATTTTCTTCCCCACCCTGTCATAAAATTATATATGAAAATATAAGGGGTGGTATCTATTCTTGAAAAAATAAGCAGTATAGTATGGGGAAATTATACACTCTCTTTTATACTTATCACAGGACTTTTCCTCACTGTAAAATCACGTTTCTTTCAGATAACAAAATCAAAACTTATATTCAGCTCGACCATAGGTACTATATTTAAAAAGCAAACAAGTAAATGCAACAGCAACGAAATAAGCCAGTTCGGTTCTTTTTGTTCTGTACTTGCCGCAACAATGGGAACAGGAAATATAATCGGTGTCGCATCTGCAATAACAATAGGCGGGGCGGGTTCGATATTCTGGATGTGGGTATCGGCTTTTCTCGGAATGATGATAGTATATTCGGAAAATTATTTCGGAACAGTTTATCGCGAAAAGAACAGCGACGGTAAATGGCAGGGCGGTGCTATGAATTACATAAAAACCGCATTCAAAAACAAATATATAGCACTGTTTTATGCATCACTATGTGTACTCGCCTCTTTTGGAATGGGAAATATGGTTCAGTCAAATTCAATAACTTGTGCCGTGTCCGAAGCCTGCCCCGATTCTTCATTTATAACAGGTGCTATAACAGCTTTTTTGTGCGGTCTTGTTATAATCGGCGGAATAAAGAGAATAGCAAATATAACACAAATTATCATTCCTGCTATATCTCTGCTGTATATCACTTCAGCACTTGCAGTAATAATAAAAAATCACGAATATATACTGTCTGCATTTGAAATGATTTTCAGTGAAGCTTTCGGAATAAAAGCAGTCGGAGGCGGTATAAGCGGTACAGTAATTTCAAGGGGAATATCAACAGGACTAAAAAGAGGCGTTTTCTCAAACGAAGCAGGGCTTGGAACATCTGCCATGATACATACTTCGGGAAACTGCAAAAAACCGGAAGTTCAGGGAATGTGGGGAATACTTGAAGTATTTGCCGACACATTTGTATGCTGTACTATAACGGCACTGGCTGTACTCTGCTACCTATCAAAAAATAACGATTTCTCATGCTACGGAACAGAACTTATAATAAATACTTTCGGTAGCTGTTTTGGAAAATATTCAGCACTCCTAGTAACCGTATCCATTATTATTTTTGCTTTTGCAACTCTTATAGGCTGGGCACATTGCGGTGAAAGTGCATTTTTATATATCACCGGCAACAGATTTTCATACCTGTACAAATTTGTCTACTGCCTGACAGCATTTCTCGGAGCGGTAACTAGACCCGAAATCGTATGGACACTTTCGGATATTTTCAACGGACTTATGATTTATCCGAATGTATCCGCTCTGCTTGTATTGTCAATACAAAAAAAGAAATAAAACAAAAAGACATAACAACATTAACGGCATTTCTGACCGTTTGATATTGTTATGTCTTTTATTCTTAATTTTACTTAGTTACATATCAAGTCTGTTTTTTAGTTCTACAACAAAACATTTATATTTACTGTTCCACACATCACAATAATAAAGTTTTCCATCATGTCTTTCTATTATCTTTTGACTTATTGCAAGACCAAGCCCGCTTCCGTTACGGGTATTTCTCGATAAATCACCGACACTAAAACAATCAAATAATTTTTCAATAAGTGATGATGATATCTTAGGTCCGTCATCTGCAATAATGATTTTAACAATATCGTTGTACTGTCCCATTGACGAAGAGAGGCTAAGTGATATAAAACATTCCGTATTTTCAGGATTATGTTTTATAACATTCATGATAAGGTTTGAAAATACACGTTTTAATTCAAATTTATCAAAAACAAGCTCTGTCTTGCTTTCAGGAATATCAAGTTCAAGTTTTATACCTGACTTTTCAATCAGTTTATAATGGTCTGCAACACATGAACGCAGACATTCAGCAATATCATGTTTTTCTTTTTTCAACTCATAACTGCTGTTTTCAAGCTTGGAATATGTAAACAAAGAATCAAGCAATTTATTTGCATCTTCTGTTTTACTGATAATATTATCCAGATAACGCTGTCTGTCTTTTTGGGAAATATCACTATTGCTCTGAAGAAATTTTGCATAACCTATGATCATCGTCATAGGTGTTTTCAGATCGTGCGCTATACCCGAATACATCATTGTATTTTGCGATATTATTTTTTCTCTGTTTTTCTTATCATTTTGCAGTTGTTCTACCATAAGATTAAAAGTTTTCTGTATCTCTCCAAACTCAAATTTTCCACCTTCAGAAATACGTACATCAAGGTTGCCTTTTCCAACACGCTCCATACCGTCTGCAAGTTCTTCAACAGGTACTATAAAATATTTTTTCGCAAATATATAGAAAAGAACAAACGTAACGATTGAAAAAACTGTACTCAATATCTTGATAGTCAAATAATGATTTTCCATGACATATACTTCTGAATTAGGAATACTGTCAACTGCACTGAAATACCCGTCTGCAAATCCTAAAAATGCCGACTTGTAAAATACAAATATCTCACCTGCAAACACTATAAAAATACAAAACCAAACAAATCTTCTTGCTATACTCCTTAGTTTCAACTCTCTGTTACGCATCTTCTATTGCCTCCATTCTATATCCCAGTCCTCTTATCGTATGAATATATCTGTATCTTTCATCATTGATTTTTGTCCTTATCTTACTGATAGCAACCATTATGCTGTTGTCATCGGGAAATTGATTTTCCAGCCACGCTGTTTCATAAATCTGATTTTTAGTAAGCACCTTCCCCTGATTTTCCATAAAAAACTGTAATATACGATATTCAAGTGCAGTAAGTTCAACAAGTTCTTTATTTTTGTAAAGCTTACAGCCTGATACATCAAATTCAAGATTACCGCATTTTAATATGTCGTTATGACGCTCATCGGAATAACCGTAACAACGGCGAAGATTTACTTCGACCCTTGTAACTACTTCAAGCGGGTCAAAAGGTTTGACTATATAGTCATCTGCTCCTGTACGCAAACCCTTTATCCTGTCTGCGACCTCAGTCTTAGCCGAAAGAAACAGTATAGGCACATCACTTATTTCACGTATACTCTGCGCCAGTTCATATCCGTCCATTTCAGGCATCATGATATCAGTAACAACAATGTCGACTTTATTTTCTCTGAAACTTTTTAAAGCCTGCTGACCGTTTTCTGAAACGATAACATTATATTTGTACATTTCAAAATATAGTTTCAGAAGTTCCGCTATTCCCGGTTCATCATCAACCACAAGTACAGTGTACATAGAATAATTACCTCCTTTTCTATCACGAACAGATTATATCACGCACTGTTTTCTATTGATATAATCAAACCTTAATTTTTCCTTAACTCTTAATATAAAAAAGTAGCGTATCAAATTGTAATTTATAATCTCCAAATTGATACGCTCAAATCTTATCTTACCGGCAACAATACATCTACTATCAACCAACCATCTTGTTCATAAAAATCAATAGCACCATCGTTACGCGATATAGTTTCAAATATACTAGCCATCCCTAAACCATGATTTTGTCTATCTTTTTTAGATGTTTCAGGTAATTGTCCATTTCTCAAAACAGGTTTATGAATTTTATTTTGAATAGTTATTCTTATATTATTGCCATCCGATTCAATCGCAAGTCTGATTTCTTTCTGTTCTTCTTTTCTTTCTGCTTCTGTTGCATTGTCAATCAAGTTACCTAATATCGTACTAAACGCAAAGTCATCAAAATCAGGCAAATCATTTTGAATATAACACTTTAGATCAATATGTTCATTGTGACAAATCATTCGTTTTACATCAAGAATCGCATTAAGAACAGAATTATTGCTATTAATCATATGTGGGATATCAGAAATATTGTCTTCTATTTTTTTTATATACTCAAGTGTATTTTGATACTTATGTTCATAAATAAGCTGTTTAATCGCAATTAAATGATTATTCATATCATGACGAATAGTTCTTATCGATTTGTTCCATCTTGCTAACTCAATATATTTTTCACCATCATCGTAAAGTCTTGTCTGTAATGAAATACGATTTAATTCAAATTGATTTATCTTTGAAAATTGCATAAAAATAAATAGTATCAGAATTATGATAATCGAAAGACTAATCATAATAATGGTAGCATATTTCATAGGCACAATGTTATCGAGCAACATTTTTTCTATTGTAACTCCAATAATAACAGAAAATACAAATACAAATATTGCTACAACACATTGAGCTGTATGTAATATCATTTTTTTACTTCTTACAATATTACAAACAAAAAATAAAAAAACTGCCAATGATACTTTTGAAACAACAAGTAAAAATACTCTTGTCGGATTTCTCATAAGTAATAACGCGGAATAATTATCCTTAAGAATAATCCCTGAACAAATTGTTATAATCAGATTAATAATAAAGACTAAAATAATTGATATTAATATAAGTGAACATTGATGCCACCATTTTCCCTGAAGCGCTACTCTTGCAAATATAAATAATATCGCAATATATGAAATCATGTAAATATATTCAAGATTAAACAAATGATTTAAATTATCAAATATGATTGCATTGACTAATGAAACAATCAAAAAAAACGACGTAACAACCACTTTCCTTGCCTCTGAAAAAACTCTGTACTGCAACGCCATAATCAAAAAAATATATAATATAATACACTCTGATATTGTAGCAATACATTCAAAAACAGAATATATCATATTAAAACTCTCCTTTGTGATTTGAGATAAGCTTCACGAACAGCTCTGACTTTACGTCTGCTTATATACAATATTTTTCCATCAGGAAGTACTACCTTATTTTCACTTATTCTTATATGATTGAGATTTACTAATATTCCTGAATTAATCAGAATAAAATCTGAAAAATACTCGTGTGAGCTATATTTTGATAACGCTTTTCTGGTTGAGATAACTTCACCATTTACAAGATGAAAATTAAGATTATGATTTTCGCTTTCAAGATATGATATATCCGTTACAAAAACTACATATTCTTTACCACCATTTGAACGCAACTCTGTAATTTTTATCGTAGGCTCATACTTTTTCTTCTGTTCAAACAAAGTAAGGAGTGCAAATTCCAGTTCATACTCCATATTGAATTTTCTGACAAATCCAAGAGGTTTATATCTAAAAGCATTTATAACTAATTCATCTCTACAAGTTACATAAATTATCGGTACATCACTATTATTATCTCGTAACATTTCAGCAAGCTTAAATCCATTTGGTTCGGGCATATCTATATCTAAAAGAAATGCGTCATATTTATTTTGATTATAATTTTTCATAAACTCAGATGATTCCGTAAAAATATCAATTTTTATGTCTACATCTTTCACTAATTTTTCTAACAATCTTTTGATTTGATCAAGTATCATTTTATCATCATCTACTATGGCAAATCTCATCTTTTCCCTCCTTTTTATGTTAGTTTTATTATATCAAACAACAAAAAAATAATCAATATAAAAAAATTTGTTTTGATACACAAACTTTTACTGTTTAAAACTCAACCATTTACGACATGAATTTACCACTTACGACATAAGTATTGAAATACGTAGATTCAAATGATACAATATCATCATAAGCACAAGGGGTAAAAATAAATTTATCACTTGTATGATAACAATACTATATGGAATACATAAGCGTTGTTTGATGTTGAACCATAACACAAACAACGCTTAATTTCATTCTAATTAAAAGTAAATGGAGTTAATAATATGAAAAAAATAATTTATACTTTGGTTTTAATAATGGCACTTCATATATTTTCAGGATGTTCTGAAAATAAAGATAATATAAATTACTTAGAATACAAGGAAAATATTTTTGATTACAATATAGAAAATGCTTGTGCATTTACAGTAGACAATGGTAAATTATTTGTAGCTTTTTCAGACGATAATTACATAAACTGTTATGATGCTAACGGTAATAAGATTGATAAATATGATTTTGGAGAAGGATTTCATACAAATTTGTCATACTACAATAACGTTCTCTATTCATTCAACTATCTTAATACCGGAAATACAATAACTGCTTATAACATACAAAACAATACAATGCAAGAATATAGTATCCAAACGGATATCAGTTCTGTTATAGCTATGACTGTTTTGGAGAATAAAATATATATGGTTTACTGGAGCGAAAATTCTGACGAATATCTTGAAAGTATTAAATATTCTGTTGATGATAACTATATTTATATGGGAGAGAAAGCAATAGTTATAGATATAGAAAATTTTGAAACTGAAGAGATACCAATAAATAATGTTATCAATTTAAAACCGTATAGTAAAAATGAAATAATATATTATGCATATGATGATATCGGAGGTTACTACTTTACTATATATAACATTGATAAAAAAAGTTTTTCAGAAAAAAAATATAATAATATCCCTAAATACACTTATTCTTTTGATTTTTATGATAATAATATTATCTATTCTGACTTTGGAAATAGAAAAATAACTTCTGTGAACATTGATAATAATGAAAGTGTTATTGATTTTATTCCCAATGTTGTTACTGTATCAGGAAATGATTTAAAAATCGAGAATGGTTTTTGTTATGTTTTAGATAATCACACAAGAAGTATTATCAGAGTCAAATACAACGAAACAATAAAAGAAAATAAAGAAATTAAATTTTTATCCTCTGAAATATATTCTGAAGTTCCTTATGGATGTGGCTATCTTATAAACACTAACATTATCGGAGACGATGAATTCGCATTGAACATACTTGCAGAAAACAGCGAGTATGACATATGTATGATGTCATCAGCTCAACAATTTTCAAAAAACATACGTGATAAAGGTGCATTTTGTAAACTAAATGAAATTCCTATGGTAAAAGAATATCTGGATAAATGTTTTCCATATCTTAAAGATGCTGCAACAGATAAAAACGGTGATATATGGATGATTCCAATTGCAGTTGACATACCTTGTATCGTATACAACCCTGAAAATTGCAAAAAAAATAATATTGAATTAAACAGTAGCACTACGTGGTCAGAACTTTTTGAAATTTGTTCAGAAACTAGTAAAAATCATGCACTAAGAAATAAATTCTCTGTAAACGGTTATCAGGCACAATCAGACATCATCAACAGATACAATCTTTTCCATTCAATAAAAAACGGTAAAGCAGTATACAATAATGATTTATTTAAAAAATATTGTAATTTATTAAAAGATACAAATATAGATTCTGATTTTCTGCATACAAGAATTATTTCAATGGATCATTATGATAATCTTAATGACTACTATGGCGATTATCTATTTGAATTGTTACCCTATTCTTTCTCAACTTTTTACAAGGAAACATTTGAAAATCTAAGAGCCATACCTACCCCATCAATAAACGGAGAAGAAAAAAGCTGCGCCGAATGTATCTATTTTTGTGTAAATTCAAATTCAGATAATTTAGACGATACATTAAATTATATAAGCTCATATTGTTCTTATATGATGAAACGAGTGGATGCATATATATTTGAAGATAAAAATATTTATTTATTTAATGATATGAATCTTGCAAATGATTTATATGATATTTACTCTAACGCAGAAGTATCATTTTCACCATCTAATGAAATGTTCTGGAATGACTACATAGAATATATACAAAACAAAATTTCAGTTGATGAGTTAGCAGAAGAAGTAGAAAGAAAAACAAATATGTATATGGATGAATAGGTGATTTTATGATAAAAAAAATTATTTTACTAACAGTTATTTTGAACCTATCAATTATTTTTTTTAGCTGTCTGAAAACTAACACAAACAATCAAAAAAATTTAAATTCGATAACATACACAGATTCAACCAACGAAATATCACCCATTAAAGACACTGCTGAAAAATCAAAAGATTTTAAAGGATTAGAACATAAAATAGCAAATACACGAATATTTGGAAATACAATTTCCTGTCTTAACCAAGAAGGGCTGATTTATGTAGAGAACAATGTTCTTATATATTCTAATGACAATGGAGATTTAATATATAGGACAAAGGAAATTCAAGAAACCTTAATTAAAGAAGCAAATGCAAAATATATAAATTTTATTAACGATACGATATATTATATAAATTCTAAAAATAATAACGCTTATTCATATAACCTTTCTGATAAGACTACCGAGATAATATATAGCGATATAAATTCACTTATAGCAACTTCAGACTTTATTGTTTATAAAGATATAAATAATAATCTATATATTCAAAACCAAAATGAAAATGAACTTATTAGCAAAAATATTGTACTATGGACTGAATTTTATGATGAATATATTATTTTTACAGAGTTAAAAAATGACTGTTGTATAAAAGCTTACAACATAAATACCAAAGAAACTATTGAACTTCTTGAATATGGTTTATCACCTTTTGTTTATGAGGATGATTTATATTATCAAAATAAAGACGGATATATATATACATTAAATCTTCCAACCGGAAAGAACATCCTAATATATGAAGATTGGGGACAACAGTTCTGCATTTTAAATGATGAACTTTATTATTTAAGTTCAAAAGGAATTTGCTGCGAAGGTAATATAATAAATTCTTCAACTGATTTATCTCAAATCGAAAGAATTTTTATTTGCAATAATAATCTTTATTTCTTAGAACAAAAAGATGGTATATCAAATATATATTTTTTTGATGCTTATACAAAAAAAGAGGAACTTATTAAATGAAATGGAAAACAAAATGCTTTTTAATAGCAATACCAAGCTTTTTAGGAATAACAATTATGTATATTATTCCATTTATTAAAGTACTCTACTATTCTGTGATTGACAATCAATTTAATAAAAAATTTGTTGGAATTAATAATTATTATTCGACTCTAAACAATGAATACTTTAAGATAGCTTTAAAAAATACTATGTTAATAATTCTCATATGCGTCCCAATCATCATTGTTTGTGCTTTTATTTTATCAATTATTCAGCAAAATAAAAATAAAATTTTAAAATTTCTTTACTCTTTTTTTATCATTCCGATAGTTATTCCATCAGTATCCATCATTGAAGTATGGCATAAATTTTTTAGTAATTTTGATAATGTTATCCCTATATACACCTTATTCGCATGGAAAAATATAGGAATTTGCATTATATTAATTTCTGCCTCTGTAAATACTATTCCTAACTCATTTTATGAAGTTGCATATCTTAATGGCGCAGGATATTTTCAAAAACATTTTTATATAACACTACCTTACTGTTTTCCATCAATTATTTTCTCTACACTAATCACTATCGTAAATAGTTTTAAAATTTACAAAGAAAGCTTTCTATATTTTAGAACAAATTATCCACCTGTACATAGTTATACCATTCAATACTATATGAATAATAATTTCCTTAAACTAGATTACCAAGCACTTGCAACTTCTTCAGTAATTGTTGTGGTATAATAGAATGGTAACAGGACGTACTAAGTTCCTGAAATCAAGTTGAAAGGATCAAAATAATGAACAGATATGATGATGACTTCAGAGAGAATATAGTGAAACTACATCTTG
>JAGAKZ010000017.1 GCA_017848115.1 Oscillospiraceae bacterium
GCATTTACAAAGCCTTTATCTTTTACGTAAAACGGGTGATCGTATGTAGTTACAATTGTTTCACCGTTTACTGTAAGGTGAATCAGTCTGTCTACCTCTCGGATATATTTCTAAAGTTTTTTATAGTAATCAATAACTTATCGGCTGTTCCGAGCCTTTTTCCTGCGACCGAGAACGGCTGACAAGGAAATCCTCCAACGAGGAGATCAAAGTCTGCAAATCTCAGATAAAGCCTTCGGCGGCAAACCGGCTTTCAAATCAGCCTCTGCACGCTCCGGGTCTTCGATGAAATACACTAATTTACGTCATCTGCCTCTCTGTAAGTGGACAGCGCTCTTTGGGGTATTGAGTAATACCACTCTAACAGTTCTTTTTTCGTCATCGTCTTCGCCATCGTCATTACCTCGATTAATATTAATCTTTAGGCACTTCTTTAATCATTCCGATTTTTCCCAAATCTATATATTAAGCGGCATATCATATGCTACATCTCCCTGAGAGAATCTTTTCCTATATTATATCATACTCCACCGCAATTTTCAATATATTAGAGGTCGCAGATCTCAAAAAGAAACCTGCAACCTCAATCGTCTTACATCGTCATATCCACATCCTGAGTTTGCCACCCGACTTTGCCACTTGCAAAGCTGAAAAAGTATTGATTTATTCCGATTTTTAGCCGTTTTCTGCTCCTTGAATTTATAATTTTCTAAAATTGTAATGTAGGTATAAAATTAGTCAATTTCAACAGATTTATAGACTTTATTCGGTTATACCTACAAAACTAAAAAAATTATTGAAATACAAGTCAAATTATATCGAAAAATCGGGCTTAAATCACCTTTTCGATGAGGTACAAGTGGCAAAGATGGGTTATACCACATTTTTTCAAAAATTTCAATATGTAAAGCCCGAAAATCGGGCTTATGCTATATTGATATTCCCATTTCCTCCGTTTCTTCCATTTCGGGTTTTGTAAAGCAAGAGAGGTATTCATCAACAAACTGTGAAAGCTCGGACATTTCCGCAGTAGTGGGGATATAGCAATACCAGTTCACATCCTCGTTGTACTTCCAGATATGCGGTTCAATATCATCACCACGGATATGCTTCACACCCCACAGCTCGTTGAATCGGATCAGCTGTGAGTCAATCTTGCCCTCACTGCAGTTCATCAGCGTAACCCTGAGTGCGTTGTACTTGTCACGGATCATCGTGCTTTCGAATTCCATTTTGACCACAATGTCATCATCCAGTCTGCCCACACAAGCTCTGCCTACATACTTCGGATTGCGAATATATTCACAGCATCCCACGATTTTCCGAAGCTCTCGTTCAAAATAATTCATGTGCATCACTCCTTTATAAAAAGAGCCTCTCAGTTGAGAAGCTCTATGTATGTATTCAGTTGTTTTTCAGAAGTTCACGTTTCATCAGGCACAGGTCAACCACATCCAGTCTGTTATTGCTGCACAAATCTGCGGATTTCCAGTCGGCAAGCTTTACGTCGGGAACCGCAAGCAGCCATTTCTGGAGTGCAACTACGTCAGCAACATTGAATGCACCGTCAGCATTCACATCTCCAATAATATCAGGAACAACTTTTCTCATTTCGATGTTTCTGAACAGAACATCATAGCCGTGTGTATTATCTGAACCGATACGAATATGTGTTACAGAATTATTGGACATATCCCAGTCAGACAAGTCAAACTCTGCTTCATAGACAGACCATTCACCGTTTACTGTAACAGCTTCGATTGGCGTTTTCTGAATCAGCTTATTCCCTTCATACCGAGTATTATGGATGCGAATCTGAACGGGATACTGATTCCCGTCATAGCTTTTGGCCTCAAACCGTATCGTATATTTCCCGGCACCGTTCTGCTTCAGTACATTGGTAATACCCGTGAACATTCCCGGATTATTTGAATCCTGATTGACATCGCATCGCAGTACGACCTCTCCCTGATCAGTGTGCGGAGACAGGATCACATTCGGATACGAATATGGATTCCAGATTGATACGGCTTCCTTTTCCGTGAGCAGATTTCTTCCGCTTTGATAAACCGGCGCAAGCAGGATAGCAGAGCGGTTACTGTCATACTGCGCATTTGCGTAATGAATGCTTGCCTGTGACAGAGATATGTACTTTATTCCGCTGATGATTTCTCCCTTTGTATCACTGTTTACTGGGAATCCCCATGCATCACAGATCTCCTGTTCTGGCAGATAGAATTCGCTTCCTTTCTGCAAAGGCTGGTTTTCAAGCGGCACAAGACAATCACCGATATACACTTTTTTGTTATATACATGATTGACAGTATGTTTCCCGACTGTCTGTGTTTCAGGTGTGCTGTCATTCTCAATCAGAAATGAGATCTCGTTTCCTTCTGTGAGCTGCGGATTCAGATCGGACGGAGATGTGATCATCTTTCCATCAATCGTGCAGTTCTGAAACTCCATCTTATAATTTGAGCAATGCAGATTGTCTTTCTTGTTGATCACAAACACAGCCTGTCCTGCGGTGCTTTCCCATGACTTGATCACAGAATCCCCGCGGATATTTGCAAAACGGCAATTCCGGAAGGTGTAATACTTCTCCGCATCACCCATATTCTTTCCGCTGAATATCCACGGCGTATCTATAACATCACTGCAATCAAGATTCTCAAATGTCATGTGTTTCATTTCCGACTGTATCTGCGCACCGTTAAACCAGTTATTGACAATACCTTCATTGGCACGGAAAACATAATTGTCTTTGAACTCAATTTCATACGGAGAACGATGCTGTGGAAAGATCGCTGCACAGGTCGTGCCGATGATGCAGTCACTGATATGATGATATCCGGCACCGCCACTGTATACAATCGCATTGTCCCCGACATAGAAAAAGCAGTTATGAATCTCAACATTGCCTGCGCCGACCGCAATTCCGTCAGTTGTGATCCTTGAACTCAGGCATTTGACATTTTCGACCGTATGGCCAGAACCGCCTTCCAGAAAAATATTGAAATTCTGAGAGTCGATCACCTTGATATCTTTTATGATGGTATGATTTGCCTGAACACGCAGAACCATCTTGCTGTTCTCCTCTGATGTGATCGTTGTGTCATAGACATTGCTATAGGGATCAATCAAAACGCCGTGACCGCAGACAGTCACATCTTTTGTTTTGACGAATAAGCGACTGTACAGAACAGAGCCTGGCGCAATATAGACGGTTTTGATATTCTCCGGAACAATATAGACAGCACTGCTGTCGTCCGGATCATACCATTTCTCATCCACATACAGCACAGAATCGTCATTTTTGTTGATCTCATAATCTTCCGGCGCATCTGCAAAAATGGATAGAATGCTGTCATCGTCATCATCAAGACGGAGAATAAAATGGGTATCATTTTCATTGAGCCAAACAGAGATGATGCCGTCATGATATTCATTTCGATATTCCTTAGCAGACGGAAGAATGCTGTAGGAAGAAAAGTCTTGGTACACTTCAATGTCTACACGCACCTCGCCTGTAAATGCAAACTCACAGAATCTCCGGTTGAAATCCGGTTTGAAACAACGCAATGTCATCTGTTCACCGCTTGTATTTCTGTTGTACACCGTCAGCCTTTCGGAATGATTACCCTGATGCACAGTGACACCGTAATCGTAACATCTTGGGATTCTCTCGTCATACTGCGGATAAACAATCAGCTTGGAATCATCGGCATGTCCCCGTAACACCGGCAGATGAATTGTGATTGTATACAGCATGGCGAAGGAAGTAAGAATTGCCAGTAATTTCTTCATAATACCCTCCTGTTGTTTTCAATATATACTTGATCCTTCAAATTTGAATTCAGCAAATTCTGATTTGGACTTATGTTCAATCAAGTTCCTTGGTCATCAGCATATTGTCCGCATAATAACATCTGTTTTCTTTAATCTTTGCTGAATAACTGCGGTCTGACATCCGTTTTTCGGCTTTTGTTGTACTGACTTAGCCTCTGTTTTTCAGAAGCTCTTGCTTCATAATGCAAAGGTCTAAAACGTCCAATCTGTCATCATTGCAGAAATTACCTGCTTTCCAGTCGGCAAGCTTTGCATCGGGAACAGCAAGCAGCCATTTCTGGAGTGCAACTACATCGGCTACGTTGAATGTGCCGTCAGCGTTGATATCGCCTTTCAGAAGAAATGTATTTGATTCGACTTTTACGTTTTTGCAATGCTCGCCGATGATGTAGTTTTCGCTATCCCTGATGATATTATTTTCAATTGTCAGACCGTTGACGTTATCCACATTGATTACTTCCTGATAACACGATATAAACTCATTGTTGCTGATATTGATTTCTGCCAATGGTGTGTTATTAACTCTTTCACCATCCAGCAGGCTTTCAATAGTAATTACATCGCCTCTGCCTCCGAAATTACACTCAATAAAGGTGTTATTGCTGATCTGAATATGGTCTGCACCCGTACCCTCAATAACTCTGTCAGTAGGAATATCTGTGCGTACCTGTAATGTCTGACTGCAAGTGCGGTAGAACGTGTTTCCGTCGCAGAGTCCGTTATCACTGTTGAGCAGAAATCCACGTCCTTTTGTTTCATGTACATAGTTATTCGTCAGAACATAATTCTCAGAATGTCTGTTTCCGTTATATGCAACCAATCCCGCAGAAATAGTTTCAGGCAATGGTTCGGTCAATGTAATCGTTGCCTCATATCCGTTTCTTGTAATGGATTCAACTGTTACTTCATAGTCGATGGGATTAAAGTTCAGATCCATAAAACTCAACGTATGCCCCGGTTCAACAATTTTATTTGGGACAGTCCCTTCTAAAACCGTTCTGCTCTCATCAATGCTTTCGATATAAAACATGTTGCTGTGTACATTGAGAATGTCATCACCGCAAAAGCTCAGATCGCAGTTATCAATACGGAAATATCCTCCTGTATTTGTTATATGAATGCCGTCAGCTGTCGTAGATATTCTGTATTTATCTTCTGCACCGGGACGTAAGCCGATATACGAATTGATAATCTGATAGTGATTTGAGCCGTATGCAAAGACATATCCCATTCCGCAGGCGCCATAGATGCTGATATTGTTGTATGTGATGTTGCTAGATTCTTCCACAGTATTGAAAACCTGTCCGCCGTATACATAATGACGGAGCAGATACACCTCATCATTGCGAAAATAATCCAATGCACCGCTGTGGGTGACTTTCAGTACATTTGATCTGCCTTCTACTTTTTCGACATTTTTTATACATTCTGTATCTACAAAGGGACTGTATATTTTAAAGCTTCCGTGAACGCCTGCAACAAGATCGACAGGATCATACTGCATAAAGCTTAAAAGAGGGATATTCGCATCAACCTCATCAAGCTCGGTAAATTCTATTTCAAGCGTATTTTCCGCGTCGTTTTCATTCTCAATTTTCACAAGAGAACCAAGCCGGAGTGTATCCCAGTCCCAATCGACGATCATATTTCTGATTTCGACGTTATCACAGGCATATATTTTGAAGTAATGGGGTGTGCTGAAAATAAATTCAGCGTTATTGGCATCAACCAGCGTGTTTTTCAGTCTGTTAAGGTAAATATCTTCCTCCGGACTGAAATGATAGATACCCTTATCAATCACAAGCTTTGTGTTGGGATGCTGCCTGCAATAATCAAAGGCATTCCGCATTGCCTGTGTGTTGTCCTCCGCATCAGCGGACAATCCGAACTGTGAGGCGTTAATGACAGTGAGCGAAGTTTCGTCTGGTCTTGCAATATAGAATACAGAATCATTCACTCCATGAATTTCATCCCTTATCGTGTATTCCGTATTTTCAGCGTAAACATTCGGTACTGAGCTGAACAGCATCGTCAGAGAAAGAAGAACCGCAGATAATATTCGTTTCATAATAATCCCTCCAAGACTTTTTATTATTATACCACATATTCCCTTAATTTTCAATATGTAAAGCCCGAAAGTTAGTGTCAACCAAAAGTAGGCAGAATAATAGAAAATCGTCACAATGCATAAAATCAGAAATTAAAATTAGTTAAAGGCTTACAAGAAGAAATATTTTTCAACCATTTCATACTTGAAGGAATAGATATATTGCAAATCTCATCAACGAGCTGCAATGCGGCTATAAATGTATTGTATTTAAGAGTTCCTCTGAACAGGCGGAATTCAATTGTATGGTAGTTGCATAGATTCACTGCGGTATATCTGCCGCAGCAGCTGTTTTTCGCTTTGTCGAGTATTTCTTTACCAGTTTTCTCAAAGCCATAGCGAGTAGCCCAGCGGTTCATATTGTGCTCCTTGCGTCTGGAGAAGCAGTAAAGCTCGTTCCAATGAGCTTCCACAAAGTACAGGATTTTAGCGATAACCTCTTCTTGTTCTGATTGGTTATTTCCAAAAGCATTGCGGTTTACATGAATATGCAGACCACAGGTTGATGTCTGATGTGAACGATATCCGAGATTAACAGCTCTCTTCATGACTTCAGACCAACAGAAATTAGTGTGATATTCAAGAGTCATGGGATGGCTGACGATTTCCATTCCGTCATCAAGAGAACCGTCAGACTTTATGTAGATGTGCGGATTTTTACGGTTTGCGATTTCAAGGAGCTCGTCAGCGGATTCGCTGTCCTTACCGCCATTGTCGATTTCAAGCTCCACACCGTAAAAACGATCACCGTTGCCGTAGAAAATAGGCTCAGGCTTGTAATTGTATTCCTTGATAGAGCCATCATCACAGCGATCATGATAACACTCCGAGCAGTAATCACAGCCGTCATGCTCAAAAGTATCATCATTACTCAAAAGAGTATCACAGGAGTTACAGCGTGTGTAATGATTCTCATAGCACTCCTGACAGAGATTAGTGTACTCGTCACCGTATGAATTTGAGTCAAAGATCGTCGCACCGCATCGGTCACAGGTACAGCAGTATCTTGTAACGCAGTCAGAGCAGATGATGTTTCCTCCGTGCATAACTGTGTAATCGTCTCCCTCAATTACTGCTCTGCAATGTGTGCAGGTTTGTTTTTCTTCCATTTTCAAGTACCTCCATAAACAAAAATTCCGATAAGGCTGGAAAGAGCTTATCGGAATTATAATGTATATTTGAGGGACGGAGTTGATACGGTTATTCATATTACATCCGTAATTTATCAGTAAACTATTCTTATACCATACTTTCGTAAAGAGCATCTAATTCGTTAAGTTCAGCTTGAAGTTTCTTATCAATCTCTCCCTCTACATATTCCTTTTTCACTTTTGCCATAAAACGAATATCGCTGAACAAATGCATTGCGGTTACAAGAAGCCCTCCTATATCCAGATTCTTTGGATTTTGTGTTATGCAGGCTGAAATTACGCTACTGGAGGAAGCAAGTGTATTAGAAATCAATAGTATTTTTCTAGTCCTTACTTGATAAAGACTCTTTTCACCATCTCTGTCAGGATTGTAAAACAGGCTATGTACTAAACCGATAATCATGTCTATAAGTAATGTTATTCCAGCTGATCCTGCAATGAATTTTGCATCACGTGCAAGACAAAGTGCATCATATTGATTCTTATATAGCTCTGTTGCAAAGGACTCGTTAAATGTACCTAAAATAGGAACTGGAAGTCCTTTTTTTGTATATACATCTGATTTCAGATGTGCAGCTTGAGTAAACAAAGCAGCTGGCAGATTCATTTTATCGCCCTTGATCATTTCCATGCATTCTGCAAGTAATGTTACGGGGGCAATTGTATTCGGTGTAATAACTAAAGGATTTCTTGTCACCCTGTATGTTGAAAAA
This sequence comes from Oscillospiraceae bacterium, assembly GCA_017848115.1. Taxonomy (GTDB): domain Bacteria; phylum Bacillota; class Clostridia; order Oscillospirales; family Ruminococcaceae; genus HUN007. Next base: position 7,821 of record JAGAKZ010000017.1, read on the forward strand.
TTATTTAGTGTTATTGTATCCGTCAGAATATTTGCAGTACCAAACAGCCAGCCAAGTATAGGGTCGTGTCCCAGCGTTTTCAAACGATGGTTAACGCCACTCATCCCAAGACCAACAGAGGCACTTCCCTTAATTGCATCATATGGAACGGTCTGGTATACCATGTTTATCCAGTAACCATTAGGATTTCGTTTCTGATGTTTTATTTTGAAGGCATCGTTCGCATTTTTATGTGCTTTCTCAATAACCTTATCATTATGAGCTAAACGATTATCTGGGTTAAAACTATCTCCATAACCTGTCTTTTGCGCAACATATGGGTAGAGTAGGGATTTTGTTACCTGCAAAGCAGTAGCAATTGCAAGAAAAATAAGATCTGTCTTGTTAATGATACTTGTTTTTTTGGAAAATGCTTCATTGATTTCATCCAACTCCTGAAAAGCGTTTTCGATTTCTGCAGGTGTCAGTATATCCTCAAGTTTAATGGATTCTGGAATCATGGCGTTTGCATCTGTGACAAGGGAATCCCAGCTTTTTATTTCCGGCTTATATTTAAATTCTGCGTTTTGAGCAGCTGTATGAGCTTCACGCTTTGCCTTATCCACTTTAGCTCCCATACCGATAGAACGAAGGAGTTTTTCACTCTCAGCAATGCAGCTATCTGCTGAATTTCGTGCATTTGCCATGCTGTCGAGAGTTTCTTTAGAGATTATCTGATTCATTTTCAGAACCTTATTGATTTCCTTTTCTTCTTTTGTGTATTTAAATTGTCCCATAACACTCCTCCGTTATAAAATCTTGCTCAACTGTTTGAAATTTTACTTCTGTCAGCACCCAAGATCGTGTCGAAGATCTCTTATTGCACTTTGAAGAAGTGTATTAAGGCTTGTGAGATATTCTATTCTTTCCTTATCTCTGCTGCTTTCCTGTTTGAGTGCTCTTGCTATTGCACTTTGTTTATTAATTGCATTTTTATAGCATAATTCTTTTGCTTCACGAAGCTTTTTATTTTTCATGTGCGAAGCAACACCAACTCCACCTGCGGCTAATGCAACAGCTGGAGCAGCAAGAACAGCTACACCAGCTGCCATTCCGCCTCCTAAAATTCCGCCTGCTGCAGCAAGACCACTTGTTATACCAGCTGCACTGAGTCCAGCCACAGCTCCGCCTGCATACAATGCTGCAAAGCCTATTGCACCACCAACACCTGCGCCAACTGCTCCAGCGAGTACTTCCGGAATTGCACTTGTAGAAATTGTTCTGCTTGTATCATTTAAAGCAGCATCTGCTTCTTTTATGACCTTATTTACGTTTTCCAATGAATCCAGGGACTTAAAGTTCATATCCTTCTTTTTTGTTACATAATCACCCATGATTTTACACTCACTTTCTTGATTTATCGTTTTTTGAAATAAGAAATACTATTTTCGGCTACAAAACAGATTAAATTGCTAGATTTAGCCCATATTCTTATTATAAGCCGTTTTGTTTCTGCTGTCAAGTAGAAATTCAACTTTTTAACTGTTTACTTTTTCATTCTGCTCTTATACGCTTAATGTAAGAGGTGATTTTATGACACTTGACTACAAACAAATCGGCAAGAATCTTGCAAGGCGGCGTAAGGAGCTGAAGCTCAAGCAGAGCGAAGTCTGTGAACGGGCGGAGATCAATGACAAATACCTTTCCTGCATTGAAACGGCACGTTCCATCCCAAGTCTTGAAGTTTTCCTGAGAGTATGCACTGCCCTTGAAACAACTCCTGACCACATTCTTCTGGGCTCCGTCCTCCAAACGGATTACTCAAAAGATGATGCGGCTGTGCTGGAGAAATTTGCGACTCTTTCTCCTGACAAAAAACGCCTTACCCTTGCATTTATGGATATGCTTTCCGATGACTTTCAGAAATAACATTCCATGCTTTTATTATATCAATAGTACCGGACATATGGTTGTCCCTCAAAAAAATTATTTAGGAGAAATCCGCTGAACCTTTATCGGCTCAGCGGATTTGTTTTTATGATGCTATTAGTTCTCTAATTCCGAACTGCTTCAAAAAGCTGTCCTCAACTGATTTCATGGTTTCTTCGTCTATCTGCACTATTTCTCTTTCAGTCATTATCCACGATTTATCAATAGGGTTAAGCTGTTCAGCAAGGATATACTGATTTTCATGCTTGACGTGGAACTTCATCTTTTTACCTCGTGAGGAGCAGGGAATTATGTATATGAGGTCAGAGAAAAGGTTGTTCACATCATTTGAGAAGATTAGTCCTCTTCGTACTCCTGATTGAATATGAGTTACTCCTTTGAGTTCTTCGGGAATATTTATCCATACTATATTACCACGCTTGTAAATAAAATCATCATCGCAGAGCATTGCGAGGATTTGGTCTTTTGTTGACATTTCGCTGTTGTTTATGTATTCGTTTGCATTCATGGTGAAAATCCTCCTTTTTTTGATGCTTTTATTATAGCAAGAGTATCAGACATACGTTTGTCCCAATGAAATGTTTTCAGAAAAAACCGCTAAGCTTTGAACTTAGCGGATTTCTCATTAATATAGACTTCTCATTTTCTCAATTTCTTCTTTCATATCATCAATCAAGCAGACAGGGGAGATAACCTTCACCCATGAACCCTGCGACAGCAGATACATGATGATACCTCGTCCATAGTTTACCTCAGCTTCAATGATGCTGACGTTTCCGTTTTTCTCAACTACCTTAGCGGTTGGCAGACGGTCAAGTATCGCCTGTAGGGATAGTCCCGAAAATTCAAAGCGTATTTTGATGTTTTCGCCTGGGAACATAAACTGATTCTTCTCACGCAAGTCACCTTCGTCAAAGTCATGCTTCTTGTCAAGAGCAAATTGCTCACGATGCTCAGTAATTGCAGAAATGCGGTCAATTCGGAAGTATTTCGGCTTGTACTCCTCATCATCTGCCATGTATGCAATGAGATAGAAATAGTACTCACTAAACATTATTGAAACGGGTTTTATTTTACGCTTTACTTCCTCACGATTCATCTTGAAATAGGTGATTGTAAGCAGCTGCTTATTCTCGATTGCCTGTATCAGCTTCCAGATGTTTTCGATCACACTGGGACAGTCGGATTTCACCTCGTGGTAATGATAGATTTCCTTGCGAATGAGATGATCAAGCTTTTCACGGTCACTGACTGTTGTAAATTTTTTCAGCTTGTAAATAAGTGTCAGCACCTCGTCTTTGCTGAGTGCACGGCTTCCGAGCAGTATCTTCACAAGTGCGAAAAGCTCCTTATTTTTAAGAAATTCATCATTGCTGAGCCTGTACGCCTTATCCTTGTGAGAGTATGTAAGCTCGGCGTTCTGCATCAGCTCTCTGTGTTCAGCAAGAAAATTCTGAATACTGCTGATGTCACGGCTTATACTTTTTGTTGATACCTTATATTCATCAGCCAGTGTCTTGACCGAAATAGCTTCACCACGCAGAGAACGCATGAAGATTTCAAGCATACGGTCGTTTTTGTTGTTTTCCATAACTTCACCTCTGATCTGTTGTTGCTACTATTATACCATAGATTCGGGACAGATGGGTGTCTTTCTGAAAATATTTCGCAATTTCCACATTGTTTTTCAGCAGAGAGGATTCAGATTTTGCTTTGTCAATTTGTTGTGAAAGAAGCGATTTTCGTATTGAACCCGTAAACTTTTGTGCAAAAAGAAACCACGTAAATACGCTATACAACGTATCTACGTGGTTATCGTAACCTTTGCGATTACGCATTTTCAATTGGTGGAGGCGAGGGGAATTGAACCCCTGTCCGAAAACCTATTCACATAACTTTCTACGAGTGTAGTCCGTCTTTTAGATTCCCGATTTATACCGCGGACGAACACGCTGTATAAACCGGTAGCTCTATAATACAGTCAATGTGTCAGAGCAAACACACTGATCGTTCACCACTAAAATGACGCTCGGCACAGGTCGTGGTAGTCCGGTGCGGAACGGTCAGGGAGCTTAAGCTGCCTGAAGCTGTAAGCCATTGTTGTGGCTTACTGTGATACTATTTCTAGCGTTTATATTTAAGTTGCACCTTTTATAGAGTTGGTGCGGCCTCTACTCGCTTATCATGCTTCAAAATCCCCGTCGAAACCTTTACGCCCCCGTATATAAAACACATCAGAGATGTGTTTTTAACTTTACATCAGCTGTTTCTGGATTTTATCATACGGTCTATCTCACGCTTTGCATCACGCTGAGCAACTGCTTCACGCTTGTCATGAAGTTTCTTACCACGACAAAGACCAACCTGAATCTTTACCCTTGAACCTTTAAAGTAAATGGATATCGGTACAAGTGTCAGTCCGTCACGTTTAATAGTTCCGTACAGCTTGTCTATTTCCCTCTTGTGCATAAGAAGCTTTCTTACACGCATAGGGTCTCTGTTGAATATATTACCCTTTTCATAAGGAGATATGTGCATACCTTTTATAAAAATTTCGCCGTTGTCTATCGAACACCAGCTGTCCTTGAGGTTTACACCGCCCTGACGCAATGATTTGACTTCTGTGCCAACAAGTTCTATCCCTGCTTCAAAGCTTTCGAGTATGAAATAATCATGCCTTGCTTTTCTGTTTTCTGAAATTGTTTTAAATTTATTTCTGTCAATCATCATGTCACTTCCTTACAAAAAATCTATATCTGAATTTTTGATACTTCTTAAGTATATCACAAAAATTTATTGATGTCAATACAAATATTCAAATTTTTTCTAGTGATACGCAGTAAAGTTTACAGAATTTTAAAGAAGCATTTCTTTTAACAAACATATATCTGCTATATTTATTTTACCATCTTCATTTATATCCATACATTCATTCTGTAAAATATTCTGTGATGTAAGATATTTCATAAGTTGTACAAGGTCTGAAATATCGCATTTACCGTCAGAATTTATATCACCCTTAACAGCCACTGAATCTGTTAATTCTTTTTTGATAAGGTCAAGTAATGAATATTCCCCTTTTGCGTCCTGTGTAACTTCCCAGATCATTATTCCTGCATAGTCATCTGCAAGGTCGCACTTTTTCTTCATAGTTTCTGCTCCGTTATATGCTATGCCATTGTATTCATCACGATCGTAGTTTTCCCTGTCCTGCTCTACGAGTTCTGAAAAAGGAACGTATGAAGTCCAGCTGAGCGAACCGTCAGGATTATATCCTCTTCCGTAAAAAGGTACACCAAGAACAAGTCTGTCTTTTTCAATGCCTCTTGTTATATTAAAATAATCAAGCATTTCCGTTGAAAAATCATAACCTGCATGAGAAACTTTGCTTCCGTCATTATCATATGCCATAACGTTTATAAAATCAAAATATGAAAAAGCTGTATCACTTACTCTTCTTGCGATCCACCTTGCCGAAGCAGTAGTAAGAAGATATCCTTTTTCATCACACCTTTTTCTGAGATACAGACACCACTGATCATAATAATCCCAGAACGAAGCCTCTACTTCTCCCTCTATATCAAGATCTATACCGTCAAGATTATGTTTTTCACAAAAATCTATTATCTTTTCGCAAAAATCATTTCGTGTTTTTTCATCTCTTACAAGCGCAGGATAATTTCCCGAACCGCCGGCACCTCCAAGTGAAGCAAGTACCTTGACCCCGTTTTCATGAGCTTTGTCTACTATTTTTTTCATTTCGGCATCAGGTATGTAACATGAAAGATTTCCTGAAGTATCAGGATTGCAAAATGCAATATTTATATGTGTAAGATCGGTAAAATCCATATCTTTATAATAACCGTATGACCAGTCGGGAAGATATCCGACAATGTATTTATTATTGCCCTGTGCGTAAATCATATCATTATTACCGGAAATCATTACACTCTGAACACATAGTGCAGAAAGAATAAAAGAAAATATACGACCTGAAAATTTCATCATAATCCCCCTTGAAAAATTTCTTAAACCGATACAAATCTTCTGTTTACATCTATTTTATCATATTATTCATATTTTTACAACAAGAAACTCCTGCCTTTAACTTGGTAAAAGCAGGAGTATATCTTTTAAAATAAATTATTCAGCAGTTTCTTCTGTTTCAGCTTCGTTTTCTTCAAGAAGTGCACGCATAGAAAGGCTGATGCGCTTGCTGTCAACATCACATTCTGTGATCTTAACGTCTACTTCCTGACCGATAGAGAGAACATCCTTAACGTTGTCTACTCTGCGGTTAGCGATCTGTGAAATGTGGATAAGACCGTCAACACCGTCAATGATGCTTGCGAAAGCACCGAATGGTGTGATAGAAACGATTGTAGCCTTGATTACATCACCAACATTGTAGTTAGCTCTGAACTGTTCCCAAGGATTGTCTTCTGTCTTCTTGTAGCCAAGAGAGATTCTGCCTGTTTCCTTGTTGAGTTCCTTGATGTAAACTTCAAGAACGTCACCAAGCTTAACAACTTCTGATGGGTGCTTGATTCTCTTCCATGAGAGTTCTGATACGTGAACCATACCGTCTACGCCACCGAGGTCAACGAATGCACCGTAGTTTGTGATAGACTTAACTTCACCTCTGTAAACTGCGTCAACTTCAGCTGTTTCCCAGAACTTCTTCTGAGCTTCTTCCTTGATACCCTTCTGAACGAGCTTGATAGAACCAACAGCTCTTCTTCTCTGTGGCATAACATCAATAAGCTTGATAGAAACTGTCTGCTTAACGAGTTCTTCAAGAGAAGCGTCACGGCCGTAGCCTGTCTGTGATGAAGGAACAAATACGCCAACACCGTCAACCATAACGATGATACCGCCCTTAACAACTCTCTGTACTGTACCTTCAAGGATCTTTTCTTCTTCCATAGCTTTAACGATGTTGTCAAAGCCGAGCATTTCGTCAACTTTCTTCTTGGAAAGTGTTGCAATACCGTCCTGATCGTTGATCTTGATAACGATAAGGTCTACTTCTTCGCCTACGCTTACTACATCAGCAGGTTTCTTTGTAGGATCGTTTGTGAGTTCAGCCTGGCTTATGAAACCGGTGTGCTTTGTACCGATATCAACAATTGCCTCAGAATTGTTAACGCCAACAATGATTCCCTTGATCCTTTCACCTGTATGTATTTTCTTGAAGGACTGTTCAAGTGCCTCCGCGAAGTTAATTTCTTCTTCAAGATTGTTTTGAATTTCAGCCATTTTTTGAATAACCTCCTTAATTATATAAGCCGGTGTGGATGCTCCGGCAGTGATACCAATATTAAATGCACCGGCAAAATCGAGGTCAAACAGCTCATCCGAATCCTCAACATGATATGTCTTACAGTACTTGTTGCAGACATTAAACAGTTTTATGGTATTTGAACTGTGCTTTCCGCCAATTACCACCATGACATCTGATTTTTTCGCTAGTTCTATTGCGTCCGTCTGACGCGTAGATGTAGCGTTACAAATCGTCTGGAAAATTTCTGATACATTTTTATAGGTATCGGGAATAATGCTCATGCATTTATTCCACACTATTATATTATACGTTGTTTGAGCAACAATTGCAACCTTTTTTCCTAAAAAATCTAAGTTTTTTTTAAAAATTCTTTTTAATTCTTCATCATCGGCAAAAACAAAGCACTCTCCGTTACAATGTTTTACAATTCCTTCAACTTCCGGATGGTTTTTATCCCCTGCAATGAGAATTATTTTTCCTGCCTTTGATTGTTCTTCAACAATTTTGTGAATTCTTGCCACAAAGGGACAAGTCGCATCAATATACGTGTTTCCCATTTGGTCAAGTGTATCATATACATCTTTTCCCACTCCGTGAGAACGAAGTATGAGTCTTTCATCACTGTTAAGTTCCGATAGATCATCTACTATTCTGACATTTTTCTTTTCAAGGTCGCTTACAACATTTTTGTTATGTATGATAGGTCCGAATGTTGCAACTTTTCCGCCTTTTTCAATTTCTTCATAGACCATTTTTATGGCACGGTCAACACCAAAGCAAAAACCTGCCGACTTTGCAACTTCAATATTCATAAATTTATCTCTCCACCAATTCAGTAATAGAACCCATTATTGTCAGTTTGAGCTGTTTTAATTCTTTTGGAGTAGGATTTTCACTTATCTGAAGTTCTGAAGCACTTATCGGTTTTCCGTATCTTATAACGACTTTTTTTCTGAAACCAAGATCTCCTTCAAAACATACACCTACCGGAACTACATCAACATTTGATCTTGCCGCTATAAGTGCAACACCTGTTTTTCCTCTGCCGACTTTACCATCTTTTGAACGTGTTCCTTCAGGAAAAATAACAAGATTTTTTCCTTTCTTCAACTTTTCTACAGACTGGTCGATTACAGCCATATCTCCTTTTCCTCTGACAACCGGAAATGCTCCGAAAGCTTTTATAAGTAAACTGAGAAAAGGATTTTTGAATAATTCTTCTTTCGCCATATATGCACAACGTTTTCTTATTTTCAGCGTAATAAGTATCGGGTCTGCATTTGATCTGTGATTGCTTGCATATACATAACCGCCTTCTTTAGGGAGATTTTCAACTCCTTCAAAAGATAACCTGAAAATAATTTTAAATATACCTGTGATAAATACACGAAAAGCGGAATAAAACATTTTTCGATCTCCTCTCTGCTTATAGCTTTCTTATCATACTTTCGATGCAACTTATAACCTCTTCTATACTCATTTCAGTTGTATCAACAAGAACAGCGTCCTTAGCTTGTCTTAACGGAGAAACCGCTCTGTTCATATCATTTTCATCTCTCTTTATGATATCTCTTAAAATCTCATCAAAAGAAACATCCTGCTTGTCTTTTATTTCTTCATATCTTCTTCTTGCTCTTTCCTGCGGTGAAGCAGTAAGAAAAATTTTGAGCTGTGCATCCGGAAGAACTACAGTTCCTATATCACGACCGTCCATTATAACATTATTTTCTCTTGCTATCTTCTTCTGGAGTTCAAAAAGAAAATTTCTGACTTCTCCTATCGCAGAAACCACAGATGCACCCATAGATACTTCCGGAGTTCTTATCATATCAGATACGTCTTCATCATTTACAAATACTCTCTGGCATTTGTCAACAAATTTCAGTTCAACCTGAAGTTTTGAAAGTAAAGAAATAACTTTTTCACTGTCTGACGGGTCTGTTCCGTTTTTTATTACCGAATACGCCACTGCTCTGTAAAGCGCACCTGTATCAACATATATATATCCTACCTTGCCTGCGACAGCTGCTGCTATTGAACTTTTACCTGCACCGGCAGGTCCGTCTATTGCTACATTTATCATAAAGTAACCTCCTGTTTGTTATAAATTTTCTCCGGCAACATAACCTGTTGAAAAAGCTATCTGAAGATTAAAACCACCGGTATATCCGTCCACATCAAGAACCTCACCTGCAAAGTAAAGACCTTTGACAAGTTTTGATTCCATTGTTTTTGGATCTACTTCTTTTATATTTACTCCGCCACTTGTAACTATCGCCTCTTCAACAGGACGGAAATCGCTTATTGTAAGAGGAAATTTTTTTATAAGTCTTACAAGTTCAAGGCGTTGTGCTTTTGTTATCTGATTTACTCTGATATCAGGAACTATACCTGAAAGCTTTACTATAACAGGTATCAGCTTTGAAGGAAGAAGTTTTACAAGTGCTCCTCTGAACTCACTGTTGCTCATCTCAGTAAAATCACGCTGAATACGCTTGTCAAGTTTTTCTTCACTAAGTCCGGGTTTAAGATCTATGAGTATTTTGTACCTGTCTTTCTCCATATTTCTTATTCTTGAACTGGCAGTAAGTATAAGAGGACCTGTAACTCCGAAAAATGTAAACGACATTTCTCCAAGCTCGCAAAAAACAGGCTTATTTTTATCCGTAAGAGTAACAGAAACATTTTTCAGCGCAAGTCCGTTCAGATCCCTGCAATATTTCTCTTCTGTTTCAAGCGGTACAAGAGAAGGCACTATAGGTGTTATCTTATGCCCTGCCAACTGAGCAAACCTGTATCCGTCACCTGTAGAACCGGTAAGCGGATAGGACGCACCGCCTGTAGCTATAAGCACTGTTTCAGATGAATACTGCGCCTTGTCTGTCACAACTCCGCAACATATACCGTCATTTATAATGAGTCCTACAGCTTTTTCCTTTATAAGACGGACATTATTTTTTTTCATCTCATTTTCAAGCGCTGTAACAATATCAACAGCTTTATCTGAAACCGGAAAAACTCTGTTTCCTCTTTCAACCTTCAGCGGAACACCTGCCTGTTCAAAAAAATCCATAACAGACTGAGGAGGAAACTTTGAAAATGAACTGTATAAAAATCTGTTGTTGACAGGTATATTTTTCATAAGCTCCTCTATATCACAACAGTTTGTTACATTACATCTTCCCTTACCTGTTATACGCAGTTTCTTGCCTATTTTTCCGTTTTGTTCAATAACCGCTACTTTTCTGCCGTATCCTGCAGCAGTTATCGCCGCAACCGCTCCTGCAGCTCCGCCACCTATTATTATTGAATCATACTGCAAATTTTTCTCTCCTCATCTGTCAGATTTTTCGTATACGTCAAATTCGTCCCACAAACTCTCAAGCTTTTCGAAGTTCTGATTGATCTCATTTTCCTTTTTAAGACTTACTGCAACAACTATCGAATTTATAAGACTAAGAGGTGCTACAAGAGAGTCGGCAAACGAAACCATATCACTGCCTGCTGTAAGAACGTGAGTTGCTCCTTCGGCAATAGGAGATGAATCATTATCGGTTATCGCTATAACCGTCGCACCGGATTCTGAAGCGTGTTTCATTGCAACGTTTGTCTGTTTGGAGTATCTCGGAAAACTTATTCCTATAACCACATCACCTTTCTGTACTCTGAAAAGCTGTTGCAGAAGATCGCTTGTTCCGAGATTTTTCAAAAGACGTACATCTTCAAAAATAATACTGAAATAATAATTCAGAAATTCAGCAAGTGCCGCTGCACTTCTTGAAGCCACGATATATATTTTTCTGGCAGATATTATAGCGTCAACCGCCCCTGCAAATGCCACACGGTCACCGCTTTCTATCGTATCACGTATACGCTCAATATCAAGACTCATTACTTTTTCATATATATCTTCATTCTTCATCTGGTTGCTTGCTACTTCAACTCTCTGCATTGATGTAAGACATGTTTTCATAATAGAACGAAGTTTTTCCTGAAAATCAGGATAACCGTCATATCCAAGTTCTGTTGCAAACCTTACTACAGTGGATTCACTTACTCCTACAGTCTGACCAAGTGATGCCGCTGTCATAAATGAGGCTTTCTGATAATTTTCCAGAAGATAATCAGCTATTTTTTTATGTCCTTTTGACATATCGTTATAATTCTGCTTAATAATATTGAAAACGTCATTTTTCATATTATTATTTCACCTGTTTCATTTGATTTTATTTGAAGAGTTCATCTTCAAGTGCCATATTTTCTTCTTTTAATTTTTGCACTGCTTGTTCATCTATCCTGTATCCGTCTTCACAAGATACAAGAACATCGCCTTCACGCACGGTCTGAGGCAGTTTTTCAAGAGGGATATCTTCTCTTTTATTTTCATTGTAAACTACTGCAAATCCGCCTTCTATACGGTCAACTATAATCATTTTTTACTATTTCCCCTTTACTTTAAACTCAATATCATTTCCGTCTGAAAGTGCAACGATCGTTCCCTGAAGGTCTGTTCTGTAGATTTCATCAGTCATTGAGCTGAGACTTTCCATTACGCTTTCAGAAGGGTGATTATAAGAATTTCCTACACCACACATAATAACTGCATACTCAGGTGTAACAGCTTCAAGAAATTTTTTACCTGAAGAAGTAGAACTTCCGTGATGTCCTGCTTTAAGAACATCGACATCAACATCATAGCCTTCATCAAGAATATCATTTTCACTCTTTTTCTCTGCATCACCTGTGAAAAGAAATGTATTCTGACCGTGGGTAAGCTTTGTAACAACCGAATAGTTGTTAAGATCATCATAATGTTCACAAGGGCCCATTATAAGCAGTTCACATTCTCCGATACTGTACTTTTTTCCGGGAGATGCAGCTGTAATTGATAATCCTTTTTCTTTTACAGAAGTAAGAAAAGCTTTATATACATTTGATGATGGTGTCATATCCGAAGAAACCTTAGGTGCTATAACATTTTCCACATCAACGTTATCTATAACTTCGGCAATACCGCCTATATGGTCTGAATGAGGATGAGTAGCCACAACATAGTCAAGTTTTGTGATACCCTCATTTCTAAGATATGCGAGAACAGTTTCGCCATATTCAACTTCTCCTGCGTCAATAAGAATATTTTCATCTCCTGATCTTATAAGTATCGAATCACCCTGACCGACATCTATAAAGTGTACAGATACCTCAGCATCTGTCACCTGACCGTCACTGAGATTGAGCATCACCATAATATCTTCATAAGTTGCTATACCCGTCATATCAAGCAGTGCCGCAACTATTACAACAACGATCGCAGCTATACATCCTGCCAGCGTTTTCTTATTTTTTACTGTTTTCTTTTTGGTTTTTGTTTTCCTTTTTGCCATCTTTCTCCGCCACCCCTTTCGGAAAATTTACCCTTTGATTTCATATTTTTATTTTTTTCGTTTACACTTGCTTTAGAAGATTTTCCACTGCTTGAACGCTGATGATTTGAAACAGGTATATCTGAAACAAGACATCTTGGAGAATCTCCTATAAGATCTTTTCTTCCTGCCATTTTTAACGCTTTAAGCACTATTTCCTTGTTCTGAGGTCTGAAATACTGCAGAAGCGCTCTCTGCATCGCCTTTTCATCGGGAGTTTTCGGAACATAAACTTCTTCCATTGTATACGGATCAAGTCCTGTATAGAACATACAGGTAGATATGGTTCCCGGAGTAGGATAAAAATCCTGCACCTGTTCGGGACGTATCTTATTTTCCTTTAAAAAGAGTGCTAACTCTATAGCTTCTTTTAAGGTACTTCCCGGATGTGATGACATGAGATAAGGTATAAGATACTGTTCTTTTCCCATTCCCTTTGTTATCGAATAGAACTTATCCTGAAACTTTCTGTACGCTTCGATATGAGGTTTACCCATCTTATCAAGAACTACCGATGAACAGTGTTCGGGAGCTACTTTAAGCTGTCCGCTTACATGATATTTTATAAGCTCCTTCATAAACTCATCATTTTCGTCTTTTATAAGATAATCATAACGTATTCCCGAACGTATAAAAACACGCTTTACACCTTTTACCGCCCTGAGTTTTCTGAGAATATGAAGATATTCTGTATGGTCTACTTCCAGTGCTTTACATGGTTCTGGTGCAAGACACTTTTTACCCTTGCAGAGTCCTGTCTTTAACTGTTTACTGCAACTTGGATTTCTGAAATTTGCAGTAGGTCCGCCTACATCATGGATATATCCCTTAAATCCGGGCATTTTCGTAAGAAGTTCAGCTTCTTTTAATATGGATCCTTCACTTCTTTTAGAAATTTTTCTTCCCTGATGAAGTGCAATAGAGCAAAAGTTACAGTTTCCAAAACAGCCTCTGTTGTGTGTTATTGAAAATTCAACTTCTTCTATTCCCGGAACACCGCCGTCTTTTTCATAAATCGGGTGATAGGCTCTTGTGTACGGAAGACTGTATACAAAATCCATTTCCTCTGTAGTAAGAGAATATGAAGGTGGTGTCTGAACAAGCATTTTCCTGCCGTGACGCTGTACAACAGTTTTTCCGTAAACTTCGTCCTGCTGGTCATATTGTATACGACAGGCCTTTGCATAGGCTTTTTTATTTTCACTTACCTGTGTAAAATCAGGACATTCGGCAGAACCTATAGGAGTATTTACAGGATCTGTAAGATAACATATACCTCTTATATCTGTAAGCTCGTCTACTTTTTTTCCGTCTCTGAGTCCGTCTGCTATCTCAACTATCTGATGCTCGGACATTCCATACATCAGAATATCCGCTCCGCTGTCAACAAGTACTGACGGTCTTACTTTGTCGTCCCAGTAGTCATAGTGAGCGAATCTTCTGAGCGATGCTTCAAGCCCGCCTATCATCAGCGGAATATCACCAAATATCTTTCTTATACACTGACAATAAACTATTACCGCCCTGTCAGGTCTTTTTCCTGCTTTTCCTCCGGCTGTGTAAGCATCATCTGAACGTTTTCTCTTGGCTGCTGTATAATGTGCAACCATTGAGTCTATGTTTCCCGAAGTAACGAGAAATGCATACTTTGGTACACCAAGCTTTTTAAAATCATTCTCATTTCTCCAGTCAGGCTGTGCAATAATGCCCACTGTATACCCATTTGCTTCAAGAACTCTTGAAATGATCGCTATCCCGAAACTTGGGTGATCAACATATGAATCTCCTGTTATAAGAATAAAATCAAGCTGTTCTATTCCTCTTTCGTTCATATCATTTCTGCTTATTGGCATAAAGCTGTTCAAGGAAATTCCTCCATTATAAAATTTTATTAGTCATCAAACTCTTCGTCATCGAGTTTTCGCATTCGTCTTTCTGCCCATTGCGATTTTGTCATAAGTATTTTTCTGGGCTTTGAACCTTCTGAAGGTCCTATTACACCCATTTGTTCAAGCTCGTCCATTATACGTGCTGCTCTTGCATATCCGAGTTTAAGTTTTCTCTGCAGAGATGATGTAGATGCCTGACCAAGCTCCATAATGATATCGATTGCTTTTTCAATAAGTTCATCGTCGCCATCAGCTATATTATCAGGCTTTCCGGCAGGTTTTTCTCCTTTTGGAACAGGTACGTTTCTTTCTATTTCATCTATTATCTCATCACTGTAATCGGCAACTGCATTTTGCTTGATAAAGTTTACTACTGATTCTATTTCCTTTGTTGAACAGAAACAACCCTGAACACGTATCGGTTTTGGAATACCCGAAGGAAAATAGAGCATATCGCCCTGTCCGAGCAACTTATCAGCACCGCCTGTATCAAGTATCGTTCTTGAGTCAGTCTGTGACATTACAGAAAGAGCAATACGGCTAGGGATATTTGCCTTGATAAGACCTGTGATGATATCAACTGTCGGTCGCTGTGTAGCGATTATAAGATGCATACCTGCAGCTCGTGCCATCTGCGCAAGACGGCATATAGCATCTTCAACTTCATTTGATGCCGCCATCATAAGATCGGCAAGCTCGTCTATAGCTATTACTATCTGCGGCATAGATTCTATCTCACCGTTGCTTTCAGAGGCAAGTTCATTATATCCCGACAGATCTCTTACGTTTTTATCTGCAAAGAGCTTATATCTTCTGAGCATCTCCTGAACTGCCCAGTTAAGAGCACCTGCCGCCTTTCTCGGATCTGTTACAACAGGTATAAGAAGATGCGGTATACCATCATAAACTTTGAATTCAACGATCTTAGGGTCTATAAGAAGCAGTCTTACCTGTTCGGGAGTTGATTTGTAAAGAATACTCATTATTATAGAGTTGGTACATACTGATTTACCTGAACCTGTTGAACCGGCTATTATAACGTGAGGCATCTTTGCAATATCGCCTATTATAATTTTTCCGGCTATATCACGTCCTACGGCAAATGAGAGTTTACTTTTTGAAGACCTGAACTCTTCACTTTCTATCATTTCCCTGAGTGATACAGTTTCTTTTTTTGCGTTAGGCACTTCTATACCAACAGCAGCTTTTCCCGGAATAGGCGCTTCTATACGAACACCTGCCGCTGCAAGATTAAGAGCGATATCATCAGCAAGATTTGTTATCTTGGATATTTTAACTCCCGGTGAAGGCTGAAGCTCATAACGTGTTACAGTAGGTCCGCGACGCACATCGGTAAGAGTTGTCTTTACTCCGAAATTATCGAGTGTGCTGACAAGCTTTGATGCTGTGTCATTCATTTCGATCTTTGCGTTAAGTGCAGACATAGTCGGCGGTGGCTGTTTAAGAAAATCTACAGGAGGAAAGTTATACGCTCTGTCAGGCGGAACATTTACATGATCATTTTTCTTTTCAAGATCTATAGTTCTTCTTTTTTCACCTGATTCTTCTGTATTTTCAGGCATTACAGGCTGTTTTTCTCTCACTGCTTTCTTAGGCTGAACATCTTCAAGAGGAATGTCTATTGTCATAGTATCAGAGTCTGATGATTCAAACTTTCTTTTCTCCTGATTTTCAGCCTGGTGTTCTGTAAGTATCTCTTCAAGTTCTTCTGATTCTTTTAATGCAGGCTGTTTTTTAGCAAGCATATCTTTTATCTTTAAAAACTTTGAATTTTTCTTTTTCGATGATTCCTGTTTTTTTTCTTCAACTACATCAACCGAAGATTTTTGAGGTTTTTTGACAGAATCTATTTTTATAACTGATTTTTCCTGCGGTTCTTCAAGTTCATATTTTGCTGTTTCTTTTACTTCCTTGTAATATCTTCTGGAAGCGGCATCTTCATGGATCTCTTTTATAGTCTTTTTAAGATCTGAAAACGGGGATTTTACAAAATTAAAAAACTTCTCGATTGAAAAACCTGTAAATAACATTGCCATAAGAGCTATAGCACCTATTATCACTATCTTTGCACCAAGTGTTCCGAATATTGCAGTGATCGGCATACCGATAATAGCACTTATGACACCGCCTCCTTTGAGTGCAACACCGTCTTCAAAAAGGTTGGTTATCTTTTCGCCAAATCCTTCTCCTCTGATATCTCCGATTATAACATTCTGTACGAGTGTACTCACAAGTGATGTAAGCAACACTATACGGAATATATTGTTTCCCGGAGGAGCTTTATCAAATGCTGTCTTATACGATAAAGACATAAGCAGTACAGCCAGAAAAAATACTGATACTCCAAAAATTCCTCTGACTAACTTGTGGAGTGCAAACCACCCCGAAGTTCCTTGTATAAAAACGAGCAATAACATAAATATACTTGCCATAAAAAGCATTATTGCCCGAAAATTATTATCATGTTTCATATTCAGCACTACCGGCGCTTCCGGCGCTTTTTCCTTTTCATCTTTTTTCTTTTTTGCCATTACCATTCTCCATATTATAATTTTTGATAAATGATTATCGTATACACTATTAATTATAACACTTTACCATCATATAAAGCAACCTATTTTTCATAAAACAATTTTTTTCGTATATCTATTTCGTTGTATGTTATATAATAAGTCACTATAATCGGAATAAACGGTATAAAACTTGCGATCAGAAGCAATACAGCTGACAAAGCAGTTATATCCGATACCTGTGTACCGTTTACAGCAAATGAAGTAATAAGAAGAAAATGCTGATTTAAAAGTTTATAAACCCCGAATATATCAGGCAATACCCCTGCCTTCGACATCATAAGCATTATCCACATCAGAAAAAGCGGAAGAGATGCTCCAAACCCCATTACAAACGGTATATTTTTTTTAAAAACTGTTTTTTTCAGTTTATCGGACGATCTGTGTTTTTTTGCCTCAAAATAAGCATAATTTATATGAAGACCACATAATATAAAAAGCGTACACAACCCGGCTATTACCATCATGATCGTATTTTTCAAGAAGAGCACACTGAAAAAAATAAACATAAGTGAAAGAAGGCTTGACAAAAGTGTATATCCTGTACCCTTAAAAAAAGTTTTGGTCATATTTTTTTCCTCCAAAAAATTTTTTTCATTTACATAATTTACTCTTACCCTGCAAATAATATTAACGAGGTGAATATAAATGAAAAAAAGATTTACTGACAATGATAGTGAAATTGTAAAAATTTATTATCCGCACAAAAAAAATCCATCACATACCGAAAATATAAATGACTTTCAAGATGAAAGTGATGATGTAAAGATCTGGAACGGAAGCAAAAATAATATTTTTACCGAATAAAGAATATCACATCGCTGTAAACACAATATATTAATTATACCATATTTTATCGCATCATAGCAAGAAAAGCACAGATATATTTATGACACTAACAACGTAAATTCCTTTTACAAGACGTTTTCTAATACCAATCTAATTTTTTCCATAAATTTTTCTCAAAAAAAATAAAAATTTTTTTCAAAAAACTATTGACAAATCTTTTTTTATTTGCTATAATTAATAACGTTGTCTGAGGTAAACAAAGACACGATGAGACATTAGCTCAGTTGGCAGAGCATTTGACTTTTAATCAAAGGGTCTGGGGTTCGAATCCCCAATGTCTCACTTAACTTAATTAATTTTAAGTTTATGCGTCTGTAGCTCAGTTGGATAGAGTGACTGGCTACGAACCAGTAGGTCGGGGGTTCGAGCCCCTCCAGGCGCATTGATCTCAAACATCGTTTGTTTTATACAAACGATGTTTTTTTATTTAAAAACAAACCGGTTGGAAGACTAGCCATTGACTGACTAGCCTCCCGACCGGTTATTTTTATTTTTTACTGTTTTCCGAGATATACGTTTAGTTCTTTGCTTACATACTGTTTAAAATATGTAAGGCAATGATCTGATTATTTTTGCGGACCGAGAACAATATCGGGTTCTTTACATATATACTGTTTGAAATGAGCAAGGTCTGCGATATTTACTTCTCCATCATAATAAACATCAGCTGCTTTTAACACATCATCTGAAACAGAAATGTCACCTATGAGATGAAGGCTTAAAAGTGTAAGGTCTGACAGGTCAGAAACACCATCACCGTTAAAGTCACCATATTTTATTTCGGCCGGATCTACAGGTTCAGGATCATCAGGACAACTTATCTTTGCTGCTTCGTCCTGAAGGAATGAAACTACCCATGCAAGTGATGAATTGTATTCAAGTGACGCACTGTTTGTTGACCATGATTCTGTTGAATCCATATAGCATCTCTGTGAACAGTTTTCTCTCAGACCCGGACCAAATCCGAACGACCTTACATACGGATCATTCAGATGAGCAGTTGGTCCGCTCAGAAGTACGCCATCAGGAGCTTCAGGAAATGACTCGTCGATCTCAGCTATCCAGAATCTATGATACGGTCTTTTTCCGTAGTATGTACCGTAACCTGTGATAAATGAGAAATTGAGCGGGTTTGTTCCGAGCAGATAGTCCATAGCAGTTGTTGCACCACTCATATATCTGACATCTTGTGTAAGGTCATAAGCGTATGCCATAACTATAGCATTGTTTAAAACCATTGAGTTAGACCCATATTCATAACCAATGATAGTAATAGACGGATCAATACTTGAAGGATCAGAATATGTAACATCATTAAAAAACGGTATTCCATAACCTTGTGTTTGTTCTAAAGCTATATATTTATCAGCAACTCCGACTATACAGCCTTTTATCATTTCATAGTCTTCTTCAAAGAGCAGATCTTTATTAAGAGCAAGTGTCAGAGTACCTGCAGCTGCTGTATTTCCCCAGTTAAAAGCCGTATATGAACCATTACCTTCCTCATTTTCACCACCGGTGATCCTGTGATATACTTTGAACGCTTCTTCATATCCTGAAAGTTCTTTATAATATTCATCAGCAGAAGGATCACCCATTCTCCTTGCAGATACATAAAGCTCACAGGCTGCCCAGTAAGCATCATCTCTTACTTCATAATCACCGTAAGAACTACCACCCTTGCTCTGATACATAGGAGCATATAATGATTCTTCGTTAAGTTCTTCCTTGACACAAAGAGTATTAAGCTCAGGGTGAATTACTTCTGTCAGATCAGCCTCATACCAATGCATACGATATGCGTCATATGCTTTTTTTGCTTCTTCAAGATAGAAAGTAGCCTTTTCTTTGTCATAAGGTTCCCAGAGTCTTGCAGCCTGTGCGGCACATGCTGCATAATTAAGTGTAGCAGCAAATGTCGGAGGCTTTATGACACGTATTGTTTCATATTCTGCTATGTAATCATACAGTCTTGTAGCAAGCCCTGTCCACTTGTAATCGTGCATCTTGTGATATACCATGCCTGCATATTTTCCCCATGTAGGTTCATTTTCCCTGACAACCATTTTCGACATCCAGTCAAGTTCTACTGCTGTTTCATCGAGTATATCAGGAATCTTGTTACCTGCTTCCGGAATCACGACCACACCTGAACCATCGGCAAACTTATCTTTTCCCTCTTTTGTACCGATAGCTCTTTCATACATATTCTGCAAAGTCCATACCGACATACCGCCGTTTACAACATACTTACCAAAATCACCTGCATCATACCAGCCACCTGTTGCACCGACTTTTGAGGAAGCATATATTTCAGTTGCTTCTTTTGCAGTGGCATATCCATTTTTCCAGAATTTCTGTACATAGCCTGTATCACTCTTATCAAAACCTGCATAAGACAACGAAGCTGCATCACCGGAAGTGATATACGCTGCATCTATTTCAACACCCGAACGGTTCTGATAGAAAAAGTTTACTGCATTTGTAAGCAGATCATGATTTTCGTCTGAATATATATCGTCATTGATCCTGAAATCAAAAGATCTCCACTTTCCTACTCTGATATAGTATGTACCCGGTTCATTAAATTCTGTAAAATCAAGTTTGCATACATTATCTCCTGAGTCCTTGTCTTTTATTGCTTTTTGTGCCTTACCTTTATACTTTACTTCATCTGTCTTAGCGTCGCACACTTCAAAATCATATGGCATCTGCGCAAGATCAATATGTGATGCATCTACGAGAAAATCGCCTTTATTATCACCGAGTACAGCAACCTTGCTAAGATTTGGATAATATCCAAGCTGATTTACAGAGATATAGTTTACAAGTTCACCATCAGGAGCATAGATTTCGGGTGCAACGAGTGCAGAACGGTCACGGTTTGTTCCCCAGTATGTATCAGGTTTTGCTATATCACATGATTCTCCCGGTTCACAGGTCTGACACTTGATCGACATATTATCAAACCATATCTCATCATCGTCCTGAGCATTTCCTTCATACATAGTACCCTTGGCATACTGAAATACCCATTCAAGATCTTCAAGATCTTTTGTCGGTGTAAATTCACCTGAAAACGTCTGCCATTTATTTGTAAGAACAGCAGCTTTACCCCACTGACCGTCCATATGAGGTCCATGTTCCATCTTATCACCGTTTAAAACAAAGTATTCATTGTGACCGTCTTCAGTTCCTATTCTCGAACAAAGCTGAAAACCGGATCTTTTTGACTTTGCAGAAAAGCTAACGGTATATGTATGACCTGCTTTAAATTCAAGATCTCCGTGTTTTAGCTGAAGATCCCACTTTTCTTTTTCTTCACCTTCAGCGTTCAGGATATATATATGCAAAGCACCATCTTCAACACAGAAATTTTGTCTGGCAGGGCTTACTTCAGTAGTATGCCATGGAAGCATTTTAGCGTATTCAAACTCTGTTTCGCTTATCATTTCAACTTCTGCAAAAACACTTGTTGCAGGTATGACAGATGTACCAAGCAGTGTAACTGAGGCTATCGTTGCCATGATTTTTCTTAGTTTTCTTTTTACTGTCATTTCATTTCCCTCCCGTTTTTCATAATAAAAAATTTAATAATCACTTATTTTTGCGGACCGAGAACAATATCGGGTTCTTTACATATATACTGTTTGAAATGAGCAAGGTCTGCGATATTTACTTCTCCGTCATAATAAACATCGGCTGCTTTTAACACATCATCTGAAACAGAAATATCACCTATGAGATGAAGGCTTAAAAGTGTAAGGTCTGACAGATCAGAAACACCGTCACTGTTAAAGTCACCATATTTTATTTCGGCAGGCTTTACAGGTTCAGGATAATCAGGACAACTTATCTTTGCTGCTTCGTCCTGAAGGAATGAAACTACCCATGCAAGTGATGAATTGTATTCAAGTGACGCACTGTTTGTTGACCATGATTCTGTTGAATCCATATAGCATCTCTGTGAAGGAATGTCACAATAAGGAGCAAATCCAAAAGCTCTGATATATGGATCGTCAAGATAAGCACTCGGTCCGCTCAGAAGTACACCATCAGGTGCTTCAGGGAATGATCTGTCAACCTCGGAAGCCCAGTATTTATGATACGGTTTTTGTCCGCTGTATATGCCATAACCTGTGATAAATGAGAAATTAAGCGGATTTGTTCCGAACAGATAGTCCATAGCTGTTGTTACACCGCTGATATATTCAGGGTCTTCTGTAAGTTCATATGCATATGCCATAACTATTGCATTATTTAAAACCATTGAGTTAGATGCAAATTCGTATCCATGAATAGTATTATAATAATCAGAGCCAAAAGGATCATTATATTTCGGAGAATCATCAAGATACGGTATACCATAGCCCTGGCTCTGTTCTGTGGATATATACTCATCAGCTGTTTTTACTAATGAAGTTTTTAGCTTTTCGTATTCTTCTTCAGATATAAGATCTTTGTTAAGTGCAAGTGTCATATTGCCTGCAGTGGCTGTATTTCCCCAGTTAAAAGCTGTATATGAACCTCCGGACTTTTGATTTTCACCACCGGTGATTTTATGAGGTACTTCAAACGCCTTTTTATATTCTGAAAGTTCCTTATAATATTTGTCTGCAGAAGAGTCACCCATTCTCTTTGCTGTTACATAAAGCTCACAAGCAGCCCAGTAAGCGTCATCTCTTACCTCATAATCACCGTAAGGACTGCCACCCTTTGCATGATACTTAGGCGCATATAATGATTCTTCGTTGATTTCTTCCTTAGCACAAGGTATATCGAAATCCGGATGCGCTGTTTCTGCCAGGTCAGCCTCATAATAGTGCGTAAGATATGCGTCATATGCTTTTTTTGCTTCTTCAAGATAAAAATCAGCCTTTTCTTTGTCATAAGGTTCCCAGAGTCTTGCTGCCTGTGCGGTACATGCAACATAATTAAGCGTAGCAGCAAACGTCGGAGGTTTTACGATACGCAGTGTACCCCATTCTTCTTCATAAATATATGGTTTTACTGCAAGCCCTGTCCATTTATGGTCATGTAACTTATGATAAACCAATCCTGCATACTTGCCCCATGTAGGTTCATCTTCCTTTACAACCATACTTGTCATCCAGTCAAGTTCTACAGCTGTTTCATCGAGTATATCGGGAATATCATTACCTGCTTCCGGCACCATAACTACACCTGAGGCGTCAGAAAATTTTTCTTTTCCTTCTCCCGAAAGGACAGATCTTTCATACATATTTTGTAAGGTCCAGACTGATATACCGCCGTTTACAACGTATTTTCCATGATCTCCTGCATCATACCAGCCACCTGTTGCTGTGATCTCAGAAGAAGTATATGTTTCTTTTATTTCCTGCCAGCCTATATATTCATTTTTCCATACTTTCTGTACATAAGCTGTATCAGACTTATGACCGCCTGCATGAGCAAGCTCATCTTTATTGCCTGATGTAATATACTGAGATTCGATATCGATACCCGAACGATTCTGATAGAAGTAGTTAATGGAATCGGTAAGCAGGTTTTCTGAATAAATATCCTCTGCTATCCTGAAATCAAAAGATCTCCATTCACCTACTTTGATATAATAAGTCCCCGGTTCATTATATTCTGTAAAATCAAGCTTATATACAGTATCACCGGAAGCCTCATCTTTTATAGCTTTTCCCGATTTACCTTTATACTTTACTTCATTTGTCTTAGCGTCGCATATTTCAAAATCATATGAATTTTCGGTAAGATCAATAGTTGATGCATGATAAATGATATCTCCTTTATTATCAGAAAGCACTGCTATCTTACTAAGCTTTGGATAATATCCCAGCTGATTTACAGAAATGTAATTTACAAGCTTACCATCAGGAGCATATTTTTCGGGATCAACAAGTGCAGAACGGTCACGGTTTGTTCCCCAGTCGGTATCAGGACGTGATACATCACAATTATCTCCGGGTTCACAAGTCTGGCATACGATCGACATATCATCAAACCATATCTCATCTCCGTCCTGAGCATTGCCTTCATACCTAGTACCGTTAGCATACTCAAATTTCCAGATAAGACCTTCAAGATCCTCTGTTGGTGTAAATTCACCTGAAAATGTCTGCCATTTATTTGTAAGAATCGCTGCTTTGCCCCACTGACCGTTCATATGAAGACCATGTTCCATCTTATCACCGTTTAATACGAAATATTCTTCATCACCAAGAACATTTCCTATATTTGAACAAAGTTCAAGACCGTTTCTGCTTGACTTTGCCTTAAAGCTTACCGTATATGTGTGACCTTTCTTAAAACTAAGATTTTTGTATCTTGTCATAAGATCCCATTTTTCCCGATTAGAACCTACTGATTTAAGAATCATTATATGAATAGCACCGTCTTCGATCCGGAAATTCTGCTTTGCAGGACTGCTTTCTACGGTATGCCACGGAAGCATTTTGTAGTCAAAGCTTGTTTCACTAAGCATCTCTACTTCGGCAGAAACATTCATTGAAGGTAAGACGGATGTACTAAGCATCGCAACTGAGGCTATTGTTGCCATTACTTTTCTTAGCTTTCTTTTATTTATCATTTTTTATTTTCCTCCTGAATTCTTATATACTTTATATTGCTGTAAACAGTTTGACAAATTATTTTAACGAAATTGTTGATGTTTACTATTTTTTTTAAACCTATATAATTATTATAATATATTTTTTCTTAATTGTATAGTATTTTTTGAATTAAATAGAAAAAAATCCTCTAACCGAAGTCAGAGGATTTTTCTATATTAATTTATAAGTAATAACTTAATAAATATTACTGTGGACCAAGAATTACTGGATCCTGGCAGATGTACTGCTTATAGTGAGCAAGGTCTGCGAGGTTTACGCTACCGTCACCGTTTACGTCAGCTGCCTTGAGCAAGTTACCTGAGAGTGTCTTGTCATTCATGAGATAGAGGCTGAGGATAGTAAGGTCTGAAAGGTCTGTTTCCTTATCTTCGTTAAGGTCACCATAGATTATACCGTCAACAGGAGTTGATGGTGTGCTTGATGACGGAGGATCAATTGGATCAATTGGACCCGGAACTTCATTAGCACCTGCAGCTTCATCCTGAAGGAATGAAACCATCCATGCAAGTGGAGCGTTCCAGTTGATTGTAACTTCGTTTGTTGACCAAGCTTCGATTGAGTCAACGAAACATCTCTGTGATGGATTACCCTTCTTACCAGGAACAAATCCGAGAGCTCTTACATATGGATCCTGAAGACCTGCGTTAGGACCGCCTGAGAGGATTCCGTCCGGAGCTTCTGGGAGAGTCTTATCGAGTTCTTTTGACCAGTATCTGTGGTGTGGGCTTGTTTCATAGTATGAACCGTAACCTGTGATGAATGAGAAGTTAAGTGGGTTTGTACCGAGGAGATAGTCCATAGCAGTTGTTACACCGTTCATGTACTTAATGTCTCCTGTAAGGTCATAAGCATATGCCATTACCATAGCATTGTTGATAACCATTGAGTTTGAACCCCATTCATAACCTTTGATTATGATTGATGGATCAAGGTTGTTAGGATCATTGTATCCAGGACCGTCATACTTGTATGGGAGACCGTAACCCTGTTCTTCTTCTGTCTTGATGTAATCATCAGCAGCAGCCTTGATTGAAGCTTCGAGTGTTGAAACTTCTGTAGCTGAAAGGAGATCCTTATGGAGAGCAAGAGTCATAGAACCTGCAGAAGCAGTATTTCCCCAGTTGAATGTTGTATATGAACCTTCACCACTTGCGTTTTCACCACCAGTGATTCTTGTTGTTACCTTAAATGCATTTGAGTATTCAGCAACCTTGTTATAGTATTCGTCAGCAGCTGAGTCGCCGAGCTTCTTAGCTGATACGAAGATTTCACAAGCTGCCCAGTAAGCGTCGTCTCTTACTTCGTTATCTCCGTAAGGACCGCCGCCCTTTGCCTGCCACATAGGAGCATAGAGTGAATCTTCTCTGATTTCTTCCTTAGAGCAAGGACAATCGAGGTCTGGGTGTGTTGTTTCTGTCAGATCAGCCGGATAGTAGTTCTTTTCGTAAGCAGCATAAGCATTCTTAGCTTCTTCGAGGTAGAAAGCTGCCTTAGTATCATCATATGGTTCCCAGAGTCTTGCAGCCTGAGCAGCACATGCAGCATAGTTAAGTGTAGCTGCAAACGTCGGAGGTTTTACAATACGTACTGTTCCCCATTCTTTTTCGTAGTCATATGGTCTTGTTGCAAGTCCTGTCCACTTGTGGTCATGAAGCTTGTGATATACCATGCCGGCATATTTGCCCCATGTTGGTTCATCAGCCTTAACAACCATGCTTGTCATCCAGTCAAGTTCTACAGCTGCTTCATCGAGAACGTCCGGAATCTTGTTGCCTGCTTCAGGAACTACTACTGTACCTGAACCATCAGCAAACTTTTCACCGTTATCTTTAAGAGTTGCTCTTTCGAACATGTTCTGGAGTGTCCATACAGCAATACCGCCGTTTACAACGTATTTACCGTGGTCACCGGCATCGTACCAACCACCGTTTGAAGTGATTTTTGAAGATGCATATGTACCTGTAGCTTCATCAGTGCTTGCATACTCGTTCTTCCAGATCTTCTGTACAGAAGCTGTATCTGTCTTATGACCGCCTTCGTGAGCAAGACCAGCCTTATCACCTGATGTGATATACTTTTCTTCAATATCAATACCTGAACGGTTCTGATAGAAGTAGTTTACTGCGTTTGTAAGCATATTGTGGCTGTCATCAGAATAAATGTCATTGCCGATTTCGAAATCGAATGATCTCCAGTCGCCTACCTTGATGTAGTACTTACCAGGTGTATTGAATTCTGAGAAATCAAGTTTGTATACTGTATCGTTAGAGTCAGCATCCTTGATAGCTGAACCTGATGTTCCTGAGAACTTTACAGCACCTGTGCTTGCATCGCAAACATCAAAGTCATATGAGCTCTTTGTAAGGTCGATAGATGATGCACCGTAAAGGATATCACCCTTGTTATCGCCGAGAACAGCTACTTTCTTGAGGTTTGGATAGTAACCGAGCTGGTTTACTGAAATGTAGTTTACAAGCTTTTTGCCCGGAGCATACTTATCAGGATCAACGTATGCAGAATAGTCACGGTTTACAGCACCGTATGATTCTGTAGGATCTGCGTTACATTCTTCACATGTGTTACATACGATCGACATATCGTCAAACCAGATTTCGTCTCCGTCCTTAGCATTACCTTCGTACTTAGTACCCTTTGCATAGTGGAATGCCCATTCAACAGCTTCGAGATCCTTAGTAGGTGTGAATTCACCTGTGATCGTCTGCCATTCAGTAGTAAGAACTGCTGCCTTACCCCACTGACCGCCCATATGAAAACCATTCTCCATCTTGTCAACATTTACTACGCAGTATTCTTCGTCACCCTTGATGTTACCGATCTTTGAGCAAAGTTCAAGACCGCTTCTGTTAGCCTTAGCCTTGAAAGTAACTGTATACTTGTGATTAGCTTTCAAGTTAATATTTCTGTGTCTTACCTGGAGATCCCACTTTTCCTTGGCAGCACCTTCAGCTTTAAGGATCATTACGTGGAATGCACCGTCTTCGATTGCGAAGTTCTGCTTTGCAGGGCTTGATTCACATGTGTGCCATGGAAGAGCCTTATACTCAAAGCTTGTTTCGCCGAGTACTTCACCTGCAGAAACGCTCATTGAAGGTGCTGCTACTGCACCAGCGAGTAATGTAACTGCTGCTAATGTCGCCATAACTTTTCTAAGTTTTCTACTTGACATCGTCTTTTTCCTCCTAATTTTCAACTTAATCATCTTAAGTATGTTTAATAAAATACCTGATCACCGATAAGAAATAAGAACTTTAATTTTTTTTATTAAATCAAAGTCTGTTT
Source organism: Oscillospiraceae bacterium (assembly GCA_017848115.1). Taxonomy (GTDB): domain Bacteria; phylum Bacillota; class Clostridia; order Oscillospirales; family Ruminococcaceae; genus HUN007. The sequence goes on from JAGAKZ010000017.1 coordinate 35,709, forward strand.
CGCCCTCACCGGTCAACCTTTACCAGTCAAAATAAGCCGGAACAAAAAACATGTGGATAATTGTCATGTTTAATATCCAACTCACCCACTGCTATTATTATAATATTTTTTCTAAACAAAGTAAAGGGTTTTTGAAAACTTTGTTAATGGTTCTAGTAACACGGTTATTTTTTTGTGCAACTAAGATAAAATTGTAGCATAAAATTCTATAATTTTAATAGATTATATCCGACAAATTAAAACTTAATACCTTTATTATTTATAAAATATAAATTAAAGCAAAAAAACAAAAACAACGCATGAAATCATACTTAAAATCCATACGTTGTTTATGTTAATTGTATATTAAATTATTTTTTTATAAGTGACTTACCTGTCATTTCTTCAGGCTGAGGAAGTCCGAGAAGTTCAAGCATTGTCGGAGCGAGGTCGGCGAGAACGCCTTCTTCGAGTTTAAAGCTTTCATCTGCACCGATCATGATAAGCGGAACAGGATTTGTTGTATGAGCTGTAAACGGTGAACCGTCCTTTTCATACATCTGGTCTGCATTACCGTGGTCAGCTGTAACAAGAGCAACGCCACCCTTTGCAAGTATAGCGTCAACTGTTTTGCCAAGGCATTCGTCAACTGCTTCAACTGCCTTCTGCGCTGCATCAAAGATACCTGTATGACCAACCATGTCGCAGTTAGCATAGTTAAGAATGATAACATCATACTTGTCGCTGTTTATACATTCAACAACCTTGTCGCAAACGAGCGGAGCGCTCATTTCAGGCTGAAGGTCATATGTTGCTACTGCAGGTGACTTGATAAGTTCTCTGTCCTCATTTTTATAAGGAGCTTCAACACCGCCGTTAAAGAAGAATGTAACGTGAGCATATTTTTCTGTTTCAGCAATTCTGAGCTGTGTAAGGCCCTTGTCTGAAATGTACTGTCCAAATGTATTTGTAAGTGACTGTGGCTTGAAAGCAACATTTACATTTGGCATAGTTGCATCATACTGTGTAAAGCATACGAAATAAAGCGGGAACATTTCTCTTGCAAAACCTTCAAACTGAGGATCTACAAATGTTCTTGTTATTTCTCTTGCTCTGTCAGGACGGAAGTTGAAGAATACAACGCTGTCATTTGCACCTATTGTGCCTTCCTTGCAAACTACTGACGGAACAACAAATTCGTCTGTTACGCCTTCTGCGTATGACTTTGCCATAACATCACACGGATCAGAGTTAAAGTTTCCTTCACCCTTTACCATTGCAGAATATGCTTTTTCAACACGATCCCAGCGGTTATCTCTGTCCATTGCATAGTAACGACCGCTTATTGTTGCTATCTTACCTACGCCGATCTTCTTCATTTCTTCGCAGAGTTCTTCTACAAAGTCTTTACCGCTTGAAGGAGGAACGTCTCTTCCGTCCATAAAGCAGTGAACATATACTTTTTCAAGACCTGCTTTTTTAGCAAGTTCAAGAAGACCGTAGAGATGTGTGTGATGGCTGTGAACACCACCGCTTGAGAGAAGTCCCATGAAGTGAAGTGATGAACCGTTTTTCTTACAGTTTTCAACAGCTTCTGTAAATGCTTCGTTTGTGAAGAAGTCACCGTCAGAAATAGACTTTGTTATTCTTGTAAGTTCCTGATATACTATTCTTCCGGCACCGATATTTGTATGACCAACTTCGGAGTTGCCCATCTGACCGTCAGGAAGACCTACGTTCATTCCGCTTGCACCGATAAGTGTGTTTGGATATTTGCTCATATACTTATCAATGTTAGGTGTGTTTGCTGCCTTAACAGCATTTCCGTATTCTTCGGAGTTGTATCCGAAACCATCAAGTATCAATAATGCTACGGGTTTTTTACTCATTATATTATACCTTTCTATTACGTTGTAATGATCTGATAAGTTTTACGCTTGTGTGATCTTTATAAAAAAATCAATTATTTTGAAGCTTCTTCAAGAAGAACTGCAAACTTTTCAGCTACGAGTGATGCACCACCGATAAGTCCGCCGTCTACGTCAGGCTGTGCAAGAAGTTCAGCAGCGTTGTTTTCGTTCATTGAACCGCCGTACTGAATTGTCATAGCGTCAGCTGTTGCCTGGTCGTAAAGCTTAGCTACTGTCTGACGGATAAATGCACATACTTCATTTGCCTGAGCAGATGTAGCTGTTTTACCTGTACCGATAGCCCATACAGGTTCATAAGCGATAACAACGTTTGCGATCTGTTCCTTTGTAAGACCCATAAGAGCGATCTTTGTCTGGAGAGCAACGATTTCTTCTGTGATACCCTGTTCACGTTCTTCGAGCATTTCGCCAACGCAGAGGATAACTTTAAGACCAGCTTCAAGAGCAGCCTTTGTTCTCTTGTTTACTGTGATATCAGTTTCACCGAAGTACTGTCTTCTTTCGCTGTGACCGATGATTACATATTCAACGCCCATTTCTGTGAGCATATCAGCAGAGATCTCACCTGTGAAAGCACCGCTCTTTTCAAAGTGGCAGTTTTCAGCGCCAACCTTGATGTTTGTACCCTGTGTAAGAGCAATAGCTGTTTCGAGATTTGTATAAGGAACGCAGATAACAACACCGCATGATGCCTTTTCAGCATATGGTACAAGTGCTTCGATAAGAGCCTTTGCTTCAGGTCTTGTCTTGTTCATTTTCCAGTTACCTGCTATTATAGCCTGTCTTAATGCTTTGTTCATAAAAAAATACTCCTTTTGTATATGTTATATTTTACATACTATAAGGCGGAGTCTCCCCCGCCTTATTTAATTTATTAATTACTTTTCAGCGATTACAGCTACACCAGGAAGAACCTTACCTTCGAGGTATTCAAGTGAAGCACCGCCACCTGTTGAGATGTGGCTCATCTTGTCAGCAAAACCGAGCTGCATAACTGCTGCTGCAGAGTCACCGCCACCGATGATCGTTGTAGCGTCTGTTTCAGCAAGAGCCTTAGCTACAGCGATAGTACCCTTTGCAAGTGTTGGGTTTTCAAATACACCCATAGGTCCGTTCCATACAACTGTCTTAGCAGTCTTGCAAGCGTCAGCAAAGAGAGCCTGTGTCTTTTCACCGATATCAAGACCCATCTTGTCAGCAGGAAGGTTATCTGAAGCCATTGTTTCAACACTGATCTCAGCGTCGATTGGATCAGGGAATGCAGATGCTACTACTGTATCGATAGGGAGAAGAAGCTTCTTGCCGTTTTCTTCAGCCTTCTTGAGCATATCCTTGCAGTAGTCGATCTTTTCGTCATCAACGAGTGATGTACCTACTTCGTAACCCTTAGCCTTGAGGAATGTGTATGCCATACCGCCACCGATGATAAGTGTATCGCACTTTTCGATGAGGTTTGAGATAACGTTGAGCTTGTCAGCAACCTTAGCGCCACCGAGGATAGCAACGAATGGTCTTTCAGGAACTTCAACAGCATTTCCGAGGTACTGGATCTCCTTCTGCATGAGGTAACCTACTGCTGTTTCCTTAACAAAATTTGTAACGCCTGCTGTTGAAGCATGAGCACGGTGTGCAGAACCGAAAGCGTCCATAACAAATACTTCGCCGTCAACGAGCTCGGCAAGCTCCTTGGAGAAACCTTCACCGTTCTTTGTTTCATCTGCGCCACGGAATCTTGTGTTTTCGAGAACAACGATCTCGCCGTCTGCCATTTCAGCAACAGCCTTCTTTGCGTTGTCGCCTACTACTGTATCATCAGCAGCAAAAACAACCTTTGTATTTACGAGCTCAGCAAGTCTTGCAGCAGCGGGAGCAAGTGAGAACTTTGCCTCAGGACCGTTCTTTGGCTTTCCGAGGTGTGAACACAAAACAACCTTTGCACCATTTTCAACGAGCTTGTTGATTGTGGGAAGAGCTGCCTGAATTCTGTTATCATTTGTGATAACTCCATCTTTGAGCGGAACATTGAAGTCTACTCTTACAAGTACCTTTCTGCCCTTAACACTAACGTCTTCTACTGTAACTTTGTTTAAACCTGCCATTATTTTACTTCCTTTCAAATCAACTGATTTTCAATTAGTTGTCTTTGATTTAACAACTATACATTTCTATTTTATAATATTTTGCTCTGTTTTACAAGTCTTATTTCATATTTTTTTTAATTTTTTTGGTTTGATAATGCAAGACCGTTAAAACGCACGAAAACTATTGATTTTTATAAGAAATCATGTTAAAATTTAATATAAATAAAAATAATAATTCAGATTGAAAAGGTATGAATAATATGAATAAAAAGAAAATACTGGCAAAAATATTATCATTTTCTATACTTGCAAATCTATATCCATATACCAACATCATGACAACAAACAATATACGTGCTGAAAACACTGAAAAATTTCTCGCTTTTTCCGAATGCACAAATGGTGATGCTGTACTTTCTAAAACAGCTACGGAAAATACTTTTCCTCAGAAGTACGATCTTCGTGAATACGGACTTGTTTCTCCGGTAAAAAACCAGGGAAACTATGGCACTTGCTGGGCTTTTTCTGCTCTTGCCAGCATAGAAACATCGCTTATAAAAAATTTTCCGAATATTGATCTTTCAGAACTTCATCTGTCGTATTTTACTTTTTCGGGCGGCGACAATCTTGATCCTGTAAACAGCAACGCCTTTTCCGATGCAGGAGGACACACATCTATTTCCACTTCAACACTCGTTCAGGGAATAGGTCCTGTGAGCGAGAGTGTTTTGCCATATGATACTTTACCTGAAACAATAAATGATTCCATAAAGCATAACAAAGAATACCTGATTTCTGATTCATATATGCTCAATGCTTACAGCAAACAAAAAGTATACGCTGATGATACACTTAATTTTTCCGAAAATCAGATAAAAGAAATGCTCATGCAAAAAAATGCTGTTTCTATAAATTTTAAGTTTGAAAACTCCTACAATGAAAAAACACAGGCTCAGTATATGCCATCTTACTCAACGCCAAACCATGCAGTTACTATCATTGGCTGGGATGATAATTTCAGCCGTGAAAATTTTCTTACCACTCCCGAACGTGACGGTGCATGGCTTGTTAAAAACAGTTGGGGAACACAATGGGGAGATAACGGATTTTTCTGGATCTCATACTGTGACCGGTCAATTACTGATACAAACTGCATCCGTGCTATGCCGGCAAATACATACTCATCCGTATATCAGCATGACACCCTCGCCATGACCGCATCAGTTACAGCAAATAACGAGGAACGCAATACAGCATATATGGCAAATATATTTACGGCACAAAAAGATGAAGTAATCACATACGCAGGACTATATACAACGGATAACAATGCAGAATATGAAATAACTATCTATACAGGTCTGACAGATGAAACTTCACCTGTTTCGGGGCAGAAAAGTGATATTACTTCAGGAACAGAAGAGTTTGCAGGATACCACACGATAAAACTTGATAAACCAGTTGCAGTAAAAAAAGGAGAAAAATTTTCTATAGTAGCAAAGCTTACAAATCCTGAACATCTCTATCCTATACCTGTTGAATCATGTGTTATACTGTGTGAAAACAAAATATCAATGAATGCTTCGGATATTTCCAAAAGTAAGATTTCATCGTCATCAGACTACGGTGAAAGTTTTATAAGCTCAAACGGTACAAGATGGACCGATACAAAAGGAATGAAAATAGAACAGGCATATGAAAATATTTCACTTCCTGATACAAACGTGGTTTATTATATAGGCAACGTATGTCTGAAAGCTTTTGGAGATGATACTGATAAAATATTTTTCTCGCAGGACAGCGAAGAAGTCGCTCTCGGTTCAAAAACAGAACTTTCATCGGTAGATACAGGCAATATATACTACACCACGGATGGCAGCATTCCTGACGAAAACAGTTGTATATATACAGAACCAATCACAATAACAGATGATATGACTATAAATGCCGCAGTAATAGAAAACGGCACCACAGGAAAAATATACAGCAAACACTACACTCAGGCACAAGCTGTATTATCATCACTTACCATAAACGGCACACTTGCAGAACTTACGACAAACGGAAATACAAATACAGAACTGTCATATGTACTTGAAGGTGTTTCCGACTACGTTACCCTTCTCCCTGTCGGATGCTGCACCATAGAAATAAACGGAAAAAAAATCATTTCCGGACACAAAAGTGAAAATATCATGATCTCACCCGGATACAATGAAATCATGATACGCTGTACCGAAGAAGGAAAAAAGACAACCGAATACAAACTAAATGTATTTAAAAACTACGCATCTGTAGATTATTTTAATGAAACAATTCATTTTGATGAAACAATAACTACCGTCAGATCAGAGGACGGACATATTTTCAAAGACAATGAAAATATATCCGATTATTTCGGTAAAGAGCTTACTGTAACCACAAATGGAAAAACTACTCCTCTTGTGATTTCGGAAAAAATCAATCTTGATACGGAACTCGCCAACGCCAGGATCTCAAACTCTTCTGAACTTATAACGATGATTTTTTCTGTATCAAGTAAAATGATGTTTAGTGCGTCACCCGATATGAGCGATGCACAGAGTATTTCTGAGAGAAGATATACTATCTTGTCCGAAAATTTCTTTAAAATTTATCCGGACTACGACACAGATCTTTATTTTCAGATACCTGCAACCGAAAACTCACCTGAGAGTACGATATTTCATATTACAGTTCCGCCAAGACCGACTATTCCCGATGAATTTGTAAAGATAGATATAAAAGATGAAAACACTCTGTCATTTACAATTGAAAACGCAGAAGCACTCAAGGCCGAATACAAAATAGAACTCAAAACATCAAATGAAACAAGATATACAACAGAAATTGAATCAGCTGAAAAATGTACTGAAGACACCACTGTGATAACTGACCTTCTTTCAGGCGAAACATATGTTTTATATGTACACTGCAAAGATTTTGAAACTTCTTTTTCACCGTATGTCAAATGCATAGAAATAACTATGCCCGGAAAAAAAGAAATGTGTTCATTTAATTTTGAACTTGAAACTATCATATTCAACGAAAATGATTATACAGTAACGGCTCATGACAACACTGTACTAAACAGTTATGACTGTATTTCGGACTATATCGGAACATACATCACAATAACCGATAAAAGCGGAAATCAGATATCACAGCTTATTCCTCCCAGACCGCAGATGGAAGAAATAAAAATTGATTTTTTAAACGGAAAACTTACAGGAAACTTCGATGACAAAAACAGCAAATATATACGTCTGAAGAAAAACGGATACTATTCACAGATTTTTGATATTAAAAACCTTACTGACAGAAACGGGACAATATGGTTAGAAAGCATTTTTGCCTCAGGCATAAATCACGGTGAAAAGCTGTACTTTTTTATAGACGCTACCGATAAAAGCTTTTCATCCGAACTTACTGAAATAACCGTCCCCGAATACAAAAAAACCGATAAAAAACTTCTTGATATTGTAAGATACACAAGCAACTCCATAATCCTGGAAAAACACGAAGGAATGGAGTACGGTATCAGAAAAGCTTTCAGATATGACTTTGAATGGCAGGACTCACCTGTTTTTGAAAATCTTTTACCTGATACTCAGTATATTCTTGCTGCTAGGTACAAATCAACAGACACAAGCATGTATTCTCAACCTACATATAATATAATAAAGACACTTTCCGAAGAACAACTGAAAGGCGATCTTGACAACAACGGCAAACTTTCCGCTGCTGATCTTGTTATAATGAAAAAGCTTTTACTTTTTGAAACTGTTCCTGACTCATATCAGTATGCTGTCTCTGATATAAACAACGACAAAAAAACAAATGTCTTTGATCTGAAACGACTTATTAATAAAATCCTGAACTTACAGTAATCAAAAACACAATAAAAACACTTATGTATTGTAAAATAGGCAGTGTAAAAAATTTTTTATACAACTAAGGAGAAAAAAATTTATGCGAATACTGATTATTGAGGACGAAATAGCTCTCGCGGATGCGCTCGGTCAGATACTGCAGAAAAACAAATATCTTACTGATATATGCCATGATGGTGTATCAGGACTTGACTGCGCACTCTCAGGAATATACGATGTGATCATACTTGATATCATGCTCCCTAAAATGAACGGATTTGATGTATTGCGCTCACTAAGAATAAACAAGATCGCTACTCCTGTACTCCTTCTTACCGCAAAAGACGAAATATCCGATAAAGTAAACGGTCTTGATATAGGTGCTGACGATTATATGACAAAACCTTTCAATACGGAAGAATTACTTGCAAGAATACGATCTCTTTCAAGAAGAAACAACAACACTTTTTGTGAAAACATGGTAAGTTTTGATGATATATCATTAAATCTCTCCACCTATGAACTGTCGTGCAATAACAATTCTCTTAAACTTGGGCTTAAGGAATTTTGCATAATGGAACTTTTCTGTAAAAGCGGGAATGCAATCATCAGCAAAGAGCAAATCATTGAAAAAATCTGGGGATATGATTCAAACGCTGAGTATAACAATGTTGAAGTGTACATATCATTCCTAAGAAAAAAACTTTCACATATAAACTCAGTCGTAAATATAAAAACTGTGCGGGGTGTAGGATACTGTTTAAGCTCAGGGAAGTGATTTTTAAATGATAAAAAAATTAAAAATGCGATTTGTTATCGTAAACATGATTATACTCTCCCTCGTCCTTCTGGCAACACTCAGCGGAATTTATCTACTCATGGTAAACTCTGAAATAAAAATGTCAGAAGAAATCATGGACACACTCATAGAAAATCATAAAAAAGACATACCAATGCCTATTGAAAAAAGCCATATTCATCCTGACGGTATGAAACCGCTGGTAAACGGAGAAACTACCGATTATATCAACATAGTCCCTATGAACAATCCACAGGACAATCACGGTCATGATTATGGCTATTACGATCCTTACTGGTACTATTACTACAACGGATGGTGGGGAAATCCACCGCAGGATAGCAGCAATAACTGGGGAAACGGTTACTGGGACGGCGGATGGGGAGACCCTCAGTGGCAATGGGGTACTCCTCCTCCTGATTTCGGGTCTCCCCCAAATGATTTACCTCCCGATGTTACAGATAACACCCACCCGAAACCTGAAACAACTGTTACTGACACATCAACAAGTCAGATTACAACACCCGTAACAGAACCAGCTTCTTCCGAACCGATAACGACAGAAGAAATTACAACACAGCCTCCTGAAGTCATACCGACAGAATCGTATACCGAACCACCTGTATACACAGAAGAAAACGTACCTTTGACAGAACCGATAACAACAACTGTTACAACTACTGCCATAACTACGACAACTTCTCAGACAGTAGCATCGACAACGCTGCCACCTCCTCTGCCAACTGAAAAAAGGACGGTTACGACGACCAGATATAATGGAAATCTGATAAGATCACATATTTTCGCTGAACTTGGAAAAGAAAATGAGGTACTTAACATATCATATCAGTACTTTTTCAGATATGAAGATGATACATCTACAGATGAAAATTATGATCAGCAGATAAGAAAAACTATAAGGGAAATATCCGAAAACGGAAAACCAACAGGAAAATGCATCATAAACTCTGTTTCATACAGATATAAGATGACTTCATCGCCAAACAGTAAAAATTCATCGGTTATATTTCTTGACCGATCCATAGAAATGTCTACTCTTAACAGACTTCTTATAATATTTGTAATAATAGGATGCGCAGGACTGATAATAGTATTTTTCATAAGTCTTTTCCTTGCAAACTGGGCGATAAAACCTATAGAAGATGCGTGGAACAAGCAGAAACAATTTATTGCTGATGCTTCGCACGAACTGAAAACACCTCTTACTGTAATCGCAGCCAATACGGATGTTGTACTCTCAACACCAAATGATACGATAAAAAATCAGGAACGCTGGCTTAAATATATCAAGTCGGAAACACTACGAATGTCAAAACTTGTAAACGAACTTCTGTATATTGCAAAGTCAGATTCAAATGAAATTAAAATGGAAATGAATGAATTTGACATATCAAATACAGTTTCAAGTCTGTGTCTGATTTTTGAATCACTTGTATTTGAAGCAGGAAGAGAACTTGCAACAGATATATCGCCTAAACTCAGATTTTATGGTGACGAAGACAGAATAAAACAGCTTATCACCATACTTCTTGATAATGCAACAAAATATTCTATCGTAAACTCAGTTATTTCTGTATCACTCTTCAGAAATAATCAAGGAAAAATAAAACTCTGCATTTCAAACAAATGTGAAGATCTTTCAGAAGAAAATGTTTCAAAACTCTTTGACAGATTTTATAGAGTGGATACTTCAAGAAACAGCGGAACTGGCGGAAACGGACTGGGACTTAATATCGCACAGAACATAGCTGAAGCACATAATGGAAATATTCAGGTTCATTATAACTACGGAATGATATCATTTACTATAACATTTTAAAAAAATAAAACGTCTGAATTTTTATGGTTCAGACGTTTCTTGTTTTACTTATTAATATCGCCTCGCACATCCGTTTCCTACTGTCACTCTGTGCATATCGGTAAAAAAATTATTCTGAGATAAACTATAGAACTTTTTCACGCAAAAGCTTTATCTCTGCAGCATAGCCCTCGTTATCGTTCGGAGTTTCAAGGAAAAACGGAAGATTTTTAAGTTTCTCATGATTTATTATTCTGACTATGGCATCAAGTCCGATATATCCTTCACCTATCTTCTCATGTCTGTCTTTGTGACTTCCCATAGGATTTTTACTGTCGTTAAGGTGAATAGCACGGAGTCTTTCAAGACCTATAACATCATCAAACTTTGCAAGAACTCCATCAAGATCATTTACTATATCGTAACCTGCATCAAAAACATGACAAGTATCAAGACAAACACCTATCTTGTCGCTGAAGTTTACTCTGTCTATGATCTCACGCAACTCTTCAAAACATCTTCCGACCTCTGTTCCTTTGCCTGCCATTGTTTCAAGCAGAACGACTGTTTTCTGATTTTCGGTCACTGCATTGTTAAGTGCATCAGCAATAAAACTTATTCCCTGTTCGATTCCCTGTCCCACATGGCTTCCGGGATGAAAATTATAAAGATTGCATGGTATCATTTCAAGCTTTTCAAGATCTTCTTTTAATGCTCTGTTTGCAAAATCTCTTACTTTTTCATCAGCCGAACAAAGATTCATAGTGTATGAAGCGTGAGCCAGAACAGGAGCAAAAGAATTTTCACTCATAAAAACTTCCATCGCTTTTGCATCATCGGGAGATACAGGTGATGATTTTCCGCCTCTCGGATTTCGGGAGAAAAACTGAAATGTATTTGCACCAAGACCAAGTGCCTCTTTACAAATAGCCTCATAGCCATTTGAAATAGAAAGATGACAACCTATATTCAACATAACAATCCTCCGTTTTTTAGTAATATATAAACGGCATTATAACTGCGCCTGCAAACATAAATGCTGCAACTATAAGGATTATTAATCTCAAAAAGAAGCTTTTTTTCGGTTGACTGTAACTGCCTGTGTTATTTTTAGAATTTTTCTTAGCTGCCATATCATTTTTCTCCTTTATCCTAAAATATAAATCTTATCCTCTTGATTTTCTCTTCTTCACGGCTCCGCCTTTTCTTCTTGAAGAATCACCGCGTCTGCCGCCTTCATGATGATCACGTGTACGACCGAATCTTGATTTTTCCTTTGACTTTTCTGCGCTCTTTCTTTCGCAGAGTTTTACTGTTACTCTCTTTCCGTTTACCTTTGTATTATCCATAGCGTCTATGATAAATTCAAGGTCAGCCTGAGGTACTTCTACTGTACTGTATTTATCAAAAATTTCAATCTTTCCGAAACTCTTGCCCGGCATACCTGTAGCTTCAACAAGTGCTCCAAGTATAAAGTTCGGTGCAATTCGGTTTGACTTTCCTGCTGATATTTCTATCTTTGCGGATTTTGCCTTTGTAAGTTTTCCGGTATTTTTGGATGTATATTTCTTTACCTTCGGAATTTCAAATTCAGGAATATTGCGAAGTTCTTTTCCTATTCTGAGATTTATAAGGAATTTTGCGATCTCTTCTGCTGAGTACCCCTCTGCTGTAAGAATGCTGAAAATAATTTCTGTTTCGTCACGGAGCGGCTGCTGGGACGATGATATTATCTTATTTACTACCTTTGATATCTTATTGTTTACGATATCTGTTTTTTCAGGAAGTTCTTTTTCCTTGATCTCTGCCTTTATATATTTTGAAAGCGCCTTAAGATCATATATCTGTTTTCTGTTGCTTATAAGCGTATATGCTGTTCCTGATTTTCCAGCTCTGCCTGTTCTTCCTATACGATGAATATAATATTCATTATCCTGTGGAAGATCAAAGTTGAATACCACGTCTATTCCGCTTACGTCTATGCCTCTTGCCGCTACGTCTGTAGCTATGAGAACATTGATTTTTCCTGACTTGAACTTATCCATTACATAAGATCTCTGTGACTGCTTCATATCACCGTGAAGACCTGCAACTTTAAAACCTTTTGATGAAAGTATTTCAGTAAGGTCATCAACCATTTTCTTGGTATTGCAGAATATCATAGACGCCTTTGGTTCATATGCAAGCAGAAGATACTGCATAGCTTCCATTTTCATTCCGGAAGGAATTTCAAAATAATACTGCTCTATAGTATCAACAGTTCTGTACTTCTGGTCAATCTTTATAAGCTGAGGGTCTTTCTGATACTGATTTGTAATCGCCATTATTGCAGGCGGCATAGTTGCTGAGAAGAGTATAGTCTGTCTTTCTTCCGGAACTTCTTCGAGTATACTCTCTATATCTTCACGAAATCCCATATTGAGCATTTCATCAGCTTCATCAAGAATTATCATCTTAAGATTCTGGAGTTTAAGAGTGCGTCTTCTCATGTGGTCCATAACTCGACCCGGTGTTCCGACAACTATATTTGCCCCTCTTTTTATATCCATTATCTGTCTTTCCATATTGGCACCGCCATATACGGCGCATGGTTTTACCCAGTTCATATACTTTGAAAATTTCTTTATTTCTTCGCAAGCCTGCATAGCAAGCTCTCTTGTAGGGCAAAGGATAAGAACTTCTACTCCGTTTTTTTCACGGGATATGCTTTCAATAGCAGGGATGCCAAATGCTGCTGTTTTACCGGTACCGGTATTTGATTTTCCGATAACATCCGCTCCGGTCTGTATAAGGGGAATACTCTTTGCCTGTATTTCAGTAGCTTCCACAAATCCCATTTCTTCTACGGCTCTCAATACTTCGTCGGTCAATGCTAGTTCTTTAAATTCCATATATTTTCCTTCCTAGTAAAAAAACAAGGGCGAACCTCAGGTTCCGCCCGCAATCAATCACTAAATATAATAACATTTTATTATATAAAAGTCAAGGTCTACTCTAACAATTTTTCACGCATATAAGTAAGCAGTTTTTTCTCTTTTCGTGAAACTTGTACCTGAGAAATTCCAAGTAGCTCTGCTGTTTGACTTTGAGTAAGATTTTTATAATACCTGAAATAAATAAGTTTTTTCTCTGTATCACTCAGCTCTGTCATTATCTGTCTTAAAGACAACAAATCTGTTATCTCCTCATCAGGCGACTCTACTCTGACATCTATCTGTCCTTCATTGTCTTCAGATGAGCCTGTTAATGACAAAACAGGTCTTAGTGATGATACTGCCTCGGCTATCTGCTGTGCATCTACTCCGAGAATCTGTGCTAGCTCGTCAACATGAGGTTCTCGCCCTTTTTGTTTTATGAACTTTTCTCTCTCCCTTGACACTTTCATAGAAAGCTCCTTTATGCTGCGACTTATTTTTATCGTACCGCCATCACGAAAAAGTCTTTTTATTTCACCAAGTATTACAGGAACAGCATATGTTGAAAACTTTACACCCCGACTCTCATCAAAAGATTTTGAAGCTTTTATAAGACCCATACAACCTGCAGAATATAGTTCCTCATACTCTATACCTCTGCTTCTGAACTTATTTGCGCACAGATGCACCAGACCAAGATTCTTCTCAATCTGTTCCATATATTCAGTATTCCTCATTTTCAGACGAAAGCAATATTTTTTTCATATTTACTTTTGTCCCGTAACCATATTTGCTTTTTACGTCAAGCTTGTCCATAAAACTTTCCATTACAGCAAATCCAAGACCTGCTCTTTCATCATCATGAGCCGTAGTAAATAATGGCTGCATCGCTCTTTTTACATCCTTTATCCCGCAACCGCTATCCTTTATCTGTATGTAGACAACTCTGTCATCAGATACTTTTACTGTCAGATGAACATACCCTTTTTCTTCTTTGTAGCCATGTACTATAGCGTTTGTAACAGCCTCGGAAACAGCAGTACGTATATCTGCAAGTTCATCTATAGCAGGATTAAACTGTGCTACAAATGCCGCTACAGCTGTTCTTGCAAACGCCTCATTTTCGGATACCGAAAGAAAGCTGAGTTTCATTTCATTTTTCACTTTGATTTCCTCCTTTTTATAACATCCTTGCTACTTTGTCAATACCTGAAAGCTTCATTACCTTTTTAATACGGTCTGATGCATTTTTTATTATGATTTTCCCGCCTATTTCATTCATAAGGCGATAACGCCCCATTATCAGTCCTACCCCTGAACTGTCCATAAATGTCACGCGTTCAAAATCAAAAACCATCTCTTCAGGTACTCTTTCCTTAAGTTCCATATCTATTTTTCTTCTCATCATTGCAGCGTTGTGATGATCTATTTCACCAATAATTCCGGCTGTTATACGCCTTTCCTCATACATAAAATTAACCATCTTTTTCACCTCGTATATTTGATTTATTCTCATCACATACAATATTTTACCATAATATTACATTAAAATTTGTCGCTTTATGGCGGCCAAGGAAAAATATTTTATTTTTATTTTCCTATTGCATAACACATTATATTGTGTTATAATATATTTAAAACTACTATATATACAAAGAGGTGCATTTAAAATGACGGAAGTAAAGGTTATAAACGGTAATCTTTCGCAAGAGGAAATCAATGCTTATCTGAAATTTGCAACAGAAAAATACCACAACAAAGTCATCAAATCAATGCAGATAGAACTTGATGGCGAGTATGTAAATCTCAGCTACAAATTTGCCGATGTTCCTTTTCAGCGTATAAGAAGAATTACAGGATATCTCGTGGGAGATCTTGACAGATTCAACAATGCAAAACGCTCAGAAGTATCACAGCGTGTAGTGCATGGAACACGTTAGTTTTTATACATAAAACAAATTTGTCAGAAGACACGATACACTGACACTTACTGATAAAAAAACAGTCAGCCATGAATATTTATACATATTCGTGACTGACTGTTTTTATTTATATTGCCCTGTGCACCAGTTTCCTACGGTCACTCCGTACATATCAAAGTATAAAGCATATAAGTCCGCTACACCCTTCATTTATTACTCTTTCAAGTGTTTCCTGTATCTTTATTCTGGCTTCGACAGGCATTTTCAGAAGTTTGCTGTGAAGTCCCTCATTTACAAGTTCGTGAAGTGACTTTCCGAAAATATTTGACTCCCATATTTTCGTAGGATTCTCTTCAAATTCCTGCATGAGATACATCACGAGATCCTCTGATTGTCTTTCAGAGCCTACTATAGGGCTTACTATAGTATTGATATTCGCCTTCATAAGATGAATCGAAGGAGCTGAAGCCTTTAGTTTTACGCCATACTTTCCGCCTTGTTTTATTATCATAGGTTCTTCAAGCGAGAGTTCGGTTATATCAGGCATAACTATACCATAACCCGTTGCGTCTACTTCCGCAAGAGCGGCTTCTATACGGCTGTACTTTTTCTTTATATTACTCAGTTCAACAAGTACCGGTAAAAGATCACTTTCGCTTTCGAGATGTATTCCCGTAGTTTCTCCGAGGATCTTGTAAAAAAGATTTTCTTTTATGGTAACATTTATTGATACACTGCCTCTTCCAAGATTTATTTCATTTACAGAAGCTGATGAAATCTCCTCGCAAATTTTTATTTTATCGGGCATCTTTTTTACATCTCTTACATTTACTATGTCATATGCCGATTCTCTCACTGCCGAAAAAATCTTTTCCTTGAGCCAGTGACCTTTTTCAAGACTTGTTATCCATCCTGCCATGCTTATATTTATTTCTTTTAAAGGAAAAGCAAAAAGTATTTCTCTTATTATCTCTCTTATCATATTTTCATCAAGTTCAAGACAGTTAAAAGGAAGAACCGAAGCAGAATATTTTTCAGAAAGATTTTCACAAAGTTTAATAGTTTCGGTTGAAAGTGGATCAACGCAGTTCATTATCACTACAAACGGTTTGTTTATATCTTTCAGTTCATTTATAACACGTTCTTCCGCTTCCTCATATTCATCACGAGGAATATCAGAAATACTTCCGTCTGTCGTAATAACAAGACCTATGGTTGAATGCTCCTCTATTACCTTTTGAGTACCTATTTCCGCCGCCATATTAAACGGGATTTCTTCCTCAAACCATGGCGTCATCACCATACGCGGCATTTCGTTTTCTATATACCCCAGAGAACTTGGCACGATATATCCTACGCAGTCTATCATGCGAACATTGAATTTTGCATTTTCGCCTATTTCTACTTCCACTGCTTCTTCCGGAATAAACTTAGGCTCTGTTGTCATTATTGTCTTTCCTGCAGCAGACTGCGGAAGTTCATCAACTGCTCTTTCTTTTTTATAGTCACTTTTTATATTTGGAATAACAAGAGTTTCCATAAACTTTTTTATAAATGTTGACTTTCCGGTGCGTACAGGTCCGACAACTCCAACATATATATCGCCGTCTGTTCTTTCCGCAATGTCATTATAAATATCCTTCATCAGATTTTCCTCCAATTATTTAACTATAGGGATGAGCAACATACTGTTTTCCGAAAGTTTTTCATCGTACAGATTGTTTTCTTCCATAACCGCATTTACAGACGTACTGTATTTTTTAGCTATATCCCATATACTCTCACCGCTCATTCCAAAATAAAGTCTGAGTGCATAATCTCCGTCACTTTTCTTCATTTCTTCATGATTTATCTGTATATCGGATACGATTTTTACTTCAGACGAACTGTAAACCTTACCTGATATCCTGATTTCAGGATTTATTGTGATTTTTTCGCCTGAAACAAGATTATATGTACAACCACTTACAGATAATTCGGCATCGGCATAACTTCCGCAGTCTATTTCAGGAACAGTTATCTTGTGTTCATATGCATTTTCTTTTTCCATAAGCACAGGCATACCATCAGGTTCTCTGTACATTACTGCATAGTGCAACATTGCACTGACCATTATACACTTTTCTTCGGGTATGGTCTTTATAGATGTATTTCCTGCACTGCACCATACATCGTATACCTTATCTATCTTACTGTCTGAACATTCAAGTATATATTTTTCGCTTGCCGACTCGTCAAACGATGATGGCATACAACTTATTTTTACTTTTGACAGGTTAAAATCACACGGATAACGTGTAGAATATATATCCGTAACAAGTTCGGCATACCCTGACTTCATAGCATTGCAAGAGATACGTGCATTTACTTCACACTTCAATCTGTACATATTTCCGTCACTATCAGCAGAAGGGGTAACATCACATGAAACAACATGGATATTTACATAGCACTTGTATGCTTCATCCACACCGCTTATGTCGAGTATCTGACTATACGGTACTGTAAACTTCATAGTTTCCATAGAAGGTATTCCCGAATCTTCGCACGAATACAAAATATTTACATCTATATTTCCCTTTACTATCAATTTGTTTGATATCACTTTTATTTCGGGAGTACCTGCAGAGGCAACAGATCTTATGATTGACTTTACCTGCGGCTTTGAATGGCTGAGTTCTATTTCTTCACTTATTTCTGTGGTTTTATACGCTGATAGCTTTCCTACTGCATACTCTACAGGACGTTTTTGGAGTTGTACATTCAAACCTCTTACGTCACATATCATTTCCTGTTTATTTTCTCCGATCACTTTTATTTTTGTAGTTACTGCACCTTTGATATCAACTCTCTTCTGATTTACTACGCGACAGTTCACATAATCGGTCTTTGGAATAAGTACTATTTCAGACTGGTTCTGTATTTTTGCCGATTCTACTGTTTTGGTATAATTCATCTTCTGTTTTATAGTATTTACCTGCTTGCTGTTTTCACTGCAATAAAGAATATTTACCGATACACACAGCTCATAACTCAGTTTTCCGTCACTTACAGTATACGATATTACTTCGGGTAACGCTTCACACTTTATCATTCTAAAGATATCAGGATAGTAATCAGGCAATATATACTCAAACTCTATCCCCTGTTCCTGTATCCCGTCATAAATCACTTCTGATAAAGGTATCAGTTCATGTTCCACTTTAAAATCCATAAATAGCCTCCATTTTTAACGCATCAAGTATTTCTCTTTTGCGTTATGCACCTCAAATATTTGTATCTGTAATAATTCTATTCATAAAAGTGTACCGATATTCACAAAAATAAAAGCATCGGATTTTTATTTTTACCGATGCTTTCATTTTATTGATTTTTTTCTTTTAAAAGTTCAAGAAAATCACTTCCGCTTATGGGCTTTGAGAAATAATATCCCTGAATATAGTCAATGCTCACTTTTTCAAGTACCTCAAGCTGATTTTTGGTTTCAACGCCCTCCGAAACTATTTTGGTTCCTACTGCTTTTATCATATTTATAGCAGCATCCATTATAAGTTTTCCTTTTTCACTTTCAAAATATAAATTTGTCATCTGACGGTCAAACTTTACAATGCTTATGGGAAGTTCCAGGATATAGTTAAGATTTGAATACCCTGTTCCAAAATCATCAAGTGAAAATTCCACACCGTATTCGATGAGCTTATTCATATTTTTGAGAAGTATTTCTTTTGAGCTGAGCGCGGCACTTTCTGTTATTTCAAGATTTATAGTCTTCGGATCGATCTGAAGCTCTTCCATTATCTCAATATACTGTTCAGCAAGTTCTTCTTTTACACATTGGACAGCCGAAAGATTTATTTCAAGATATTTTATGCCCTTGTCCGTAAGATTATTTTCTTTTAAAAACATACACGCTTTTCTGAAAACTACTTTTCCAAGCTCAATAATAAGACCATTTTTTTCGGCAACAGGTATAAATACACCCGGCATAACAAGTTTTCCGTCTTTTTCTCTTATTCTTACAAGAGCTTCCGCAGAAGTATACAGCTTATTTTTGGTTGAATAAATAGGCTGATAGAAAACTTCTATTCTGTCTTCACGTATAGCGTCAACTATCATCGCCGATATCTTATTGTTCTCAGTGATTTTATCTATATACTTGCCATCAAACACCAGAAGTTTTGAAGTTGATGTCTTGATATTTTCGTTTACAAATGTATTTACATATTCAAGCATCTGAGTTTCATTTTCTGCTATAGAACAATCCGGAAATTCAAATATTATCGGCTTTACCTGTATATCTGTATATTTCTTATCTGCATCCCATTTTAAAGAAAATCTCTTTTGTATCTTTTCAGAAGCGATTTTCATTTTCTCGCTGTTTTCAAAAACAAGTGTATGCATCCATCCGACATGCTTTACAACGATCTCTGCTCCGAGTGTTTCAAAAAATTCAGATATTTTAATAGCCATAAGCAAAGCTTTTTTTCCTGAAATTTCTTCTGAGGAATACATAGATTCATTTGTTGCAACTGTTATCATCGAAAAATTCGGATTTTTCTTATACAGTGATTTCATAAACAGTTTCATTGACTGTTCATTAAAGAGTCCTGTTTCTCTGTCAAGATAGCTTTCAGGATTTTCGAGCTTTATAAACAAAAGACATACTCCAAGAGCACCTGCATAATCAATTGTAGGTACGTGGTTAAAGTACTGAACCAAAGCAGAACATATCCACATAGTCATCCAGACCAATCCTGCTTCCCAGCGCCTTTTATCCATATATCTTTTATAACGGAACAAAATTATAAAGTTTGAAAGTACCAGTACCACAGCAGCAATATACGCCATATTCACAGCTGAACCTCTCAGATATACAACTCCAAACTTGCTGTCAAACCTATATTCTATATTGCATATTATTATTGCGAACACAGACACACACATCACTGCTGTTGCCGCTCTTCTAAGCCTTACTATATCTGCAATGACATATTCTAGTTCCACCGTAAAATAAATAAATGACAAAGCACACACAAATATCGTAGATAGCATATAAATCCTTGTAAGGATCTCTTCAAAAAATATATTTTGCATTTTATACACCTGTAAAAATAATGTCATAAGTATATTGCAAACAGTTGAACTCATGACACATACCAGAATAGTATTAAATACCTTTTGTGAACTGACATTTATTTTACGCTGTCCTACGAGAAGAAGTACTATGATAAACAATAATGCCATTCCGCAAAGTTGTATCTGTATATTCATATTCTCACCCCATATCATATAGTTTTTATTCTGTTTTTTTCAAAAACTCTATATCTAAACAAAATATTATTGATAGTTAGTGTCACTTATATTATACCATAGAAGCAACTAAATTGCAATAAAAAAGCGAAAAAATCACAAATACGCGATTAATTTTCGTCAAAATACACAACGAATTCAGAGCGTACAAAAAACATTTTTCTCAACAAATTGTTACAAAAATCCTGACAATACATTTTTCAAAAAAACATTTACATTTTCGATGATTTATGATATCATATATTTGTATGTAGTAAATAAAAAGCATTATGAAAGAGGGAAATCTGCACGTGAATTTTGATAATAAACAAGCACAAAATAAATTCAAAAGACTGCGATACGACAGAATTATTATGGTTGCTGTCTTTTTTGCTGCGATAATTTTTATAATATGTCTTATTCACGGTGCTGTTTCCAAAGATAAAAAAAATATCAACGAAACATCATCACAGACATCTACAAATTCAACAGCAGACACAACTGTACATACCGGAGGAAGAATAGAATTTCAGAAAATTTATGTCAGCTACGAGGAAATACATAAAGGTGAACTTATACTGGTAAATAATGAACATGAATATATTTTCCCTGATGACGAATCCTCACAGCTCATATGCCTTGATGAAATAAAAAATGATTTTTACAAAATAAAAGATATAAATATATCCATGAACAAGCTTGCCGCCAAAGCTTTAAACAGTATGATGAGCGGTTTTTTTCAGGAAAAATCAAATAAAGATATAATGATAACAGGTGCATATATTTCAAAAAACCAGCAAAATCTTATGTACAATCAGGCACTTGAAAACTCAATAAAAATCACAAAAGGCGGATACTCCGAACATCATACAGGTCTTGCTGTCGATATGTCAATATACAGTGAAAAAGAAAACCTTAAACCTTTTTCCCCTGTCGGAAAATATGAATGGATAAAAGAAAACTGCACAAAGTACGGCTTTGTCAGACGCTATCCACCTGAAAAATCAGATATAACAGGAATAAAAGATCATTTTGAACATTTCAGATATGTCGGCATTCCACACGCATACTATATGACAGAGAACAATCTCACACTTGAAGAATACATTGAGCTTCTTAAAAACTACACTTTCGGAAACAAATCACTGAGTTTTTCATGTTACTCAAAAAATTATGAAGTCTACTATATAAAGGCAAAATCTTCAGGTGGAAATGTTGATGTTTACGTACCATCAACAAATTCATACACTATTTCAGGAAACAACGTTGACGGATTTATCATCACAGTTGAAAAATAATATCCAAAAACATACGAGCAGTGTTTTGATAATACTGCTCGTTTATTTTTGGATATTTTCATGAAATAACTCTTATATACGGGGCATATGCATATCCAATAATATTATTGTATCGTACAACATACCAGTCATTATATACACCATTTATTTCTACAGTGGTACCGCTTGGTATCTTTCCGATTACAGCTGCTGAAACAGAAGGATATTTTCTTATGTTAAGATTTGAATAACCGTCTGTAACCGTTATTCCGCTTGCGAAAAACGGTTTATCTATAAACGGTATCCCAAAATAATCACAAAGTGACATAACTATATTTGCAGCGATCTTATCAAGGTTTTCTCTTATCCATACTGCATCTTCAATATTATCGTGATAACCTATTTCCGCAAGTATAGCTACCGCTCTTGTTCGCAGTACCTCTCCGAGTGTGGTTGTAGGAAGAGCTCGTGATTTTTCAGGCAACGGATATATACTTTCAAAATTATTTGCCATTATCGTTGCAAGATTTCTGCTGAAGCGACTGTTAGGGGCATAGTAAACATCTATTCCTCTGAGTTTACCTCTCAGATTATCAGGAGCAGCGTTCGAATGCAAAGCAAGATGAACGTCATAATTCCCCATATTTGAATCCCTTATGGCTCCTACGGCTTGTTTGGTAGGATCATTTCTGACATAGCGTATTCCATTTGCACGGAGATACGGTTCAATTCGGTCAGCAAGAAAATTCATGTACAGTTCTTCATTTCCATCAATTACATATTGGTTAAACTCCTGTGTTGAAGGGCTTAAAAATACCGATGGCATATTTATCACCTCATAGCAATAAAAATAGTGCAAAGAATAAACTCTCTGCATTATTTATTATATGCACTATATGAGATGTCTGATTATTATTTTTCTTTTATCCGATTTTAATACTTCAAGACTTTTGCTTTCCTTGCCGTCAATATCATAAAAATACCGCCGGTTCGAAATTTTAAACCGACGGTATTTTTTTAATTTAGGTTTTTCTTTTAATAAAACATCTCGATAGCAGACCGACTGTCAGCAATATTCCACCTATGATATAATAATTTGTTGTACCTGATGAGCCTGTTTCGGGGAGTATTACTTTTAACTTATTTTTTACGATAAGTGTAGCTGAACTTCCCGGTGACATGGCATTGACACAATATACAGTATCGGGGTCATTGTCAACAAATCTGTAGGATACGCTTTCTATTGATGAGTTTATGCTTTCTTCTACTATCCAGTAGTAATACGGTGCATAGTTTGCATCGCATACAGGGAGATTTGAGATTGTTTTCTGCCAGTTCTCAGATGATGTCAGTGTGTATGTTCCGACTGTTTCTACATCTGAAGATACATTGGCATTTTCATCGATTAATAATGAGCGGGTTGAAGAAACTGTATCTGTCTGATAATAGATCGTTATTTCGTATTCGCCTGCATCACCTGATGCATTCTGGATATAGATAGCATCTTCTACTCCCTGCTGGAGTTTTGTACAGTCTACTTCAAGGTAACCGTTGGAGATACTGAATGAACCTGTGGGCATTTGTGTAGCGTTTGATTCATATACAAAATCTCCTCCGTTATTTCTACCGACTTTTATGTATTCATAATCATTTAAGTGAACTATTACATATGGGTAGCCGATATCTGTAGGAATTTTTACAACTACTTTTTCAACATTGTTATTTGCAAGTGGTATTTCTTTTGTAAAGTTTGCTGTGCGGTAATTGTAATCTTTATATGAATTATGTCCACTGTTTGCTTCAAAAGTAACTGTACTTCTTTCTACGGCTGTCTGTGAATCCTTGATAATGCTATTCTGCGTTGCTTTTGTACGGTCTGTTGATCTGTAGAGTGATACTTTTACTTCTGAAATCTCAGGATTGCCTTCCCACTGCTTTTCAAGGTTCAAAGAGAGGTTTGGCATATTTACAACCGATATAGATGCACAGTCTTTGTCTTTATCCCAGCTTACTGCCTGATTTAAGACTCTTACGGTGTAGTTTTCGGTACTGTAGTTATTGCCGTTGATTTCCAGGATGTAGAAGTATAATTTTTGTATTTCATTTTTACTATTAGTTTTATACGGTACAATATCATCGCTATCATTAATGGTTAAAGTTTTTGATAAATCTTTTGTTGTAAATGTACCGACTGTTTTGAAGTCCTTACTTGCATTTGCTGAAAGAATATATTTATTACCATTTATCGTTATATCAAGATTTTTACCATATTCTTCAGTATAATCCTCTGATGCTCTGAGCAATACAAATTGCATTTCATTATTATTTTCTGTATCAACATTTCCGTTGCTGTCAAGCCATTTTTTATCGACTTCTATTTTAATTTTGGGAACGTTTTTGATTGTAAATGATATTGAAGTTGAATTGTCTGCGTATGCAATACCGTATACATTTGAATCATCGTGTACGAAACCAAGATTGTTAGAATCATCGTTTATACAGTCGAAGTTTTCGCTTTGGACTTCTCGGATATAGTAATAATATATCTCATTATTACTACTATTTTTTCTTTTTAATAATGCACTGTTTACGGTAGCTTGTCCGGTTTCGTCAATGGTAAATGTGCTGTTTGTGATTTGTTCAAGTTTAGAGCCGTCCACAACATATCCATCATCTGACGCTGTTGGTGTTCCTTGATTAGTTGAGCGGTATAGTTCAAATTTTACCGGCATATTAATGGTTGCGTTTGGAATTTGAGCACCATCTGAAGATATGTACCATTTTTTTGTTACGTCTATGGTGAGGCTTTCGACATTGGTATCCGGTTTGTTTTGAAGTTGAAGCGTACCTTGACTCGTAAAGCATAGATAATTATTATACCAAACCGCTGTTTTTCCGTTATGAACACTATCCATTTGTATATAAGTATCATCACCATCTTTTACTTCTACTATATAGAAATAATATTGGCCTGTAATTTTATTACTGTTACGGTCATATCTGTATGGCACATAAAATGATTCATATGTTGGCAAAGTATATTTTAAATTTGTAGTAGTAAAAGGACCTTTTTTATATTGTGAAGCTATACCCCCATTATTTTCATCTTTAGTGATATCTTTATCTTTATCATTCGATGCTGTTGATTTATCAGAACGCAACACATAAAATGTTATCTCATCTTTGTTGTTAGTATCAATAGTTTTTCCATCTTCTTTATACCATACCTTCTCAACTTCAAATTTCATTTCAGGTACATTCTGAATCAGAACTTTCTTATTGGTACCACTATGATAAATACCAGTGTTATTACTGTATATAGCATGGAGATAATCATCTGTATTCTTTTCTTTTATGTAGTAATAATATGGCTTTATTGTATTATCTGTGTCAACATAGTATGTATCAAAATCAATACAATTATCCTTAGTCAATATAAAAGTCTGATTTGATGTTACAAAATAATCTGTGCCATCTACATTCTTCATTTTTTCGAGTGATGATACTATACTTGCAAAATCTATTCCGGTCTCTCCTTCTTTTGAATAACTGTATTTTTTCTCTTCAAAAGAATCACTTAACCCAGATACCATATACTTTGAACGATAAACTTCAAACTCTATTTCCGGATTATAATTAGCCTCTGTTAAAACTCCTGAATCCATAATTACACCATCAGCACTTGTCTTCTCATGTTTTAACCACTGCTTATTAACCACAATCTGCATCTCAGGCGTATTCTTTATAACAAAAGCTCTGTTCTCCGGACCTTCATCGTATGGTACACCATAGCTTCCGTTTTGTGCTTTTACAAATCCGTATTCATTTGCATTAAGGCATCTGAATGTTGCGTTTGTATCTTCTCTTATGTAGTAGTAATACTTATTACCTGTACTATCATACATATCAAGATAACTTGATGGTATATCAACTTTCTGGCTTCCGTTGATTGTAGTTTTCCATACAGAATAAAGCGTTTTACCGTTTACGGTATAACCACTACCATCAGATACAGGTACACCCGATTCAATTGATCTGTATAATTCAACTACTACTTCCGGTGAAAAGAATTTATTATCACCACTAAGATACTCATATGGTATATATGTTTCACAATCTTCATCGCCGTACCATTCCTTATGTACAGAAAGCTTCATCTCACTTGTGAAGTTCTGTATATGAAGAACACCTTTTGAATCTCTTGCAGGAGGATATGTCATATAATAGTATTCAGGAGAAGTATCAATATCTGTTCCCTCATCAAACTTGTCATTATCATTAATATCAATAAACGACCTTGTTTCGATAACTCTGTACATACCATAAGGCAAGTCGTTCCAGATATAATAATATCCGTTTGTGAAATGAGATGGAAGATTATCACCGTTTAAAGTCAGAACTACGTTGTTCCATCTATCATAACCGTAATATATCTTTAATCTGTACTCTTTAGGTGGCGATATTCTTGCTGTTGCCAATGAAGTTTTATCAATATATCCTTTTTTGGGATCCTTATAATATATTGTTTCATCTCCAAAAGTTATTTGATATCCTTTTTCTGCAAGTAAACTTTCATCAGTAAAATACGCTACATCTCTTGAATCAATAAAATTACCGTTCGGATCATTATAGTAATGATAATTATAATAATCATAGTTTACATATTCTGAAAATTCGCCATTATCATTTCTACGTTGCAACTGTATCTGTATTTTTTTATTTTTATGATGTGCTATTTGTTTTAAAGAACCCTGATTGTGACCGTCCCATCTCTTTTTCATTGTGAGATTGAATGCATTTTCTTTTACAGAACCATCTGCATTTACCGGACACGACCAATCTACCTTAGGATCGAGGAAAATGTATATTACGCCGTCTTCGTTAAAAAATGTGTGTCTTTCTACATTTTTAAATGTTCCAGGCACTGAAGCACCCGGACTTCCAAAATATTTTTCCGGTAAATAATAGATATTATAATTTTCCTTACCATCAAAATCTATAGAAGCATAATATCCGGTATTTTCACTACTTTCACCACTTCCGTATGCAATCTTAGGAACACTCCATGTATACTTATACTGATAACACCAATCTTTACGTGCAGACGTATTGTCTTCAACAAGAGTAGCTGTTACCTTTTCTCCATACGATGTTCCCCAATAGTTTCCATGACGATATTTCAGTTGAAGATTTGGATAAACATTAGTATATTCATGTGTACCGTCATCGTTATAGTCACCAAATATTACTCTTGCTTCTATTTTGATATTTTCACCGGTAGTTTCTACAACGGGTTCAATGTAAAACTTCTGGTTGTTGTTTTTCATTATTCCATCATTATTGTTCGTCTCGCAATTATATTGGTCGATATTTCCTGATGGCTCTTGCGACCAACTATAAACTTCTATACAAGACGTACCATTTGATACCTTAGTAAGTATACTATATGTATTATCATTATTTTTAACAATTTTAAACAACTGATTATCTCCGGCATTAGAGCTATAAATTGCAATATTAGCATAATTTTCTGCACTTCCGCCACTTACATTTAATGCATATTCGTCATTTTCATTAAGACAAGTATAGATTTTCCAATATCCATTTCCTTGATCTACAAGTTTAAAATGATTTCTTGTACCTGTATAATTATTCTGTTGAATATTCGCATCATTTTTTGCAGTATCACCCGCCACTTCAATATACAAATTACTATGTACATTCTTTATCGTATATACTCCACCATTTACTATATCATTAGCTATATCAGCAGTAACAATATCATTCAACAACGTTCTGCCTGCAAGGTTATGAGAAAATCCGGGAAGATTTATATTTTCTGCACCTTCCCCACCTTCATAACACTTATCAGAATGAACATGATATTCAAACTGGCATATGAGTTCATAACATTCGTCTGTATGAACATGAGCTGTTGTGGTTTCTGTTACTGATACTTCGGAAGTAACCGTATCCAGAACAGAAGTTTCCGACACTGTTGTTTTGGTCTGACTTTCTGTAACTGAAATATTGGTCGTTTCCTCGCTTGCTGTGACAGCGATCTCTGATGTTTCGGACAGTAAAGCAGTCTCACTTATCTGTGACTTGTCTGTTACTTCTGTAAGAGTTGTCTGAGATGTTATAACTTCTGTTGTAACTGTAGTTTCTGCAGTTTCGGTGGTTTCAGAAGTTATATCCGCTGTTGTTTGAGCAGATGTCTGTGAAATACTTTCCAAAAGACTGATTTCTGTTTGTTTCAAAGCATTTTGTGTACAGACCAGTTCATAGCATTCATCACTGTGTACATGCTCGGTTATATCACATATGAGTTTACCGTTGACACTCTCGGCAGGCATTATGAGTATACTGGAAACTGCGTATGTTACAAGTACACTTAAACATATAACTATGATTGTAAAATGTCTGCTTATTTTCTTCCTTGCAAATATGTCATTAACTATACTACTGATTTTATTCATATAACTCAGCTCCTTTCATAAAGAAGCTGTCATATGATATATTTTTCGTTATAACAGAGTAAATGTTTTCAAAATAACTCACTGCAATCCCTCACTTTTCATTATATTTTCAAAAAAATTACTTTTTACTTCTCCCCAAGAAAAAAATAATCTTTGAAATGAAAACACATAATTCTATTCATATTAATTATAGCATTTTATTCAATATACTTCAATGTACACAGTGGTTTTTCGGCGTTTTCAATAAAATTTAAAACTTTTTTCAGTAAGCTATAACCTAACTTCGATTATTCTATACTAACATCATCTTTATATCATAATTAAGTTTCTATACTTATGATATATTCTTTGCAAGTATGAGGTGACTATAATTATTAAACGAGATTCTTATTTGAAAACAAAGGTTATCAACAAAACTAAAACATGACAGATTTTTGTCGAGTCACTCGATGAAATTTTATCGAGTAGCTTGACGAATTTATATCTGTAATGTATAATATTATCAAGAGGTGATAATCATGGCACTACCTATAAATATAGAAGATCTGATAAACAAACGCACTGTCGAATCATCAAGAATCGAATTAAAAAGTGACTTCAATCCAAATACAATAATCCACTCAATATGTGCTTTCGCAAATGACATTGACAATCTTGGCGGTGGATATATCGTTATCGGAGTAGAAGAAAAAGACGGTTCGCCTGTATTTCCTGTTAAAGGAATAGAACAGCATCGCATAGATAATATTTTAAAAGACCTGGTTGGCTACTGTCGTTGTATCGAACCACTGTATAACCCTATTGTAGAACCTGTATTATTTAATGATGTTTATATTTTAGTGATATGGGTATCAGGCGGTTACGGACGACCTTATAAAGCTTCTAAAGACGTTCTTGGAAAAGAATCTCCGAAATCAAATAAATATTATTATATCCGTAAATTCAGCAGTACTATAATTGCTTCACCTGACGAAGAAAAAGAGCTTTTCTACATCTCAACCGATATTCCTTTTGATGACCGTCCAAATCTTATAGCAGATGTTGATGATCTGGATATCGGACTTATGCGAAATCATCTTAAAGAAATAGGAAGTACACTATATGAACGCTCAACTAAAATGAGTGCTATAGAAATCGCAAAAGATATGCAATTACTATCCGGTCCTACAGAACGTATCAAACCATTAAATGTCGGAATACTGATGTTTTCTGAACAGCCGGAAAAATATTTTCGTCATGCCCGTATAGAAGTTGTCGATATCCCTGATCCTACCGGTACAAATATGACTGAAAAAGTCTTTACAGGTCCGATTCAAAGACAGCTTAAAGATGCTCTCGCCTATATCAAAAATTACACTATCAAAAAAGTTATTATAAAAGAAAAATCAAAAGCAGAAGCAACGGAGATCTATAATTATCCCTATACAGCCATCGAAGAAATACTTTCAAACTCAGTGTATCATCGTTCATACCAGATAAATGAACCGATAACTGTACGAATAACTCCTTACAACATCGAAATCACCAGTTTTCCCGGATTTGACAGAAGTATCTCGGATAAAAATATCGCAGATTATTCTATTCGTGCAAGAATATACCGCAACCGTAGAATAGGTGATTTTCTCAAAGAACTAAGACTTATCGAGGGAAGAAATACCGGTTTTCCAAACGCAATAAAAGCACTCAAAGAAAACGGCTCTGACCTGTTTACATTTGAAATGGACGATAACAGAACGTATCTCTCTGTTACGATACCTGTACACAAATATTTTATCACTGAAAATGACAAAGAAAATAAAATAACTGCATATGAAAATAAAATAACAGCTACTCTGAAAGAAACTCCTCTCTCTATGACTGAACTTGCACACGCTATG
Source organism: Oscillospiraceae bacterium (assembly GCA_017848115.1). Lineage (GTDB taxonomy): Bacteria > Bacillota > Clostridia > Oscillospirales > Ruminococcaceae > HUN007. Next base: position 65,967 of record JAGAKZ010000017.1, read on the forward strand.
GGATATAAAGGGATAACTGCAAAACTAAAAAAAATTGTCTCAGAAATGATCTTAAAAGGTACTTTAGAGAAAATTGTGGATAATGATAATAAAGTAAAATTAAAAACCAAATAAAAAAATATCCCCTTTCGATTTTTTATGATATCATCATTAACCGAAAGGGGATTAATTTTTGTTTATCAAGAATTTCTTTAAACTATGTATCAAATTATTTTATTTCCTTCAAGTAAATCGAAACTTTACTCTGTATTATTTTTGCAGTTTCTTCTGCACTTTGACCGTTGTTGAGAAAAATCTCTGCCTGTTCATTTATTATTTTATAAATATTTGAATCAAATGTTACACCTCTCTCTACATCATTCAATGCTTTTTTCAGTCTTTCCAATGTTTCAGAGTCAATATTCTTTAATTTTACCTGTTTTCCATCAGATGATGGCCAGTAATTTGATACACTATTTTTGATGGCCGACTGTGCCATAGAATCAAAAATTGATTTTTTAACTGAAAACCCAAATTTGGAAATGCTTTTTTGAAAATCATCAGAAAGTAGTTGCTTCACCAGTTTCCATGCTTCAGATTTATTCTGAGATGTAGCACTGATGCTGACAACAAAGTCTGATTTTACAACAGGTCCGATTGGCTCTGATGAAGGATATCCCAAAAACGTTGCTTCCTCTCCGACAAATATCTGCTGAATCATTGCAACACTATCAAAATCGCTAAGTTCACTGATATTAAACATATATTTATCATCAGGCACACCTTTTTCCAGCATTGAAAAATCTATCACACTATCATCTGATATACCATTATTTTTGATTATATCAAGTGTTTTGATAAAATCAGAATTATCAAAGTTACATATGCCTTTCTTATAATTTACATATTTTGCAATATCAGAATAAATAAATTCATCAAGTAACCTGTAATATTGTACAGCAGAAAATAAATTTTTTCCATCATTTATACTTAAAATCTCATCATATGTATATCCTTCTCTTTCACCTGTCAAATCTTTTTTAGCTGTAAGACATTTTAATGTAAATCTTAATGGGATACAATACTGTTTTCCATCATAAGCATATGCATCAAACAGATTTTCAAAATATTCATTTTCTATGTACTCCGTATCACTTTCTGATATAGTTTTCAGATCTGAAAACAACCCTAAAGATGAATATCTGAGCCAATCAAATCTGCTATCAGCAATTATCATATCCGGAATATTTCCCTTTATTATTTCACTGTCAATATGAGATGATACACCGGCAATGTTATCTGCATACGTATATTTGCTATAGTCATCATAATGTATCCTATATTCTTCTGAATTTTTGTTATAATCAAGAATAAATTTCTCAAGATTTTCGTCCGGCTCTGTTAATCCTGCAATTGTTATCAGTTTTCTTTGCTGAATCTTTGCAAGAACTGATTCGTCAACACGATTAAATAAAGCCGTTTTCTCAATAATACCGTAATTATTCTCAAGTACTGCCATTGCTATACTATTGCTATCCGGAACACACATACACAAATATGATGAATAAAATATATCCGAATCTGCCCAGTTTACAAATTCCGTTAAAGTATTATCCGATAGTCTATAACCGTAAATCCCGTCATTAAACCGCATGAAGACATCAAATTCATTATTTCCGTCAAGCATGAATATATCATCATCGGGTAATCTGAAATCTAAAAAAACAGTTTGCGAAAGAATGTTGTTTTTCAGGTTTATTTCACCTATGTAACTTTTTTCCTCTACACTGTATACTGCATAAATTTTTCCATCTGATCCAAACAATCCAACTACATTTTTCTCAGCACACTTTATTTTGCCTGTTAATTTTCCGGAAGTATCAAAAATTTGTATCTCATCAAATGACGAGCCTGCATCTGTATTTCTTACCAAAAGTGCATAAAAATCATCTGTAACCGCAAAATCTTTTGCAAATGGCACTTTTTCTGTATCAACATCTAAAATTACTTTATCATAAAAACTTCCGTCTTCTTTTATGCTGACAACCGACCACTTTTCACAATCTGCACTGTAACTATCCATCTCTTCATGGCCTTGCAAAAGTGCATACAAACGTCCTTTTTCTCCAAAATGGAACTTGTTGATTTTATTATTTTCAAGATTCTGTTTACTAAATATCTTTCCGTCATAATCCGATAAAACAAGATAATATCCTGCTTCTGATATATCATTTCTATGCCCTGAAATCATAAGATCGCCATTTCCAGATGAAACTACAGTCGCTTCGGAGTATTTTTTATTATACTGACCACAATCAACTATGAGTTCTGATGACTCATTTTCAAGAGTGAAACCATAAACTTTTCCATCTGACATATATACAGAATCATAGTTTGCAAAACTATTCCAGTTTTCGAGGTTTATGTATATAAAATCCTCGCTCATACTGATTTCATATCTATCGTATATTTCTCCGGTTTCATGATAAAATTCATTAAACTGTTTATGAGTGCTGTCATCAAACATCTGTGTCATAATGACCGGATTGCCTGATTTATTAAGAAAATATCCTGCAATATATCCGTCCATATCAGCAGTTATATCATCTTTGTGGTATACTTCTTCTCCGTTACTATTGTATTTATACATAGAAATTTTACTTTCTTTATCTTCATAAAACAGATAATATTCGTCATTTTCACTTTTAAGACACGATGTCAATATGCTTTCCTTCGGAATAATATCTTCATCTGCAATTTTTATTCTTCTGGTTTCATTGAGTAAATTATCAAAATCACAAAAAAAACATTCACAAATTTCATTTTCACTATTTACGGTGTATAGATGTATCTCAACACTTGTATCCTCTGTTTCAATGATTTGTGAAACTCTTTCACCATCTCTCAAAGTGATAAAATCTATTACTTCAAACTTAGTTCTGTCAACACGAAAAATTCTGCTTATACCATCTGTATCATCAAGCACTATCCAAAGATATTCATCTCCGGAATACATTTTATATACTTCTCCACTATTTTCGCCAAGATTAATATCAAAAAAACAATCTGTTTCTTTGTCATATACAGAAACATATGTCATATCCTTTTGTGGCGAATCAAGCCAAGCCATCATATACAGTTTTCCATCCCTGCCTGCAATCTGAGTTATTTCTGACAGACTATCCGAAAGTAAAAAGTTTTCATTTTCTATGAAATAATTTTCTATCTTTCTTTCACTATATTTTATCTTTTCTTTGTTATTAAAAAACGCCATTGTAACTCCAATACTAGCTATAAGTATTGCAATAACCGCTACTATACATATAGAAATTCTCTTCCTTTTTACTAATACATTCATAACGATCACCCTTTCTTTTGAAAGATTCTGTCCATATGAACTTCTGTACTTATTCGCACAAATGATATATTTATCATCTATATCGCCAAATATCTCAAACAACTCTTCTTTTTTCAAAATTCAATACCTCTTTCTTCAAGATACTTACGAAATTTGTTTCTCAAACGATTTAACGTTACCGAAACATTGTTTTCAGTCATTTTAAAATATGAAGATATCTGTGAAATGCTATCCGCATACCAATATCTGCAAAGAAAAATATTTCTTTGTTTTTCAGGCAATGACAAAACAAAAGAATTCATTACGTCTGCAAATTCACGCCTGTTAAACTCATTTTCCGTATTCACATCTGAGATTATCTCTCCAAGCTCTTCAAGCACCAGTTCTGTCTGACCGCCTCCTCTCCTTGATGTGTGTGACATACGATATCTGTTGAATGCAAGATTTCGCACTATTTTCGCAAGATAAGCCGACAATTTTTTAGGAATATTTGGTGGGATAGAATTCCAAGTTTTAAAATAAGTATCGTTTATACATTCATGAACATCTTCTCTATTGTTCAGAATATTATTTGCAATAGAACGGCAATAAGGACCATATTTTTCATCTGTTTCCGTTATAGCCCTTTCGTTTCTGTCAAGATACAGCTGAATTATCATTTTGTCATTCAACACAAAAACCTCCCTTCATATATATAGACACGATTTTTTTATAAATCTTACAAAAAAGAAATTCTCAATAAACATTTTTGTTTATCAAGAATTTCTTTAAATAACTATTTTCCCAAAAATATATTCCATTTCCAAGCCAATCATAATTATTCTCGCTACGTTTGAGATGCTGTCCATCTTTTATAACTGAGTCAAAAACTTTCTTATGACAACCATGAAATCCTAGAACCAAATTTGGTAACTTTGAATACATCTCATTTCCCGTATTTATCACCATCCAAAAAAATCCCCTGTCACTATATCTTCTTTTGTATTTCCATTTTCATCAAGAACGCCCATTCTGATAAGAGACTCTGTTGCTATTTTTTTTGCATCTTTCTCATTCATATTATCAAGCTCTTTGATATATTCGTTCATACTCTTAATCAACTCATCGACAGATGGTCTTTTAGTTTCTACCATTGTTAAAAGCCCCCTTTATTAATGCACTATAATTTATTATACTATATTTTAAAGAAAAAATCCATATTTTCTTTTAATGATAAAAATTCAACACATCATTTAAGAGTTTCCTACTATATAGAAAGTAGAAATTATTTTTTTTACAATAAATCATCTTTTAAACCGCTCACAAACTACTTCTTTCGGCTAAAATCAGTTTCAATCTTATTTTAGCCGAAAACTTTAAATAGTTAAGTCAAGAAAAATATGATTTTTATATAATAATATTGACTTAACTGCAGAATAAACTCAAAATAAAAAATCCCCGATAAACCATCAAATGTTTACCGGAGATCTATAAAAATCACTTATTTAAATAAGCTGCAAATTACTTCATAGCTTCTTCAACAGCAACTGCACAAGCAACTGTTGCGCCAACCATTGGGTTGTTACCCATACCGATAAGACCCATCATTTCAACGTGAGCCGGAACTGAAGAAGAACCTGCGAACTGAGCGTCAGAGTGCATTCTTCCCATTGTATCTGTCATACCGTAGGAAGCAGGACCTGCTGCCATGTTGTCCGGGTGGAGTGTACGTCCTGTACCGCCGCCTGAAGCAACTGAGAAGTACTTCTTACCAGCGTCTGTTCTTTCCTTCTTGTAAGTACCTGCAACTGGGTGCTGGAATCTTGTTGGGTTTGTTGAGTTACCTGTGATAGAAACGTCAACGTTTTCTTTCCACATGATAGCAACGCCTTCTGTTACGTCGTTTGCGCCGTAGCAGTTAACTTTTGCTCTGAGACCGTCAGAATATGCTTTGCGGAATACTTCCTTAACTTCACCTGTGTGATAATCCATTTCTGTTTCAACATATGTGAAGCCGTTGATTCTAGCGATGATCTGAGCTGCGTCTTTACCAAGACCGTTAAGGATAACTCTGAGAGGTGTCTTACGAACCTTGTTAGCCTTTTCAGCGATACCGATAGCACCTTCAGCAGCTGCAAATGATTCGTGACCTGCGAGGAATGCGAAACATTCTGTTTCTTCTTCGAGGAGCATCTTTCCGAGGTTACCGTGACCGAGACCAACTTTTCTCTGATCAGCAACTGAACCTGGAATACAGAAAGCCTGGAGACCTTCGCCGATTGCAGCAGCAGCGTCAGCAGCCTTTGTGCAACCCTTCTTTATTGCGATAGCACAACCAACTGTGTATGCCCACTTAGCATTTTCAAAACAGATTGGCTGAATGCCTTCAACTAATTTATAGATATCGAGACCCTTTGCCTTACAAACTTCAGCACACTCTTCGATAGAGTTGATACCGTATTCTTTGATTACAGCAAGAATCTGCTTTTCTCTTCTGTCGTATGATTCAAATAAAGCCATTGTACGTTATCCTCCTTATTCTTTTCTAGGGTCTACGATCTTAACTGCGTCAGCAACTCTGCCGTACTGACCCTTAGCCTTTTCAAATGCTGTGTTAGCATCATCGCCGGCTTTGATGAAGTCCATCATCTTTCCGAAGTTTACGAACTGATAACCAATGATTTCATTGTCTTCGTTGAGAGCAAGACCAGTTACATAACCGTCTGTCATTTCGAGGTAACGAGGACCCTTAGCGAGTGTACCGTACATTGTACCAACCTGTGAACGAAGTCCCTTACCGAGGTCTTCAAGACCTGCACCGATTACAAGACCGTCTTCAGAGAAAGCACTCTGTGAACGACCGTAAACGATCTGGAGGAAGAGTTCTCTCATTGCTGTATTGATAGCATCACAAACGAGGTCTGTGTTGAGAGCTTCGAGGATTGTTCTGCCAGGAAGGATTTCAGAAGCCATAGCTGCTGAATGTGTCATACCTGAACATCCGATTGTTTCAACGAGACATTCCTGGATAACGCCTTCTTTAACGTTAAGAGTAAGCTTACATGTACCCTGCTGTGGAGCACACCAGCCGATTCCGTGTGTAAAACCGGAAATATCTTTGATTTCTTTTGCCTTTACCCATTTTGCTTCCTCTGGAATCGGAGCAGCGCCATGAGCTACGCCCTGTGCGATAGGGCACATAGTTTCAACTTCATGAGAATAATTCATAGTCTTAAAAAAACTCCTTTCGGTGTTATGCATTTTTGCACGCTTGCACGCAGTACGGTATTATTATACTACAATATCAGATTTATTTCAAGTATTTTTGCGTTTATTTTTTATCAAAATTAAAACTTTACATTTTTTTAATGTTCTGATATAATGAAAATAGCGAAAAATTTTGATTGAACAGGAGATTTTTTATATGAAAAATGTTATAATTGCTGTTGCCGTTTTATCGGTTGCAATAATTTTTTTCGTGCTTATAGTTTCACATGAACCTAAAGAGAACGAATATACCGATACAACATATCAGTATGAACCTGCATCTCCGGAGTTGGAACTATATATAGTCACTACTACAGCTGATTTTTGGGATCGTGTAGCAGGTCTGCAAAAAACAGAAACATCTACCGGTGAATATATAGCTGTTACAGACGAAAACGGTAATCCTGTAACGGATGAAGAGGGAAATGAGGTTACAGAACCGTTCATACAGGGACCACTTGAACTTCCCCCATCACCCGACACAACAGAAGCACCCGAATCTTTGCCCGATGACGTGCAGAGTCATGTCAGTGAAAGTGAATAAATCAAAAAATGCGTATCAACCTAAGGATACGCATTTTCTTATATTATTTATTATTGTATATCATTTTTGTTAGGATTTCCTGCATTTTTTACTCTGTTTATTTCCTGAGTAGTTCTCTTTACATCCTGAAGACCTCTTGTAAAGTAAAGTTCTGCATCATGCAGCATATTATCAACATAATGGCTTGTAGCATTTTTGATTTCCTTTGATCTTGCCTGCGCCTGTGTAAGAAGTTCCATAGCTTTCTGCTTTGCTTCTTTGATTATTGTATCATTTGCAACAAGAGTCTTTGCTCTGTCTTCAGCACGCTGAACAATCTGTTCTGCTTTCTGTTCAGCTTCTTTAATGATTCTTTCGCAATCAAAGTCTATAAGCTTGGCTCTCTTTATTTCCTGTGGGATATTTAATCTGATATCATCAATAAGCTCTTTGAGTCGCTCACCATCAATAATTACCTTATTTGAAGCAAACGGAACAGAAGCTGATTTTTCGAGGAGATCTTCCATCTGTTCAAGTATTTCATCAATATTGTTCATAATACTTACTGCCGTTATTAAACGGCTTTCCCCTTTCGTTATAAATTTATAATTTTAAAAGATAAAATATGTGCCACAATCAATTTACCTTCTTGATTCGTGATAAAATATCATCACGTATCGCATCAGGTACAAAGCTGCTTATATCACCGTCAAAAGTCGCTATCTGTTTGACAACGCTTGAACTCAGATACATATTTTCTGCGCTTGTTGTAAGAAAAACTGTCTCTGCGTCAGGATAAAGCTTTTTGTTTGCAAGTGCCATCTGAAATTCGTATTCGAAGTCACTTACAGCTCTCAGTCCCTTTACTATAGCAACTGCACCGACATCTTTTACATAATCAGCAAGCAGACCATCAAGAATATCTATGACAACATTGTCCATACCCTCTGTTACCTGCATTATCATCTTTATACGTTCAGTAGGCGTAAACAATGGTTTTTTATTGACATTTGTAGAAACAAGTATTATAACCTTGTCAAAAAGTTTTGAGGCACGATTGAAAATATCTATATGTCCATATGTTACCGGGTCAAAACTTCCCGGACAAACAGCTATTCTTCGCATTTAACCGCTCCTTACAAAACTAGTCTTCGTCACAATTTTCGTCATAAACAAACTGACTTACTTCTATTTTACCATATTTATAAACTTTTTTCAAGTGCAACAAACCAACTTTCTCAGGAAGCACTAATCTTTGTTCATGTTCACAAATAACTTTTCCGCCTTCTTTCATATGTTCGGAAACGAGTGGCAAAATCTTTTCAAGTATCCCCTGGTTGTACGGAGGATCAAGAAAAACTATATCAAATTTTTCACGTGTTCCGCTCAGAAAATCAGCAGAATCCATATATACAACCTTGCTTTTGTCAACAAATCCGGTTGTTTCGATATTTTGAGTGATCACATTTACAGATGCTTTTGATTTATCTACGAAATATGCCTTTGACGCTCCACGACTGAGAGCCTCTATACCAAGCTGACCGCTCCCTGAAAACAAATCAAGAACTACTGCACCCGGAATCTGAAATTGTACCATAGAAAATATCGACTCTTTCACCTTATCGGTGGTAGGTCTTACGTCATTTCCTTCAAGAGCAACAAGCTTACGTCCCCTTGCTGTACCGGTAATTACACGCATTTAAATTTTCTCCTTCTTAAAAAAACTAAGTTTAACTATAATTTTGTCAATATTAATATTATAAATCAAGGCAAATAATATGTCAACAATATTTTTGTTAATTTTTTGGTTTTATCGGTTTTTATATTAAAAAACCATATTTTTTAAATAAAAAGCAAGTCCCTGTGTATCATATTCTGATTTTTCATAAGAAAAATCTCTTAAATTTTCCATATTCTCTTCGGAATATTCAACCTGTTTTGAATAATTCTTCACAATATCCACACAGTTTTCAAAACTTAAATACCCATTCTTTTTAATAAAACAGCGAAAGAAATATTCAATAACTGCGATACTTACCGCCATTACTTTTACATATGAAAGAAATTCGCCTGTAAACACACCTTTAAGAAAATAACGCCATATAAAATAAAGTGCAATATTTTCAAGATAAAGTGACACGTCTGCATTATCAGTTGAAAGTTTTTCATCTGAAACATCATCATACACTGAAACAACCTTATCTATATATAGCGACCATTTCTCATCTATAGGATCAAGAGTTGCTATATCAGAAAGAATATTTTTCAGACTTATTTCTACTTTGTCGCATTCACTTTCCAATGAAGGCAATTTGTATATATAATTATCAACCATATTCTGAAGCTTATCGGAGAAAATCAGAACATCTCCTATTCTTTTTCCAAGAGAAATTTCCTTGTTCTGAAGGTGTTTAAAAATCATTTCTCTTGCTTTATACATAACATCATAAAGCTCCTTGTCATAAGAATCATTTGACTCATACGGTATTTCCTTTTCTGAAAATGTAAGAATACTTTTTTGGCTGAGAATGATTCGTGCTGCTTCTTCACACCCAAGTCCGATACCGCCCTCTTTTATACCGTCATACCACTCAAAATATCTTGGGTGATCCCTGCATATCTGACAAAGGTTTTCTTCTCCCGAATTTATTATTATCTCACAAAGGTTTTTGCTGTTTAAAAAAGGACAACGCTCGTCTTCACCAAGTATAAAACAGCCGTCTTTTATGTTTTCTCTTAATTTTTTTCCAAACTCGCCTGTTACTTTATGATAAAACTCATTTGTACTGCTGTCTACTTCTATTTCCCAGCCTATACAACAGTTATCGGTGCATTTGTCGGCAATGCATTTAAACTTATCATAATACTTTGGCATTTTTAATATCATATATTTTTCACTCCCAAAAAAGCAAAACGCCATACCATACAACCGATGTGTGATATGACGTTTTTGATAATGATTAAAGTAAATCAGCTATATCGAGAATAAGACGTTCTGACTTTTCCCAGCCAAGACATGGGTCTGTTATGGATTTTCCGTAAATACCTTCGCCTATCTTCTGAGCACCGTCTTCTATATAACTTTCGATCATAAGACCTTTTACCATGCTCTTGATGTTATCGGAGTGGCGACAGCTATGGAGTATTTCCTTAGCTATACGAACCTGTTCAAGTGGTTTCTTACCTGAGTTTGCATGGTTTGTATCAACGATGAGTGCAAGATTTTTCAGATTTCTCTCCTGATACATATCATAAAGAGTGATCATATCTTCATAGTGATAATTTGAATGGCTCTTTCCGTAATTATCAACATAACCTCTTAAAATAGCATGAGCAAGATCATTTCCGTCAGATGTAACGTCCCAGCCTCTGTATATAAAGTTGTGCTGTATCTGTGCAGCCTTTATAGAGTTGAGCATAACTGTTATATCACCACTTGTAGGATTTTTCATACCTACAGGAATATCAAGACCGCTTGATACAAGTCTGTGTTCCTGGTTTTCTACTGAACGTGCACCTATTGCAACATATCCGAGAAGGTCATCAAGATATCTTGTGTTTTCAGGATAGAGCATTTCGTCAGCGCACAAAAATCCTGTTTCATTCATTGCTCTTGCATGAAGTTTACGAACCGAAATGATACCTTCAAGAAGATTTTCATTCTTTTCAGGATTAGGCTGGTGTATCATACCCATATAGCCTTCGCCCGTGGTTCTTGGTTTATTTGTATATATTCTTGGGATTATTATAATCTTATCGCTTACTTTTTCCTGTACCTTAGCAAGTCTTGAGATGTAATCCATAACTGAATCTTCACAATCAGCTGAACAAGGTCCTATAATGAGTATAAACTTCTGGCTTTCCCCTGTAAAAACCTTTCTTATTTCCTCGTCCTTCTGTTTTTTAAGTTCCTTCAGCTTATCCGAAATCGGAAACTGTTCCTTTATTTCCTTTGGAATAGGAAGCTTTCTGCTAAAAGACATACTCATACTCAAAACAACTCCTTTTTATTATCGTCTCTTTATGTAATTTGATTACGGTTATTATTATACACCATAAATAACGAAATTTCCACTGTTTTTTTAATATTTTTTGCCCCAAAAAGAATTTTGCTTACATTTCACCAATTTAAAGTGATAAATCAAACTCAAATAAGTACATTTCACCAATTTAAAGTGATAAACAAGCACTAAAAATCTACAAATTTTTCCTTGTTGCATTTATAACTTTTCTGCATAAACTATAATTAGCAGAAGATTTTTTCACTATTATCATACACAGGTGCAGAAAACTGCCACGAAAAGCCATGTGTGAAGTGAAAATATTTTTGCTTTAACATATAGAAAAAGCAGATGAAAGTTTTGTCTACCAAAGTAATTTTCATCTGCTTTTTGTTTTAAATATTTTTATGAAGGATTTTCTTCTTCATCTTTTTCTTTATTTTTCTTTTCTACAAGTTCCTCAAAATCTTCAAAAGGAATACCGTAATAAAATACTCCGCCCGAAAGCAATGTCGCACCTGAATCTTTCATATAATCAACAGTTTCATTATTATTTACCTTTGCACACTCCAGAGCAAAATTACTTTTCTTTGCAAAATCAGAAACCGTTTTAATAAGTGCTTTTTGATTTTCTTCATAAACACCTCTTGCAAGAACCTCAGGATGAAGTCTTATTGCATCAGGTTGTATAAGAGAAATAAGTTCATAAACCGGTAATGTATCAGTTATATTGCATATACAGATCTTAAAACCTGCCTGTTTTAGTTTGACAATCACCATTGATACACTTCTGAAATCAAACCACAACGCATCTTCGGTAATCTGAAACTCTATTACTGACGGGTCAACTGAATATCGTTCAAGAAGTTCAAGGATATATTCTGCTATTCCCGGCTCTTTTATAGTACGATCTGAAATTTTTACAGTAAACATTTTAAGACGCATCTTAGAAATATCTATTTTCTTAAGAGTTCTGAAAAATCTTGTATAGAAAAGTTTTTCTATCTCAACTATCAGTCCGTTAGCTGTGGCAGCAGTAAGGTATTCTTCGTATATATATACCTTACCGTCTTCAGAGAACCATTGTAATGTCGCTTCACCTGAAACAATATCTCCCTGAGATGATAACTCCGGTGTAACAGCAAGACGCATCTCATCATTGTCTATCGCCTGTCGTAACGATCTGATACAGTGATTAAACCATTGTGTATTGTCAAAAACTCCGCCTTTTTCCTCATAAAATACAGTCGCTATCTCATAATCACAACTATGAGGATAAACTTTATCAATAAAAGCTAATGCTTCATAAGAATGCAGTAAAGCTTCTTCAATGTCAAAATTATCAAAGTCCGTACTTTCTGCGTCTACATAATATATACCGGCTTTCATAAAAAATGAAACCGAAAGCAGATCAATTGTCAGTTTTGATGCACCGCCATAACTCATACAAAGTACCCTGTCATATGGAAGAGGTTCATTTGCATATGTAAGAAAAACAAAATCAATTTCACTGATCCTTGTGATCTTTACTGTATCAGCAAGCGTTGTACACATATGCTCGAAAAACAACTTGACAGCCCTCTTAGCTGTTTGAATACCATTTTTAAACTTGATTTTTTCAAGTCCAACGAGTTTGACATATACTATATTATGCGACTGTTCCCTGTTTGTTGTGATCTCTGTATATATCTGTTCTTTAAACTCTTCAAGAGTAAGAAGACCGTCAATATCATCTGAAACCGCTTCAGAAGAAAATACACCCGATGCGATACTTATATTAGTATTTGTATTTTTGGCATCATTGCAGGATTCATTTTTTTCAGGCAGTACAACCTGTGAAATATTTTCAGATGAAACAAGTTTCATGTATATTATTCTTGAAATTATAGTAAGTGTATTTGAAATAAGCGATGACCACTCACGTGTACCTGAACAATCTTCAAAAGCGATCATTCCGTCAAACTCATTTTCAGAATACGAAAATACATAGAAAAAAGAAAACAATGGGATATTTTCTTCACCGTCATCTTTGTGATAATTCTTAGAATCATTTGCGTCAGTACAAACATATGTCTGTTTTTCAAATGCCATATTTTCAAACTCGGAAACTCGGCTGTCAAGCCTTTTTCTGAGATGTTCAACCGTACTCTCTGTCATTCCGGTATCATCAAAAAGATATTTTATTTCGCCTTTTTCTTCAACCTGATCATATTTATACATATAAATTCTTTCGAGATTGAAAAGATAACCTATCTCGCTGAATATGAGTTTTACAGCTTCGTCAGTATCATTTATATTATAAAGCGTATTTATAGCAAATGAGATAATCTCTGTATTGGCGTCTTTATCATTGTCATTGCTTTTGCTCTTGTCACCTTTTTTACGTTCATTTTTATAAGGTGCATATTCCGTCCTGTAACCTGGAGCATAAATAGAAAAATTATTTTTTCCGTTAAGTTTTGTATGGTAAAGTGCCGCATCCGAATTTGAATAGAGTATCTCAAAATTATTTCCGTCTCTCGGATAAAGTGACACACCTATACTTGTAGTAACTGTCAGATCGTCACCGAGCTTTATACTGTGTGCTATATCCGAAACAAGCATTGCTGATTCGGTAACATGAGCTATTCCACGATAATTTTTTACAAAAAGGAAAAACTCATCTCCGCCTATACGTCCTACTATATCGTTTGGAAAAAGCTTTTTCATTTCATGAGAAAAAGTCTTTAGCACTTTATCGCCGAACAAATGTCCGAAAGTATCATTTATATATTTGAAATCGTCAACGTCTATTATGAAAAGTGCGTGTCTGTTATTTGACTTTGACTTTTTAAGACATTCTATTATCGAAAGTCTCGTGCTTTCTTTGTTAAGAAGTCCTGTAAGAGAATCAGTAGAGGCCTTTTCGATAAGCTGTTTTTTCTCGCTTCTCTCATCAGTAACGTCAAGCGTAACACCTATAGAATATATCAGATTTCCGTCATCATCTCTGAGTGATTTTCCGAAATATCTGAGCCATACATATTCATCACTGTCTGTGATCTGCCGTATATCATAAGCAAAGTCGTCTTCACCGTTATCCATACTGTCACAATACGACTCAAATATATCCATATCATCAGGGTGTACTATCCCCCATTTTTTCATACGATCCCTGTAATTTTCAATATCATGATCCTGATCTGAATATTTTCCATCAAGTTTTCTGACCATATGCATCGTATGTGTTTTTATATTATACTCCCATATGGCACATTTCATAACTTCAGCTATTTTAAAATATTTTCTTTTTAATAATTCATAATCTTGCAAATCTTTTTCCGGCATATCTGTACACCTCATCCCCACTATAATCTTTTATATCATAAATTACAAAACTATTTACAATTATTATACTACACCACCGTTTAAAAATCAATGTTTTTCATCAAAAAAGATTTTTTTTTACATGTTTTTTGGTGATAACGCCATTTAATTTTTGCATTTTTTTACATACATCCTGCTGTATAATAAACAATACACATCAACCGTATTATTTTTTTGAAAGAGATGAGTTTAAAATATGTACAATCCAGATAATTTCACCAAAAAAGCAGTTATTTCTTTAAAAAACGCTATAAAATCAGCCGGCGAACTTGGGCATACATATGTCGGTACTGAACACATAATACTGGGATTTTTATCAGAAGGAACAAATATAGCGTGTTCTATACTCAAAAGCCACAGAATAACAGAAAATAAAATTTATGAATACATAAAAAGAAATATCGGATATGGAATATCCACCATTTTAAGTGAAGACTATATAACTCCCGGTCTCCGTAAAGTTTTTTCAGAAGCAGAAAAAAATTCACATAAAAACGGAGCTTCTCTGACCGGAACTGAATATATTTTGTCAGAAATATTAAAAAATAAATCCTGTAGCGGATTTACCATGCTCAAAGAACTGGGAGCAGATACAGACATGATCAAACGTGACTGTACTGATATAAATATATCTTCTTCAAAATTTTCATATGCAAAACTGGACGAACATCAGTACCCGTCCATATGCAGATACTGCAAGGATTTTACACTCACTGCATTCGAAAATGGTTTTGATCCTGTAATCGGAAGAGAAAAAGAAATCGAACACATAATACAGATACTATCAAGAAAAAATAAAAACAATCCTTGTCTTATCGGCGAAGCAGGCGTGGGTAAAACAGCTATAATCGAAGGTCTGGCAGATAAAATCATTAAAGGTACCGTGCCGATGTCACTCAGAAACAAATACATCTGTTCACTGGATATTACTTCTATGCTTGCAGGTGCAAGGTATCGCGGTGACTTTGAAGAACGAATAAAAAACTGCATAAATGAAGTTGCAAAACACAAAGACATCATTCTGTTTATAGATGAACTTCACAATATCGTAGGAGCAGGTGCTGCCGAAGGCGCAATAGACGCTGCAAATATTCTGAAACCTGAACTTGCAAGAGGGTCAATACAGATTATAGGTGCCACAACATACAGCGAATACCGCCAGTATATTGAAAAAGACAATGCACTGGAAAGAAGATTTCAACCGGTAACAGTAAATGAACCTAACAAAGAACAGCTTATGAATATTCTCTGCGGAATTAAAAAAAGTTATGAAAATTTTCATAGAGTCAATATCTCCGATGACATAATAGATAAAACCGTTGAACTTTCAGAAAGATATATTCATGACAGATTTTTACCAGACAAAGCCATAGATATAATGGATGAAGCCTGCTCTCATGCAATAATACGCACATCAAAGGAAAATTTATCATCTCACCCCGGAATAACAGACTTTCTTCGTCGCAATATGCATGAACTCGGTATAACACATACATCTCCTGAAAGCTACAACATAGACGTTACAACAGAAGATGTAACATCAGTAATATCAATATGGACCGGAATACCTGCAAATTCAATAAATACTGAAGAAGAAAGAAAACTGTCGGTACTCGAAGAGGAACTAAAAAAACATATAATCGGTCAGAATAAAGCTATTTGTTCTATATCCGAAGCAATAAAAAGAAATCGTGTCGGACTTAAAGATGAAAATAAACCAATAGGTTCATTTCTTTTTGTCGGTCCGACAGGGGTTGGAAAAACCGAACTTGCTAAGGTAATATCAGAAATAATGTTTGATAGCAGTGAAAACATGATCCGACTTGATATGAGCGAATACATGGAAAAGCATTCTATTTCAAAAATAATCGGATCACCTCCCGGATATGTTGGATACAGAGAAAGTAAGACAGTTGCAGATATGATACGAAAAAAGCCATACTGTGTAGTACTCTTTGATGAAATAGAAAAAGCTCATCCGGATATCCTGAATCTTCTGCTTCAGATAACCGACGAGGGTGAATTTCGTGATTCTGACGGAAGAAAAATCAATATGAAAAACTCACTTGTGATACTCACATCAAACATCGGTGCAAATCATGCTTTTTCATCGTCTTCACTTGGTTTCTGCACCGGTGAAAAAACAAATGCAAGCTCTGACACCATGTCCTCAATAAGAAAATATTTTAAGCCTGAGCTTCTTAACCGAATAGATGAAATAATACTTTTTGAATCTCTGAGTCAGAACAGTCTTGAAGAAATAAGTGCACTTTTCCTCGACCGACTTGTACTCAAAGCAAAAAAAATAGATATAACTCTTGAATACAGTCCAAATCTTCCACGTTACCTCTCATGCAACAAGGAAACTGAAAAATATGGTGCAAGACCACTTAAAAGATCAATTAAAAACAATGTAGAAAACCCTCTTACCGAAAAAATACTTAAAAAAGAAATTTTTTATGGTGATAAAGTTTTTGTAGACATTTGTGAAGAACAAATAAAACTTATCCGATGTACTACAGAAAAAACATCTTCAAAGCACAGACCGCAACTGGAAGTTAAATAACAGAGTGACATTTTATTCATCAATATTACTGTACAAAAGGAAAAATCTTTTCTTAAAAAAAATGCATTAATAATTTACATCAATCTTGACACCTTTAATAAAATGTGCTACAATTAATTCATAATTAACCGTCTTATTTCAGTTTCAATAATATAACTAAAATAACATCTACAAAACGTCGTTTCAACGTATTTAACAAAAAAGGAGGATGGGCTGCATACAAATTGAGCAGCCTTATATACATAATTATGGATATTATTACTGTAAATCCGCAAAAATGTATCAGTTGCAATGCCTGTGTCCGTGTATGCCCCGTATCAGAGGCTTGTGTAACCAAAGTTTCCGCTAATGGTAAAACTTTTACTGATATAGATGCCGATAAGTGTATCAATTGTGGAGAATGTGTAAGGAAATGCCCGCATGGTGCGAGAGATTTTATTGATGATTACGAAGATTTTATTGAAGATATGTACAGCAAAAAGGGGCAGGTTTCTCTTCTTGTTGACCCTTCTGTAAAAGTCGCTTTTCCTGATGTATGGCAGGATGTATTAAAATGGTTCTATACACAAGGTATACGTAAAATTTACGACGTATCGTTTGGTGCCGATATATGTACATGGGCACAGTTACGTTCTGTAAACACAAATGCTGTAAACAAATATGTAACTTCTACATGTGCATCAGTGGTAAGTTATGCACAGAAACATCAGACATCACTTATTCCTAAGCTTTCTCCTGTTCACAGTCCGGCAGCCTGTATGGCGATATATGCAAAGCGTTATCTTAAGGATACAGCAGATTTTGCATATCTCGGACCGTGTATAGCACGAAAGGAAGAATTTGAAGAAACAGGTGTAATAAAATACAATGTTACTTTCAAAAGAATGAAAGAATACTTTGAAAAGAGAAAGATTACTTTTTCAAATACAGGTCAGGGCTTTGTTTTTGAATTTACTCACAAACAGGGTATGATGGGTTCTGTTTACTGTAAGCCGGATGGTGTAAAGGACAATCTCCTTTTATACAGACCTGATTTGAATATAGCAGGTTGTGACGGTTTCCAGAGAGTATATGATCATCTTGAAGGATATACTTCTACTGTTGACGAATATCTTCCTGATGTATTTGAAGTACACAGCTGTAATGATGGATGTAACGCAAGTGCAGGCATGGGGGATGATAATTCCCTCTCTGTTATATCCAGAGTTATGGACATGACAAAAAAAGATGCCGAAAAGAGAAGAAGCGGTATCTTCATGATAAATAAAAACGACAAACTCTTCAAAGAATTTGATAAAGATCTCAAACTCGAACTTTTCTGCCGCAAATATGTTTCAAAGGCAAAGTTTGAACAACAGCCGACAAGCAATGATCTTAATAATATTTTCAATACACTTTTCAAAATCACAAATGAGGACAGAAACATAAACTGTCAGGCATGCGGACATAAAACTTGTACAGATATGGCTACAGCTATATTCCACAATTGTGATGTAAAGGAAAATTGTATAAACTACGCAAGAAACCTTCCTAAAAACGATTCTGCGCAGGTTGCTGAGATCAGAAAATCACTTACTGACATGGCAAAGATAGTAAAGGACAATATTCCGTTGCTTTCAGATAATGTAACAGCTATAAGAAAAGAGGCTGTTTCGATCTTTTCAAACAATGGAAAAACAGCTGATGCTGCAAAAACTATCAACTCTGTAATTGAACAGATGATTGAAGCATGTAAAAATCCTAAAGGTGTTTCTCAGGAAACTCTTGCAGAGATAAGCAGTACTCTTGATCTTATCAGAAAGATTCTCCTCAATCTCGGAAAGTTTGTTACAAAGAATTCAGAATCGGGATACAATATCGACAAGTCAATAACCGCTGTTGACAATGTAGCAATAAACATTTCCGAAATGGTTGACAGCATTTTGAATAAACACAGTAAATAAGTTCAGATTACTCCGTCATAATATACTTTGACGGAGTAAAAATATATATACAAAAAAAGGAGTCAATTTATGAATCTTGAAATTATAACAGAACCATTAATAGGTGCCGCAATCGGACTTGTTACAAACGGAATAGCTATAAAGATGTTGTTTCGTCCATGGAAAGCAATATATATAGGAAAATTTCATATTCCGTTTACTCCGGGACTTATTCCGAAAGAAAAACCACGTATTGCTAAATCCATAGCAAACGTTATAGGAAATAATCTTCTTGACAACGAAACCATACAGAAAACTCTTTTGTCTGATGAAATAAAAAATAAAATAATGAGTGCAATAGACAATAAAATCTCTGCATTATCTTCAGAAGAAGTAACACTTTCTGAATTTATTACACAAAGAGGTTTTATGGAAACAGTTGACGAAAAAGAAAAGGTGATAAACTCCTCCGTTTCCGCTTTTGTAACGGACAAACTTATCAGCAGCAACGTCAGCGCATCGATGGTTGACTTCGCCTCAGAAGAATTAACCAAAAATGCTAATCCCGTAGTTGCCGGAATAGCATCAAAAGCAATCAGTTCAGCCCGTGATTCAATAATTTCAAAAATAGACAGCATGATAAAAGAAAAAGCACCGGACATACTCAGTGAACTCATCGACAAAGAATACGAGAAACTCAAGGACAAACAAATAAAGGAATGTTTAACAGTTATTCTTGATAAATTTCCGGATTATCACGAATATATATGGAAGATATACATTTCTTTAATTGACAAACAGTTAAATAAAATTCTTGATGGCTTTAATATCAAAGGTATAGTTGAACAAAAAATAAATGATTTTGAACTTCCTGAACTTGAAAAACTTATTATGTCGATAATGCAAAAAGAACTTTATGCCCTTGTTGCACTTGGAGGTATTCTCGGATTCCTTATGGGTCTTTTTAACTTAATTATCTAACCTTTAACTCTTTTATATTTTTTGCACAATGTACAAAAAAACAAACATAATTTTTTTATGCCTTTTAATGAAAAAAGGTTGAAAATTTTCGTACGATATGATAAAATTTAATTTAGTAATTATTTATATTTGGAGGTCATAATTATGAGATGCCCTAATTGCGGAGAAACTTTTAAAATCAAAAAAGGTAAGTCACTGAACTTTTGTGGTTTTTGTGGAACAAACCTTAAAACAGGTGAAAAATCATGGACAGTTAATGAAACTTCCGCACCATCAATTCCCCTGAACACCAGAATAGAAGAATTTAAATCAGAAAATCTTACAGTAAACACACCTGATGTTCCAAAATACGATAATGTAATACGAAGCACTGAAATAAATCCAGCTCTTTCTTCCGGCAATGCTGAAAACGATGATTCATCTTCAGTATCCGCAAATATTAATCGTGAAGTTACTTTCACAAAATCAACCGACAAATCTGTAATTGTCCCACCACCTTTTGAAGAAGCTAACACCAAGGTAGACCTCGAATCTGTATTTGAACCTGCTGATTCTGAAACCGAACTGGCATTTTCAAATATCGGCAACAGTACAGATGATATGAATGAAATATCCAAGTCGGTAAAGGAACTCGAAAACACTCCTTTCGGAAACGGAAAATACGGTGCACCTATAAAGAGTGCTATTTCAACAGATGAAGCTGCATATACTATCCCTAAAGAAGAACCTGTCAAAGAGACTTCCGGAAACGGAATCACATATATGGAATACACAGGCAGCAATAAGGAAATCGTAGAAAAATCAGTTAAAGACAATAGTCCTGAAAATGATTTTTCAGCGTTTGCTTTTTCAAAACCTGCTGTTTCCCCTGTCAATGAAGATGACCTCAAGTTTATCGACAATAATGACAGTAAACCGGGTATCGAAAATTTGGAAGATATACTCCCTCCTTCGTCCGAAAATCTTGAAGAGCTTGCACCTGCTCCTGAACCTGAACCTGAAAAAGAAAAGATCATTGACTATGTAGGCCAGGACAAATCTATAGCTGAAAACACTCTTAAATTCAAAGGTATGGATGTTGAAATTATATATGTTACAGACGAGCATGAGTATGATACCATTATAGAACAGAGCGTTGAACCTGACAGTGAAGTTGTAGTAGGAACACATATAACTCTTACTGTAAGTGCAGGTACATGGAGCGAATGGAGCGAAAATGCTCAACAAAAGTCCAATAACAACTACATAACCGAAACAATGACACAATCAAGAAAACGTAGCAGAACACGCACAATAGACAAACGTCAGACAACTGATACTTCTGAATATCCGGATTATACACTTGTAGATACTATCCACAGATATTCTGAATGGGAAGTTGATCAGTATCATACGCCTGAAAATATTCCTGTCAGTGATACAGTAGAAGTGATGTCGAAGTCAATAGGTTTTAAATATTCAGGTTGGTTTAATCCTGCGAATATGACAGCTATATCTTTCTCTACACCGGATGTCGCAAACTTCTTCAACAGTAATCTGAGCAATGTAAAATGGATATACGAGGAAGTAATTCTCGATCAGAATATAAAACCAGACGTTAAAAACTGGCGACTTGCTCATGACAGTATGACAAAATCTCCTGCCGGTGATCCTATAACAAGCAATATCTTCTTCAGTTCTCATGTGATAAATGGAAAAGCATATGCTATGAAATCAGGAACTGCAGAAACGCAGTGGTTTATCTACAGAAGACGTACTCTTGAAGAAACTATGTATTATTTTGAAAAAGAAATAATATCTGACTGGAGTGAATGGAGCGAATGGAGTGAACAGACTTACACTGTTTCAGATGATTGCGAAGTTGAAACAAGAACTCTTACTCGTTCAAGAAGAAAAACTACAGCTGAAAAACAAAACTAAAATAAAAATGATTCGTCCGTATCATAAAATGATGCGGACGATTTTTTTAGAAAAATTTTTAAAGATCAAAGTTTGCAAAAATCACTTATAAGAAATACGCCGAAATAAAGAGAAAAATCGAGTATCAGAGAGATATTCTTTAAAAATTGCTAAATTTCCGTTAATTTCTCCTTAATTCTATGTTGCGGTTCATATGAACCTGTGATATAATTAAATCATCACATAAGAGGTTTGTGTGATTTTAAAAATAGGTTATAGGAACTGTTGTAAAGTTAAAATGATTTATAACAAAGTTCAGAAGTTCATGTTAAGGAGTCCTAAGAAATGATTAAAACCATTCCAGGTACGACTATGGCGTACTCAGAAAAAGTAAAAACAGAGGCATTTTCCCTTATCTCTCCTATTCTGACGGCAACCGGTGGTCTTACACTTTCACAGCTTTCAAAGCTTACCGGGTTGGGCGGATCGACAATTCAGAATTGGATAAAAAGAGGCTGGGTAGTAAATATTCCGGGGAAAAAATATTATGAAGTACAGCTCATAAGAATATTGCTTATAAATATGTTAAGAGGAACAATGCAGTTGGAAAACATTGCTATTCTTATGAACTATATAAACGGTAAAGTCGAAGATACAAGTGATGACATCATTCCAGATATAGATCTTTACAATATATTCTGCTCAATTATCTGTGAACTTGATGAAAAAAGAATCTTCGAATCTGATGGCATCAGAGCTACAATCAAAGAAATAATAAAGAAAAACGACAGCTATGTCAAAGAACAAGAACAGATATTAGAAAATACACTCTTTATCATGACACTGGCTTATCAATCATCAATGATTAAAAATCAAATGGAACAAGAATACGAAAGATTGGACATAAACAAATATAAAATATAAAAAGAAATATAACAAAAACAAAAAACAAAAATATAAATAAAAAAAGAACAAAAAGAAAGTATAACAAAGAACAAAAGAAAAAATAACAAAACGAGTATAACGAATATTAAGCGTGAATCAAAAAACAAAGGAACGGGTATAATAAAGTAAACTTAGGATAGGAAACAACTATAACAACTGCCATAACGGCTACATAACAAGGAGAATACTTATGACAAACAATATTAACGGCAATAACATTCCAAAATATGTTAACACAAGACCTTCATCAAAAGAATCAAAAAAAATGATTATCGGAACAATTGCAGCAGTAGTTGCATTTATAACAGTAGCTTCATCAATTACTATAGTTCCGGCAGGACACACCGGTGTTGTCATGACACTTGGAAAAGTTTCAAACAATGTATATCAGGAAGGCTTTCATCTTAAACTTCCAGTAGTTCAGACAGTAGAAATTATGTCAAATAAAATTCAGGTTTATGAGACATCCGCTACAGCAGTATCAAAGGACCTTCAGTCAGTAAGCAGTTCTATTGCTGTAAACTACAAAATCTCAAATGATGCAAGCGCTAGTATATTTCAGAAAATCGGTACTGACTATCAGAGTATCATTCTTATGCCTGCAGTACAGGAGAGTATGAAATCCGTAACAGCACGCTATACTGCCGAAGAGCTTATCACAGAACGTGCAATAGTAGGTGAAGAAATTAAATCTACACTCGAAAGCAAGGTTTCTGAGTATGGTATACTTATTGAAAAATTCAATATCGTGAACTTTGACTTCTCTACAGAGTTCAACAATGCAATTGAAGCAAAACAGGTTGCTGAACAGAATCTTATAAAAACAAAGACTGAACAGGAACAGGCTATAGTTATTGCCGAAGCAGAGGCACAGAAGAAGAAAATAGCAGCACAGGCTACAGCGGAAGCTACACTTACAGAAGCCAATGCACGTGCTGAAGCTAATAGTCTTCTCAACAACTCTATCACAGAACTTATTATCAGATACGAACAGATATCCAAATGGAACGGTGAACTTCCGAAAGTTATGTCCGATGCTTCATCACTGATAGATGTTGGATTATCTGCAACAGAATAAAAATAAAAGGATAAAAAACTATGTCAGAGATATGTTACATTGTAGGAGCAGGAGAAAATTTTAAAAGTGATATCTTCTCTCCTTCAGAAAACGACCTTGTAATAGCAGCTGACGGTGGATACAAATTTTTAAGGGAAAATAACATCCGCACAGATATTATACTTGGTGATTTTGATTCACTCGACACTGAAACAGAGATTACCGGTTCTCAGATAATAAGACTCAATCCGGTAAAAGATGAAACAGATACGCTTTATGCGATAAATAAAGGAATAGAGAAAGGATACACTACATTTCATATCTACGGTGGTACAGGCGGCCGTACAGATCACACTATAGCAAATATTCAAAGTCTGACGATGCTTGCAAAAAAAAATATGCAAGGCTTCCTGTACACCGAAAATGAAATCATAACGGTTATCTGCAACAAAAGTTTAAATTTTAACAAAAATAAAAAAGGATATGTTTCTGTATTTTCTCTTGACAATGAAAGTTATGGTGTTACAGAAACAGGAATGAAATATTCACTCAGTGACTATACTATGAGCAATAGTTATCCTATAGGTGTGAGCAATGAATTTATCGGAAAAGATAGTACGATATCGGTAGACAACGGAACATTATTGATTATTTATTCGAGATAATAAAACAGAAAAAACTTCAAGGAGATATTTTTATGATTAACAGGAGAAATAATAAAAGAAAATTTTCGATGAAAAATGCCATGATGGCGGCAACAGCTTTTGCTTTAGGCGTTTCATATACAGGCTATTCAGAAAATACAGTCTTAACTCCTGATATGCAAACAATAATATCGGGGACAGATTATCAAAATCATACCCCTGACAACAACGATAAAGACAACAAAAATAGTAAATAAATAAATTTTCCTCAAAAAAATATCGGATGCTTCGTTATGAAACATCCGATATTTTTATTTTCTAATAACCATTTACATGGTACTTTTTCATTTTTGCAGGATAATTTTTATATGAGATATCCAGATCAACATAGTTCTGAGAACCATTTAGTCCCATTATGTCTGTACCGTCAACCACACCGGTCTGTGAATGCTGCCATATTCCACATGGCATATTAGGTTCCGGTATAGAGTAACCGGCACACCATATGTCAAAATCAACTGTTATTCTGTCAAACTCAAGATATGTACTTGAAAAATCCACATTTGTATAGAACATTGAATAATATCCATTGCTCTGTGTCTTATTCAAAAAAGCCAGAATCGTATCTGTGAGAGCTTTTTTATCATTTGCCAAAGGATTGTTTTTCAAGGATCTGTATTCAAAATCACAAACTACAGGATACTCCAGCTGATAACCGGAAATAGCATCCAGGCAAGCCTGTGCTTCGCTTTCGGCTTCCTCTATACTCTTGGCATTTGAGAACCAGTACACTCCGCAATCTATGCCAACAGCTTTGGCTCCGTTTATATTTTCATAGAACTTTGATTCTACCTCAGTTCCTTCGCCTGCTTTGATTATAGCAAACTGAATACCGGCATTTTTTATACGCTGCCAGTCAATTGTTCCCTGCCAACGTGATACATCTATTCCTGTACGTGTAACATCACTGTCATCAATTTCTTCAACAACAGGCTGAGGACTTGCTACAGCATCCTGGATAACTGCATGCTGAATTTCAGGTTCCTGATAAACAATAGGTTCTGTAACAGCTATTGTAACATCTTCTACTACTGTAGTAACAACCGGTGGTTCCGTCACAACCGGTGCCTGTGTAACCGCTGGCGCCGGAGTAGCAACAGTTGTTTGTGAAACTGTCGTATTAACAGCTTCTGTTACTATCGGAGCTTCAGTAACTACAGGAAGAGGCTTTTTCTCAAAAATTTCTTCAAGTCTTACATGAGGACTGCTTGCTACACTAAGCAAAGGTTCTTTATCCTCAGTGACACCCTTTTCATATTTCACAAGAACTGTGTTCAAGGAAACAGAACGGTCAATTTTAAAATTCCCCATCCATTCTCCAACAGTGCCCGATAAAAATACCGGCATCATTGAACTTATAAGCAATCCTGCGACTTTGTGTCTAAACATTTTTTACACCGCCATTTCTCGTTATTTCCCACTATCCGCTCTTAATTATATCAGATAACACGAGAAATGTCAATACAATATTTGTTGAATATAGCCAATATTCGTTTTGTAACGACAATATTATTTATTTGTTTTTTCTCTCTTGTAGTCAAGATATTCTTCATAAGTGCCCATTCTGTCGATTATTCCATCAGGAGTTATTTCGATGATCCTATTGGCTACCGTCTGAAGAATTTCGTGGTCATGAGATGTAAAGAGCACTACACCCTTAAAGCTTTCAAGACCGTTATTTACAGCTGTTATACTTTCAAGATCAAGATGGTTTGTAGGCTGATCAAGAAGAAGAACATTTGAACCAAAAAGCATCATTCTTGAAAACATACATCTTACCTTTTCGCCACCTGAAAGTACGTTTACGGGCTTGTACACATCATCACCTGAAAAGAGCATTCTTCCAAGGAAACCTCTGAGATATGTTTCTGTTTCGTCATTTACAGAATACTGTCTTATCCAGTCAACGATAGAAAGAGTACAGTCATTAAAATATTTTGAGTTATCCACAGGGAAATATGAACATGATGTGGATACACCCCACTTGAAGTCACCACTGTCCGGAGTTTCTTCTTCCATAAGTATTTTGAAAAGCATCGTGAGAGCCTGTTCATTTTCACTTATAAAAGCAACCTTATCCTCTCTTCCAAGTGTGAAACGGATATTTTTAAGAATTGTTTCGCCATCAACAGTCTTACATATGTCATTTACAGAAAGTACTTCTTTACCCAGTTCCCTGTCAGGTGTGAAGCCTATATAAGGATATTTTCTGCTTGATGCAGGCATTTCTTCAACTGTAATTTTCTCAAGAAGTTTTCTTCTGGAGGTAGCCTGACTTGATTTTGATTTGTTTGCTGAGAAACGTTCAATAAACGACTTGAGTTCTTTTATCTTTTCTTCTGCCTTCTTGTTCTGCTGCTTCATCATTCGCTGGATAAGCTGGCTTGATTCGTACCAGAACTCGTAGTTTCCGACATAAAGTTTTATTTTAGTATAGTCTATATCAACTATATGAGTACATACATTATTCAGGAAATGTCTGTCATGAGATACAACAAGAACCGTTCCGAAATATTCTGCAAGAAAATCTTCGAGCCATCTTATTGCATCTATGTCAAGGTGGTTTGTAGGTTCGTCAAGAAGAATAATATCAGGGTTTCCGAAAAGTGCCTGTGCAAGAAGTATCTTTACTTTTTCCTTACCGGAAAGTGCAGACATCTGCATATAAAGAAGATCTTCTGTCATACCAAGACCCTGAATGAGCTTTGAAGCATTTGACTCTGCCTCCCAGCCATCAAGTTCTGCAAACTCTGCTTCAAGTTCGGATGCACGTATTCCGTCTTCTTCTGTGAAGTCTTCTTTGGCATATATAGCATCTTTTTCCTGCATAATACTATACAGCTTATCATTTCCCATTATTATAGTATCAAGAACTGTGTATTCATCATAAGCAAAGTGATCCTGTTTGAGAACTGACATTCTTGCATCTTTTTTTATTGCAACTTCTCCGGTTGTCGGCTCCAGCTCACCGCTGAGTATTCTGAGAAATGTTGATTTACCTGCACCGTTAGCCCCTATAATACCATAACAGTTGCCATTTGTAAATTTTAAGTCTACATTTTTAAAAAGCGTAGTTCCGCCAAATTGCAAACTCACATTTGAAACGTTTATCATGTGTCCTCCCGATATTTTTTAAAAAATTTTAGTGTATGAAAATACACATACATCTTTATTATATCAACTATGCAACTGTATTTCAATTAGTTTATTAAACAAAAGCATTTCAATTCACGCCAATATTTTTATGGAAATATGCACATTTGAAACATTTAATATCTGTGTAAACTAACAAATATAATCAAAAGCATTGACAAATCTTGCTTTTCATGTTATAATTAAAACAAGTTAGAGCAGGATTAACGAACGTGATTTTTACGCAAAAATGATATAGTTGTTTTTGTGTTTAAATACTCCAAACTCTTTTTTCATCATTCTTTTCTTTTCTGTTATTTAAAAAACACACAGTTTTTCTGTGTGTTTCTTTTTTTATATTCTATTTTCTTTTATTAAGCATAAGTTGCTCTCTGGCGTTTTGCATCATCAGTTCGCTCGGATTTTCTCCGCTCATTATACGTGCAACTTCGCCTGCTCTGCCCTCGTCATCAAGTCTTATTACATCCGTAACTGTACGCCCGTCCACAGTTTCTTTTTTTATAAGCAGATGATTGTCTGCCATAACAGCCATCTGCGGAAGATGTGTAACACAAAGCACCTGACGATGTTCACTTATTTCCTGTAGCTTTATTCCTATTTTCTGAGCAGCTCTTCCACTTACGCCTGTATCTATTTCATCAAAAATAAGCGTCGGAATGTCGTCCTTATCAGCTATAACAGTTTTAAGTGCAAGCATTATTCTCGAAAGTTCACCACCTGAAGCAATTTTTGATATGGACTTCGGTGTTTCACCTTTATTTGCTGATATCAGAAACTCTACAGAATCCATTCCGTTTGATGATAACTTTCCTTTTTCATGTTTCACTTCAAGAACAACATTTGGCATATCAAGAAAAGTAAGTTCCTCTGTTACACGCTGTATAAATCTGTTTGCCGTTTCTTCACGATATGAATAAAGTTTCTTCGCCTTTTCAGTGGTTTCAAGCAGAAAACGTTCCTTTTCATTTTCAAGTTCAGCAAGCATCTGCGTACTGTTTTCAAGTGTATACAGCTCTTGGTCCGATTCTTCACACAGAGTTATTATATCATTTAACTCCATAGAATATTTCTTTTTAAGACTATTTATAAGTTCATATCTTCTGGATACAAAATCAAATGTTTCATCATCTATTTCAAGAGTTCCGGCACAGTGGGAAAGTTCGGAACATATATCGGAAAGCTCGATCTTTATAGACGATAATCTCTCAAGAATATTATTTACAGTAGGATAGACATCAGATATTGATTCAAGATGGCTCTCTACTGTATTAAGCATATCGACTACACAGTCACCGTCACTGTCTATACAGAACTCTGATGACACCAGTGCTTTTATAATATCTGTACTGTTTCGGAGCATATTGTACTCTTCTTCAAGTTCGATATCCTCATCTTTTTCAAGTTCAAGAGGCTTTATCTCCTCGACAATAGTTTCAAGATATATTCTTCGCTGTGCAGCTTTTGCACAGCTTGCCTTCAGTTCAGAAAGCTTTCTTGCGGCACTCTGAAGATTTTTAAAAGATTCTTTATATTCAAGAAGAAAAGAACTGTCACCGCCAAAACTATCAAGTATAGACGTATGTTTATCAGGTGAAAGCAATATCTGATTGTCGTGCTGTCCATGAATATTTATCAGCAGTTCACCTAGTTCTCTCAGGACTGACACTGTTGATGTACGGTTATTTATTCTTGCAACACTTCCGCCATCTGCGCTTATTTCACGTGTTATGGTTATTTCATCATCAGAATATCGTATTCCAAGCTCATCGAGCTTTTTTTCAACACTTTCCGACAATCCTGTGAATAAAGCTGTGATTACCGCTTTATCACTTCCTGTTCGTACTATATCTTTGGTTACACGCTGTCCTAAAACTGCGTTTATACCGTTTATGAGAATTGATTTTCCGGCACCTGTTTCTCCGGTAAATACATTAAAATTTTCTTCAAGTGGTATCACCGCATTTTTTATAACTGCTAGATTTTCTATATATATTTCCTTGAGCATTTTTCTTTCTCCCTCTTATTGTCATCAGTTGTTTATGATTTTCTTTAGTGACAAAGCAAGTTTACGTGCATTTTCTTCATTTCTCAGAAGAATAAATATCGTATCGTCTCCGGCTATAGTCCCTAAGATCTGATTATACTTCATCGAATCAATCATAGCACACGCTGCCTGAGCCATACCTGTATGACACTTTATAACAACCATATTTATTGCATAATCAACACTTATTATCGTCTGTATGAGAAGATTTGAAAAACGTGCATCCTGGCTGTCAGAACGCACATATTTGTATCTTCCGTTTTCATTCGCTTTTACTATGCGAAGCTCCTGAATATCCCTCGAAACAGTTGGCTGGGCAACATTAAAACCTGCTTTTATAAGTTCGTCAAGCAGTGCCTCCTGTGTTTCTATATTTTTTTCGGATATTATCTCAAGTATTTTTTTCTGTCTTTTATTTTTCATCAGAACACCACCGTCTGTTTCATTTCAGGGAACGCATGAGTTTATGATTGAGTGCGTCATGGAAAGTCACACCCGTCATATCTATCAATCTGACTTTACGTTCAGACTTTGTTATTATCAATTTTTTTCCGCTCTCTATCCTCATCGGCTTATTTCCGTCCACTGAAAAGCAGATATTTGTATCCTCATCAGAATTGTGAACAAACTTTATCACTTTATCGGCTGTGTATATCATCGGACGTGTAAAGAGAGAGTGAGGACATATAAGATTCATTTCTATACACTGAAGCTCAGGTTCTATTATGGGACCGCCTGCTGAAAGAGAGTATGCTGTAGAACCTGTAGGCGTTGCAAATACAACACCGTCTGCACGATAGTTTCCTGAAAGATTTTCATTTATGTATATATCAAAATCAATTATCTTTGCATACATACCTGTAACAACAATATCATTTAGAGCGTGAAAAGATTCAACCTTTCCGTCAATCTCAAAATCAGCCTTGAGAAGCATTCTTTCAGAAATTTTATAATCACCCGTAAAAAGACTTTTTAAAAGTCCAAGATTATCTTTTTCTACTGATGCCATAAATCCAAGATGCCCTGTATTTATTCCAAGAAGCTCAGCTTTGCTGTCCGAAAGCTTTGCGGCACATTTTAAAATAGTTCCGTCTCCGCCTATCGCTATAGCAATATCCGCACTTCTGGCAAGCTCATGAAAAGGGGCAAATTTTATAAAATCCATACTGTAAAAATTTTCTCTGTATCTGAGATCCATACCAATTTGCGCCCCAAGCCCCGATAAGATACTACAAACTCCAAGTGTACACCGATATGCATCTTTTTTCATTAAATTCGGGAAAACAACAACTTTCATTTCTTATCCTTTCTCAAAAGCTTCATTTACCAGAAGTTCTGTATCATGCACAACAGCTTGTACACAAGATGAATTTTTAAGATGCATGAGGTACTCTGTATTTCCGTCGCCGCCTTTTATAGGAGAAACACAAAGTCCGCACACTTCAAAACCAAGATCTGATGAAAACATTATCATTTCATTCAATATGTGTTTATGAACTTTCTTATCTCTTACAATACCGGATTTTCCTATATTCTCTTTTCCTGCTTCAAATTGCGGTTTTATAAGTACTACTGCACTTCCATTCTCCACAAGCAATTTTTTTATTACGGGAATAACCATTTTAAGTGATATAAAAGATACATCTGTGGCTATAAATCCGATATCCTTATCAAAATCAGATTTTACCGAATTTCTGATATTGGTCTTTTCCATATTCAGAACTCTGCTGTCTGAAATAAGTGAATCATCAAGCTGACTGTGTCCGACATCCAGTGCATATACAAACGATGCACCATTTTTAAGCATACAGTCGGTAAATCCTCCGGTAGATGCTCCTATATCCAGACAAACCACACCATCAAGGCAAATCGGAAATACTTCCAGTGCTTTTTCAAGTTTTAGTCCACCACGTCCGACATACTTATGAATATCACCGCTTACAACCAGCTTATCATCTTCACTTACACTTACAGACGGTTTTGTACAGACTTTTCCGTTTATCTGCACATTTCCGTTTTTAATAAGCTGACGAGCTCTTTCACGGCTTTTACAAAGACCTCGCTGATACAAAGCAAGATCTGCTCTAATATCAGACATCTTCTTCATCTCCTCACAGGTTATTTTTTACAATATTTATCATACTGTCATGATCAAGTCCATACTTTTTCATCTGACTCTTTACAGATGCCTGTTTTATAAAACCTTCGGGTGCTGTTATATGATAATTTCCCCTGTAACCGCGACTGTACAGTTTCATCATAAAATGTTCCGCTATACCTCCGCTCTTCATACCTTCTTCAAAGAAAAAAATATTTTTATACAAAGAAGCTTTTTCAATACATTCGTCAATCAAAGGAAATATTTTCACAAGTTTCATGCAGTCACAGGAAATATCATATTCTTTCAGGAGAGTCTTACAGACTGACGGAAGTTCTGACGAAATACGACCATAACTTATTATCAGCGTTTCACTTCCCGGATTTTTCTCTTCTAAATATTCTCCATCTGCTGAAAAATCCTTTGCTTCAGCGTTTTCGTTTCCTCTTGGATAACGTACACATACGAGACCTTCGCTTTCATTTATAGCTTTCCTCAGTGATGTACGCAACTCATCATAACATGACGGAGAAAAAATCGTTACTCCCGGAATTGTCGAAAGCATCGGCACATCAAACAACCCCTGATGAGTTTCTCCATCCTCGCCTACAAACCCGGCACGATCTATACCTATGACCATATGAACCCCAGAAAGCGCTGCATCATGCACAAGCTGATCATAAGACCTCTGTAAAAATGATGAATACACCGCAAACACCGGAACAAATCCCATACTCGCAAGACCTGCCGAATATGTAACGGCGTGCTGCTCGGCTATCCCCACATCAAAAAATCTGTCACGAAATTTTTCAGCAAAAAACTGCAGACCAGTTCCATATTTCATTGCTGCTGTAACCGCACATATTCTTTCATTGTAAACACCGAGATCCACGAGTTCATGACCAAACACAGATGAAAACGAATCCGAAGTTATAACCTCAGAGTTTCCTGTAACAACATCAAATCTTGATATACCATGATATTCACCCGGATTTTTTTCAGCCGGAAGATACCCCTTGCCCTTTGTTGTGTTTACATGTACAAGAACAGGTTTCCCTA
The DNA here is from genome assembly GCA_017848115.1 of Oscillospiraceae bacterium. GTDB lineage: Bacteria > Bacillota > Clostridia > Oscillospirales > Ruminococcaceae > HUN007. Next base: position 98,868 of record JAGAKZ010000017.1, read on the forward strand.
AAGTTTTTGCCAGTGTGAGTACTTCATCAAGCTCCTCTATATCATGACCGTTTACAGGTCCGAGATATATAAATCCCAGATCCTCAAACATGGTATGACCTTTTAACACCATACCTTTTATAGCAGTTTTTGAAGCACTTATTGCTTTAGTTATAGGCGCACCGACAACAGGTGTCTTTTTAAGCATCTGTTCTACGGCTACCTTTGTATTTACATATTTCTGAGTACTTCTGAGATTTGAAAGATGTTTTGCCAGAGCACCGACATTTTTGGATATAGACATATCATTGTGATTTAGTATGACTATAAGATTTGAATTTATTTTTCCGGCATTATTCAGTCCCTCGTATGCCATTCCACCTGTAAATGCTCCGTCACCTATAACGGCAACGGCATAATTTTTCTTATTCTGAAGTTTCATGGCCTCTGCTATTCCGCAGGCAACCGACACAGAAGTACTGCTATGACCGCTTACAAAAGAATCATGTTCGGATTCCATAGGTTTAGGAAATCCCGATATACCGTTTTCCTGCCTTAACGTACCAAACTTATCAAGTCTTCCTGTAAGAATCTTATGAGTATAGGACTGGTGTCCCACATCCCACACTATTTTGTCTTCCGGTGAAGAAAAAACCCTGTGGATCGCAAGTGTAAGCTCAACAACACCAAGATTTGAAGCAAGGTGTCCGCCGGTTCGCGAAACGGTTTTTATAAGAACAGCTCTTATCTCCCTGCAAAGTTCTTTGCACTGCTCAGTATCAAGTTTTTTCAGATCTTCCGGAAGTGAAAGCTCCCTTAATAAAAAAGCATCCTGTTTCTTTTCTTTTTCAACATTCATTTTAATCTATCCTTTTACAGGAATCAGTATTCCGACTATTATTCCGACTATAGCACCGCCGACAACTTCCAGTGGCGTATGTCCGAGAAGTTCCTTGAATTTTTTCGGAATACTTCCTTTCTTGTTGTCTGTTTGTGAAGTTTCATTTTTTAATATAATATCGTTTAATTTATTGATCGCCTTTGCATGCTGACCGGCAGCATGTCTTACTCCCATAGCATCATAAATAACTATGCACGCAAATATAAACATCACTCCAAACAACGTCGAAGTTGTTCCCTGTGCCTTTCCGACAGCTATCAGCGATGCTATAACCATTGATGTATGTGAACTTGGCATTCCTCCGGCGCCTACAAGACGCTCATATACTACCTTATCACTTTTTACGGCATACAATATGGTTTTTATAATCTGTGCCACAAGCCAGGCAAGTACACCGCTAACTATTACTGAATTATACATTTTAAAATATCCTTTTTGAATATATTTATTTTTTTCTGCAAAGCAGCTCTCTCGTAAGCTCTTTAAGAAATTCATTATCGTCAAAATCATCAAGAATTTCAAGAGCTTCAGAAGTTATTCTGTCTGCCTCTTGTCTTGCCTTTTCAACACCCATAAGAGTAACAAATGTTGTTTTATTCTGCTGACTGTCACTTCCTACAGGCTTTCCGAGTTCTTCTGTAGTAGAAGTAACATCAAGTATATCGTCTATTATCTGAAATGCAAGACCGAGTTTTTCTGCGTACTGCTGAGCACGACTGATCGTCTTTTCATCAGCTCCTGCCGCTATACATCCCATTCGACATGCTGTCTTTATAAGTTCGCCTGTCTTCAGTGAATACATATAGCGAAGATTATCTTCACTGACAGTTTCTCTGGTTTCATTTTCTATGTCGATAACCTGACCACCTGTCATACCGTACATACCTGAAGATCTTGAAAGATCACAGATAAGTTTTAATTTGGTTTCTGCATCATTTGCCGCATCTTCAGCTATAATCTGAAAAGGCAGAATAGCAAGTGCATCGCCTGCAAGTATAGCAATTGATTCCGGATATGCCTTATGACACGATGGTCTTCCTCTACGGAAATCATCATCATCCATTGCAGGAAGATCATCATGAATAAGAGAAAAAGTATGAATCATTTCAAGTCCGCAGGCAGCAGCTACTGCTTTTTCAATATCTCCGCCGCATACTCTGCAAAATTCCATTACAAGTACAGGACGAATCCTCTTTCCTCCGGCAGACAGTGAATACATCATAGCCTCACCAAGAATTTTCTGCGGAGTGCTCTTAATTTTATCTTCTGTATAATGTTTTAAATTATTCTCTATAATATCAATATACTCTGAAAGTTTACTGTTCATTATATCAGTCAACGTCATTTCCTCCTGACTTAACAGATGTTATTTTTAATTTTGCATTTTCAAGTTCAGTTTTACAGTCAAGCGAAAGTTTCATTCCTTCACTGTACATTTCCACTGCCTTGTCAAGAGTAAGATTTCCGCTCTCAAGCGAAGTAACTATTTCTTCAAGTTTTTTCATTTTATCTTCAAAAGACATAATCTATATCTTCTCCGTTTCTGAAATCTGTGCCTGCGCTGTTCCATCTGAAAATTTTATTTTTACAATATCACCTGCTGAAATATTATCTACAGAAGTGATTATCTTATCATCACTATATACCATAGAATATCCTCGTGTAAGAACACTTAACGGATTTAATGCTTCAAGTTTTGAAACCGTACTTACCAATGCTTTTTCCGATTTTTCAACAAAACGACTGAATGCATTTTCCATTCTGTTATTAAGTTTTATATGCATGGAAGTACTCGCATCAAGTCTTGCCTGTGGCGAAACAAGATACATTCTTGACATAAGACCTGTGATGTGTTCTTCTTTACGTCCGAGTGACAGTTCAAGTAAACTTCTGAGTCTGCCTTCAAGAAGCGATATTCTCTTTAACAGCATATCTGACGAGGGCACAACAAGTTCTGCAGCTGCCGAAGGTGTAGGAGCACGCATATCCGCCACGAAGTCTGCTATAGTAAAATCAGTTTCATGTCCTACAGCACTTACAACCGGCACTCTAATATCATGTATACAATATGCAAGCTGTCTGTCATTGAAAGCCTGCAAATCTTCATATGCTCCACCGCCACGACCGAGAATGATCACATCACAACCGTCCGATTCCGCTTTTTTCAAACCTTCACAAAGACAAGCAGGTGCACTGACACCCTGTACAAGCGAATCATATATATTAAGACTGCATATAGGATATCTCCGCTCTATGATATTTATAATATCTCTCAGAGCGGCTCCTTTTTCAGATGTTACGATACCTATTTTCCGAGGAAACTCAGGAAGCGGCAACTTATCTGCCTCATCAAAAATTCCTTCTTTCAAAAGCTCTGCCTTGAGTTTTTCAAACATTATATGATGCATGCCAACACCATCAGGCTGCATATCAGTTACATAAAGCTGATATACACCGTCTCTCTCAAAAACCGAAACAGAGCCTACTGCAATAACATTCATCCCGTTTTCCGGTACAAATCCCAGATTTGACGCATAACTTTTGAACATAACTGCTTTTACAAGGCTCTCGCTGTCCTTTATTGTAAAATAAAAATGACCTGCATTTTTAAAATTTGAAATTTCTCCTCTGAGAAAAATATTGTGAAGCTTTGTATCTTCCTTAAGTTTAAAGGAAATATACCTGTTTAGCTGAGTTACTGTAAGTATATTCAAAACATCACCATTTCCTTTTTTACTTTAGCGTACAACGCAAGTCCGGAAGCGTTGTCGCACGAATACTGAGGATGCGCAAAAACAGCGTCATGACATGATAATATCTTTTCACGTATGATACTGTTTGACATAACACCACCGGCAAATACCACCGGAATATCTCCGTATTCAGCGATTGCAGACAACAACATAGCCTTTATGGTTTCATAAATATACATAAGACAAAAAAGGGCAATATCTTCAATACTCTCGCCATCATTTTTCATCTTCATACACTTGTTTTCAACACCTGAAAGTGAACAATCCATTCCTTTGAGAACAGGCTTTATTTTATAAGTTCTGCTGCTTTTAAGTGCAAGTTCCTCAAGTTGTCTGCCACACGGAAACTTTAAACCGAGCATAAGTCCTACTCTGTCAACTGCCTGACCGGCTTTAAGGTCAAGTGATGTGGCTACCTCGGTTATATTTATAATATTTTCCTTATCAGGAGAACACAGAAGACAGTCTGTCGTTCCGCCGCTCACATGAAAAGCAATAAACGGTGAACGGATATATTCTTCCTTATGCGCTGAATACAGTGCTGCAAATATATGTCCTGCCTGATGTGAAGTTGTATACATTTGCGCACCTGTAAAAGCTGACAGAGCTCTTGCAAGACCTTCACCGCAGAGAAAACATGGCATATATGATCCCTCAACCAGACGAGGCTTTACAGACACACCAATCGCTGAAAGACTACCGGTATATTCTGAACATAAAGCCTCCACAAGTTCAGGAAGTTGTTTTGTGTGATGAAAAACAGCATCACTCTGCCTTAAACCAAGCTGTCCTTCTCTGACCGGTAAAAGCCGCTTTTTCTGAAACATCTCTCCAGATATACTGTCATAAAGTGCAACCGATGTTGTATAGTTGCTTGTATCAATTCCAAGATAAAGCGACATCAGCTTTCATTGCCCTCTAAACTACGAGTGTAAACTCCAAGAATACCATTTACAAAAGAAACGTCCTCTTTGTATGAATAGTTCTGAGCGAGCAGAACTGCCTCGTGGACTGCAGCATTTGTAGGTATCTTGTCATTGTACAATATCTCATAAAATGCTATTCTGAGTACAGCAATATTTATCTTTGCTATACGTGAAAACGCTCTTTTTTTGCTGTATTTTGATATCATTTCATCAAGTTCGGAAGATTTTTCGAGAACACCGTTGACCAAATCCCTTACATCGTCATTGAGCGGAATTTCTTCTATTTCTTCCGCCATTTCAAACAATTCCTCCACCGGATCGTTTCTCAGCAATGATTCGTATACGATCTTGAATGCACTGTCTCTTATATCTCTTCTTGTCATTAAAAAAACTCCTTTTATTTTAAAGAATACTTATTTTCTTTCAAAACTTACGCCTGAAACCATCAGATTTACTCTTGAAACAGCTATACCCGTCATAGCCTGTACATCAGACTTTACAGCCTCTTGTATCTTTTCGCAAACGGAAACTGCGTTATAACCATGTTTCAAAATTATATCTGCATTTATATGAACAACGTCACCTGCAACTTTTACACTTATAGGTTTTTTTGAAGAAAACAACCCGGAAATCAGACCACCACGGGAATTTAATCCCTCAACCCCTTTAATCTCGCTTATAGCCGCAGATGTTATTGTTGTGATAACATCCTCGGAAATTCTGAGAAAACCTGCATCTTCTTTAGACATAAGCCATACCTCCATATCAATAAAATATAATAAATAAAAATAAATCGGTACATTTAACCATGGTCAGTATAAATTTTTATATTAACTCAATCTCTTATATTATACCATTATTTTTTTATTTACACAACTACTTTTTTGTTTGTTATAAAGCTATCAATATAAATTTATAGTCGATATAAAAAGACAAGTAAAAAAACCAGAGAAGTAACTGATGTACCGCTCCGGTTTTATTTTATATTATACGTTATTTGACTTCAAAGATCCGTATATTCTGCGCAGGAACAGTTGACTCACTTATAAGTATATCCTTTATTGCTGCTGCTTGTGCAGTATCAAGTCCTTCGGACTGTACTACAACCTTTACATCATCTTCATCCAGATATACAAGACAGTCATTGTACCCCTGTGCTTTTATCAGTGATTCCATTTTGTTTTCAAGTTCTGTCATCTGCGAAAGTTCTACAGCTGCCATAGCATTTACTACCGCCTCATTTTCCGTTATATCACCTCCTCCCATTATACTCTGAAGCGTCTGAACCGCTTCATCACGACTGGCAGCCTTGTCTATTCTCGCCTGAGCAAAATAATCTTTTGCACTTACATTTTCAAAGTTTTCAAGATTTGCAAGATCACTCTGACCTGCATTTACAAATTTTGTTTCTCCATAATCCTCGCTCTGAGACATATTTTCAGCCGAAAGTCCTTTATCAGGAGCGCCGTCAGAAATAACATAATTCACATAAACAGCAATAGCAAGAACAGATGTCAGACAAGCCATTATGATTTGTTTTTTTCCAATTATAAGAGCAGGTTTTTTCATAAAAATTTTACCTCCAGAAAAAATAATTTATATTGTCATTTATTTAAGAGAGTCAACGTAGATTCTGTTAGTCGGTATCCCCAATGAAACCGAAACTGCATTGCAGACTTTTTCTCGTACCGAACTTACACCGCCTCCTTCACATACTACCACTACTCCCGATATATCGGGATTTATAACTTTTTTTAACAGAGCTTCTTTGTTTCCCTCCTTCTGAACAAATACATATTTATTCTCCGACTCTGTGTTCTTATTATCATTGTTTTGAGATATACTCGCTTTTTCTTCTTTTGCATATATGTATTCTTCTGTTCCGTCCACTGTAATCATAACGCTGACTTTTCCGACTCCCTCTATCTTTCCGAGTATCTTTTCGAGCTTTACTTCCATATCATCAGCATATTCGGAAACTACTGATGAAGCATCATGCAATTTTTTTTCATCGTTATTTTTGTCACTTCCGATAAACTCAGAAATCAATATCATAAACATTCCTGCAAAACCCAATACCACAAGCAGTTTCACGTTTTTTATACCGGAAAATTTATTTTTTATACTATCCGGTATCTTTAGTTTCAGATTTTTCATAAATCAGAACCTCTTTACCTATTTCTTTTTTTATTAATTTCTGTGCTTTATCAAAATCATCAGCGTCGAGATATATCTCACTAATATCTATGCTGTTATCATCATTAATATTAATCTTTACTGAAATTTCATCAAATGATATTTCTGCTGTGTTCATAAGCTCTGATAATGAATTTTCAATATTATCTTCTATAAACCGACTCATTTCATTTTCTGCTGCCTCAGAAAGTGACGTGTACGATATGTCCGAATTTGTATGAATACTGTTTTTTATGGTTTCTGAAATATCACCTTTTACAACAGGAGACAGGAAAGCCATCATAAACATAACAGAAAACATCATTTTTATATGAGCTGAAAATTTGTCATCCGGTTTTATCATATCAGCAGCACTGACAGCTATACCAATAAAACAACCGGCACACGTCATTTTTTCAAGTATTTCCATAACTACAGCACTGCCCCCATTTTCATTACTATAACAGTACAGATTATAAGCATCATAATAAACATCAACACTATACTTATCACTACACCAAGTACTGATTCAATATCTGCAAAAAGCTTTTTCAGATATGTACAGGCAAAAATATCAGCAGCAATCATCGACAGATAAATCGAAATCCGATAGAAAAAAAGCGTTATCACAGGAGGAAGCATTACCGTTATAAGAATTATTATTCCTGCTGTACCTATTCCGTTTTTTAATATTCCAAGACTTCCGTAAACAGTTGCATACGCATCCGAAATAGCTCCTCCTATTACCGGAACCAGATTTGAAACAAGATACTTTCCTGTTTTGACCGAAAGAGAATCAACCGAACCTCCTGCTATACTCTGTATCGAAAGCAATCCTACAAATACTGTCATAATAAATCCCAGGACAACAGTGACAGATTTTTTAATACCCGTTATCATTCCTGAAAGATTGATTCCCGGATTTACAGAATCTACGATACTCAAAGAAAAACAAACACTAAGCATGGGTACTAAAAATTCTTTAGCAATTAAAATCGCCGTTTCACATACTGTAAGAACTATCAGATTGTAGCTTCCTGCACTGGTAACATTTCCTGTTGCAACCATTGCGCCTGACATTACAGGAACATATCCCAGCATAAATATTCCGCCCTCTTCTATTGAATTTGCTGCCTTTGTAAAACATTCACTGACCGGATCTTTTAATACTGATATACTAACGAGAACAGAAACTATTCCTGCCATATTATTTCCATTATACATATTTTGCGTAACCGATGAAAGTAATGTAATAGACAAAAGAAGAACCAAGAGCCTTAATGGTGCAGTTATATTTTCACTAACTTTATCTGTAAGTAAAGCTAAAATTTTGTGAGGAGAATATTCCATAATTTTTTCCGGAGAAGAAACTGATATATTATTTTCCGAAAGTACACCATCTGACGAATCATCAAGTATCGTATTTATATTATTTATTTCCTCGTCAAGAGTTGACTGTGCGTTTACGTTAATTTTCGGAAAGCAAATCAGATATAAAAATACTGTTACAATAAATATCATCAGATAATTTTTTTTATTTATCTCTTTCATTTTTATTCCTCTTTGGATTTAAAATATAAAAAAATCAGGGTGTAAGTTTTTTTATAAAATCAGCAAGATCTTCTAACAAAGGAAGTGACAGAATCATAAGTGCTGTCTTCCCTGAAATTTCTACAGCTGTTGAAAGTGCATTTTCACCGCAATCCTTACATATATCACAGGCAAATTTTGTAATGTACGATATTCCTATAGATTTAAAAATTATGGAACTGTATTTCTGATCAAGACCACACATAAGATACATATCACTGATAAAACTAAGTACAGGTGAAACATTTATAACAACAAAACCCATGATAACAGTACATGCTATTACTGCCAGCATTATTGACTGTTCTTTGTTATAGTTCCCGATCAACCGACACATGACTGCTGCCACGATGCACAGTGATGATATAAGCATTATATTCTCTACCATATTCCAAATACACTTTTCACTGTTTCAAAAAGAGTTCCTATTTCATCTATAATAAGCATAAGCACTACAATAAGACCTGCCAGAGTCGTAAGCATTGCCTGCTCTTCACGCTCCGCTCTTTTTAATACAAGATTTAAAACAGCAACAATTATGCCTGTACCGGCTATTTTAAAAATCAGATCTATATCCACTTTTTATCATTCCTTTCAGACAATCATGACTGATATAAATACACCTGCAAGCACACCAAGTGATCTGTAAAGTTTTCCTTTGCCAAGATTTTCGTGTGATATATTTTCATATAATTTTTCTATACTTTGCCTATGAACAGACAACATCGACAACTGGCCATCAGTGTTACTTCTGCCTATTGAGTTCCCTACACAGATAAGAATGCTCTTTTCTTCTTCACCAAGAACAGTATCATTTTTTATTGCAATTTCCCATGCATTTGCAAACTTTTCCCCGCTGTTATAAAGAACTACTGCCTTTTTTAAAAAACACAGCTCCTTAAATTGACTGTCTTGGGCTGTCTGAATAAGAAGCTGACCTGTGTGCACACCCTGAAAATCAATAAGAGTTGAAAATCTGTCAAGCATGAGCACTATAAGCCTCAGTCTGTTTTCTCTTTCGGAAAGAGAACGCGCCATTCCAATCCCAACAAGTGTTGTTGTCATTATTACAAACATTATTCCTATAATCTTAAATGCCATATTTCTTATCCTTACAATGCACTACTTCCCGTATCATGCCTGTCCTTTCCCCGTTTTCAAGAAATACAACGAGTCTGAAAATATCAAGGCCTATAAGTTTCATTATATTTTTTCTCATATAAAGTTCCTCTTTATTTCCTGCGTGTACTGTTGCAATTACACTTACTCCCGTATTTGCAGAATTTGTGATAGCCTTTATATCATCGTCGCTGCCTATCTCATCACAGACTATGATTTCAGGAGACATCACTCTGAGTGCTGTGTTTATTCCTTCTTTTCTTGGATATCCATCAAAAACATCACATTTTTCTCCTATATCGTTTTGAGGGACACACATACTTACCGCCGCTATTTCACTCCTTTCATCTATAACAGAAACACGATACTCTTTTGAAAAATTTCTGCACAAATCTCTCAGAAATGTTGTCTTTCCGCTTCCCGGTGCACCTGCTATCAGTATTCCACAAGGAAATTCCTTTGAAAACAGGTTGAAAAAAAGATCCGAACACCCCTTTATCTCATGTGCTATTCTAAAATTTATACTACTTATGTTCTTTATAGTTTTCATTCCTTTTTCATTAATAACTGCCGTACCGCACAAACCTACCCTGTGGCCACCGCTGACTGTTATAAAACCTTCCTTTAACTCCCTTGCATAACTGTGTACCGAATCGTCACATACAGAACAGAAGATATATTCCATATCATTTGCAGTACATATGACTGCCATTTCTTTATCAGTTCCCGTCTTACCATTTCTGTACAGATATTTTTCACCGTTTTTTCCTCTCAAAATAACAGGAAAATTTATTTTAAGTCTTATTTCAGCTGTATCTTCCCATAAACTTTTATCTGACAATGAAAAAACCTCTCTTATAACTGCAGGGAAAAATTTTATCACTGACTGACTATTCATAATTTATCATTCCTTTCTCCGCACACTTCTTTTATTAAAATACTATGTATACAGAGCTCACTTTAGAACAATAATTTTTATGATAAGAGTTTTACAAAAAACAATAAAAAAACAGAGAACCCACTGAAAAATATGGATTCTCCGTAATTTTTTTAATTATTATCTGTACTTTTTATTTTTTCTTTTCTTTATCATAAATCCTGCAAATCCGGCTGCTGCCACACCCAAAGCCGCAACTGCTACTTTGAACCATGTCTTATGTACAAGTACTCTCGCAAAGCTTGGAGAGATAAGAACATTTTCAAGAGTTGTGTCATCGCTTTCAGGAATGTTTCCTGCCATATCATATGGTATTACTTCTATTCGCTGCGGTTCTTTTGCGCTTGGAACGTTAAATGTACATATTTGTGATTCTTCATCAAATGTGTAGTTTTCAGGATCAAGCTTTACGCTGTTTACGTATACTTCAACATTTCTTACCATAATATTGTCTTCAACCATTACCTTGAATGTCATGTTGTTTTCTCTGTATGAACCGTCGCTTTCTGCATTCAAGAAGTTTACATTTGGATTTGTCTTATCAACACCAAATGTCAGGAGTGCATTGCTCTGTGTCGGATTTTCTGCTGTAGGTGTATCTGTATTGTTTTTGTTTCCGGCTTCATCTTCTGTGTACATAGAAAGCTCATACAACGCATCATCTTCAAAATTCTTTGCATAGATGATATACTCATAATCTGCCCAGTCATTAGGGTCATCATTTTCTACAAGCGCATAGTGTTCACCCTCTACAAGAGTCATACCTCTTCCGTCTTTTACAAGTGTAAGAATAGGTGTAAAGTCTTTTTTATGTGAGTTTACATTTATCTCTCTTATCACTACATCCTGCGGAGTTGTTGTATAGTTATTGTTCAGAGCGGCTGTAGCCTCAGCAAGTTCAAAAGTTGAACCATATCTGTTTACAGAAAATTTCTTTTCAGAAGTTATGTCATTTCCTGACTTGTCCTTCGCTGTAACAGTAACAGTATAAATATCATCGTTTTCCTTTGTTTTTGGAATACTTTCAAATGTATATTTTACTTTACCGTTTTCTTTTTCAACAGTATTTTTAAACTCTACACCCTCGCCTCTCTTTACACCGCTTACTGAAACCTGTATGGAATCAGTATCAAGATTTGTATCGGTTATTGTAATTGATGGGGCAACCTCACCATTGTAAGCCTTCTCATCTTCTACGCCGCCTATCTGTATATCAGGTTTTACGGTATCTATGTGGAATTTTTCCGAAAATTTCTTTTCAGCGTTATTTCCGGCTTTATCTCTGCCTGATACTTCAATCGTATAATAACCGTCAGAGTCGAATAAAAGTGTAGCCGTATGTACATCACCATCTGAACTCCACTGACTTATTGCCGGGAAATCTTCTGTTTTGCCATTTCTGGTTCCTGTTACCTTTATACGCGATGGATCAAAGTTTGTTTCTGTTATCTTTATTGTAGCTGTTCTCTTATCACTGAAATGATTTTCATTTTCAAAGCTTGTATTATCATAGCTCACTTCAAGATCAGGAGCTGTTTTGTCTATGATAAACTCCGGTGACTGATACTGAGCAGCCTTGTTATCTGCCATATCAGTACAATCAACTGTAAACGAATGCTTTCCGTCTTCTACAAATGTGATAACCGACTGGTAAACTGCACTATCAGTATTTTCAGTGCCTTCTACAAGTACCCACTCAGTATTTGTATAAGCCGGTGTAATTGTTACCTTTGCAGGATCAAAGTTTCTTTCTTTTATTTTTACAGTAGCTCTTCTGTCTGCATTATAGATATCACTGTATGTTTCATCCGATTTGTCATTGCCAAAGCTTACATAAATTTCCGGAGCAGTTTTGTCGATACTGAACTGTTTTTCAACAGATGATGTATTTCCGGAATTGTCAGCCATATGAAGTGAAATAGTATTTCCGTTTTCATTTGATGACATTTTTATGGTACCTGAAAGATCACTTACAAGATTTCTGTTACTTTCATCTGTTACAGTTTCATTCCAGATCTTATCATTATCGCTTATGTTGCCGTCAATATCAACGGTAGCTTTCTTTTCAGCATCACCATAATCGGTAGCTTTTATAGCTACTTCTTTTATGCCTGAATTTTTATCTGAAACAACAAGTTCGGCATCTATATCCTGATTGTAAAGTGCTGTTCCGTTTCTGTCAGTATAGGTTGTAGACGGAAGCTTGATATCTACTGATGATGTAAGTTTATGTCTTTCGCCATCCTCGCTTACATACGATGCATTTGAATACTTTATGTTCTTAGACATATTTGTTACTTTATCTCTTGCTTCAGCAGAAATATCACCCTTAAAACCTTCCGGAATAGTTACTGTATACTTATAATATATTTCACCATTTTCCTCATACTTATCAGGATTTCCAAAAAATGTTTTATATTCAGAACCATCAGGACTTGTAAGATAAACTCTTATCCAGTCTATCCCTGCACTTGCATTTTCATCTTTTGCAACTACAGTTAATTCTTTTTCACTGTTTTTAAAGTATTTAAACTTGAAAGGCATACCTATATCAAGTGTCTTGGCTTCTTCCTCTTCACCATCAATGATAAATTTGATTATTTCCGGTGCTGTATCATCCTTGTATATGGTAATTTGTTCCTTTTCTCCGTTTATCTTGTTATTTTTATTTGTTGCATTATCAAAAACCTCTATTGTGTAAACAAACGCACCGTCTTTTGGTGTTACTGTCCTTGTACTTACAATATATTCTTCTGATTTTGTGATTTCATCAAGATCGGCATAGTTAACACCGATTGAATCTTCTCCGATCATAGTTTCTGTTATATCCGGTTTCATACCGTCGGTAATATTGCTAACACCTTCGTAGATTTTTCTTGTTATATTTGTTGTCCATATTCCCGAATCATCATCACTTACGTTAAATGTTATAACAGCATCTCCAGGAAACCAATCATTTCCATATTCATCCTTGTATACATGACCATAGAATTTATAACCATATCTGTTTGTATGTACAATATCAAGGTTACCTACCTTGATAACAGGAGCGGATTTTTCTATTACAACTACATCAGAACCTTTTTCCGAATATATATTTTTTTCTTCACTCTGATTACCGGCATTATCAAAAGCTATTATATTACTTACAGCCCACTCACTTTTATTGCCGTTTTCATCACACTCAAATCCAAATGTTGCAGTTGCTGTAATTGAGTCTGAATCTGTATCTGTTTCTTTATTTTTCTCAACTAAAAACTCCTGCACATCCTCCTTGGCATTTTTTAGCTTCATTATTACCTTCTTCAAGTCAGATGAATGCTTCTTACTATCTGAAATATCAGCATCAATCTCAAATGAATCATTGTAAAACGTACCGAATTTTCTGAGCTGTACATTTTCATTTTTTACTTTAAAAGTATCTGAAACTGTTGGCGCTATATCATCTACATAAAATACTATTTTTTTGATTTCACTTTTATGTCCGGCTACGTCAGTACAATAAGCCTGAATCTCGATTTTTCCGTCTTTCGCTATTTGATCCTTATACTCATCAGGAGTAATAATGATTTTTTCTGATTCACACTTAATATAATTTATTCCTTGCTTATTTACTCGCCAGCCAATTTTATTTATTCCTGAAGAAATATTTTCATCTTCTAAAGATACATTAATCTCCGGAAATGCTTTATACCAGTTCTGATCCTCTTTGATATAATCAGGTTCAGAGGCAATTGCCAAGTCGATAGTAGGTGTAGTTTCATCAAATATAACGTTGCATCCTGATCCAATTTTATTGTTTAACAGTTTTTCAGGATCACCCGTATATGAATATGTTGCTTTATTTCCTGCGTAATCTGTTACAATAATATCTATCCACGATCTTTCACCACCAGGCTCTTTACTTGAGAATTTATACTCAAATTTACCATCTCTAATTTGTTCACCTGACAGCAATTCATTTGATTTTTTCCCTGTCACCATATTTTTTTTCACAAATTCTATCTGTTTTAAACCTGAATTTTTATCATCAAACTGACCTGAAATAACGAGGTAACCTCCTCCAACATCATAGTTGACAATACAGTTCACAGGTACTTCTTTATTTTCTTCTGTTTTAACTCTTCCTGCGTCTTCCACTGTTACAAGTTCCGGAACAATTTTCTCGATTCTTGTTGTTATAGACTTTTTGTCTGTCGATGGGTTACCTACGCCATCTTCTACAGATACTGTAAACTCCTTAACAAACAATTCATCCTCTGTTGAAACAGAAAAACTCAATGTTTCTGTTTTATCACTGTTATCAACGACATTTATACATGATATTGAATAGTTGAGAGTCGGTTTTTCTTCGGAAACAGTATCGCCTTTATTTGCAGGAGCAGATACTTTGCATTCAAATGTTCCATCAGGATTCTTTGTAAATGTGTGAGTATTTCCTTCGTCATCACTGATTATGACTTTTCCTGTCTTCGACGTTATACCGTCTAGTTTACTATGAAGTTCTTCACCAAAGTCATCAGCTGATACTGAAAATTTATCATCAACTGTTACATCAATTATGAAATCTGAATTTGTCCATACTTCTCCGTTTGCGTTTGGTTCATTTTTTGGTGCAAGTTCAAAACGTGGTGCATGGGCATCAAGGTAAATGTATTGGTTGGCGTCAAGGTAGTTGTTGCCGGAATCGTCGAGTATGCTGGTGATGTTGATGAAGATAGGTGGATTAGATGCAGGCATGACTTCTTCCCAATATTTGATAGAATTTATTAATACAGCACTCTTTTCGGCATTTAACGTATATTTATCATATACTTTATCCATAATCATATGCTCAATAGAAAAAATATCTGGAAGATGCATAAATTTAAAACAATCTGATAGTTTACGAATAAAAACATTGTCTCTATATTTTAACGTTCTTTCATCGATTATGTGAGAATCAAAATCAAAATCACCGCCTTGTTTCAAACCATAATAGCATAACATTATAGAAGGACTATAGCTTATACTCGGATCATAAGGGAGTATATTTTTTACTATATCTCCTAAAACCGGTATTTCCTGCGGCAATGTATTTTCTGTTGCAGTAATAAAAAGATATTTATCTATATTATTTTCATCCTGTAATCTTTGTGGAACAACTATAGTTCCATCATCCGCAACATCAAAATCTATTGTAGCATCCTGTTCCCACTCACCTGTTGCAGGATCGAAGTAATACTTTGGAACAGATACTTTCTGAGGAATGGTATCAACTTTAATAGTAAACTCCTTACCGTCCACTACTTCAAATTGTTCTTTCGGAAATTCTATATGACCGCTTGTAGAATAAGGAGTTTCGAGTTCTTTGGTGTACAGCACTGTGTCACCATCACAAATACTTATAGATTTGATGTATTCATTTTCACAATAAACATCATAACCATTATTATTTCTATACCATAAACATTCACGTTCTTCAGGAGTAGAATCACCTACTTTATAGATTTTATCATCGAATTTAACTTTATATTTCTTTGGAATCAACTTGTGCCTTACAGATTTTTCTTCAAGATATCTTTCTCCGTTATATACAACAAAATCCAACGTGCCATTGAAAATTATTTTGTCATCAGGATCTGCAAAATAATAATACTTATTAAGTGAAATACCAATACCGTACGGCAAACAATGATCTATCATTGCTCCCAGATCAATATATTTTTCAATTTCGCCATCTATATAGCAATATTCAATAACATTAAATTGTGTATATATATCTTTATCTAAGTCTACTTTGACAGCAAATGTTCTGGAAGTATCGTTGGTATTTGAATTATTAATCTGTATAAATTTACTCTCAAAATCATCACCAAAATAACTTGGTAGCATAGCTCCATATTGCATATTTCCTAATACACGAAGCACACTGCTATCATCAATGTCTATTCCAATGTGCTTCATCATATAAAGCTGATCTTTTTTGTTTTTTTCAATATTACTGCCTGTATAATTAAAAGTAAACATCATATATTCTGTAAACTTTATATCATTTCCATTTACTTCAGGTTTAGCATACAAAGAATTTGAATTAATCATCTTCCCATTCATTCCGGTCAACATATAAGGAAGTTTTGCCTGTATACCATTTTCAGTGATCTCAATAAATTCTTCCGATATACCAATACCCTTTAAAAAACCTATTGCTGCATCATCACTGTTTTCGAAACTTTTGCCTATAAAAGTAAAATTATAGTTATACACATTTGTAGGCTCTGTCGTTACATCTGTCGTAGTACTTTCGGTTACAGTAGTTGTAATACTATCGGTGGCCTCCGGAATAGTAGTGACAACAGGTTCTGTATATTTTGGCGTAGTTACAGTATCAGAAACAACATTATTACTTTCTGATGCTGTTATTGTCGTTGCAGAAGTAGAATTTTCAATCTTTGTATTTGATGGACTGATTTCTTCTGCAGCAATATATATATACTGACTCTGGTTTGCCGTTAAAAATGACAATGCTGCTACAAAAGCAATGGTTTTTTTCAACACGTCCCTTTTATTCATACTTAATTTCCTCCATGTCCCTTTGATTTTCTTATAATTAAACCTATTATTCCGCCAAGGATTCCAATAGAAGCAAGGATGGCTAAAATAACCGGTATATTACTCTTCGTTTTTTTGGTATTGTTTTCTTCTTTATCTTCTGTTACTTCACTCGTCTCTGTTGTTGATTCAAGCGAAGTCGATGTCATATCTGAAGTGGTAGTACCGACTGTGGATGTCGTTGCAGATGTTGTGTTCTCTGTTGTTGTAACTGTTGTTTGGGATGTCAGGCTAGTTAATTCTGTAGTAGTGGTGGATTCTATTGTTGTTGAAGTGGATTGTGGTGGATCGGTTTGCGGCGGATTGGTTTGCAACGGGTCAGTTTGTGGTAAGTCAGTTTGCGGCGGATCGGTTTGTGGCGGATCAGTTTGCGGCGAGTCAGTTTGTGGTGGGTCAGTTTGCGGTGGGTCAGTTTGCGGCGAGTCGGTTTGTGATGGGTCAGTACCAATAATTCGTATACCACCATTTGTTATACTATTAAAATTCTCATTATAATGAAATTTCAAATCCTTATCAATCAAACTAAGTAAACATGGTACACCATCTACTAAATTATTCCCGCCCATATATATATATTCCGACAATACATTAACTGAAAAAAAATCACCTACAGCAATATTTTCGGGTAAACTAAATTTTATATAGCACAGATTTCCATCAAATATCAAATCATCAATTAATGATCCATAAAAAAGTGAGAATTGTCGAACATGATCTGCTAAAAAAATTGTTTCCAGAGACATATTCGGATACTCCAATGGTGGACGACCAAAAAATTCTAATCTATCATCTTTTTCAAGTGGAAATATAAACCCATTTATTCCAGGATTATTATAAAGTGATATTCCAACCTTAACACATCTGTCCTCCGGTATATCATTTATATCAATCTCTACAGTATCAACTACAACATCTATACTATACTCCGCTGCATCAACATACTCTATATTCTGCACTGCCGGAAACAGTAATGTTGCTAATAGTGTTGCGGATACCATCTTCTTAAAGTACATTCTTTTCATATCTCCTTTTCATGTCTTACTTTTAACAAATAAACACCTCTATTATACACTATTTTTTTACATATTTCAAGGCAATTTTTATTGATTTACTCTTTTATAAAAAAATTATAATATTTTCATAGTTTTATCTTATTATTATAGAAAAAAACATTCAAAATGCTATTCTTAAAAATATCAAATCATAAATTTATTTCAATAAAAAAACTATTAACATTCTCATTATAATAAAATTTCAAATTCTTATCACTCGAACCAAGTAAACAGGCACATTATCACCTGAATTATTTCCCTCATATATATCCAAAAACACATTAACTACCAAAAATCACTAACCGTAATATTTTCAGGCAAACTAAATTTTTAAGCCACCTTTGAAAATCGTATCAAAAGTGGCTTTATAATACTTATATTAAAAATAAAGAAATCTGAAAAAATTAAATCTTTTTTTCAAGTCCATGGAAATTATCTGTATATAAGATCAGCGTTTATAATATCTTCCGGACCAAGAATAACATCCTGCTTCAACACATATTGTTTTAACTTTGCAAGATCAGCAAGATTTGGTTCATCATCTTCGCAAAGTTCACCCTGCTGGACGTTTGCAGCGTATAATTCTGCATCATTCAATTCACAATCGTGAAGCAGATAAAGTGATAATATCGTCAGATCCGTAAGATCAACCATATTGTCATCATTCAGATCGCCATACTGATTGCATACTTTTACAGAGCCAACTGCCATATTATCAATTATAGGATAATATTTGCTTGTAGTTTCAGAAGAAATTACCGAATCTGACGGAACAGATGTTGTAGCACCACCGGACATGGAGGCAGAAGTAGCTTTTGTCACTGTTGTGGTAGCCGTAGGAGCATCATTGGGATATCCGAGTGTAGTAGTTGCACTTGTCGCGCCTGTCGTATAATACGTAGTTGCAACAGTCGTTGACGTTTCAGAATCTGTAGTTGTCCAAACCGGGTCAGTCATTGAAGCAGAAGGAGGAGCCTGAGAAGTGGCAGGCGGTGAAGAAGTGGAAGGAGGTGACAACGGATATGATTTATAACCATAATAGTCATAAATCTCGATCTCTATCCAATAACCTTCAAATGTAACAGCACTCAAATAAATAGGATCATATCCTACCTCAACACCTGACGTATCGATATATGTATAATATTTCGACCCCATAATTACTGTCTCTATTTCTGTACCATATGGTGCATCTGTATAGATATATTCGTAATCATAATCTGTATCCCACAATATTACAAAATTGTCTTTACCGTCAACATCATATTTCAGAACATCGTCATAATATCCATATCCATAGACCTTATCATCAACTTGTGGTAACTGACCAACTGTAAAAAACATTGCTAAAGCAATAGCGATACAAGATAAAATCATTGTTTTCATATTTTCACCACTTTCTTTTTTATGTTCTTAAAAATCTGCAAGTAACTCGGTAATGACAGAATTTGATATAAGAAATCCTTCAGGAGTCATGCTTATCACACCGTCTGATACCGATATTAATTTTGCTTTTTCAAGCTTTGTTGCTCTTTTAATTATTTTTTCAGAATACCTCGGATATAACTTTGTATCAAGCCCCTCTGTAAGCCTTAACTGAAGCATAGCTATTTCAAAAAAATCATCAGGATTTTCATCATTTATGATCTCTTTCTGACAATCCGATAAAATAAACTCCGACAAATTTCCCAAAACTTCATAGCGTTTATTATTAAAATAAGAATGTGCTGACGGACCTATTCCTATATAACTTTCACAATGCCAGTAACGAAGATTATGTCTGCTCTCGTATCCTTTTCTTGAAAAATTAGAGATCTCATATTGAAAATACCCTTTTTCTTTAAGTTTCTCAACAAGAGCCAGATACATATCAGCCACCAGATCTTCATCGGGGACTAATTCTGACATTCCGTTTTTAAAATACTCCGTCCCTTCTTCTATCTTAAGCATATAGGCAGAAATATGCTTTAAAGGAAGTTCTGTAAGTCTGTCAATTGAAAACATCAGACTTTCCATAGTCTGCTCCCTGACTCCTATCATCAGATCTGCAGAAATATTTTCAAAGCCTGCACTGTAAGCATCATTTATAATATTTTTTGCCTGCGTAAAATCATGTATCCTTCCAAGATATTTCAGTTCATTATCCTTTGCCGACTGAATGCCTACTGACAGTCTGTTTATTCCGATACTTCTTAATTTTCTGAGCTTATCTTCGTCAGAAGTACCGGGATTTAGTTCAATAGTTATTTCAGAACGCTCAAAGTCAGTATATAATGAGATTTCAGACATTATTTTTTCATAGAGGTAAACCGGAAGCAGAGAAGGTGTTCCTCCACCAAAATAAACAGTTTCAAAAAATATCTCAGGATTTTCTCTGACATATCTCTTTATATTTCTGATAACTGCATCTGCATACTGTTCGTATAATTTCTCTTTTGATGAAGCTACCGAATAGAAATCACAATACGGACACTTTCTTACACAGAAAGGTACATGAATATACAATCCTGTTTTTTTTCTGTTTTTCATAAGTCTTTTCTGTTGTTATAATCAAGATCGAAAAACAAACCATTGATAATCATACAAAAAATATTAACGCCTATAAATATTGCAAGACAAACAGCAAAACTTACATACTGCTTAAAATAATTTACCATAAAAAATATAAGGGGGATAAGGTTCATGACTGTACGAAAAATATTGGCTTTCATGCCGTGAACAGCATGCTTTCCGCATTCGGGACAAGCTCTGCCCTTCGATGTCATTCCTCCGGTAAATATCTTCTGAATAAGTGTAAATGTATTTTTTTCGCAATAAGGACACTTATACTTCATCTTTATCACTCTTTCTTTTATTCGTCAAGCTTGAGAACACTCATAAATGCTTCCTGAGGTACTTCTACTGTACCAAGCTGACGCATACGTTTCTTACCTTCTTTTTGTTTTTCAAGAAGTTTTTTCTTTCTTGTTATGTCACCGCCATAACATTTTGCAAGCACGTCTTTACGCATAGCCTTTATGGTTTCACGAGCTATTATCTTACCGCCTATAGCTGCCTGAACAGGTATTTCAAACATCTGACGAGGAATATTTTCTTTAAGTTTTTCTACCATTTTTCTTGCTCTTGCATATGCATTTTCTGAGTGAACTATAAATGAAAGTGCGTCAACCGCATCACCGTTAAGAAGAATATCAAGCTTAACAAGCTTTGAAGGCGCATATCCGATAAGTTCATAGTCAAAAGATGCATAACCTCTTGTTCTTGACTTTAAGGCATCAAAGAAATCATACACTATCTCATTTAAAGGAAGTTCATAATGAATATTTACTCTGGTATCATCAAGATAATCCATTGTCTTGAACACGCCTCTTCTGTTCTGACAAAGTTCCATTATATTTCCGACAAATTCTGAAGGAGCAAGTATTTCAGCTTTTACCATAGGTTCTTCAGCTGACTGAATAAGTGAAACATCAGGATAATTTGTAGGGTTGTCAATGTATACAGTCTCACCGCTTGTAAGATTTATCTTGAATATAACTGAAGGAGCAGTTGTAATAAGATCGAGATTGTACTCTCTTTCAAGTCTTTCCTGAATTATTTCCATATGGAGAAGACCAAGAAATCCGCATCTGAAACCAAATCCAAGTGCAATAGATGTTTCAGGCTCAAATGAAAGTGAAGCATCGTTAAGTCTTAACTTTTCAAGCGCCTCTCTGAGA
Organism: Oscillospiraceae bacterium; assembly: GCA_017848115.1. Classification (GTDB taxonomy): domain Bacteria; phylum Bacillota; class Clostridia; order Oscillospirales; family Ruminococcaceae; genus HUN007. The sequence continues at coordinate 120,610 of JAGAKZ010000017.1, forward strand.
TCTACATACTTCGAACCATCAGCAGGATATATACCTGAGAAAACCATAGGATTTACTTTTCTGTATCCCGGAAGAGGTTCATCACATGGATTTTCACAACTTGTTACAGTATCGCCAACCTGTGTATCAGCAATATTTTTTATGGAAGCTGCAATATAGCCAACTTCTCCGGCTTCAAGAATATTTTTGTTTATATGGTTTGTTGCGTCCATGCAACCTGCTTCAACAACAGTAAATTCTGCACCTGTTGCCATAAGTCTTATTCTGTCACCGGTCTTCACTGTACCTTCTTTTACTCTGACATATATTATAACTCCCTTATATGAATCATAATAACTGTCAAATATCAAAGCTTTGAGCGGTGCAGTTTCATCACCTACAGGAGGCGGTACTTCTTTTACTATCTTTTCAAGAACTTCCTCGATATTTATTCCCATCTTTGCAGAAATTCTTGGTGCATCCATAGCCGGTATACCGATGATATTTTCAACTTCATTACAAACACGCTCAGGGTCTGCCGAAGGAAGATCTATTTTGTTGACTACCGGAACAACCTCAAGATCATGTTCTATCGCAAGATATGTGTTTGCAAGAGTCTGAGCTTCTATTCCCTGAGAAGCGTCAACAACAAGTATAGCACCCTCACAGGCAGCAAGCGATCTTGATACTTCATAGTTAAAGTCAACGTGACCGGGAGTATCAATAAGATTGAAAGTATACTCTATACCATCCTGAGCCTTATACAACAGTTTTACAGCACGTGCTTTTATAGTTATTCCTCGTTCACGTTCTATATCCATATTGTCAAGAAGCTGTTCTTCCATATCTCTTATCGCAACAGTCTGTGTTTTCTCCAGAATTCTGTCTGCAAGTGTTGATTTACCATGATCTATATGCGCTATAATACAAAAATTTCTTATTTTATCATTAGCCAAGAGATGTCCCTCCGTTAATTTTTTATTGTATTTACCACATTAAATTATAACATATAGCGACGTTATTGTAAAGTTATAATTTTCAAAAAAAATAATACCGAAGAAAATTAATTCTCCGGTATTACCGTATAATATCAATATCCTATAGCGTTATGAATCACTTCTGCTCGTTTTATCATAAAATCAACTATTGAAACCTGTTCTCCGCCATATGAGAAAAGTCCGCCTGCTCCGCCAAATCCGCCGAAGCCACCGAAACCTCCGAAGCCACCAAATCCGCCTCCAAAGCCTCCGCCCCAGTTTCCGCCGTTATTAGCTCCTCCTGTTACAAGACCTGTATCACTTTTGGCTATATTGGTTTCAAACTGATCCGGTGTAAAAAATGAACGAGGATCATTTTTTGCGTGAGTTCTTATAACTGATGCAATAGAGTTTACTGTACTTACCGGATCTGAATACATATTTAAGATTTCCTTTACATATCCAATATACGCATCATAGTATTCAGGAATCTGAAGAAGGTTTGTTATCATCGGACGCTGTGACGGCTGGGCACTGTAAAGACCTGTCTTTATATCCGAATCAACCGATGCACCGTAATCCATGAAATTTCCGAGACTTAGATTATAGTCCCAGCCTACATAATGCATCTTGCCCTCATTATACATGAGATAATAGTTATGTGCCATCATACCATTATAGCTGTCATAATTACACAAAACCGCATTCACCGCAAACCCTTTAAGGAAACTGTCTACGTCTACAGTATCTTCTATAAACTTATAATTTGATGTTGTAACACTGTTAATTGCTGTTATAAGTTCCTGAACATGTGTAAGAGATTCGTCTGTTCCAAATGTAAGCTCAAAATCGGTTATCGGCTCATTTGCTTCAAGTGTACAGGTGTACTGAGCAGCCTTGTAAAGATTTGCATCATCATTTGTTGCATAACGTTCAGCAAGTGTCTTTCCCGGTTGCTCTCCAAGAAAATAAAAACTGTAGAGTGAATTGTTCACATAAAGATTTGTATAACTTGTAACAGGAGCATATCCTCCAAGTTCATGCATTGCATTATAGCAAAGTGTATCTCGCATACATGAAGGATCAGAATACATATTATTTATACATATTTCAGTAAGTCCGTGATAATTCTGATATTTGTCATACTTATCAAGCTTTATACGAAAACTGAATTTATCATCGCCTGCCTGTGAAACAAACTGAAGTGAACTGTTTCCTTTAGTTCTTATGCCAACATTTTCAAAACGTTCTCCATCTATAACTACATCAGCCGGATAATATTCTTCCTGCATAGCATTAGCTATAAGATCGTTCCACTGCTGCGGTGGCATTTCAACTTCTATACTATGTACTGCCTGCTGATCAAACAATCTGCTGTAAAGTAACTGACTGTTATCTGCATTATTAACATCTGTATACACGGCAGGCCCGCCTGTTGTAAATGTTTCACCTGTACTGTGAAGTACATTTATTCCGCCTGTAAACAACTTATACTGTTCTCCCTGTTTTAGCGCCGGTGAAGAAATGAGTGCATATCTGTATTTTTTGAGTGTATTCATATCATAGTCTGTTGTACCGGATGACGATACAAGTGACAGAGGATTATTTTTTGCCCACTCTTTTGTAAAATCGATAAGCATTGCATCTGACACTTCTCCGATAACAGCAGACTGTTCATCTGTCGCTGTTGCCAGAACTTCTCCGCCGGAAATATTTACTTTTTCTATAGCTTTAAGACCCCTGTCTCCGCACGCTGTTACCGTACCTCCACTAATATTTATAACCGTTTCTGCCTGTATTGCGTCATTTCCTGCTTTTATAGAAACAACTCCGCCCGATATCTCAACATCACCTTTGGTAGACTTTATTCCGTCACCTTCTGAATCAACGGTTACATTACCATCTTTTACAGTTACCGAAGTTTTCCCTCTTATAGCGTCTTCTGTAATTGTTTCAACATACAGATCAGCACCGTTTATTTTAAGATCATTATTGCAATGAATACCATGCTGAACTGATGCATATATTTCCAGACGGCCATCACCTTTTATGGTCAGATCGTCCTTAGCATACACTGTTGCCTCTGTTTCCGTATAAACTTCACCGTCACGCAAAATGTTCACCGTTCCCGGCATAAGGTTTATCGAAGTGTTTTCAGCATTTACAATATATACAGGAGCTTCATTTACACCGGTTATATCAACGCCGTTAAAGAAAAGCTTTACTGTTTCTGTATCAATAGTTTCATCAGGAACATTTACACAAATCTGTCCGTTACTTAATACACCGTCTATATAATAACTTCCTGAAGCTGTTATCGTTACAATATTTGACTGTGCATTAAGTACTGCATTATCTCCCTCAACAGATATTCTGTCCCCCATAAGATGTATACTGGTCTGAGTTTCCACCTGTGGAGTTTCAATAAGAGTATTTTTCAGCATGATAAAATCTCTTATGTCTACTGCAGAGTTTCCATCATAATCAGCTGAATTTTTATCAAAACCTGTTAAGCTCAGATTAAGCATATAATTTTTAAAACTCACCAGATCACTGATGTTCAACTTATTATCAAGATTTACATCTCCTGAAAGAGCGTATGCTGTAACTCCTGCCATTGCAGAGCACATAACCAATGCAGATATCAGACTGACTGCTTTCTTTTTTCCATTAACCATGCAAATCCTCCTTATTTTAGCTTAAGAAAAAAATATTTTTGTGCAAACTAATCATCTGTTTTTAATTATATCCTTTGACAATATATTTGTCAATACTTATATCATTATCGACACATTTATTTCACATTTCAATTATTTTTAAAGCAGTTATTTTGTTATTGCAAATTTATATAGAATATGTTAAAATACTAATTAGAAATTTTATTGTAAAAAGGGAAAATATAATATGCTAAAAAGTTATAATGTAGTAGTTGTTGAAGATGAAGACATAACACGTGAGTTACTCGGAAAAATACTCACTGATAATTTTTTTAAGGTCCATCCTGCCCCGAACGGGAAAAAAGCAATAAAACTAATTAACGAAATCACCCCCGATATCGTCATTCTTGACCTCGGTCTTCCGGATATGGACGGTTTCAAAATTATAAGAGAAATGCGTACCTGGACCCAGATACCGATCATAGTTGTATCGGCAAATCATAAAGAACAGGACAAAGTAACCGCTCTTGAACTCGGAGCAGATGATTATATAACCGAACCTTTTGGTGCGGCAGAACTTGTAGCAAGAATAAAAAACGCAATCAAACACTCCGTTGTACTCAAAGAACGCAAAAATGATGGAAAATATGTACTGCGTGAACTGACAGTTGATTTTATAAACAAGCGTGTACTTATCAACGGTTTTGATGCAATGCTTACCAAAAATGAATACCGCATAGTATCTCTCCTGGCACAAAATGCAGGAAAAGTAATAACTTATGAACATATTACAAAAAACGTATGGGGCACAGAAAAAATAAGCGACAGCCGCATAAGAGTAAACATGGCCAATATACGTAAAAAAATAGAAGAAGACACCGCATTCCCCGAATACATAATAACCGAACCGGGAATAGGATATAAAATGGGAATTTAGTTTTTGGTTCTTAAAAAAAATTACGCATACCTTTCAAACATCGGTATGCGTAATTTTTTTATTTATAAAAACTGATTATTTTTTCTTACGTGCATGAGCAACAGGTTTTTTAGTCTGCTTTTCAGCTTTCTTTTCTTCTACCTCTTCCTCATCATCTTCTTCGTCTTCATCATCGTCATCATAATCTTCATCGTCTTCATCTTCATCTTCATCATACTCTTCGTATTTGCGACGACCATTTTTCTTAGGAGCCGGTGCTTTATTTTCATCAGCTATCGCACGAATGAATGAATAACCAAAGTAGATTACAAACAACAAAGCATCAATTATTACAACATAAAGAAGTGAATCCATTATTGCACTCTTTACAACGCTTGTTGTTGAAGCAACTGCCGGAACAAGAACATTGTAACTCTTTGCATAAACAACATTTTCATAATACTCATCAGCAGTATCATTTACTTCCTGAAGAAGAATATCAAGCTTTTCATCGATTATTGCAAGATCAGCCTCTACCTTTTCTCTCTTTGACGCATCAGCAACAGGTGTACTTGTAAGTCTTTCGATTCTCTTCTGATAATAATCTATACGCTGAATAGTATTGGAAAGATCATTCTGAACACTGATTCTCTGATTGAAAAGTCTGTCATACTCAGCTGAAGCTTCCTGCGCTGTAGTATCTATGCTGTCATTTCCGTTACCGAAAATCATAACAGTATTTTTCTGATAAGTATTTATAGATTCGACTACTGTAGCAAGAACTTCACGGTGTATAACTTCCTGTCTCTGAAGAGCTTCTATTCTGTACTGATAGTATGTAAGAAGCTTTTCTCTGTCCTTAGTTACATTAAAGAAATCAATATATGATGCTAAAACATCAATATCTATATCCTGAAGTGTTGATATTGTCTTTGAAAGATCTGAGAATGTACGACCTGTAACTGAAGAACGGAAACGTATTGTATCAGCATTTGCAAGGCCGTTTACATAACTCTTCAAAGAAGACATTGTATCTGTAAATACATCAAGTGCTTCTGCATAATCATAATCATTATAATCTATTGCAGTTATAGCACTTCCGAAAGCTTCATTATAACCATACTTCTCAAGGAAATAAGAATTATATTCTTCGAGCATTTCATTTAAAAACTGTGCAGCATCCGAATTTGAAAAATTACATGAAGAGTAATTAAAAATTACCTTGTACTGTGTAGGGTAATAAGAAACTTCAAGCATTGACTCCAAAGCTGCCAATGAACTTGCGCCGGACTCTGCCTCATAAAGAGTCTTATATGCTGTTATTCTCTCGATAGCATCCTCAGGAACTACACCTTTAAAAGTTATATTTCGTCTGATAGGTTCTATAAGCTCAAGCGGATATCCGCATTCTGTAAGAGCACCCTCTATGATCTGAGGATTTTTAAGTGAATTTACATCAAACTTATTTCCGTTAGGATCCTTACCTTTTTCTATCCCGTCAAAAGTAAAACTTACAAGTGACTCTACTTCCTTGTGTTCATCAGCATTCATAATGCTCAAACCAAGAATTGAGAGTATCGAAACTATGATAGTTGCCGACAACCATATAGCCAGATATTTTTTTAATTTCGCAAGTATGGCAGAGATGGAAATAACGACTTCGTCCTTATCATCCTGCTCATTTTTCAATGTTACATTCAAGTAACGCTCTTCTTTACTTCCCATTTTTTCCTCCGTATTATTTAGTTTATTTCGTGTGCAAGGCACATAAATTCCTGTAAAAACAGAACATTATCATTATATCACATAAAAACGAGATTGTAAAGAGTAAATGATATGTATTTTTTTGTAAACTATATAAACTTTTCAAGATATGAATCTATTTCTTCGTACGGAAGTGGTTTTGAGAAAAGATATCCCTGTGAATATCTGATATGCATATCTATAATCGTCTGCTGGAGCTCATAATTCTCAACATATTCAGCTACAAGCTCAGTCTTTAGTTTGCTTGTCATATAAACTATAGTCTCAGCTATTATCTTGTGGATCGAACTGCTGTTTATGTTTCTTACTATCTCACCGTCAATCTTTATATAGTCAGGTTCAAGTCTTGCAAGTTCAACAAGATTTGAATACCCTGAACCGAAGTCATCTATAGCGATCTTTATACCATTTTCGTTAAGCTTTTCAACAAACTCGGATACCATCTCATAATCTTTGAGTTCCTCTGATTCCACTATCTCAAATATAAAGTTTCCCGGATTTGGAATACGCCCTATAAGTTCATAGATATTTCTCTTCATCTCTTCGGAGTTTATATCATATGCTGACATATTTACCGATACTATTTCTTTTCTGTTTGAGAAAAGATTGAAAACTTTTATAAGCATCTGCATCGACATCTGAGGATACAGTTTGTAATCCTTGGCTATATCAAGGAACTGTCCTGGCGAGTACAGTTCACCGTTTCTGCCTATGATTCGCATAAGTGCTTCAAACTTCGTAACCTTTTTTTCAAGATTATCATATATAGGCTGAAAATATGGAACTACCCTGTTGTTTTTTATAGCATCACTTATTATTTCCACCCATTTCATTTCTTCGGAAATCTTAAATGAACTCTGGAGTGCAGACTTGTAAACAGTATACCTCTGACCGTTTTTCTGACCGTTGATAAGTGTGCTGCTTGCTTTTTCCATAAGCATGTCATACTCATCAACCACAACAGCAACGTTGTTAAGACATGTTATTCCGAGAGACTCAACACTAAAACTTCCGCAATCAAGATAAAAGGTTCTGACAAGTTTCTGAAACTTTTTTCTGTCATAATAATCTCTTGCAGCAACAACTATTGTGTTTTCGTTGTATCTATAAAAGTTAAAATCAGACTCTCCGAAGAAAGAACAGATAAGACGCTGATTTTCACCCATTATCTCATTGTGCGCAGCTTCTCCGTAGTAGCTTTTTAAAACATCGCCCTTTTCAACAGATATCATACATATCTTATTGAACTTATTATCACCGTTATCAAAAGCAAACTTAGCACTGTTGTACAGTCCGCTGTGTTCATCCATAAAGATCTTGTTTATCGCAGCTTTTTCATGTTCCATTATCTGAATACTGAGTATCTGATTTTTTTTGAGTATTGATTCACTCTGCATCTTCAGAACATAGTTTATAAGCTCTCTGTTATCATCAATAAGCCCCTCAAGATTATCAAAAGTTGACCTGTCGATCTCAACATATGACTCTTCTTCGGAAATTGCAGTAAATGAACTTACACCGTTAAAGTAACCGTTTTTTCCGTCTTTGGAACCGATTTGTCCACGCAGAAAAGCACCACTTATATCTGTACGGTTAAAAGGCGTCACTTCCCATTCAGAACAGTTCTCAACATGTTTTCTTTTCATTCTTGATGAATATACAAACAGCGTCTGTGCATAAGTCTTCTCGATCTTATCGCACATCTCACGACACTCTATAGCTGTTGTCATGGAATTGAGATAACCCATTCTGAATTTTGTATTTTCCGAAACTTTGTTATAAAGAAGTATCTTGTCATTACACGAAAGATGTTCAATAAAGCAATTTGAATTTCTGTCATCCTGCAAAACCATGGAAAAACGTGACAATACATCATTTATTTCTTTACTTTTTCCAAAAAAGTTTCTTATCCAGTCGGCAGCACTTTCATTTTCGATCTTACAGAGTTCATAGCCGTTCACTTCTGTTACCGAATAAACATCGCCTATCTCATCGTGACCTACTACCACATCGCCAAACACGTTAAAATCATCACTGTCAGAACATACAACAACACATAAAACAGCGTGTTCAGATACCCTGTCCTTGCAGAATATAAACGGCAGACAAGACTGACTGTCCGACACCGCAGCAACGCCCCCGGTAGCTATGATATCAGGAGAAAACTCTTCCATACGTTCAAGGTTTTTTCTTATATCAGAAAAATTAGAATAAAACGACATAACCAGACGTGGTTTACTCCCTGTCATGCAACGTTTTAACTCTTCGTTTACAGCATACTTGTCATCACTGTCATAATCATAGAAAAATACCTCCACATCCGATTTTTCAAACTCCGTAATCGAAACGATACAACCTTTTTCTATAACTTCACCCTGACATATTACAGCATACGCACTTGTCCCTGCAATACATGCCTGAGGAAACAGCACCGAAAGTTCCTCCGCTACCTTTAACGCTTCAATAGAATTATGCTCGGATGTATGTATCCTGATAAGATATTTTTTATTTTTGTCAAGGTTATTTAACCGACAAAAAGCTTCTGTAGATTCTTTGCTTGTGTGCAGTAAATTATACGTCTTCATAAAAACCCCCATATACCGACATCGGAAATATTATTCTTCGTCAGGTACTTCCTTAAAATAAACATTCAGATCTGTGTCAAAATCTATACCATCAATCTTTCCTTCATTTGTGTACTGCCACATCTTAAACTCGTAAGGGTACTCAGGCAGATCCTTGTACTCGGCAAGCCACAAATCATACTTTGAAATCATATCTATATCATATTTATCGTACTTTTCACGCAATAAGTTAAGGGATGCATATATCATAGGTTTATAACCTGCACCCTCTATCAGCGAACAAAACTCCAGCGCACATTGACTAAGCGTCGTGCCTGCTATGGAATCTGTTCTTGCAGGAGCTTCTGTAATAACTTCCCAGTCAAAAACTACGGGATAAGTTATATTTTTATCTTTTATTTTATCAATAATATATATTGCTTCTTTTCTAGCCTCTTTCACATTGACAGCCTGTGAAAAGAAATATATACCAACGCCTATTCCTGCATCACTTGCACCTTTTACGTTTTTCTCAAAATATTCATCAGTGTGAAGAATTCCTGTTTCATACCCTCTGTATCCGAGTCTTATCATTGCAAACTCAATTCCGGCTTCCTTTACTTTCTGCCAGTCTATTTCTTTCTGGGCATATGAAACATCTATCCCTAGCTCTGATTTTTTTATACCACTATTATCATAATAATATTTAAATCCGTTTTTGTCAACTATATTTTTCAAATCATAGCTGTGATGAGCAGCGTTTGTGTTGTACTCGTCAACAATTTCACAGATTTCCGGCTCATACTCAACCGCAACGGGCTTACTTTCTGAAAAAATAACATTTATAATAACAACTATCAGAACTATAAATAATATAAAAGCCAAAATCAATGAAATCAAAGCTATTTTCTGTTTTGTGGTCAATCGCCATAAAAATATTTTTATTTTACTCATTTTCTCCTCTTATGTACCTGCGTTATTTTTGAAAATATCCTGTTTTGCACGGATATTATCAAAGACATCTACTTTTCCATCCCCATTTATATCCCCAAGTTTTTCATAAGAAATATCATTTTTATGATTTAATATATATCTTTTTATATTGTAACTGTCATCTGCATCCACAACACCGTTGAGATTAAGATCGCCTCCCGGCGGATCAACAAGCACAGAAAGGTCTACCGATGCTCCCTGATAGTCTATAGTAATCAGACTTATTCCGGGAATATTTGTATTTCCACTGCATCCAAAATCTTCAACCAGTTTTTCAGTACCATCAGTATAAACAGCAACTATCTGCATACCGGTACTGTCAAAAAGCTCTCCGGCAGTATAGGTAACCTTGTCAGGAACTCTGTGAATGCGTATACCCGAAAGTTTCACCTCTGCTGTATCCACTTTTGACGCATAGTTAAGCACACACCATCCGGGAACACCGCCATATTCGGTTCTTGCCCACACGTAACCGTCATAATCTTTCTTTTCATATACTGTTATAGTCTCATTAAAAGGAATAACTTTCAGAACATCGGATGAAGTACCATAGTTAAGGCGAAGGTTTACTCCATTATCGGAAACTATTCTCCATTTTTCATACTTTTCTTCATCGGGAATAACGGTTGTATCAATATTTCCTTTGATACGTTCTGCATAGTCAAGAACACACCATCCGATATATCCACCGTAAGAAATTTTTCCCCACAAAAAGCCTTCCTTTTCAATTTTTTCAGTTACACTTATAACCTGATTGTGAGGAATAACCGTCAATATCTCTGATGATGTATCATTACTTTTTCTGACACGTACTCCGGTAGACGAAGTTATACGCCACTGCTCACCCTTAAAAGTATCGACCGTGCCGCTACCTTTTGAAAGAAACAGATCTGCCTCCATCTCTCTTCTTCGGAGAAGTCCGGGTAAAACCTGTCCGCCTGCTTTGCACCAGAGTTTAAATGCATCTTTTATCTGGGTATCTGTATAGTTATGAACACCGTCAATAAGATAATTTCTTATCGTAACAGTGTCTTTGCTTACCCACACATTTCCAAGATTGTATGTAAAGCTGACAAGTGCATCATACTGATTCTGATTTACTTTTATATTATATTTATCAAGAAAATCCTGAACATATCCTTCATATACAATAACCACATCACGCAAAAGCTTATCTGCCTGTGCTTCAGTTATTCCGTTCGGATATGCATCCTTGTCAATACCTGTTCCGTATCCTATTGACCACTGGCTGTAATCCCACTTTGCATACTGAAGAAATCCTTCGAACTCTTTTATAAGAGAAATTCCGTTTTCGCTTATTCGACTCTGAAAGGCTCTTGATACAACTGCCTGCGAAGTGTAGAGCTCCTGATGTGACGAACCAGAACCTGTCATGATCAGTGCTGTCAGACCTGCAGAAAATCTTTTCATTATTTCTTCTCCTTGTTCTCGTCAGAATAATATCTGCATATATCATTTAATGTACATACCTCACAAAGAGGTTTTTTGGCTTTACAAATCTCTCTTCCGAAGAAAACCAGTCTGTGACAAAAATCAGAACCCTCTTCGGGAGGAATAAGTTTCACAAGATCTTTTTCGACCTTGTGAGGATCACTGTTTTCGGTAAGACCAAATCGACCAGTTATCCTTATACAATGCGTATCAGTCACTATTGCAGGTTTACCGTATATATCGCCAAGAATAAGATTTGCTGTTTTTCTTCCTACTCCGGGAAGTGTAAGCAGTTGATCCATACTATCGGGAACTGTTCCGTTAAACTTATCAATAAGAATACTGCACATTTCTTTTATATTTGCAGCTTTTGTCTTATAAAAGCCACACGGTCTTACTGTGTTTTCAAGTTCTTCTATATCTGCATCTGCAAAAGCCTGCAGTGATGTATATTTTTTAAAAAGTGTTTCCGTTACTATATTTACACGTGCATCTGTGCACTGCGCTGATAATCTTGTAGCTATAAGCAACTCGTATGGCTTATTGTACCGAAGTGAACATTCCGCAAAAGGATAGATTTTTTTCAGCTCACCGCATATTCTGACTGCTTTTTCTTTTTTGTTCATAGTAATCATGCGCCTCCATTAAAACTATCATATCCTGCGGATAATTAAGCTTTTTGATTGCTTCTTCATATGTCAGACTCCAGCTTCTTACTATCTCTTTTTCGGATAACTTTGGAATCTGTCCGGTATACTCTGCTGTAAAATATACCGCTCTTTTTTTGACACCGGTATGAGTGTTGTACACATACTCTGTACTGAACTTTTCAGAAATATCAGCAAGTATTCCTGTTTCTTCAAGTGTTTCACGTATTGCTGTTTCCTTATCGGTTTCACCGAACTCAATGTGTCCTTTCGGGAAGCCTATATGGTTACTGAAACGGTTTTCGATAATAAGATAACGCTTTACACCGTCTTCTATCTTGAAAAGTACCACTCCACACGACTTTTCCATGTAAAACTCATAATCCGAATCGTGTAGTTTTTCATAAAAACCAAGACATTCTCTTATCTGCGGCTCATAAAAATATTTTCCCGTTGGTGCCGCAACAAGAAGAAGTGAATTTGTCTCACGTCTAAGTATAGTCGCAAGTATCATCCCCTCAAAAGTATCTGAAGTATTTTCAGCACCCAGTATATATACCATATGCTTTTTTTCAGCTTTAACATTTTCTGCGGACAGATGCCCGATATGTACGCTGTATGTGGCATTTTTATGCCTTATATTTCTTGAACCGAGATGTCTGTCGATAGTAATATCGGCTGTCCTTCCAAGCAAAGAGTTTCTGTTTGGTTTAAGTTCTATACTCACACCGCATATCCTTTCAAAATTCATTTATGTATATACACTATTTTATCATATATTAATTATTTTAGCAATGATTTTATGAAAAAAAATGCTTTACAGCATACAAACTGCAAAGCATTTTTGGTTTATGTCATATTATTATTTGTTAATTTTTCTCTTTACATAAGTTGTGTGGAGAATTTCATGAGCCTTATGGCTACCTGGTTCGCCAAGGAATTCAGCGTAGAGCTTCTTAACAGATTCATTCTTGTGTGACATTCTAACTTCAGAAGCAGCATCCTGTGAGTAGAGAGCCTTAGCTCTTTCTGCTCTGAGATCTGTAAAGTTTCTTACGCTTGCAGGCTGCTGAGGCTGACCGCCACCGTTTACGCAACCGCCAGGGCATCCCATGATTTCGATGAAGTGATAATCAGCTTCGCCATTCTTAACCTTTGTAAGAAGTTCTCTTGCATTTGAAAGACCGCTTGCTACTGCAACCTTAACAGTCATACCAGCAACATCATATGAAGCTTCCTTGATACCTTCAACGCCACGAACATCTGTAAATTCAACAGAAGCAGGATCAGCATTTGTAAGTGTAGCAACTGCTGTTCTGAGAGCAGCTTCCATAACACCGCCTGTAGCACCGAAGATAACAGCAGCACCTGTTGACTCACCAAGCGGATCATCAAACTTACCGTCTTCGAGTGAAGCAAACTTGATACCTGCACGGTTGATCATTCTTGCAAGTTCTCTTGTTGTGATAGCGATATCAACATCAGGAACACCTGCTGCATTCTGATCGTCACGGCCGATTTCAAATTTCTTAGCTGTACATGGCATTACACTTACCATTACGATATCCTTAGGATCGATTCCCATCTTTTCAGCATAATATGTCTTAGCTATAGCACCGAACATCTGCTGTGGTGACTTACAGCTTGAAAGATTTTCTGTCATATCAGGGAAATAGTGTTCACAGTACTTGATCCAACCAGGTGAACATGATGTGATAAGTGGAAGTTTTCCGCCATTCTTAACTCTGTCGAGGAATTCGTGAGCTTCTTCCATGATTGTGAGGTCAGCTGCAAAGTTTGTATCAAATACCTTAGCAAAACCAAGTTTTCTAAGTGCAGTAACCATTTTGCCTTCAACGTTTGTACCGATTTCAAGACCGAACTCTTCACCAAGAGCTGCTCTTACTGCAGGAGCTGTCTGAACGATAACATGCTTTGAAGTATCAGCGAGAGCCTTGAATACTTCTGTTGTATTATCCTTTTCAGAAATAGCGCCTGTAGGACATACAGCGATACACTGTCCGCATGATACACAGCTTGTATCACCAAGACCCATTTCAAATGCACTGCAGATCTCTGTCTTAAAGCCTCTCTGGTTAGCACCGATAACGCCGATACCCTGTACTTTATCACACATTGCTACGCAACGACGGCAAAGGATACACTTGCTGTTGTCACGATACATATGAGCTGCACTGTCATCTATAGTATGAGCGATCTTTTCTCCGTCAAAGTATCCTTCGTCTTCAACATTGAGATCTCTTGCAAGTTTCTGAAGTTCACAGTTGCCGCTTCTTACGCATGACAAACATTTTCTGTCATGTGCTGAAAGAAGAAGCTGTACTGTTTTCTTTCTTGATTCAAGAACCTTAGGGCTGTTTGTGAATACTTCCATACCCTCATTTACAGGATATACACATGAAGCAACAAGGCTTCTTGCGCCCTTTACTTCAACTACGCACACACGACAGGCACCTATTTCATTTATATCCTTTAAAAAGCAGAGAGTAGGAATGTCGATATTTGCGATACGAGCAGCTTCAAGTATTGTTGAACCTGCCGGTGCAGAAACGTCTACACCGTTAATTTTTAAATTAATATTTTCCATCTACGGTTTCCTCCACTATTTCTTGATTATTGCGCCGAATTTACATTTTTCGATACAAGCGCCACACTTGAGACACTTATCCTTGTCAATAACATGTGGTGTCTTAACAGCACCGCTGATAGCACCTGCAGGACAAACTCTTGCACAAGCTGTACAACCCTTACACTTGTCAGCAACGATCTCAAAGCTGAGGAGATCCTTACAAACGCCTGCAGGACATTTTTTGTCAACTACGTGAGCAACATATTCGTCTCTGAAATAACGGAGAGTTGAAAGTACCGGGTTCGGAGCTGTCTGTCCGAGACCACAGAGAGAGTTTTCCTTTATATAGTAACAAAGTTCTTCGAGCTTGTCGATATCTTCGAGTGTACCCTGTCCCTTTGTAATCTTGTCGAGTATTTCGTAAAGACGCTTTGTACCAACACGACATGGTGTACACTTACCACATGATTCATCAACAGTAAATTCGAGGAAGAACTTAGCGATATCAACCATACAGTTGTCTTCGTCCATAACGATAAGTCCGCCTGAACCCATCATTGAACCGATACCGATAAGGTTATCGTAGTCGATCGGAATATCGAAGTGTTCAGCAGGGATACAACCGCCTGAAGGACCACCTGTCTGAGCAGCCTTGAACTTCTTGCCGTTTGGTATACCGCCACCTATTTCTTCAACAACTTCACGAAGTGTTGTACCCATAGGAATTTCAACAAGACCTGTATTCTTTATCTTACCGCCAAGAGCAAATACCTTTGTACCCTTGGATTTTTCTGTACCCATGCTTGCGAACCATTCAGGACCGTTAAGAATGATCTGTGGAATGTTAGCATATGTTTCAACGTTATTAAGAACTGTAGGCTTGCCAAAGAGACCTTTTTCTGCAGGGAACGGAGGACGTGGACGTGGTTCACCTCTGTTACCCTCGATAGAAGTCATGAGAGCTGTTTCTTCACCACATACGAACGCACCGGCACCAAGTCTGAGACCCATATCAAATGAGAAGCCTGTTCCGAATATATCATTACCAAGAAGTCCGTATTCACGAGCCTGCTTGATTGCGATTTCAAGTCTTTCAACTGCGATAGGGTATTCTGCACGAACATAAACATAACCCTGATTTGCACCGATAGCATAACCTGCGATAGCCATAGCTTCGATAAGAACGTGTGGGTCACCTTCAAGGATAGATCTGTCCATGAATGCACCCGGGTCACCTTCGTCAGCGTTACAGCAAACGTATTTCTGGCCTTCTTTTACAAGGTTCTTTGCAAGTTTCCACTTGAGACCTGTAGGGAAGCCACCGCCGCCTCTTCCACGGAGACCACTGTCGAGAAGTGTCTGGATAACATCATCCTGTGACATTTCTGTAAGAACCTTACCAAGAGCTTCGTAACCGCCTCTTCCGATGTATTCTTCAATGTTTTCAGGATTGATAACACCACAGTTTCTGAGTGCTACACGATGCTGTTTCTTGTAGAAGTTAGTATCATTGAGTGATTTTACTTCATCTTCTGCAACTGTTTCATTGTAAAGAAGACGTGTTACTACTCTACCTTTGAGGAGGTGTTCTTCAACGATTTCAGGAATATCTTCAACCTTGACCATTGAATAAAAGCTTCCTTCAGGATATACTATCATAATTGGTCCGAGAGCACAAAGACCGAAACAACCTGTCTTTACAACCTTTACTTCATCTACAAGACCATTCTTTTCTATTTCGGATACAAGAGCCTTTTCTATTTCACCACTGCCTGATGATGTACAACCTGTACCACCACAAATTAAAACGTGAGAACGATACATAATTCAATTCCTTTCAGCTCTGTCTTTTATCAGAGCGTTTTATAATGTATTATAACTTAACAAGATAATCTGTTACAATCTGACCACGTACAAGGTGCTGGTCAATTACTTCTGCAGCCTTTTCAGCTGTCATATTTCCGTAAGTAACCTTTTCCTTACCTGGTTCCATTATTTCAACAATTGGTTCATACTGACAAAGTCCTATACAACCTGTCTGTGTTACCTTTACATTAAGATTTTTCTCAGCAACACCGTTTGCAAATGCAGAAAGTACAGGTCTTGCACCGGCAGCAATACCGCAAGTTGCCATACCTACAACTACTCTTGTAGCACCTTCAGATTCAACACGAACGTCTACCTGACTCTGCATCTTAGCTTTTATAGCTCTTAATTCTTCAAGTGATTTCATTTTTTACTTCCTCCTTATAAGTTTATAGGACGCTGAAAATCTGTTCACAGTACTATATTTGCACCGTCAACTTCAGCTTTGTTTTCTCTTAGATAATCTTCAATAAATCCGGAAACTTCGGGAGTATCAAAAGGGACATCTCCCAATATATCACGCAATTGCCTCGTATCGACCTGAAAGCTCTTATCATCGACCTGATATCTGTATATAAAGTTTATATGCTGATTCATAGTTATAAGTGAATGTATTGTTGATGAAATATCGCCAAGAGGCATTCTGTCAATATGCGAAAGTACAAAAACAGCAGTAACTGTCGTTCCCTTCCCGACTTCCGAACATATTTCAAAAGATCCGCCTGTATCTTCTGCCGCCTGTTTATAAAACGGTATTCCAAGTCCAACTTTTCGCGTGGTTCTTGTAGTAAAAAACGGATCTGTAACCGATTCAAGCTGTTCTTCGCTCATTCCACAGCCGTCATCTTCGATACTTACAACAAGTTTATCATCCTTACTGTCTACAGTTACCGAAATAGTAATCAATCCGGCATCTGCACGCACAGAATTCTGTGCTACATCAAGGATATTCAACGAGATTTCCGTCATCATTTTTATTTATCAGTCGTTGTACTTTGCGATAATATCCTTGACATCATCAACTGTAAGACGACCATAAACGTCATCATTTACAGTAAGTACAGGAGCAAGACCACATGCACCTATACAACGGCAAGCTTCGAGTGAGAACTTTCCGTCAGGTGTGCATTCGCCACCCTTGATTCCGAGAACTTCTTCGAGTTTGTTAAAAATATCACCCGAACCCTTAACATAACATGCTGTACCAAGACAGACAGAAATTCTATATTTTCCCTTAGGGAAAAGAGAGAACTGTGAATAGAAAGTAGCAACACCATAAACTTTTTCAAGCGGGATATTCATCTCATCAGATATAATAGTCTGCACTTCGATAGGAAGGTAACCATAGATATCCTGTGCTTTCTGGAGTATCGGCATCAATGCACCGTTTTCATCCTTCTTTTCTGCAATTACTTTCAAGAGTTCCGCTTTCTGCTCTTCAGTACCGTTGAAAGGAACTGTTGTTTTTGTTTCTGAACTCATCAATTGAACCTCCTTGATTTTTTCTTTACCGAGCTTTTATTCTCTGTAACAAGCTTAGTCAATTTTTTCACAGATTTTCACAAAATAAAAACCCCGTGAAAAAATTCTGGGTATCTTGCACGTATTTTATCGAATACGCACTTATACTATTAGATTATATCATACTTTCATTGAAAAATCCATTCAAAAAAATCACTAACAGATACGTGCTTTTTTGTTGATTTTGCACGAAATTTAGTAAGGTTTTTTGAAAAATCAGAGATATAGAATATTTTGGAGTTGTATGCAGTTATAAAACAGTTTGAGCTTGTTTTGAGGGAGTTGGCAATATTTAAGCGGAATTTATAACCTCTAAAATACATACTTTTATACGAAAAACAGGATATACCACATGAAGTATATCCTGAAAAATTATTTTAATTTTTTTATCTTAACTTTTTCTTTCTCTTAATTACAAATCCTACAACTCCTGCAATAGCAGCCACAGCTCCTGCTACCGCAACTTTAAACCATGTTTTATGTATAAGTACTCGTGCAAAATTTGGAGATATAAGGACGTTTTCGAGAATAGTGTCATCGCTTTCAGGGATGTTTCCTGCCATATCGTATGGTATTACTTCTATTCGCTGTGGTTCTTTGGAACTTGGAACGTTGAATGTGCATATCTGTGATTCTTTATCGAAGTTATAGTTTTCAGGATCAAGTTTTATGCTGTTTACG
>JAGAKZ010000057.1 GCA_017848115.1 Oscillospiraceae bacterium
ACCTGAAAGTTTTACTTTTTCTTTGCGATAGCTCTTATTTGCCTTTTCAACCTGTCCGGTGTATGTAAGAGCGTCATAGAGCATATTTCTTACAGGCATAGCGTAGTTTACGTTTGTCTGATTTTCGATTCCGACGATGGCGAAGACCATATCGGAATACATTTTACAGGTGACGTTTTTTATAACATCACGTTCTTTCTGCACCAGTGTTCCAGAATTATCTGTACCATAAGGAACAACTACAGAAGTAGAGTCCATTTCAATGAGCGAATCGGGTGTAACGACCTGTTCACCATCGAAAATCAGAAAGTTTACCACGTCTGCGAAAACTTCATTGTCGCTTATAAATTCTTTTGTTACAGTATCAATTGTACTCATAAATTCCCCTTTCTAGTATAACACAAAAATAGATATAATACAATATTTATGCATTATTTAACATGGGATATTATAACATATATTCACACAAATGTAAATACATTTTCTGATGAATTCCAAGAAAATTCTAAAAATATTTTATGCGATGTTTGTTTTTGGGTTTGAAGTTAGAGAATTAAAATATGTTATAGTTTATTTGGTGATGCGCAATTGTTGGGAAACATTATGTAAAAGGTTTGAATATATAAATACCCCTTACCTGATTGTTTTCAGGTAAGGGGTACTTAAGTTATAATTAATTAGTAACTAACAATTATTAATTATGATGCTACAAGTGTAATCTTAGCTACGCTACCATCAGCAAATGTAATTATGATAGGTGTACCATCAGCAGCTAAAGTCTTAAATGTTGAAGTCTTTAGCTTGAAAGTTGCAACTCCATCAGCAACAGTATAAGTATACTTTGATGTTACAAGCTCTTCTCCACCCACCGTTATTGTATCAATTTCAGCAGCTGTGTGAAGCTCAGGTGAATTGTTATACGCTGTCATCTCATACTCATAAACAGAAGCGGCAGTGTCTCCTTCATTTAAAGCGAAGTTCCATACAAGACTAATCTCAGGCGCTGCATCTACCAATTCAGACCAATCACCATTTGTGTTTGTAGCTCCCGTTAAATTGAATTCATATGTATCAAAGGTGATATCTGTTAAATCAGAAGAACCTTTCATAACATAAGTATATTCGTCAGCTTCAGCATCGTAAACATACTCATAAGCATCTGTATTTCCATCAATAACAGCTTTAACAGTTGCAACATTTTCTTCTTCAGTTCCTGTCACAGCTACAGTATTTGTTCCGTCGGCGATTGCCAGATAAATACTTGCATTTGTATCGTTACTAAAAGTAGAATCATCAGTTAATGTGATTCCTTCAAAATTTGAGAGTGATGCTGATACAGACACATCAACTGCAACAGAACTCTTATTTGTTATAACGAGGCTGTCACTAACAGAAGAATATGTGAATTCTGCATCATCAGCAGAATTTTTAAAGAACAATGTCTTATTTTCTTCAAAAGTTTCGTCATCAGTATATTTATCTTCAATATTAGTAGTCTTTGATATGAGCATCTCAGGGTCCATTATAAACTGAAGAGTACTCTTAACATAAGCATCTGTTGGTACATCTACACAGAAAACTTTGGTATCAACTGTACCTTCCAGCTCATTGCCGTCTATTGTTATCTCAGTTTCACTACTATCTATATCGTCTAAATTTTCAGTATCTGCAGCATAAACTGCCATAGGAACCATTGAAGTTACCATTGCTAAAGAAATCATAGTTGAAAAAAACTTTTTATTCATAATAAAATCCTCCTTGATTTTAGCTGAGGACTAAAAACCAGAAAATATTTAATTCTTAATTTTAATTTTTACAGCAACACGAACATCACTTACAGGCTCATACTCGTCATTAAGAAGCCTGTAAAGACAAACACAATCATACGTACCTGCCGGAAGTTCAGTATCTAATTTAATTTGGGATATATCTGTACCGACAGTCAAAATAGGAGATTGATAAATTGTTTCGTTTGTATCTGATTTGATTATATCAAAATAAACAGCATTTGTATTAGATTCAGAATTTTTAACATATGCATTTCCGGATATAGCTGAACCATTTTCAAACTCCCATGTAGAATTCATAGTAACCTGATAGTATCCGGGAATTACAGTATCTTTTTCTTCCTCTTCTTTCAAAAGCTCGGAAACCAATTGATCAACATTCTCTTCTTTAACTATTACTTCACGCTTAGGTTTACTGTCTTCTGATAGTGAAATGTTACTTTCTTTACTTATAGATTCCTGATTTTCTTTGTCACTCATTAAAAGCATAATGATTACAAGTAAAGCGATTATAACAATACCTACACATACGGCAACAATAATAAGTTTTGAATTGTTTTGTTTTTTATCTATATTTTTTTCTGACATAAGTTTTTTACTCCTGTACTCTTCATTATGTTGAAATACATAAAACTAATCATAAAGCCTATTAATGAAAATCACTTTACAATAATCTCGTATAAACCCCTTTTCAAAATCATTCTAAACCCGTCCATGAGTAAACGAATGATTTGATATATCGTAAAGCCACGATGTAAAACCGTGGCTTTACATCCCCAAAACCATATATCTTAACTATTAAAAACTTTCTTACTTAAATTACTGGAGAAGTGAGAGAACGTTCTGAGGCTGTGAATTAGCCTGAGCAAGCATAGCCTGAGCTGCCTGAGCAATTACATTCTTGCTTGTGTAGTTCATCATTTCTTCTGCCATGTTTGTATCACGGATTCGGCTGTTTGCAGCTGTGATGTTTTCAGAAGCTGTTGTGAGGTTGTTTACAGTATGATCAAGTCTATTTTGTTGAGCACCAAGCTTGCCTCTTTCATCTGAAACATAATTACTTACCAGACGAATAGCATCCGCAGCTGCAGAAGCCTCATTCTGATCCTTAATTTTGATGGTATATGCATTTCGATATGTAGATGTATCGTTTTTACCCGTCGCAGCCACTGCATTATCAGCGTCTTCAGTTTTTGTGGCAGAAAGATTTTTAAAGCCACCTACACCACCAAAAAGTGAATCGGTATGAAAACTATTTACTTTTACTTCCATCTTATCAGCTAAAACAGAAGATTCTCCAATTTGAAGTTTTATACCATCCTTATTTATTTTATCTGCTTCACTTTTGGTAACTGCAATCGTAAGTGCTTCATATCCACCAGTGTTTATATCATCGTCATACGTATCAGTTGTATAAACATCAGAGTTTACAGCATCATCTTCAGTATCAAATACTAATACTTCACCAAATTTATTCACAAGAACGCCAAGTTCGTCACCATCTTCTGCACCAATTGCAGCAGCATGACCTTCTACAGCTTTTGCGATTTTTGCAACGAGTTCATCTTTTGCACTACCAGTAAGGCTGCCAATAACATCACCGTCAGCTGTATCTGCTGTGTATCGACCGTTTGTACCAGCTGCTACTTCATTTGGTCCACTTTCGCCTAACGCATAAGTGTTTCCGTTTTCAGCATCGCTCTTTAACTCTACAACAGCATTTGAACCTATTGAACCATCCATAAGTTTTTTTCCATTAAAATTAGCTGTTGTAGCCATTCTGTCAATTTCTGCACAAAGTTGATCCATCTCGTCTTGTAATGCATCACGATCTTCATCAGCAAGAACACCATTAGCTGCTTTCTCAGCTAGTTCAGTCATTCTGTTAAGAATATCATGAGTTTCAGCCATGTAACCTTCAGCTGTCTGAATCATATTTGCACCGTCTTCACAGTTATCTGTAGCTGTATCAAGTGCTTTGATCTGATTTTTCATCTTTTCAGAAATAGCGAGACCTGAAGCATCATCGCCAGCCTTGTTGATTCTGAAACCAGAAGCAAGTTTCTGCATAGCGTTCTGCTGTGTTTTTGAAGCTGCGTTCAATGCGTTATTGGCATTTATACCTGCCATATTAGTTCTAACTACCATACCCATAATAATACCTCCATGTAATATAGGTTGCATTCCGTGTATATTTCTTTCATTTCCCCATAATCCTTACAACATCCGGCATTTTTTACACCCCGAAATACCAGACAAATTTGAATTTGA
>JAGAKZ010000018.1 GCA_017848115.1 Oscillospiraceae bacterium
ACTCAATAATTCATTGATGTTACTCTTTGAATCTTCAAGGGTTTTATGTTAAAGTGCATTGTTCAATTTTCAAGATACTGTTGTTATTCTTTCTGTCGTTCGTTTGTCCTCTCGTCCGACAGCTTTATTATTCTAACATAAAAAAATGCATCTGTCAATAGTTTTTTTAAAAATTTTTTTTAAAAAATTTTTTTATTATTTTCCTATGGATAAAGGCTTGATTTTTATTGATATACGTTATACAATAATATAGTATGAGTTTAAATCATTTAAATAAAATCGACTTTGTTTTTTATAAAATTACAGCAAAGGGGTAAGAGATTTTAGTTTTATGGTTTTTTCAAGTTTATTTTTTATCTATGTTTTTTTAGCATTGTTTTTCCTGGCGTATTTTATTTCGCCAAGTACAAAGTTAAAAAACACTGTTCTCATCATCTTCTCCCTGTTGTTTTATGCATGGGGTGAACCTGCATACTTTGGCGTTCTGATTATCAGCACTATAGTAAACTATTTATCAGGGCTTCTGATAAACAAGTACAGAGACAAAACCGGAGCAAAGATCACTATAATGATTTCCTTGTTCATAAATCTCGGAATGCTGACAGTCTTCAAATACAGCGGGTTTATCATCGAAAACATAAACAACTGGTTTTCTTTAGACATTCACGTTCCTGACATTTCACTCCCTATAGGAATAAGTTTTTATACTTTCCAGGCTATGTCATATACTATAGACTGCTACTGGGATACTGTGAAAGTTCAGAAAAACTATTTTAAATTTCTTATGTATGTATCACTGTTCCCGCAACTTGTCGCAGGACCTATTGTACGTTACAGTGATATCGAAAGCGAAATTTCAAACAGAAAGATCAATCTTGTTGACATAAGTAACGGCATAACCAGAATAACTATCGGTCTTGCAAAAAAAGTTATAATAGCAAATCAGCTTTACCCGATAGTGCAAAGTTTCTTTGCTTCAGATGTAGAATATGTTTCAGTTGTCGGAACATGGTACGCTGTAATCCTCTATGCTCTGTATGTATATTTTGACTTTTCAGGATATTCAGACATGGCAATAGGTATGGGTTATATGCTCGGTTTTCATTTTAACGAAAACTTCAACTATCCGTTTATCTGTAAAGATGTAACGGAATTCTGGCAGAGATGGCATATTTCACTGGGCTCATTTTTCCGAGACTATCTCTTGTATCTCCCTGTATTCGGAAAAAGAAGACCTACTCTGAATCTCTTTTTAGTATGGTTCAGTACAGGTATATGGCACGGAGCAAGCTGGAACTTTATTTTCTGGGGACTTTATTTTGGTATATTTATCTTCATCGAAAGACTTATCGGTAAGAAACGTATGAAGAAAATTCCTCTGCCTGTAAAACATATATATAATAAAATTGTTATCATTATAGGTTTTGGGATCTTTTACTTTGAAGATCTCGGACAACTTGGTATTTTCTTCAAAAATCTCATCGGACTCAACGGCAACAAATTTATCGATGAAACAGTAAAAATGTCCGCAACGAATAATATCTTTCTTATAATAATAGCAATACTCGCTTGTTTCCCGATAAAAGAAATATTTAAAACAAAACCTGACTGTGGAACTTTCAGGCTTTGTTTTGTAAATACTACAAAAATAATATACTCTGTTGCATTGCTTGTTATATGCAGTATCCTGCTGGTTGATGCTACGAGCAATCCGTTCCTTTATTTCCGATTCTGATAGGAGGATATAGAAAATGAAATTTGATTTTCCAAATGAAATCGACAAAATAGAGATCGACATCAGTCTTCCTGAGCCTGTTTACACTATCGAAGAAAAAAATGAGATGTTAAGAAAAAAATTTGCAAAAGTAAATATCGCAATTTTTTCTGTACTTCTTGCAGCAACTTCTATTTTCATGGTAGTACTTGAACGTCCGAAAATATCAGAAGCGGAAAACAGAACTCTTGCAACCCTCCCGAAATTTTCAGTAAAATCACTTATGGATGGTTCATTTACAAATGGCGTATCGGATTACTATAACGACACGGTTCCTTTCAGATCAACCTTTAAAAACATGGCAGCATCGTTCAAATCGCATGCAGGAATCGAAAAGGACGGCGTTAAGATATACACCATAAACAAAGGTGAAAACAGCACACAGAAAAAGCCTGTTACCACACCTGCGACCGAAGCTGAAACTGTCACAACTACAGTAGCCTCTGAAATCACACAAGGCGAAAATATTGTTTCCCAGGCACCTGTAATTACTACAACTGAAGCTACAACCACCACTACACCGCCTATTCCTGAAGATGATCCGATGGACGCAGGAGAACTCAGCAATGACATAATGATCTATAAAAACAGAGGAATTCCGATTTACTACGGAAGTCAGGATTCTGCTCTGGATTATGCTTCAATCGTAAATACATACAAGCAACAACTTGGACCGGATGTAAATGTATATTCTATGATCTGTCCTACAGCAATATCATTTTACTGGCCACCTAGTTCCGACATATCACACGGAAGTGAAATCGATAATATGATACTTGTAAAAAACAATCTTGTCGATGTAATTGATATTAACTCATACGATATATTGATGGAACACCGTGCGGAACACATCTATTCAAGGACAGACCATCACTGGCAGCCTCTTGGTGCGTATTACGCTTCTCAAATATTTGCTCAGGCTGCAAATGTTCCTTTTGATGATATTTCCTGTTATGAAAAAGTAACTGTACCGGGATATGTAGGCTCTCTTTACGGATTTTCAGGTGCCGCCGCTTTAAACGATAACCCTGAAGATTTCGTATTTTTCAGACCGGATAACGAATATACAACACATTACTATTCAACCGGTTTTGTACACAACTATGATGGTGCTTTACTCGTTGAAGCATATGGTTCTGCTCTGTACTGCACATTTATGGGCGGTGACGAGAAAATCGTACATGTTGAAACAGACGCACCTAACGACCGTACTCTGTTTATCATAAAAGACAGTTACGGAAATGCACTTGTACCTTTCCTGACAAATTCGTTCAAAAATATATATGTTATTGATATGAGATACTTTGACCTTAACATAATAACATTTATGCAGGAACATGGCGTTACTGACCTGTTATTTGCAATGAACACATTCTCAGCAACAGGTTCAAACTACCGTAATCTTGAAAGAATAAGAACCCAATGATATAAGGAGAAATAAATGAAAATACTGTCATACCCTTTCGACAACGCACAGATCTTAAAAAGAAAACGCTCAATAAAAAAACAGCTTATTTCCGATGGTTCTTCACGAATCAAAAAGAAAATTGCAGTTCTTGGTGGTTCTACAACAAATGAAATAGTAAATATACTCGAACTTTTTCTCTTAAACTATGGAATAGAACCTGAATTTTATCAGTCAGAATACAACGCTTTCTGGCAGGACGCAATGTTCGGAAATGAAAAACTTGATAACTTTGATCCGGATATAATCTATATACATACAACAAACAGAAACATTCGTGAATACAAGCTCAGTATGACAGCTACTCAAAGCGAAACTGACGAAATGATCTCAAACGAATATCTGCACTTTGAAGAAATGTGGAAAAAACTAAGTGAAAAGTTCAGCTGTCCCATTATACAGAACAACTTTGAGATGCCGTTTTACAGACTTCTCGGAAACAGAGATGCTAGTGACTACAGAGGAAAGATAAACTTTATAAACAGGTTAAACGACAAGTTTTATCAGTACTCTCAGAATAACGAAAACTTTTATATCAATGATATAAACTATATTTCTGCTTCTTACGGTTTACAGAAATGGACTGATACTGCCGCATGGTATATGTACAAATACGCTCTGGCTACAGAAGCTATTCCTGAACTTTCTTTCAATATAGCCAATATAATAAAATCAATATACGGCAAAAATAAAAAAATGCTTGTCCTTGATCTCGACAATACGCTCTGGGGTGGTGTTGTCGGTGACAGCGGACAGCAAGGAATAGAAATCGGAAAAGAAACAGGTGTAGCAGAAGCATATACAGAATTTCAGCAATACATTAAACAACACAAACAGCTTGGTGTCCTGCTTTCTGTAAACTCTAAAAATGACTACGAAAACGCAATAGACGGTCTTAATCACCCTGACAGTATACTTACTCCCGATGACTTTATCACTATCAAGGCAAACTGGAACAACAAAGACATGAACATCGAAGAAATAGCTGATGAGATCTCAATACTTCCCGATAGCTTTGTTTTTGTTGATGATAATCCTGCCGAACGTGAAATAGTACATTCACAGATAAAAGGAATAGCTGTTCCTGAGATAGAAAATGTAGAAACATACATCAGAACACTTGACCGCAACGGATACTTTGAGCTTACAACTTACACAACAGATGATATCAAAAGAAATGATATGTATCAGGCAAATATGCAGCGTGTCCGTTCACAAAAAGCATTTGCAAACTATGATGAATATCTGAACAGTCTTGAAATGACAGCATTTATTGATAAATTTGATGATGTTTCACTAAATCGTATAGTACAGCTTACAAATAAGAGTAATCAGTTCAACGTAACAACCAGAAGATATACCGCAGCCCAAATGGACGAAGTAGTAAAAAATCCTGACTACATAACTCTTTATGGCAGGCTTAATGACAAGTTCGGAGATAATGGTATCGTTTCTGTTGTAATAGGCCATAAAGACGGAAAAGATCTTCATCTTGACCTATGGCTCATGAGTTGTCGTGTACTTAAAAGAAACATGGAATACGCTATGCTTGATAAACTCGTTTTACGATGCAGGGAAAACGGAATAGAAAATATCTATGGTTACTACTACAAGACAGCAAAGAACAGCATGGTAAAAGATCTGTTTACCGATTTCGGATTTGAAACGATAAACAAAACAGATGACAGTGCATCATACATACTTAAAACCGCAGATCATGAAAATAAAAATAATGTAATAAAAGTATTTGATAATGGAGGAAATTAAAATGGAAAAAACAGCAATAATGGCAAAACTTACAGACGTATTTAAAGATGTTTTCGATCTTGATGATGTTGTTCTTACTTATGATACAACAGCTGATGACATAGAAGACTGGGACAGTCTTGAACACATCAACCTTATAAGTGCTGTAGAGAGTACTTTTAAGATGAAGTTCAAAATGAAAGAAGTTTCTACTATGAAGAACTTAGGAGAAATGGTTTCTATAATCGAAGAAAGAACAAAACTCTGATACTCAAAAAAATAAAATACCGTATCTTCGTGATGCGGTATTTTTTTAGTAATTATTGCAGATTTTTTGATTCAGACTCTTTTTCAAATCCATTTTTTAAAATTTTTCCTTGTACAAACAATAAAATGCAAGATAGTCCATAAATTAACATAACAAAGTTTTTTTATAAGCCGGTTTTTTAAAACCGGCTTTAAAAAGAATATAAAATTCTATTATTCGCTTACATAAGGCAATAAAGCAACGTGTCTTGCTCTCTTGATAGCCTTTGTGAGTTCACGCTGATGGAATGCACATGTGCCTGTTACACGTCTAGGAAGTATCTTAGCTCTGTCAGTCATGCACTTCTTAAGCTTAGCTACATCCTTGTAGTCGATAACTTCAACACGATCTACACAGAAAGCACAAACCTTCTTGCGAGGTCTCTTTGCATTACGAGGACTTCTTTCTCTGTCCTTTTCTCTGTTTTCCATTATTAACCCTCCTCAACACTTATTTTTAAACTTGTACGAAATTTTTTACTGATTAGAAAGGAACGTCGCCATCGCTGAGTATTTCTTCAAAATCTCCGAGATCACCTATCTGAACTGATTCATTTGAAGCCTTTGCAGGCTGTGGATCATTCTGATATGAAGGCTGCTGGAAATTTCCTGATGGCTGGTATGAACCACCACCATTTGAAGCTGAAGCAGATTTTGATTCGCCGAAAGCAACTCGGTCCGCTGTAACTTCCATAGCATAGTGCTTGACATTATTGGCATCTGTATAGTCTGCATTGTGCAAAGCACCTTCAACTATTATCATCTTACCTTTAGAAAAATACTTGTTTACAAACTCAGCACTTTGTCTCCAGGCAACAACAGTGATAAAATCAGCCTGTCTTTCACCATTTCCGGAAGAATAGCCTCTGTCTACTGCGATTCTGAAACGGCAAACGGAAATGTTATTAGGAGTCTGTCTCAGTTCTGGATCTGCAACCAGTCTTCCCATGAGAATTACCTTATTAAACATATTTCCTCCTTATCACGCTTACTTTGCAACTGCAACTGTGATCAATGAACGAAGAACATTTTCGTTGATATTAAGTCTTCTTTCGATCTCTACCGGATAATCAGGTGTTGATTCGAAGTTGTAAAGAACATAATAACCTTCTGTTTCGTCTTCGATCTCGTAAGCTAACTTGCGCTTACCCCATTCATCAACTGAATTGAGTGTAGCATGCTTTTCGATTCTTGTCTTAAACTTTTCAATGAGTTCCTTTATTCCCTCTTCGCCAAGTTTAGTGTTGAAGATAACCATCAACTCGTAAGTTTCTTTTACCTTTGCCATTACTTGCACCTCCCTCTGGATTTCGCCCACAATTTACTATTGCGAGCAAGGATAACGTGTTAATTATATCAAATTTTTTCTTTCCTGTCAAGAGGTTTCGACAAATTTTTCTTGAAAATTTTGCATAATTTTTTTTATGATTTTTTAATGTATTTTTAATGTAAAAACTACAAAAATTCTATTGACAAATGTGCAAATTCATAGTATTTTATTAGTATACGGGATTGTGTTGTGTGTTTTATTTTATACACAAAAAAAGTTTTTATTTTTAGAAAGGACGGATTTTTTAATGAAAAAATTCAAAAAAAATATTGCGGTTATCGTTTCGGCTTTACTCTTATGTTCTTCTGTTTCACCGTTTTCAACCTGTGATTTTTCAAATAAGAAAACGATTACTTTATCAGCTGCAACAAATTCAACCGATAACACATGGGGCACCATGGGAGTTGGCGGTGGCGGTTTTGTTTCAGGTATCATAACCGGTAAGAACAATATGTATGCACGTACAGACGTTGGCGGTGCATATCGTTATGACTATGATAAAAAAGAATGGGTTCAGATGATGGAATTTGTCAGCGATGAAGACAGAGGATTTTTAAGTGTTGACGCTCTCTGTGTTGATCCTGTAGATGACAACATCATATATATGCTGTGTGGCTGTGCATATTTCAGTGCAGAACGTACTGCTGTTTTCAAATCAACTGACGGAGGTAAAACGTTTACAGAACATGATGTAACCGATCTCATCAAAGTACACGGAAACGGTTACGGAAGACAGTGCGGTGAATCTATTGCAGTTGACCCTGACAACCCTGACATCATCTACTGCGGTGGCGATACCGATGGTCTGATAATGAGTAAAGATGCCGGCGAAACATGGGAGTTTGTTGAAAGCTTCGATAAACTCGGACTCTTTACAAATGAAGTAAAATGGCCAACATGGACAGAAACAATAGAAAAGACTACAGTAGGAACAGACTATGCCAACTGTAACGGTATAGCTACTATTAAGATCATAGGCGGAAAAGTATATATAGGTGTTTCCGATAATACAATAGGCAACAACGTATACGTTGCAGATGTAGGCAAGGATAACTGGGAACCTCTCAGCGACGATCTTCCGCAGGACGCATTTCCTTCAAGAATAAATACCGATGCTGACGGAAACCTTCTCATATCATATGTAGGCGGACTCACTTTCAATTCAACAGGTGGCGGTATATACAAATATGATGTTAAAACAGGTAAAGTAACAGATATTTCTCCTGTTGAAGACTCAAGTTTCGGAAGCTGTGTAAGCACTCCTGATAATCCTGACGAACTTGTTGCTTCCACTTGCGGAGTATGGAGTTCACAGCTCTGGTACAAAGATGCTTGGAATGATGAAAAAGTATGCTGGGGCGATCAGTTCTACCGCTCTGTAGACGGCGGTGCAACATGGGAATCTATCACTCCGGGAAATGAAAAATCATGGGGCGGTCCTCTCTGCGCTGATTATCTTCAGGACGGCGGTTACAGCTGGATAAGAAACAAAGCTATTCACTGGTGCGGTACTCTTGTACTCGACCCGCGTGATGACAACAGAATACTCGTTACTTCAGGAAACGGTGTATTTGCTTGTGATAACGTATGGGATGAACTTCCTGTTTACTACTTCCACCCGAACGGAATAGAAGAAGTTGTTGCTCTTGATATGGTAAGCGTTCCCGGAGGAAATGTTTATTCGGCTATAGGTGACTACGACGGATTTATTCACTACAGCATCGAAGAATCAGAACAGTATTCACCGCAGATGGGCTCTACAAGCGCTATTGCCTACTGCCCTTCAAATCCTGATGTAATGGTAAGATATTCTGAAAACAAAGCAAACGGATACTATACAGAAGATGGCGGCAAGACATGGAAAGAGATACTTTCATCTCCTATGTCGAGCGGAAAAGGTGCTATAACAGAACTTAAAGACGGTACATACCGTATTTTCAGAGGCGGAAACTATTCGGACGACTTCGGTAAAACATGGTCAAAATCAAGCGGTATAACTGCAACAAGCAACATATACCTTCAGGTTGACAGCGAAAAACCGAACTATGTATACGCAGGCGGAAATGACAACAACGGTTACGATCCTACATGCAAACCAAATAACTATCTGTATGTAAGCGATGACTACGGTGCAACATTTACCGCAAAGAAAATCTGTGACTATGACAAAGCTGAAGAATACAGCAGAATAGCAATGGTTACAGGCACTTCCGGAAAGGTTCTTGCTCCTGCAGGATATCACGGTCTTTATGTAACAAAAGACTACGGCAATACATTCACAAAGTTTGAAAATGTTGATACTTGTTTTGCTGTTGGTGTAGGTGCAGCAAAAGACAGTACTTCTCCTCTGACAATATACATCTGGGGACAGTGCAACGGCAGCGGAATAACAGGTGCTTACGCTTCAACAGATGACGGTGCTACATGGGTAAGAGTAAACGATGACGAACATCAGTACGGCGGACCGGGTAACGGAAAGTTTATAGTAGGCGATATGAATACTTTCGGCACTTACTATATGAGTACAGTAGGTATGGGTATCATGTATCATACAAATGCATTCGGTTCAGTATCAGGACCTCAGACACCTCCGCAGACTACAGAACCTACAACAACCACTCCGACTACAACTGCTCCTCCTCAGAGCAATGAAAAAATATATGGTGATCTTGACGGAAATAAAATCGTTGACCTTACAGACCTTACACTGCTTTCTCTGCACCTTATCGGCGACAAAGTAATAACAGACAAGGCTATACTTGAGCTTGCAGATGTAAACGGAAATGATGAGGTAAACCTTGCTGATATGGCTCACCTCAAACAGTATATCTGTAAAGATGACGTAATTCTCGGAAAACAGTCCTAAACTTATCTTTTCAGTATCTGAACAAATATAAAAACGGGTCACTCTGAATGAAATTCAGGGTGACCCACATTTTTTTATTCACTATAATCAAATCATATATCCAATAAGAAATAATGTCCATACTGCTATTACCATAAAAATATTTTTAAGGACAAGCAAAACAACCATCGCTGCAATACTTATTCCGCCCGACTGTTTAACAACATCTCTGTATTTTTCCGAATCTGGATATCTCAGACGCAGTTTTTTTAATCTTGATACTACATTTCTGAAATACAGCTGATTTGCAATAAGTCCGAAACATATCCGAAGTGCCACATCACAATTTAAAAGGACCTTTGAAAAACTTTCGTTGATACCTGTTTTTTCTACAAACATATTTACAAACGACATATCCACTCCGGGCATCTGTGCATAATCCATCCCCTGCATAATGATTATCGTTGCCGGAATCTGCAACATCACCCTTAAAACAGTAAGGATCGCTGCCCAGAGGTACATTTTTCTGCTGGCGAAATAATATTCCGGAGCAAAAATAGCAACAATATTTATTGATATTTTCAGGAAAGCGTTTTGAAGTCTTTTAAATGCAAGAAGATAAAAAAACCTGTTTGAACGGACATACTCCATAGTTTCTCCGAGAGTTATATTGTTGCTCTCATCAATTATTTCTTCCGGATCAAGTCCGAAACAGGAAGCATCTGAATCAAACTCCACCTGCTGAAAATCATTGTTTATGTTATTTTTTTGTTCGGCATTTTCAGTTTTAAACTGGCTCTGTTCGGGAAGTCTTCTGGCACTGCCTGTCGGAATCACTTTTTTCCATGACTCACCGCTACTATGAAGCTCTTTATTTACACAACTTCCCTTTTCTTTATAACAATCCTTATGATAAGGTGTCCCACATTCAGGACAAACTACCACATCATCATCTTCTTTAAAATCCTGACTGCATATCAGACATTTTTCCCCTGTATATCGTGACATTCTTTTACTCTCCAATCTAATTTTCTTGCATCATACAATAACCCTTACACCATGTTTACCAAAATATTATATCACATCTGATATTTTTTTTCAATCTTTCTTATATATATATTTGCAGTTTTTATGATTTTATAGTATAATAATATGTGATGTGTTTTCAAACGCAGATGCAAATATATGGAATATATTTTGTAAATATAAAAAAATACGTTTTTGAAAGGATAATCCCATGCTGATTTT
This sequence comes from Oscillospiraceae bacterium, assembly GCA_017848115.1. GTDB lineage: Bacteria > Bacillota > Clostridia > Oscillospirales > Ruminococcaceae > HUN007. The sequence goes on from JAGAKZ010000018.1 coordinate 10,715, forward strand.
AGAAGATCTTAAAGCAGAACTTGCAAATTACAGACCGCAACTAAAAGAACTTAGAGACGTACTTGCTGTTGACAGTGCAGCCGAAAAAATATCCGAACTTCAGATGATGGTTGAACAACCGGGATTCTGGGATGATGTTGAAAAATCTCAGAAAACAATGCAGCAGATAAAAAGTCTGGAAAACAAAATAGAAAAATTCAACAAGCTTTCCAAGATGCTCGAAGATACCATAACACTTATCGAACTTTGTATCGAAGAAAATGATAACAGCGCAGACGACGAGATCGAAGCCGAAGCTGAGGCATTCAAAAGACAGCTTGAAGAAGAAAAACTCGCTACACTTATGACAGGAGAATATGATAACTCAAATGCTATCGTAACATTCCACGCAGGTGCAGGCGGAACAGAAGCTCAGGACTGGGCTGAAATGCTCTATAGAATGTACAACAAATGGGCTGAAAGTCATGGATTTACAGTTAAACTTCTCGACTATCTTGACGGTGACGAAGCAGGAATGAAGAGTGCATCACTGATCGTTGAGGGAACAAACGCTTATGGATTTTTAAAATCAGAAGCCGGTGTTCACAGACTTGTACGCGTATCTCCTTTTGACTCTTCCGGAAGAAGACATACATCATTTGCTGCTGTTGAAGTAATGCCTGAAATAGATGATAACGTAGAAGTTGATATCAGAACAGAAGACCTCAAGATTGATGCATACCGTGCAAGCGGTGCAGGTGGTCAGCATATCAACAAGACTTCATCGGCTATACGAATCACTCATATCCCTACAGGTATCGTTGTTGCTTGTCAGACACAGAGAAGCCAGTTCCAGAACAAAGACTTCGCAATGAAAATGCTCCGTTCAAAACTCGTGGAAATAAAAGAACGTGAACATCTCGAAAAGATAGAGGATATCAAGGGCGTTCAGAAAGAAATCGCATGGGGTGCACAGATAAGATCATATGTATTTATGCCATACACACTTGTAAAGGATCACCGTACCGGATTTGAAAACGGAAATGTTGATGCTGTTATGGACGGTGCAATTGACGGATTTATAAACGAATACCTCAAATACCTCTCACACGGAAAAATAGAAAAACAGTAATATAAAAAAGAATGCTCTCCCGGATATATCTGAGAAAGCATTCTTTTTTGTATCTGAATGATTTTTTCTAAGCCATAGAAACTGCTGTTGTTGTTTCGGGCATCTGTTTCATGCCACCGTTATGTTTCGGTCTCATTTGTCCATCAGGGAATGGCATATCTTCAGGAATTTCTCCATCAAAAAATGGTCTTTCAGGCATTTCTCCGTCAAAAGATGGTCTTTCGGGCATTTCCCCGTCAAAAGATGGTATTTCGGGCATTTCTCCATCAGGGAATGGCATTTCACCTTCAAACCTCATACCACCGCCCGGTCTTCCGCCGCCAAAACCACCGCCCATTCCCATAAAGGTGCCTGAAACAGTAATAGTTGACGCAATCTCAAAAGTTGCTGCTTCTGAAACCGATGAACCGTCTTTCAGGCAGAGAGTATAGCTCTCCCCTGTTTTTATATCAGGCGTACTTATAGCTATAGCCTGAGAATCTTTCTTTATATCAAAGGAAATAAGCTCTTTCTGATTTTTGTCAACAAGCGTGCAAGCCATACCCGGTGTCATAGAGAGAGATGATATAGCGACTATATTTTGCATTGAAGTTTCTGAGGGAAGTTCAAACATTCCGCTGCTGCCTGCTGCTACAAGCGTTCCGCCATTTATTATTATTTCATTATTTCTGTCACCGCAATCAAGTGCACCATTTCCGTTATTTACAGGTCCGCTCACCAGAACAACACCTTCGTTTATATAAACATTACCGTTTGAATCAAGGCCGTCGCCATAAGCGTCAACGTAAGTATTTCCGCCATTAAACGTTAATCTCATTTCTGCAGAATAATCGGATGAAGATGCATTAAAACCGTCATCATCGGAAGCTATATTATTTTCTCCACCGTTTACTTCTATGTACTGAGCCTCTACACCCTCATAGCTTTTACTTACATCAAGTACTCCGCCGTTTATTTCAATCAATATTTCTGCGTGAAGTCCGTCATCACCTGATTCGAGTTTTATTGTTCCGTCATATACAATGATATCTTTGTCAGAATGAACAGCATCATCCGCGCTGTTTATTTCTGTAGTTCCGCCGTTTATACCGACAAAATACGGCGACTTCATACCTTTGCGACTTTCTGTTTCGGTTTGACTATCCTGTGTGGCATTTTGTCCCCGTCCGAAACCACCGCCCATCATATCGTCACGATGAACTTCACCATTTTCACTGCCGCCTCCGGACATTATCTTTATATTTCCACCGTTTATAAGCAGAATATTTTCGGACTGTATGCCATCTTTTTCAGAAGTTATATCGAGAAATCCGCCTTCTATAATAATCTGTCCTTTTTCTGTATCTTTATCGTATGTTGATTTTACTCCGTCACCAAGAGATGTTACCTTTATACTTCCGTCCTTCAGAGCAAACAAATCACGACCTACAAGTCCGTCATCGGCACTTGTCACGTTTATATTTCCCGATACTATTCTGAGTTTATCTTTTGAAACAATTCCGTCTGCAAATTTTGCATCCACATCAAGTGTACCGTTGCCGTTAAAAGTAAGATTTGACTGACAGTATACTGCGCCTGTTGCTTCGTCTTCTGCACCTGTTGATGTTCTTAACGTATCAGAAATATAATTTTTGGTACCATCAGCAAGAGTAATTATAACCTTATCTGCCACCGGTGCTTTTAAAGGTGAATCATAGGAACAACTGATTGAAAAATTATCAAACACAAGTCTTACTGACTTTGCATCGTTACTGTTTATCAGTATATTTCCGTCTTTGATACTTCCTCTGAGAAGATATGTTCCTGCTTCGGTTATTTCAAGTGTTGTGTTTTCCGCTTTAGCACCTGTTCCGCTTATTTCAAATCCTGAGTCAGAAGCAGATATCAGTGTACAATCACTTTCGCTCCAGCTACTTTCAAGATCTTTTTCGCTGTACTGTGTCTGAAAATCATAATTTATCTGCCCGTCCTGTAAAACTTCCGTATTTTCTTCTGTACTTTTCCCGTTAATGTCATAATTTTTTTCAGTGTCGTCAATGACGGTATCTTCACTCTTTTTTTCAGTAGTTTTACTGTCTGACGGCTGCCCTGTACTTACAGAATCAACTGTACTTTCCTTAACACCAATGTCATTGGTTTCATCGCAGGATACAAGCTGAAAAGCCATTGCAGCCATGAGAAAAGTCGAAAATACCACATTTCTTTTTCTAAAATTCTTTTTCAAAATTACACACTATCCTTTCATTTATCGTCGGATATTTATCTTTAATATACTTCAATATTAACAATAAGCTATGAAATAAAAATGCTACACATATGAAATTTAAATGAAAAACCTGTGCACACCTTAACATGATTTTAACAGCAAATTGACGTGTTTTTCGTATCTGTGATATTATTATCCTCGAAATAATTAACAAGCAGGTGCAAATTTTATGATAAAAGTGAGTATATGTGAAGAAAATATTGTTACAAGGAGATTGCTTATTGAAATGCTCGGAAAACTTCAGATGATGCATAATATTATTAACGCTGAACTCCCACAAGGAGAAAATTTTATTACATCAGCTGCATCCGAAAATCCCGATATTATTCTTCTTAGCGAAAATTTTAACTGTGGTCTTACATCAAAAGGATTTGAAACAGCAAAAACTCTGAGAACGCAGGGCTGTACCGCAGTAATAATAATGATGACAGTATCTCCCGAAAACATCTATAATTCTCCCGAACTCAAACCTCTTTCGTGCATACTGAAACCTTTTAAATATGACGATATCTGTCGTTTATTTCTTGAATCAATAGATACAAATCTACTTGCCGGATCAATTGATATAAAACACAGGCATGCATATAAAAATATAGACGTGGACGACATAATATACATAGAAGCTGACAAACGATACACAAATATACGTACCTGTGAAAACAATTATCTGTGTAACGAATCTATCAGCAGTCTTGAAGAACGTCTTCCGAAACGTTTCTTTTTCAGAACCCACAGAACCTATATCCTTAACTTTAAACACATATCAGGAATAAATGACTGTCTTATTGAAATGGATAACGGTGAATTTGTAATACTAAGCAGACACAAAAAAATAGAATTTGACAAGGCATATTCAGCATACAAAAAAAGCGAAAACAAATGCTCCGCACCGATGCGTATAGGTGCATAAAACCTTGACTTGCAACACCTTTATATGATAAAATTATCTATGTAAAAAACTATAAGGGTGTGTAATCGTTGAATGAAAAGAAAAACAAGATAAAAGAAGCCGTAATAACCATTGCTGTAATAGCACTTCTGGGTGCGGCAATACTTACAGTCTGCGGAGTATTCGGAGATAAAGAAAAGGACGAAAATACAGATGTAAACAAAACAGTTTCTGTTTCGGAAGATGACAAGGACAAAGATGATGAAAAAAATTCTGATGAAGATGAAAATGAAGATAAATCTTCAGAAGACAAAAATGATGAAGAAAATACAGACGATGATGAAAGCGAAGATACAAACTTCACACCACTGTATACCGACACATCTCTTAATACAGAAAATCTCACCGAAAACGCTGATAAATATGAAGGTAAAAAAGGAACAGGAGATTTTAACTACGGAGAAGCACTTCAGAAAGCTATCCTCTTCTACGACCTGCAACGTTCGGGCGATCTTCCCGAAAACGTAAGATGCAACTGGCGAGGCGATTCAGGACTTACTGACGGAAGTGATGTCGGACTTGACCTTACAGGCGGTTTTTACGATGCAGGAGATCACGTAAAATTCAATCTTCCTATGGCATACACAAGCACCATGCTTGCCTGGTCTGTATACGAAGACCTTGAAAGTTACGAAGAAAGCGGACAGCTTCCATACATACTTGACAATATAAAATGGGTAAATGATTACCTCATAAAATGCCACCCCGAAGATGATGTATACTACTATCAGGTAGGTGACGGAAATCTCGATCATGCATGGTGGGGACCGTGTGAAGTAATGCAGATGGAACGTCCCTCATACAAGGTTGACAAGGACGATCCCGGATCTGCTGTATCTGCCGAGGCCGCCGCTTCACTTGCTGCCTGCAGTATAGTATTTGACGATACAGACAGCAAATATGCAAAAAAATGTCTTGAACACGCAAAATCACTGTACGAATTTGCAGAAGAAACCAAAAGTGATGAAGGCTATACAGCCGCAAACGGATTTTACAACTCGTGGAGCGGATTTTATGATGAACTTGCATGGGCAGGTATGTGGCTCTATCTTGCTACCGATGATAAAGATTATCTGAAAAAATCCGAAGAATATCTGTCACAGGTAGAAGCTGATGAAGTCTACAAATGGGCACAGTGCTGGGACGATGTGTATATCGGTGCTACTGTTCTGCTCTCTCAGGAAACAGGTGACAGCAAATACTCTGACATAATCGAAAAACATCTTGACTTCTGGACGGACGGCTGTAACGGCGAACAGATAAAATACACTCCCGAAGGTCTTGCATGGGTCGATCAGTGGGGTTCTCTCAGATATGCAACCACTACAGCATTTCTTGCAGGGATCTACAGCGAATCGGACGAATGTACCAAGTCTAAAAAAGACAAATATCAGGACTTTTTAGTTTCGCAGGTAAACTACGCACTCGGAAGTTCGGGAAGAAGTTTTGTTGTAGGATTCGGGGAAAATCCTCCTCAGAATCCGCATCACAGAACAGCACATTCATCATGGTCAGATAACCTGAATAACCCGGAAACACAGGCGCACACTCTCTATGGCGCACTTGTGGGAGGCCCTGACAGTGCTGACGGTTATGAAGATGTTATCACAAACTACACAACAAACGAAGTTGCCTGCGACTATAACGCAGGATTTATAGGCGCTCTTGCCAAACTCTACAAGGAATACGGCGGACAGACACTCGTTGACTTCGGTGCTGTCGAAGTTCCGGACAGAAACGAACTGTATGTTGAAAACACAGTCAATGCAAGCGGAAATGATTTTACAGAAATAAAATCCATGATATACAACATGACAAGCTGGCCTGCAAGAGTAACAGACAAACTTGAACTCAGATACTTTATCGATCTTTCAGAAGTTTATGACGCAGGAGGAAGCGCTGACAATATCGAGATCTCCATGAACTATGCACAGGACGAAGTAACAGCCACACTTGTTCCGTGGAATGAGGAAAATCACATTTACTATGTTTCTGTTGATTTTTCGGGAGTAAAAGTATATCCGGGCGGACAGAGCGCATACAAAAAAGAAGTTCAGTTCCGCGTAAAAAATAACGGCGGTGTGTGGGATCCTTCAAATGATTTCTCCTTTACCGATATAGAAGGTTCAAACGGAAGCACACTTACAGAAGCTATGCACTGCGCACTTTATGACGGTGACACACTTGTTTTCGGAAGCGAACCTGATGACAGAACAGCAGAAAAGCCAAATAAAAATGAAAACAAAAAACCTGATAAAAATGATGAAGAACAAAAGCCTGATGATGATAACGACAACGAGGAAACAGTTACAACATCAGCTCAAAAGACAAACAAAAAAGCTTCAAACGAAAATGAAAAATTAAAAGTTGAATTAAAACAGGAAAACTCATCGGGAAATAACAATACAATCACTTTTGAAGTAAACATCACAAATCTCAGTGACTCCCCTGTTTTTGCAAATGATCTTAGCGTACTCTACTACTTTACTGCTGAAAATGCAGACACAGGAAATCTCAATATGTACTGCGACAACTCAGCTATAACCTCACCTTCCGCATACAAATCCATAACAGGTGTAAAAGGCGAATTTTCCGAAACAACCGGTGAAAATGCCGATACAGTATGCACTATCTCATCAAGTGACAAGTCACAGATAGGAACAAACGAAAGCCTTAAACTTCAGATACGCATAAGCAAAACAGACTGGTCCGACTTCACCATGAACAATGACCATTCGGCAGGAAATGCTGAAAACATAGTAGTTACGTCCGGAAATGACATTTTAATAGGCAATAAGCCGTAAAAAAATAAATGGGTTACAAAAATCAACGTAACCCATTATTTTTTTACTCTATATCCATATTTCTTGAAAATTCATTTATTCCACTTGATAATCAGATAAATTTGTGGTATACTATACAAAAAAGTATCGACGTTATCGTCGCAAGTATGAGGTGAATATAATGATTAAACGAGAGACTTATCTGAAACGCTTGATTCATAATATGTGGAACGGCGAAGTTAAAGTAATAACCGGCATTCGCCGTTGCGGAAAGTCGGTACTGCTATTTGAATTGTTCTGTGACTACCTTCTTTCATGCGGAACTTCAGAAGATCATATTATAAAAATTGAATTGGATCAAAGACGTTACTATAAGTTCAGAAATCCAATCACACTTTGTGAATATATTGAGGAGCTCATTATAAAAAAGAAAAATGAGAAGTTCTATTTGTTCATCGACGAGGTTCAGCTCACTACAAAAGTTATCGACAAAGAAAATGGTGGAATTGAGGTTTCAATCTACGATATGCTCAATGAACTTAAAGCATATAAAAATTTAGATGTATATGTTACAGGAAGCAACTCAAAAGGATTATCCAAAGACATTGCTACTGAATTTCGTGGTCGTGCTACACAGGTTCACGTATTTCCACTGTCTTTTGAAGAGTTCTACTCTCACGAAGGCGGTGATGAACGAAAGGCTTTGGATACCTATATGCTTTATGGAGGTATGCCACGCCTGCTGGCATTAACAGATGAAAAGGACAAAAAGGATTATCTTTCCTCTCTGTACAGCGAATTGTATGTAAAAGATATTGTAGAACGCAATGGTATCGAACGTGAAGATATTCTTAATGATATTCTGGATTTCCTGGCTTCACAGATAAGTTCCCTGACCAATCCCACAAATATTTCCAATTCACTAACCAGCATTAAAAACGAAAAAGTAAATTCTCATCTGGTTTCAAACTATGTACAGCACATCATAGATTCATTCCTTATTTCGATGGCAAAACGCTATGATGTGAAAGGAAAGACCTATTTCAAGTATCCAAACAAATACTACTATACGGATATCGGTCTCAGGAATGCCAGATTGAATTATCGCCAATATGATCCCGGCCACATCATGGAAAATATTATCTACAATGAGCTTCTTCGTAGAGGGTATTCCGTTGATGTTGGTGTTGTGACCGACCGTACAAATGGTGCTAATGCACAAAAAGAAATTGACTTCGTTGTAAATGACGCAGATAAAAAAATCTACATTCAATCAGCTTTCCAAATGGATACCAATAAAAAAGAATCCTCCGAACTTGCGTCATTGACACTTACAAAAGACTTTTTTAAAAAAATCATTGTCCGCATGGACATTCCTCATAGCTTCTATGATAATAACGGAATTCTCCATTGCAATCTGATAGATATGTTACTCAGTCGTATAGAATTGTTTTAAGTACTACAATATATAGTGAACGGGGCTGTAAAAAAATAAATGGGTTACAAAAATTTTGAAGTGTAACCCATTTATTTTTTTATATTTCTAAACACCGGCACTGCTTGTCTGCACTTCGTACTTTTTTTCGTCAAGAAGAAAAACATCTTCGTCCTCTTTACAAGACAGCCTTTTACTTACTCCGTCCTGCCTGTACTTGGCTTCGAGTGCCTGACGTGCTCTCTTTTTTACTTTACGGCGGTCAAGAAAATGTTCTATGATGTTTTCAAAAACTTCTGCGACTACTTCAATTATAAAATCCATAAAAACACGCTCCCTTTACTTACAGCCCACACGTTTTCTGTCATCAACTGTGATCCCGGTTTTCTTTTGACTTTCCTTTAGTTTCCTGCGTTCTGCCCTCTTGTCTGCACCATCGGTGATAAAGTCAATAATTTCACCGACAATTTCAAGCATATCAAATAAAAAATCAACTAATGAATCATTCATATATATTCCTCCTTTTTTTGTCCTTTTACATTATTTTTTCTGTATTTTTTGTATCTGTTGTCTATATGATAATTATACTATGACCGCTATAATCTGTCAATAATAATTTTATTTTTTTCTTCATAAATTATCTAAAATATACTTGATTTTTATACGAAAATAGTTTAAAATTAATATATAGTATTTCGTTTAAAAATGCCGGATCACGAAGGTGGGATTCGGCAAAATCAGTTTATCACAAAGCAGGATGCAAATTTATGTGGGGGGGTTTAAATGGCGAAAAAACGGTACACTGTTGCGCTGTTTGTCGGGTGTATGGAAAATGAGTTTTCCGAAGAAGTTTTTCTTGGCGCGGCACACACTGCAGAACAACTTGATGTAAACCTTGTAGTTTTTCCGGTAAAATTTATTGAAACAATCAAACACAATCTTATAACTGAAAAGTACCAGTATCAGTACAACTGTATGTTCAGCTATGCCGAAAATCATAGTTTTGACGCTATAGTTATCGAAACAGCTGTTATGGGGAAATTCGTTACTGACAACACAATCTTTGAAATATTACAAAAATACAAAGACACTCCTATAATAACAATAGCCGAAAAAATCAGTAATTATCCGTGCGTCGCTTTCAGTTCAAACGGAATTGAACAGGAAATAGACCATCTTGTAGAGTGTCACCATGCCGAAAGAATAGGATTTGTAAGCGGACCGTCTTCAAACCTCGAAGCAGTAGCAAGATACAATGAATACAAAAAAGCACTTTTAAAACACAACATACCATTTGACCAGAATCTTGTTGCCGAGGGCGACTTTACAGAAGAATGCGGCGAAGTTATCAGCAGGCTACTCGACAGAAATGCAGGAGAGATAGACGCTGTATGTTTTGCAAATGACAGTATGGCTATAGCAGGATATAAGCAGATAGCCAAACGAGGTCTTGTTATAGGCAAGGATATATGCGTGACAGGATTTGACGATATTCCTGCTGCATCTGCACTGGACCCTGCACTTACCACGATAAGAGCAAACTATCGTGAACTTGGAGAAAACGCTATTTCTGCTGCGTATAACGCAATAAACGGTATAGAAATTCATGATATCACCGTAAGCACTACGCTTATCAAAAGGGATTCCTGCGGCTGCAAGTCACAGATAACCGAAGATCGTGAATCACTTGATTTTCTTATCTACAACGACTCTGACATATCCGCTTTTATAGATAAAATTCATGATATGTCATCAAATTATTGTAATAATACAAATATGCAGCCTAACAAGCGTTCTATAAATCTTTTTTTAAGATTTATACTTATCCTTCTTATGCAGGCACAAAATCCTGATACAATAATCGACAAAAATCTGATAATGTTCAAGTTTAACGTGCTGCTGAAGTACCACATACTTGATTTTATCCCTGTGGATAATTTTAATTTTCTTCTTAGCTCCATATGTGACAAAGCTATCTCTATAGCAAAACCCGAAAACAAAAAAGAAGATATATATAAACTCTTTATGGAGTTCTATAAAGAAATAATTAATCATAACAGAGAACAAAATCTTTCTGATCGTAAGATCATAAAGAAAAATATGTACACTGCAAATTCGATAATAAGCAACGTGATCGAAAACAATAATGAAAGTTTAAGTCTTATCTCGATCATAGAACAGTTCAAACTGAATATAGGAAATACTTTTTTGTATCTCCATGAAACACCCGTCATTACAAAATCAAGATATGACTGGGTTCAGCCGCAGTATGAACTTCTCACGACCTACTATACAAATAAAAATGTATACAAACCGGGAAAGCCTAAGAAAATACAGGCACCGTATCTTTTCAGAAACGAGTATATGCCGCCGAAGCGTTTCACATTTATAGCTTCACCTATTTTCTGCAGCGAAGAAAACTACGGACTGCTTCTGTGTGATATAAACGTTGATGACTATCTTTTCTACGGTTCCATAATCATATCTCAGATCTCATACGCTATAAAGCTCAGAAATATGCTTCAGGAACAGAAAAAAGTACAGTCAAAGCTTATCGAAAGTCTTAACGAGGCAAACTCAAATAACAAGTTGCTCTCGCATATCTCAAAATCAGACGAGCTCACAGGTGTTTATAACCGCAGAGGATTTATAGAAAATGTTGTGTCGGATATAAAACACCACTGCGGAAGAAAAGCCGCTATAATCTACGCTGATATGGATAATCTCAAACAGATAAATGACATCTTCGGACATGACGAGGGCGATTATTCTATAAGAAAATCCGCTGAGATTCTCAAATGCTGTATGCGTTCAAATGATATCATCGCCAGATTTGGCGGAGATGAATTTGCGGCATTTGCTCTTATCTACGAAAACAACTTTGAGGAGCTCTTTACAGAAAGACTTGAAAACCTTTGCTCAACATTTAATGCCCAGAGCGACAAACCGTACAATATCCACCTCAGTGCAGGTGTGTACGAATTTATCTGTGACAATAACGTAGATCTTACAAAGGTAATGAACGAAGCGGATAAAAGACTGTATGAAAACAAAAAACATAAAAGTCTTAACGCTCTTAAAAATCCTGAGGATATACATAACTTTAAAAAATAAAAAAAATGATATCATATCTTTAACACGGATATGATATCATTTTTTTTTATTATTTAAAACTTTTGCAAGCCATATTTCTTTTTTCAAGAACTCTCTGAACTTCGCTGCAAAGCTGGGCAACACGTTCTGCCGAGCTGTTTGATGCTTCGTTTTCAAGAGTTGAAAAACAAACCGACAATTCATTTTCCACATCGCTTAGTTCAGGAGAACTTACAGGATCGCTGTATCTGAATGCTTCGGCAAGTTTTTCAAGAGCCGTTTTCTTTTCATTTTCCGAAACGCTGTTTGTTAGCATATTTGCTCTTAAAGCAAGATCTTTTATAAACTTTGTATTAACAGCAGTTGTTTGTTCGATGTTTGTAACATAATCACGTGACATATCAGCAGATATTACACATACACCAAATCCGATAAGTACCATTACACACAACACCACTGCAAGCCATACAGGAAAAGTTTTTATAAATGTACCAAGCGCATACAGAGCGATACTGAGAGTTACCTGTATACCAAGATACAGATATCCGACTCTGAAAACAGGAAATCCTAAAAGTTTACTCCTGAGAGTATCGGCTTTTTCATATGCTTTTTTAAACACAGGTATCTGCAGAGCAAATGCAGCTACTCCAAATATCAAAGATATGAAAAATACGATTCCCTTATCAAATGGCAATGCAAATGAAACAATAATAAACGCAACTGCCAGAAGAATGAGTATTGTCAGGATACGTTTTACGTTAGTGTTCATTATACCGTTCTCCCCTTTCCGCAGTTATTGCAGAACTTGCCTATTATACCTTTGTTTCCGCATTCGCAGTCCCATGCGGCATCCGGTTCGGGCTTCTTTGCGCCGCAGTTGTTGCAGAAGTTTCCTACTATATTCTTATTTCCGCACGCACAGTCCCATGCAGAATTTTCAGGCTTTTTAGCTCCGCAATTGTTACAGAAGTTTCCTACTATATTTTTATTTCCACACGTACAGTCCCATCCGTTCTGTGGTTTCTTTGCACCACAGTTGTTGCAGAAGTTTCCGATGATGCTTCTGTTTCCGCATGTGCAATCCCATGATTCGCCCTGAGGTGCAGGCGGTTGTGAGGAATTTGCTCCGAATCCTGCAGAGCCCATCGCTTCTTTTGTCATGTTCATAACTCCGCCTATAGCGCCGAGCGATACACCGAGTCCTGCTATTCCTGCAAGATCTCCGCCTGAGGTACCACCCATATTTTCAACGGCACCGACACCGACTTTTCGTGCTGTTTCCTGCTGATATGTAAAGCCTTTCATACGCATTTCCTCAGCTTCGGCAGCAGCCTTTATCTTGAACGCCTCAGCTTCTCCCTGCGCCTCGATTATCTTCAGTCTGGCAGCTGTCTGTGCTTCTACCGCCTGACGTTCAGCCTTTGCTTCTACTGTTTCTTTGAGAATATGCTCCTGCTGAACATTGAGGTATCTGTCTGCATGCTGCTGTTTAAGACGCTTAAAATTAGGGTCATCATCAGGGGTAAGTATGGATGTAACAAAAAACTCCGGCATGACAAGACCGTATTCGGCAAGTCCCTCGTTTATGCATACACGAAGTTCTTCGGAAATAATATCAATACTCTCATCTACTTCAAGTATATTTATATTTTTCTCTTTGATGATGCGTACAAGGTTACTCTTGACCTTTGTCATGATAAGTGCCTTGAACTTTGCGATAGCGGGCTTTGTCGGAACACCGCCGTCAATTATTTCATCTCTTGTAAAGATTGGAGAAGTTCCTACAAGTTTTATAAGGAGTTTTCTCGAATCGCATACTTTAAGGTTGAACTGACCGCACGCACCAAGTTCGATATGAAGACCTGTAGCAGGATCAAACATACGTACTTTTGAATCAGTTCCCCACTTTATGCCCATCTGTACAGCCTGATTTATAAAGTAGACTTCAGAGTGGAAGATAGTATCGTCATTTGCAGGGTACTTATATACCTTGTCAAGTATAGGAAGATTTTGTGTTTCAAGAATATGGCGGCCTGCAGGGAAAAGATCGAGAGCCTGTCCGTCACGGAAGAAAACTGCTTCCTGTGATTCATGAACGATAAGCTGAGAACCGAAGTTAAAATCCTCTACAGGATATTTCCATACAAAAACGTCTTCAGGACCTTCGTATTTTATTACTGTAGCCAGACCCTGTTTTTTTATTCTGTCCTTTGCAACCTGTGCCTGCACGTCAATTACAGTATCGCACAGCGGACAGGTATACTTTGCGGCATTTTTATCAGCTGACAAAGTACATGAACAGGTAGGACATGAAAAATCAACCTTGTTGAATATATGTTCACTTGTATTTATTTTTTCCTTACATACAGGACAAACGGCACTCTCGCCTCTTGACTGATCGAAAATAACGTTATTTCCGCAGTGGGCACATACACGGGATGTCATTTTATCGGTTCTGACATTTATCGTATATCCGCAGGTACAATCAATATGTTTTTTTGCAAATATAAAATTTGATGCCTGAGTATATTTTCCGCATGACGGACACTCTATAACAAACTTAGCCATAAATTATTTACCTCAAAAAATATTTTTTATATAAACTTATCGAATAACGAATAAAGGAAATGTGCGAGTATTCCTGTTATACCGCAAACCATTACGGAAGCAATAATTTTTATCGAGATATCAGCCTTGTGAAGCGATTCGGGCAAAAATTTTGCTTTTTTAAACAGTCCTATAAAATAAACAACCATGATCAATATCCAGACAGGTATTACAAACTTCTGAAGAAACCTTGAGAAAATCAGAAGAAAAACAATTGTTACAGGAATAGCTATCATTATGATCTTTACCAGTTTCTGCATCCTCTCAACTTTTTGCTGTTCCTGCAATTGCATATTCATAAGATATCGTTCGGCTTCATTTATCTCGGAAATCTGTGTTTCACAGTTTTTAATCTTCTCGGCAGAATCCCTGTAATCTTTTATAGGTAAGAACATCTGTTTTGCAGTTTCGTACTGCTTTACCGAATTTGAATTTATCGCAGCTTCATACTCAATCTGTGCGCAGTTGTACGTAGCCTGTTTGTTATATTCACTAAAGCGTTCCTTCAGTGCCGGACTTCCGAAGCGACATATATTTGCATAGTTGTTGCTCGTGTAAAAAGGCTGCGAAAGTTCCTGAAGCTGACTTTCATCGTTAAGATGATACTCCGCAAGCAAAAGTCCTATATGCGCCCTTGTTTCTTCAACCTTTGCATCAAGAACCTTGTCAAAGTTTTTTCTTGCCTCGTTCCAGTCGCTGTTTTCTATGGACAGCATACCTCTCTTTATAAGGTTCTCTACATTTACGCTCTCAACAGGTGCTATATGAACAGTTTCCTTGACAACGTCAGCCTGCTGTGATGATGTAACTTTTTTTATGCCTCTTATGAGGTCGTTTATAAATCCTATCTTTCCCATATCCTGTGCCTGCAGATGCGAAAACTCCGCAGGGAGATTGTACGGGTCAATATCTTTGTAACACGGTATGAGCAGTCGGTCTGAGCTTTTTTTCATTATACGCAGATATCTGCTCCACTCATTTTTTACCCATACAGCATTAAAATATTCTTCTTTTGTACCGAGTACAAGCATTACTTTTGCACTGTTAAGTGCTGCAAATATGTACGGCTCATAATTACGTCCTATCTTATCTTCAAGAGTGATGGCAGCGTAAAACACCTTATAGCCTTCGTTTGTAAGCTGGTGATAAATATCATTTGCTATAACGCTGTCTGTTGTACGTTTACCGTTTTCGTCGGTTTCCTTATAACAGATAAATACATCGAACGGCTCCTCCTGATTTACGATAGAGAGTATATCTTTCTGAAGTCGGTCGATATGAGCTGCTTGCTGCTCGTAAAGTTTTCTCTGGTTTTCATCCGAGTACTTGATCGCATTTTTATAGTCCTCGTCAGCCTGAACCGCATCATACTGTGCCATATGACAAGTCGGTATCTTTTCGGATGTTGCAGGGTCTTCGACATATTCAACGCCGTATTTGCACAGAACCATTCCCCAGTAGGCTTCCGCTTCGGAGTTTTCAAGAGAAACTATCTCTTCATAAATTTTCATCGCCTTGTCAAAGTTACAGCTGATACGCAACTCGTTGGCTCTGTTGAAACGACTCGTAATCTCATCGCCGTGATCGGACGGTAAAGTCTGAAGCAAGCCGCAGTATTCACATTCGCAGGCTTTTGAATCCTCTTTTATTTCAAGTGAACCGCCGCACATTTTACATTTAAATATAGACATTTTCAGTTTTCCTCTCATAAATCATTAAAATCCGGTGGCAGCAGTTAAGTCGTCACCGGACTTTATTTTTCCTTTAAAAATGTAGTAAAAGACAAATTTATTTTTATGCTTACTGTACTTTCCAGATGTTTTCTGCATAATCAATGATCGTTCTGTCTGAACTGAACTTTCCTGCGTTACACATATTGAGCCACATCTTTTTGCCGAAAGCTATTGTGTCTTTATAATCACTGTTGCATCTGAGTTTTGCCTGTACATAGGATTCGAGGTCACCGAGAAGGTAGTAATTATCAGGGCTGTGCCAGCTTGCGCCATCGAGGAGTGACTGGTAGAGTTCTCTGAAATCACCGCTTCCGCCATCATCAAATGTACCGTCAATAAGAGTTTCAACAACTTTTCTTATTTTGCTGTTTTCTGAAATTATCTTACGACTGCAGTACTCAGGCATTATTTTTTCAAGTTCTTCTACAGTAGCACCGAAGATATAGTTGTTTTCCTCGCCTGCTTCTTCAACTATTTCGATATTTGCACCGTCAAGTGTTCCGAGTGTTACTGCACCGTTGAGCATAAGTTTCATATTTCCTGTACCGCTTGCTTCTGTACCTGCTGTAGATATCTGTTCTGATACTTCGGCTGCGGCGATAAGCTTTTCTGCATAAGAAACGTTATAGTTGGAAACAAAAACTACCTTTATAAGTTTGTTTACTTCTTCATCTTTTTCTATAAATGAAGCTATTTCATTTATATACTTGATTATAGCTTTTGCTCTTCTGTATCCCGGAGCAGACTTTGCACCAAAAATAAATGTTGTAGGTGTAAAGTTTGTTATCTCTCCGCTCTTTATTCCAAAGTAGATATACAGTATCGAAAAAGCGTTGAGAAGCTGTCTTTTGTACTCATGCAGACGTTTTATCTGAATATCAAAGATACTGTTTTCATCTATTGATATATTTTCCTTGCTAAGTATAAACTCGGCAAGCTGTTTTTTCTTGGTTTTCTTTATTTCTATAAACTTATTTATTATCTGATCGTCATCGGCATATGAAACAAGATTTTTGAGTTCTGAAAGTTCTGTTACCCATTTGTTACCCGAAAGCAGACCTGTAATAAGTCCTGACAATTCCTTGTTGCAAAGAGCAAGCCAGCGACGCTGTGTTATGCCGTTTGTCTTGTTCTGAAATTTGTCCGGATAAATGCTGTACCAGTCAGCAAGAGTGGATGCTTTGAGTATTTCGGTGTGTATCTGTGCTACGCCGTTTACGTATGAAGAACAGTATGTTGCCATATGAGCCATATGGATCATATTGTCCTTGATCATCTTCATATCATTTACTTTGTCCTTACCGCCTTCGATACTGTACATATCAGCGATAAAGCTTTCGTTTATCATAAATATGATATCATATATTTCAGGAAGAAGTTCCTTTACAAGATCACAGCTCCATTTTTCAAGCGCCTCAGGCATGATAGTATGATTTGTGTAGTTGAAGATCTCCTTTGCAGTACTCAGTGCCTGTTCAAAAGTAAAACCTTCGTTTACAGTAAGCTGTCTTATAAGTTCGGGAACCGATATTACAGGGTGTGTGTCATTAAGCTGTATCGTTACAAACTTTCCGAGAGTCTTTATATCCTTATGCTTTATCTTGTGTTTCTTTATTATATCGGCAAGTGACGCACTGCAGAAGAAATACTGCTGTTTTAATCTTAACTTCTTTCCTTCGTAAGTGTCATCATTTGGATAAAGCACTCTTGAAATATCCTCGGCAAATATTTTTTCACGGTTTGCTTCGAGATATTTCTGCTCGTTAAACAGTCTGAAATCAAAGTCATCTTTTGACTCTGACTGCCACAAACGGAGTGTTCCTATATTATGTGCGCCGTATCCTATTATTGGAATATCATAAGGAACTGCCGTAACAGTCTGATCACTAAACTTTACTTCAACAGCATCTTCTTCGCAACGTACAGACCATGCATCACCGTACTTTGTCCAGTTATCAGCTTCTTCTACCTGAAAACCGTTTTCAAATCTCTGTTTGAAAAGTCCGTACTTGTATCTTATACCGTATCCGTCAAGCGGAATATTGTGAGTTGCGGCACTGTCAAGAAAACACGCTGCGAGTCTTCCGAGTCCTCCGTTTCCGAGAGCGGCATCTTCCACTTCTTCCATATCATTGATAGAAAAACCATAGCTTTCAAAAACATTTGCCACTTCATTATATATATCAAGACAAAGGAGATTGTTATAAACAGAACGACCTATAAGAAACTCCATTGAAAAATAGCAGGCACGTCTTGAGTCAAGATGTGACTGTTTACTCTTTTTCCAGTCATCTGACATATGTTTCATTATAAGTTCGCTTAGTTTGTTGTGAAGTGCATATGGTGTAACTTTTCCTGAGGCTTTGATTTCCTCAATCCCTGCTCTCAGTTCTGTAATAAAAATCTGTCTGTTCATTTGAATCAGTCCTTTCTTCAGTAATGATCTGTTTTATCGGTGTTGCTCTGTTATAGAGCATATTTAATATACGTATCTTCTGCTTTAACTCATTTGTAAAGTCTTCTTTTTTAGCACGGTATACCCAGTTTCCCGAAACAGTTGACGGTATATTCATACGGCAGTCCGAGTCTTCAAGTGCAAAGTCCTGAAACTGTGCAACAGCCGACTGTGCAATACTTGCCCATGTCATACGTATCATAGCATAAGGGATATCCTCATCTTTTTCCACGTTAAGATAAGTACGGCAAAAATCAAGAGAAGGTTTTTCAAGAGATCTGTACCAGCCTACAAGTGTATCATTATCGTGAGTGCCTGTATACGCATAACAGTTTGATGTAGTAAAATTGTGCGGAAGATAATCGCTTTTGGGGCTGTCAAAGCCAAATTCCGTTACTTTCATTCCCGGATATCCTGTCTTGTCGAGCATCTTCTGAACATCATCTGTAATAAATCCGAGATCCTCTGCTATGATATTCATCTTTCCGAGAACCGCTTCGGCTTTCTTGAAGAGTTCTGCGTCAGGTCCTTTCTGCCATATACCGACTTCGGCTGTTTCGTTTCCGAACGGAATACAGAAATAGCTTTCAAATCCTCTGAAATGATCTATACGTACTATGTCATAAGTTTCAGTGGCATTTTTCAGGCGCTTTATCCACCATTCGTAATCAGTTCTTTTGTGGTATTTCCAGTCGTAAAGAGGATTTCCCCAGAGCTGACCTGTAGGTGAAAAAGGATCAGGCGGACAGCCTGCCACCGCAATAGGTGATTTGTTTTCATCAAGACAGAAAAGTTCGGGATTTTTCCACACTTCCACACTATCGTGTGAAACGTAGATAGGTATATCGCCTACTATTTCTATTCCGTTTGCATTTGCATATTCTTTTAGTGCGTTCCACTGCCGGTAGAAGCAGTACTGTATAAACTTATGAAATTTTATTTCATCGGCAAGCACTCTCTTTGCCTGGTCAACTGCCGAGTTTTCAGCCATTGCGAGAGGGCGTGACCACTTGTACCACGGCAGTCCGTTGTTGCGGAACTTGAGTGCCATAAAGAGAGCGTAGTCATCGAGCCATTCACGAGTCATAAGTTCATACACGTTATACTCTTTTGTAGGTTTGAATCTTGCAAAAGCTTTTCTTAAAACATCGTATACATTGTTGTAAAGAAACTCATAGTCAACTTTTCCGCTTTCGTTTTCCCACTTTATCTTTGCGTAATCTGACTTTAAAAGCAGACCTTCTTCTTCAAGAAGCTCAAAATCTATAAAATAAGGATTTCCTGCAAATGCTGAAAATGACTGATACGGAGAATCACCGTAACTTGTGGGTGATAGAGGAAGTATCTGCCAGAGTCCTACCCTGCATTCTGCAAGAAAGTCCACAAACTCATATGCATTTTTCCCAAGCTTTCCTATACCGTATTCGGAAGGAAGACTTGATATATGAAGTAATATACCACTTTTTCTCATAATTATAAATAAAACCTTTCACTTTAAAAAAATTTGTTTTTTACATTGTATGAATAAGAACAATTTTATTTCGGATAATATAAATACATAAATAAAATTTTTTAAATGCTTTCAACATACTTGAATCAATTATATCATATCTTGACTGCATATTTTATCAAACTATCAAGGAGTGAAAAAATGCAAAGATCAGGCGAACGTATTTTTGTCTTTCTTATAGGTTGTTTCCTGTACAGCCTTATCGAAATAACAGCCAGAGGATATACCCACTGGTCCATGACAATAACAGGTGGCATTTGCATGGTATTTATATACCACATGACAAATGATACGAATATAAATATTATATTCAAGTGTATTTTCGGAGCACTTTTTATAACCTGTGCTGAATTTGTAGTAGGTATAATAGTGAACATAATCTTTAAATGGAATGTATGGGATTATTCTGATATGCCTGCAAACGTCTTGGGGCAGATATGCCTTCCGTTTTCATTTATATGGTTTATGCTCTGCTTTGTCGGATATATGCTAAGCAAGCTGATAAGCAATAAATTCAGGCGAATATATGAAAAAGAAAAAATAAGCTGTGAGATCACTCAGCCCATATTTCTTCCCCAAGAGAATTTATAAATTCTGTAAGTTCAACCGCCATTTCTTCCTGTTCAGAAATTCGTGGGTGACCGTCTGTAGCGTCACCGTTTCTTCTGAAATAATTTCTGTAGACCCTGTCGCTTTCGAGTTCACTTATAAGTTCATCGATCGCCTTATCCCACTGTACATCGTGACGAAGTACAGTAGTTGTAAGAATAAAAGATGCTTTCGGATATTTTTTATGAAGATCTGAAAGTATTTTTTTATACGCATCTTTCCACTTGACACGATAAGAGATCTGTGTTATATCATTATCAGGCATTCCGTCAGTATGATTATCATTCTGACCGAGTGCTATCACTACAACATCAGGTGTGTAGTATGAAAAATCCCATTCTTTTTTATCATAGTAACTTATATACTGCAACTTCGTATATGTACTTTCAAGTCCCGGAAAATAAGGTGCAAAACAGTATCCCGTACCGTCAAGTACAGCCATACCGCCCTGAGAAACGTTATTTATCTGTGCATTTAAAAGGCGTGATGTTATCATTGCAAACGAATACCACGAATCATCATACTTTCCTTCATGCCCTTCAGGGTCACATACACCGATATGATCAACCGCCTGACAAACCGCACCGCAACAAACACTGTCACCGTAAAACTCCAGTTTTCTCTTTGGCAGAGCAGGCTGAGGAACTATGTCACATTCATTATCTACATAAAAACCGTTAAATCTGAAAATATGAGTTCCGTCCATTTTTTTATAAAGTATAAAAGTATGGACATCGTTATCATTTTCAACAGGAATATCAAAAATCATATTTTCCGTCGTTTCAAACCTTGGTTCTTTTTCAGGCTCACACTTTATACTATCGTCTTTTTCACAGATTTTTAAAGTATATTGCTTACCGTCAAGGAAATATCCGAGCCATATATCCTGCCTGAATGATATATTATCTATCGCTATTGATAACGAATTTCCCGTAAACTTAAAACGAAGATTTGACCCTGCATATATAAGAGCCGGTTTTTTCTTATTTTCAAAATCAATTCTTCCCATGTAATTTATATTTTTATTATCAGATGCTACAAACTTTTTATTTTCCATTTTACACAAACTCCTTCAAACCAAAACTATACTATTTGATTATAACATTTTTCAGGTATTTATTCAAGTGATTTTGTGTATGCAGTAACGGTAATGGTATTTTATTTTGAGGGGGATAACCTCTCAGTCAGCTTTGCTGACAGCTCTCCTTAAAAGGAGAGCCATAGTTTCTTCTGTATTTTACTTATGAAAAATTCTGATGCATTTAAACGGAGAAAAATGAAAAAACCACACCCATTACAAATAGAATGTGGTTTGAAATTATGTCAATCAAATAAAGCAATATCTAAAATTTTCTCAAGAGATTTTACTGCTTCGTTATATGATACTTTATCGAATAACAATGCAGAAGTTATGTTTTCATAATCTGACTTATATGCATCTTTTTCTATTATCTCATTAAGAAGCACTTTGAAATCCACATCATCATTTGCAGATGGACATTGTTTGTCTTTCATTCTTTCTATACGCACCAATTCTTTAAGCTGTTTCAGTTCATCATCAACTTTAACTATTTCAAGAAGCTTATATATATCGTAAATATGTCTGGAATGACCATTAATTGTTCCACTCAAATAATAATCTCCCAAAGCATATAACTTATCAATCATAGTTCGCTCTGCTGACTGAACATTTAATTCAAATGGTTCAAGATTATATTCACTTATTATTTTACTATAATTGTTTTTCAAAAGAAAATCATAGATAAAGCTTGTAGCTGTTAATCTTTTGATTGGATAAGAACGAAAAAACACTGCTGTTTCAACTATAAGATGCTGTTTAAGATATACCGCATTAAATCCAGTAGGATAACCTATAAGATATTTATTAAAATCACGTCTTGAACGAACTTCATCAGGATTTAATAGAGTAAAACCAAAATTCTCAATTGATGCTACAATATTTGATTTTAAGTGCTTTCGTTGCCCTTCTGTCGGTTTTGTTTCACATTGAATATTCAAATCAATATCTTCAGAAAAACGATTTATAATTTTATAACACTTAGAAAGTGATGTACCACCTTTGAAAATAATATCCGGTTGCCTGCATACAACATCTTTTAGAAAAACCGTAACATAATAGTCTTTTTCTATTATTGATGGGTCTATCTCCATTGAAGAAGATACTTCTGAAATTATATCTTTAAACAACTCCAAATCATCATGCAAATACATTTATAAGCCCCGTTTCGTATATAGATTTATAGATTCTGTCAGGATAAAGTGGCAGATATTTATCCACTTGTGACTTTGTAATATTGAATTTTCTCACATATCTTGCAAGACACTCTGTAAGTTCATTGTTATCAAGTTCGGAATACCGCTCCATATCTTTCAGCAAGTCCATAAACTGCAATATTTTTGCGTTATCTTCGGTTATTTCTGTACGAGATTTACGGACAACAAAAGTGCGATTACCTTTTTCTATTCGTTTGATAGGATTTCCGATCTGACTTGTAACAATTTCTTTTACAGACGGCATTTGTGTTGTAACTCCGATCTGATTTGCAAAAACAAAACCACTATAATAACCAAAGATTTTCTTATTGCGTGATATATATTTACATTCAACTACCACATCAGGAAGCATAGTTAATTCCATACCTAGTTTTGATTTTTTGGGAATAAAATAAACACCATTCTCATAACGTTTAAGTTTTCCTTCGTCAGTAAGTTGTTTAAATTGCTGACGACGATACACTTCACTTATATTCAGGTCAATATCAGACGCAATTATCGGCTCGCCTGCACTAAAGTTATCTGTAATATACTGCCATAACATAAGTATGCCTCCTTGTAATAACGATTTTGAATTAACTAATTTCTGTTTCGTTACTATTATAGCATGGCTTTAAATTTTCGTCAATATACAACAACAGTGAATATTTCTAAAAATGTATTTTTTCGTATTTCATCAGTATGTATTGCACTAAAAAAAGCAAGGTCATTTGTGGCACTTCACAAAGATATTTTTTCCATGAAAGAAAACGGGCTTTTAAAATCATATATATATAGAAGATTTTTTAAGGGGGGATTTTATAAGAAAAACAGATTGTGATATTTACTACTAAAAAGGGGGGAAGTATATTGCAATATGATGATAATTCAAATGATAGCTCAGACAGAAAAAAATTTTTGATCTGGAATATTATAACCCAATACTATAATGATATATATAGATTTTGTTATCTGAATCTCAAAAATAACAACTATGATGCAGATGACTGTACACAGGATATATTTCACTTTATGATGAAAAATGCCGACAAACTTGTTATAGGTGGAGATATAAAGGCATGGCTTTACAAGGTAGCTATATATAAGATAAAAGAATACAGGAAACAAAAATCAAAGTTTGACTATCTTGAAGACATAGGCGAACTTCCTTACAAAGATAAACATTGGGACGGTGAACCGAATTCAGTATTCAGATATCTTATGCTTTCTGATTTTCTTACTAATATCGAAAAAAATATCGTACATGACTATTTTTTTGTAAGGCTTACTCCTGAACAGATTGCTGAGAAGTACAATATAACTGAAAATGCTTTTTTTATTCGAATGACAAGAATCAAAAAGAAGATATCAGATTATATCAAAGATAATGAAGTAAGTTTGTAATTTGAAAAATTAGGTGAAAATACAGGGCTTTAGGGGGAATTTAATGTATATTGCTTTTTGGTTACATATGGAGGCGGAGAATAAATGGATGAAAATGAATTATTAAAAAAATTTTTATCAGACAATGAGTTTGAAAAACTTGCTGTTGAGAAAAATCTGAAAGAATTAGAAAAACTAGTAAAAAAGGGCGATGTAGAAAAAATTGATGAAATTGTTGATTTTCTGCTTGAAGTTCAGGGAGGGTGTGATATTGATGACATAGATGTAAATGAGAAGGCAGATGAAATTATCAGGAGTTACAATTCTGAAAAAGTTAAAAAGTGCAGAAAGCGTATACCAAAAAAATTCGTTGCAGTTGCAGCATCTTTTATGACTCTGTTTGCAACTAACGGAATTGTAAAGGCTACAACAAACGAAAGTCTTCTGTCGCTTGTAGTTGATATTAAAGAGAGTGGGTTTTCAATTGATTTCAGTGAAACAATTGAACTTCCAACTTCGGAAGATGATCCGTATGGGATAAGGGGCGAATGTCAGAAATATGGGTATACTCCCGATGTTCCGTTTTATTTGCCGGAGGGGTTTGAATTGAAGCTTGTGGATAATTCAAATAAAAATCCCAATAAAATATATAATAGTTTCACATTCAAAAAAGGTAAGTGTTCTATATGTTTTGCATATAATTATTATTTAAACGAAATGGGTTCAGTAACTGTTCCATCTGACGAATATAACCTTAGTGAAATCGAAGTAAACGGAACAAAAGCAATTTTAAGTCAGGAAGACGATCAATATGTTATTAATTATCAGAAAGATAAAATTATTTATGTTATTTTTATACATCATGTTGATTATTCTGAATGTGATAAGATAATCGAAAGTATTAAATAAAAGGAAGTGTTTTTCATGAAAAAAACAAGTAAAATTTTAGCATTCATCATATCTGTTTTGATTTTGCATCGAACACCAATTGTTCCAATAAACGCATATAATGCAGAAATACCAACAGAAACATCCTCTATTAAAACAGTAGGGTTAATAATATTATATAGTCTATCTGTACAATGCACAAATCATAAATTGGTAATAAACGCTGAAACATATTCCAATGAAGAAATGAAAAAAATTGGATTGAAAAATATTGTAATTCAGCAATCTTCTAACGGATATACATGGAGTGATTATGCAACCTTAGACGATATGCTCGTTAATGACACTAAGCATGAACTTTATGACTACACTGTAGATGTCACAACCGGTTATTACTATAGAGTAAAATGCGACCACTACGCAAAGGAAAAGGGATTGTTTTTCCCTGATGAAGAATCCATAAGTAACACTTCAAACAGTGTTTACATAAGCTAAGTTGTGTTAGTTCTTAATGCAACATAAAAGAGAGGGTGGTTAAATTGATTGTTTGATATATACGCAAATTAAAATTTGCATACCTAAGGACGTTACACATTTCAAAATTCAATAGTTTATCATTGAATTTATCACTAAAAAATTAAAGATATGTTCGTAAATCATATTTTTGATGAAAAAAATTGGAGGAATAACTAATGAATAGGGAAAAAATTTTATCAATAACTGCATCACTCGCAATGTCTTTTTCGTTACTTTCATCAACAACCGTCAGTGCTACTTCTGCTGAAAAAATCACTGCCAACGATGGTTACATTATGGGTGTAAAACCTATGGATGAAGAAACTCTTGAAAAATATAGAGAAACACTTGTCTTTGACAATGAATATACAAGAGCTGCAAATACAAGAGCTGCATTGCCTTCATCTGTAGATTTAAGTACAAGCAAATATTTTCCGCCAATCGGAAATCAAGGAGTTGGATTTGGTAGCTGTGTTGCTTGGGCAACTACATATTACCAGTTTACGTATGAGGTTAATAAACTGCGTGATACTGCTGCCAACACTAATTCTAATATATTCTCTCCGGCATGGTCATGGAACTATTGTAATAAAGGTGTCCAATCTGAAGGATCAAACTCATATGAAACGTATCAAATTTTAGAGCAACGAGGTGCAACCACCATTGATGTAATGCCATACAATCCTAGCAATTATAATTATGGTTGGGTAACAAATCAGGATGATTTACTTGAAGCTTTATCTATTAGAAAAAAAACAACTACAAATGCTATATCAATTTCCGGTCAAAATACTGTTATAACAAGCAATACTGACAGCGACTTAAATGCTGTTAAAACTGCTTTGAACAGCGGAAAAGTGCTCAATGTAGAAACTCACATGAAATTCAACCAAAAGTTATCGACTAATTCAGAAACTGTTGCATACAGATTCTACACTGATACTGGTATTAACGAGGGTCACAGCTTAACAGTTGTTGGATATAATGACAATATACAGTGTGACGTAAACGGAAACGGAACAATAGAACCATCAGAAAAAGGTGCTTTTAAAGTAGCTAATTCATGGGGTGCTTCATGGGAAAATAATGGATTCTTTTGGGTTCTTTATGATTCACTGAATGGTTTAAGTGCAAACACTACAAATTCATGGGAGAGTTCGTTAACAGGCACACGTAAAGGTGCATTTGTATACAATAGTGTAATCTATGATACCAACACATTTAGAACAATGGATGTTGAAGAAAAAGAACTAAATTTTGTTGGCAGACTTGACTTAGCAACAAACTACAGAAACTTGATTTATTTTTCTACTTATATAAACAATAATTCATTTGATGCATATTATAGTTTATATGACGAAACTATATTTCCTTTCAACGGACCGATATTAGTAGACTTTAATAACTGTCCGAACGGGGATGATCCATATACAAATTACTCCGGAAAGTCATGGCAAATAAGATTTAACGGAAAAAGAGATCTCTGGGTAGGCACATCACCTGCTTTCAGGATAATAGATAACAAAGGTAATACCATCAGTAACTTTGGTACATTATCGTCAGTACTTAATTCTCAAACCATCAACTTGCAAAAAGGCGATTTGAACTATGACGGCACTATTAATATTGTTGATTTAGCAACATTAAATCAATATGTAAATGGTGGCGATTCAAATTTATCAAATGTTGCAAAGTGTTTGGCTGACTTTGATAATAACCACATAGTGAATAGTGCAGATCTTAATACCCTTTCAAATATGTTGTTAAATTGATGTACAAAAAACTGTAAATGATTAAAAAAGCTTTTGTCATATGCAGTCTTTACAAATACAAATTCTTGTAGTATGGTACAATAAATAGAAACAGTATTTGATAGGGGTAAAAGATACATATTATGTAACAAACCAATATTTTTTAAATTTAAGTTAGGAGGAATTTGTATGAAAAAATTATTATCCGGTGTTCTCAGTCTGTGTATGACAGCAACAGTAGCAGTTCCTTTTGTAAGTGCAGAAACCACCATGTGCTACAACGACTATGTAAAAGACTGCGTAAACTTCTGCAAGTATCAGGTTCGCTACAACTACGACGTAAACGGCACAAAGTTCACTCATGAGTACAGAGTTTTTGACAAGGAAGAAATCGAAAAGCTTGATGTAATTCCGGGCTATACTTCATGTGAAGTGGAAGAATACACTCACGAAAACGCACCTTTTGAAATCCCTGAAAAAATGGCAGAAACATACAAAAAGACCGTTACCGAAGCATTTAAC
Source organism: Oscillospiraceae bacterium (assembly GCA_017848115.1). Classification (GTDB taxonomy): domain Bacteria; phylum Bacillota; class Clostridia; order Oscillospirales; family Ruminococcaceae; genus HUN007. Next base: position 38,600 of record JAGAKZ010000018.1, read on the forward strand.
ACTCTTTCATATTATGTGTGCATATATTTCTTTGACAAGGATGGAAATGAAGTATACGAAACACACGCATATACTATAGAAGATGCTCAAAAAATAGTTGACGAATATGATGGCGAATATGCAACATATGACATACAGCCATATTTACTTGGTGTAAAGCCAATTAATGCAAACTCAAAAACAGAACCATGCGATACTCTTTCAGGTTCAGGCTACAAAGAAGTTTCACTTGAATACGTAAACGAAGCAGGCTCGGTACTTTCGTTTGTTAATTATGGATTAATAAATAAAAATGTTTGCAAAGATATCATGGAAAGCACAACCAGCGAAAACGAAAACTGCACAGGTTACCGTATTGCTTTGTATGATGACATAGATGCATATCAGTCGGCGTACAAAGTACTTATGAGCAACGATTCTGTACAGGCACCATACGAAGGTGAATATCTGCTTGGCGATATAACAGGTGAAGGCATAGTTGACCTTACAGACCTTACTTATCTTTCACTTTACTTACTCAAAGACCGTGACTTTGATGAACGTGAATGTGCAAGTGCTGATATTCAGACTGACGGTGAAGTAAATATTGCTGACCTTGCTGCTTTTAAGGAAGCTATAACACCAAAGCCCGTTGGATGATTTTCCGACACTAAAAAACAAAAATATCTAAATACACTCTCCCTCCTGCTGCACCCTTACTCCTTGCAGCAGGAGTTTTTTTGCCCCACTATTTATGCAACACTCACAAAACACCACTACCCTATTTATAATTTCCTACAAACTTATTTTTTTTTCAAACATTTCAGCCTTCTCAATTGTTATACTTACAGAACTCCCCCAAAAAGCAAAACATATTAATTATCGCACACCACAACAACATACTCAAAAAATAGAGAAAGGATTGATTTTTATGAAAAAATTACGTAAACTCTTATCCCTGTCAACAGCACTTCTTCTTGCTACAGCAAGTGTTACTTCTTTAAATGTTTCGGCAAAAACCGATAACTTCAATAAATATTTAGCAATTTACGAACACATCGAACAGCTTAAAAGCGAAGGCAAGGAATTTATTTCTGTTGAAGAATATAAAGATTTAGAAATGAGACCTAGCACGATTATTCGTACAAATGAAGACGGTAGTGACTATCAGGAACTTATCGTCACTATTTCACACGAAGGAACAAACGGCGAACATATTCCGCTTACATATGATTATGAAATTGCATGGACTAATCTGTCTGGTTTTGTTGGTGATTGGAAAAAAATAAGTGCAATAAACGGCGAAATGATCACACCCGAAAGTGGCTGGTATCCTATTGTTCAGTACTTTATCGAACACGATTTGCACGCCTTGCCTGTAGGCGGTTGGCACTATACTTTAGGCGATATCAACTTCGATGAAGTAATAGACCTTACTGACCTTACTGAACTTTCACTCGTTCTTCTGGGTGACAAAACTTTAGAAAGTAAAAGTATGGGTTATGCGGCTGCCGACGTTGACGAAAACGGCGAACTTAATGTTGCAGACCTCGCTCTCTTCAAACAGTATATCATGGGCGAAGATGTAAAACTCGGAACAAATTAAGATGAAAAACTAAGATAAAATTTTTGCAACACTCAAAAACAAAAATATCTAAATACACTCTCCCTCCTGCTGCATCCTTACTCCTTGCAGCAGGAGTTTTTTTACCCCACTATTTATGCAACACTCACAAAACACCACTACCCTATTTATAATTTCCTACAAACTTATTTTTTTTTCAAACATTTCAGCCCTCTCAATTGTTATACTTACAGAACCCCCAAAAAAAGCAAAACATATTAATTATCGCACACCACAACAACATACTCAAAAAATAGAGAAAGGATTGATTTTTATGAAAAAATTACGTAAACTCTTATCCCTGTCAACAGCACTTCTTCTTACCACAGCAAGTGTTACTTCTTTAAATGTTTCCGCTGTAATCGGCGAAGAGTATGACAAGGGCACAATTGAAACTGTTGTCAACTCTTTTGGAGAAGATGCTTTTGCGTACTACTATGGAATCACCGAGACTCATGCCCTTGTTATTGATGACGATGGTTCTGCACACGTTTTCTATGAGCAATACTACAATACATTCTTGACTGTAGATAATTCAAAAAAATTGCCTATTGATGAAATCAACGAAAAAATTGCTCCTTATTATGTCAGACATAATTCTGATAATGGATACACCGTAAAAGTTCCATCAAAAGAAGATCAGGAGATGGTGTATGGTGTGCTAAAAAGTTATGATGCAATAACTTCTATTGATGAAAAAGTAGAAGTACGAAAAGTAGGAGATTCTCACTGGACGTGTATCAGAATGTCTTTTGACACCGATGCAGACGCAAACAAAGCAATTGAAATGTTCCCTGAACTGCAACTAAGCAAAGTACCACCAATGAACAAAAAATATATACAAAATTCCGTTTACTTCCCTGAATCTCTTTCAGAAACATCAAAAAAAGAATCTGGCAAAACCATTTATGATGCTATGAAAAAATTAAGTGCGAGCGGTCTTAAGTACAGATTGGGTATAGGCGAAAGGCTTTCTGTTGGTGAACAGTACTCATCAGGCTTGTTTAATATCTACACAGCCGAAGCAGTAAAATCTTCCGAATTTTTCGCTGACTTTGACAGTAATGGAAAAGTAGAACTCACAGACCTCACAGCACTCAGCCTTTATCTGATAGGCGATGTAAACTGGAATGACGAACAAGTTAATAACTTCGACTGTAACGCTGACGGTAAAACCGATATTGCTGACCTTGCACACCTCAAACAGTACATTATGGGCGAAGATGTAAAACTCGGATAAAATTTTTCCGACACTAAAAAACAAAAATATCTAAATACACTCTCACTCCTGCTGCCCCATTACTCCTTGCAGCAGGAGTTTTTTGCCCCACTATTTATGCAACACTCACAAAATACCACTACCATATTTATAATTTCCTACAAACTTATTTTTTTTTCAAACATTTCAGCCCTCTCAATTGTTATACTTACAGAACCCCCAAAAACAACATATAAAAACTGTAAATGATAAAACAATCTTTTATCACTTGCAGTATTTATAGATACAAATTTTCATAGTACAATATAATTAATGAAAACGAGTATTTGACAAGAGCAAAGAATACACAAAGCGCAACAAATCAACATTTTTTCAAAATTTAAGTTAGGAGGAATTTGTATGAAAAAATTATTATCCGGTGTTCTCAGCCTGTGCATGACAGCAACAGTAGCAGTTCCTTTTGTAAGTGCAGAAACCACCATGTGCTACAACGACTATGTAAAAGACTGCGTAAACTTCTGCAAGTATCAGGTTCGCTACAACTATGAAGTAGACGGTACTAAATTCACGCACGAATACAGGATCTTCGACATGGACGAAATCGAAAAACTCAATGTAATTCCGGGCTATGTTTCATATGACGTAGAAGAATACACCTATGAAAACGCACCTTTTGTAATTCCGGCTGATATGGCAGAAACATATAAGCAAACTGTCAAAGAAGCTTTTAACAAACCACAGGGAACCGTTGTATGTGTATTTTTCTATGACAAAGACGGAAAAAAGGTACATCAAGCAGATACACGCAGTATGGACGAAGCACTCAAAGCAATTGAAGAATATGACGGCGAATATGAAACATACAAAATAGACGAATTTGGTCTTGGCTTAAAACCTGACAGTGCATACATAAACCCGTATGATACACTTTCAGGTACAGGCTACAAAGAAGTAGCACTCGAATACTTAAACGAAACCGGTTCAGTACTTTCATTCTTTGATTACATATCAATAAACGGACGTATTTGCAGAGATATCATGGAAAGAACAACAAGTGAAAACGAAAACTGCACAGGTTACCGTATTGCTTTGTATGATGACATAGATGCATATCAGTCGGCGTACAAAGTACTTATGAACGATAATTCTGTACAGGCACCATACGAAGGTGAATATCTGCTTGGCGATATAACAGGTGAAGGCATAGTTGACCTTACAGACCTTACTTATCTCTCACTTTACTTACTCAAAGACCGTGACTTTGATGAACGTGAATATGCAAGTGCAGATATTCAGACTGACGGTGAAGTAAATATTGCTGACCTTGCTGCTTTTAAGGAAGCTGTAACACCAAAGCCCGTTGGATGATTTTACAACACTCAAAAACAAAAATATCTAAATACACTCTCCCTCCTGCTGCACCCTTATTCCTTGCAGCAGGAGTTTTTTCACCCCACTATTTATGCAACACTCACAAAACACCACCGCTCTATTTATAATTTCCTACAAACTTATTTTTTTTTCAAACATTTCAGCCTTCTCAATTGTTATACTTATAGAACCCCACCAAAAAAGCAAAACATATTAATTATCGCACACCACAACAACATACTCAAAAAATAGAGAAAGGATTGATCTTTATGAAAAAATTACGTAAACTCTTATCCCTGTCAACAGCACTTCTTCTTGCTACAGCAAGTGTCACTTCTTTAAATGTTTCGGCAAAAACCGATAACGAGGTAATCGACAGACATCAGGAACTTTGTCAGCACATCGAGCAGCTTAAAAGCGAAGGCAAGGAATTTATTTCTGTTGAAGAATATAAAGATTTAGAAATGAAATATGACACCGTTACCCGTACAAACGAAGACGGTAGCAGCTATCAGGAACTTATCGTCACAATTTCACACGAAGGAACAAACGGCGAGCATATCCCGCTTACATATGATTACGAAATTGCATGGACTAAGATGTACGGTCTGGTTGATGACTGGAACAAAATAAGTGCAATAAACGGCGAAATGATCACACCTGAAAGTGGCTGGTATCCTCTTGTTAATTACTTTATCGGAAACGATCTGCACAACATGACTTCCGGCGATTTAAAATACACTTTAGGCGATATCGACTCCAATGGAGTAGTTGACCTTACAGACCTTACTTATCTCTCACTTTACTTACTCAAAGACCGTGACTTTGATGAACGTGAATATGCAAGTGCAGATATTCAGACTGACGGTGAAGTAAATATTGCTGACCTTGCTGCTTTTAAGGAAGCTATAACACCAAAGCCCGTTGGATGATTTTACAACACTCAAAAACAAAAATATTTAAATACACACTCTCTCCTGCTGCACCCTTACTCCTTGCAGCAGGAGTTTTTTTGTACTTTTGAATTTATTTTGTTATCACCGTTCCAAACCGGTATTTAAAAACGAATTATATTTAACTTGACATTATAGGTAGAATAAAGTATAATATGAATGATAAAACAATCTTAATGAAAGGGCAATGTTTATGACATTTTATGATTATCTTATTGAAACATTCGGAGTAAACGAACCAATTTTTTCATCTGACATTAAGTACATGGGATATTCAAAGCCCTGGCTTTTTAAAGAACTTTCAAAATTATGCGATGACGGTAAGCTAATACGATATGAACGTGGAATTTATTATATCCCTACTAAAAGCAGAATCGGAAACAGTATTCTATCACCCGAAAAAGTAATCGAGCGAAAATATCTCCGAAACGGTGAAGATGTTTTTGGTTTTTATTCCGGTCTTACACTACAAAATATTATAGGTCTTTCCACTCAATCTCCAAATGTTATAGAAATCTGTACCAATAGTGAAATTTCAAAATTAAGAAATGTAACAGTCGGCTGGCAAAAAGTTATACTTCGCAGAGCAAGAGCAAAAATCACCAAAGAAAACACCGGTGTATTATCATTTCTTGAACTAATGAATATGATCTCTACAAAAACATGGAGCGATAATGACCTGACAGCAATAAGAAAATATATCCATAAAAATAATATTACCAGAAAAGACATCGCAACATACGCACCTGTATTTCCTGACAAAACAATGAGAAACTTAATAGAAAGCGGAGTTATTTATGATATTACACAATGACAAAGAATTATTTCAACAACTTATACTTCATACCGCACAAAGTAAAAAAACCGAAGAATCTGTAATAGAGAAAGATTATTTTGTAACACTGCTTTTAGAAAAAATAGTTATGAAACAACCAGATGTAATATTTAAGGGTGGAACATCATTATCAAAATGCTATAAACTAATAGAACGTTTTTCAGAAGACATTGATTTAAATATTCAGGGTAATACCAAACCAACCGAAGGACAAAGAAAACATTTAAAGTCAAATATTATTTCTGCAATTGATGAACTTGGATTTAATCTTATTAATTATGAAGATATTCGTAGCAGACGTGATTTTAACCGCTATATGATTGATTATTCGGCACAATTCTCTGCCGGATATCTAAAACGAAAAATAATCGTTGAAACGGCTATATTTATGAGGTCATACCCAAGTAAACGTATGAAAGCAACTAGCTATATTTATGACTTTCTATTACAAAACGGATATAATGATATTATCAAAGAATACTCACTACACCCATTTGAATTAAACGTCCAAACTGCCGACCGTACTTTAATTGATAAACTTTACGCTCTTGGAGATTATTATCTTGACAACAAAATAAGAGAACATTCCCGACACATATATGATATTTATAAACTTTTAGATATTGTTTCATTAGATGATGAATTAAAAAAATTAAAGGATATAGTAAGAGAAGAACGAAAAAAAGATCAACAATGTCCATCTGCAAACAATGATATTGATTTTCAGTTATTACTTTCAGATATTATTGAAAAAGAAGTTTACCGTTCCGATTATGAAGAAATAACAGAATCACTATTATTTGAGTCAGTATCATATGATACTGCTATAAAAGCATTAAAACAAATATTAAAAAGCAATTTATTTAAATAAAAATAAATGTGTTTTTACGATAAATAAAACGAAAGGAGCAGTAACGCTCATATGGATAAGTTCAAACTTGTTTCGGATTATGCACCTTCGGGGGATCAGCCACAGGCTATTGAAAAACTTACAGAGGGTGTAAAAAGAGGTGATCATATTCAGACACTGCTTGGTGTTACAGGGTCGGGAAAGACATTTACTATGGCAAATGTTATCGCAAACGTAAACAAACCTACACTTGTGCTTGCTCATAATAAAATACTCGCTGCTCAGCTTTGTTCGGAATTTAAAGAATTTTTTCCCGAAAATGCAGTAGAATATTTCGTATCGTATTACGACTACTACCAGCCTGAAGCATATATACCTGGAACCGATACTTTTATAGAAAAAGATTCTTCTGTAAATATGGAAATAGATAAACTGCGTCATTCGGCTACAACAGCACTTTCGGAAAGACGTGACGTTATCATCGTTTCAAGTGTTTCATGCATATATACGCTCGGTGACCCCGAAGAATACAGAGCAATGACTGTTTCGGTGCGTACAGGTATGGAAAAATCCCGTGATACGCTACTTGAAGAACTTGTTTCCATACAGTATGAAAGAAATGATATAGATTTTCAGAGAAACAGATTTCGTGTGAGGGGCGATGTGGTTGAGATCTTTCCTTCAGATTCAACAGAAACAGCTGTACGTGTTGAATTTTTCGGTGATGAGATAGACCGTATATGTGAAATAAACTACCTTACAGGTGAAATAACGGCTACCCTTTCACACGCCGCATTTTTCCCTGCTTCACACCACGTCGTTTCACCTGCAAAACTACAGGACGCTCTTAAAGAAATAGACAGCGAACTTGCAGAAAGAATAAATTATTTTACCGAAAACAACAAACTTATCGAAGCACAGCGAATAGCAGAAAGAACTCATCACGATATGGAGATGCTCTGCGAGGTCGGTTTCTGCAGTGGGATAGAAAACTATTCGAGAGTGCTGTCGGGCAGAGAAAAAGGAAGTATGCCCTTTACACTGCTTGACTACTTCCCCGATGATTTTCTGCTGATAGTTGACGAAAGCCATGTAACACTGCCACAGGTTCGTGGAATGTATGCAGGTGACAGAGCAAGAAAATCATCTCTTGTCGAATACGGTTTCAGACTTCCGAGTGCTTTTGACAACAGACCGTTAAACTTCGAGGAGTTTACAAGTCATATAAATCAGGCGATATATGTAAGTGCCACACCCGGAGAAATCGAAAAGGAAAATTCATCACAGATAGTAGAACAGGTAATAAGACCTACAGGACTTGTAGACCCTGAAATAATAGTAAAACCCATAACAGGTCAGATAGACGATATAATATCAGAAATCAATATAAGAACAGAAAAATCAGAACGTGTACTCATAACAACACTTACAAAGAAAATGGCAGAAGACCTCACATCATACCTTGAAAATGCAGGAATAAAAGTACGTTATCTGCATCATGATATAGATACAATAGAACGTATGGAGATCATAAGAGATCTCAGAAGCGGTGTCTTTGACGTTCTTGTAGGAATAAACCTCCTCAGAGAAGGTCTTGACATTCCTGAAGTGTCGCTCGTTGCCATACTTGACGCTGACAAGGAAGGCTTTCTCAGAAGTGAAACTTCGCTTATCCAGACAATAGGCAGAGCCGCAAGAAATGCCGAAGGTAAAGTGATCATGTATGCCGACTCGGTAACAAGATCCATGGAAAATGCCATAACAGAAACCGAAAGAAGAAGACAGATACAGATGGCATACAACAAAGAACACAATATCACACCTAAAACCATCATAAAAGATATACGTGACGTTATAGAAATATCATCAAAACAGAAACTCTCAGACAGCGATGATATGAAGCTTACCAAAGCCGAAATTACAGAAAAGATAAAAAAACTTACTATCGAAATGAAAGAAGCCGCAAAACTGCTTGAATTTGAACACGCCGCATTTTTACGTGATAAAATCAAAGAACTTGAGGAGAATTAAAATAATTCTTCGATACATAGACAAACACAGACAAATATGATATAATATACTTATAATAATTCTAAGGAGAAAATTATGAGTAATTATAAACCACGAGAATTTGCAGAAATGATAGGTGTATCAGTGAAAACCTTACAACGTTGGGACAAAGAAGGCAAACTTAAAGCATATCGTACTCCAACAGACAGACGCTATTATACACACAGACAATATGTTGATTATATGGGCGATGGAAATACTAAACACGGCAAAACAGTTATTTACACAAGAGTATCTACTGCTAATCAGAAAGATGATTTGCAGAATCAAGTTGCATTTTTGAAACAATATGCAAACGCAAAAGGAATTATAGTTGATGAAATTTTTGAAGATATAGGTAGCGGATTAAATTACAATCGTAAGAAGTGGAATAAACTTATTGAAGATTGTATGCTTGGATTAGTTAAAACTGTCATAGTCGCCCATAAAGACCGATTTATACGTTTTGGATATGAATGGTTTGAGAGGTTTCTTAAATCTAATGGTGTTGAAATTATTGTAGTGAACAATGAGAGAGCATCGCCGGAGCAAGAATTAGTTAATGACCTGATATCCATTATACACGTTTTTAGCTGTCGAATATATGGTTTGAGAAAGTATAAAAAGCAAATCAAAGGAGATGAAGATATTGTTAAAGAGTTACAAGACCGAAATAAATCCAACAGCTGAACAAAGACGAATAATCAATCGTACTATCGGTGTTTGTAGATACGTTTACAATTTCTATCTTGCTCACAATAAGGAAATATATGAAATTGAAAAACGTTTTGTATCAGGAATAGATTTTTCAAAGTGGTTAAACAATACTTTTCTTCCTGAAAATTCTGAATTTCGATGGATAAAAGAAGTTAGTAGTAAGTCTGTTAAACAAAGCATTATGAACGCTCAAAGAGCATTTAATAATTTCTTTAAAGGAAAATCACACTTTCCAAAATTTAAAAAGAAAAGCAAATCAGATGTTAAAATGTATTTTGTAAAAACAGATGCTAAAGTAATTATTCCTTGTGAAAGACACAGGATAAAAATTCCTACTCTTGGTTGGGTAAGATTAAAAGAAAAAGGGTATATCCCTACAAATTCAACAACTCACATCATTAAAAGCGGTTCAATTTCCTATAAAGCAGGAAGATATTATGTATCTGTATTAGTTGAAGAAGGTAAACAGATAAAACCTGTTTTAAGTGATTTTGGGATTGGAATTGACCTGGGTTTAAAAGATTTTGCAACTTGTTCAAATGGCAAAATCTACAAGAACATAAACAAAACTTCCCGGATAAGAAAGCTTGAAAAGAAACTTAAACGGGAACAACGTAGTTTATCGAGGAAATACGAAAACTACAAGAAACTTAATAATAATTTGAAAGGAGTAGCTACTCGGCAAAATATTCATAAACAAAAGCTGAAAGTACAGAAACTTCATCAAAAACTTCAGAACATACGAACAGATTATATCAATAAGCTGATATCCGAATTGGTAAAAACCAAACCAATGTGGATAACTATTGAAGATCTGAATGTAAGTGGAATGATGAAGAATAAACATCTTTCCAAAGCCGTTGCACAGCAAAAATTCTTTGAGTTCAGAACAAAGTTATCATCAAAGTGCAATGAGTATGGAATAGAATTAAGATTTGCTGACCGTTTCTATCCGTCAAGTAAAACCTGTTATAATTGTGGTTGCGTTAAATCAGATTTAAAACTATCAGATAGAACATATCACTGTTGTAAGTGCGGATATACAGAAGATAGAGATTATAATGCAAGTCTTAATCTGAGAGATTGTCAGACTTACAAAACAGCATAATCAAGGCTGATGTAAGTATGTACCGTAGGCTATACGGGAATTTACGCCTGTGGACTATACAAGAACTTGTGAGTAGTGTTAGAAATAACACAAAAACATATAGGTTGAAACAGGAATTTTCTCAATATGGATATATTTGTCCATGTTTTGAGTAGCAGAATCTAAAGTGAACAATAATAAAATAATAATCAAGGGTGCAAGAGAACACAATCTGAAAAATGTTGATATAGAACTCGAAAGAGATAAACTTATAGTTATGACAGGGCTTTCGGGTTCGGGAAAATCTTCGCTTGCATTTGATACGATATTTGCAGACGGTCAGAGAAGATATATGGAAAGTCTGTCGTCATACGCACGTCAGTTTCTCGGTCAGATGAGCAAACCTGATGTTGATTCCATAGAAGGACTTTCACCGGCTATTTCGATAGACCAGAAAACCACTTCAAAAAATCCACGCTCAACTGTCGGAACTATAACCGAAATATACGACTACTACAGACTCCTGTACGCACGTATAGGAATACCGCACTGCCCTGTATGCCATAAAGAAATAAAACAGCAGACAGTAGACCAGATAGTTGACAGACTTATGAAACTTGAAACGGGAACAAAGATACAACTCCTCGCTCCTATAGTAAAAGGAAGAAAAGGAACTCACGTAAAAGAACTTGAATCGGCAAGACGTTCAGGCTATGTGCGTGTACGTGCAGACGGAATGATATATGACCTCTCCGAAGAGATCACACTTGAAAAAAACAAAAAACACACTATAGAGATCATAGTTGACAGACTCGTAATAAAAGAGGGACTCGAATCAAGACTTGCAGACAGTATAGAAACTGTAAATTCACTTTCGGAAGGCGTTATCCTTGTAGATGTAATAGGCTCAAAGGAACTTACATTTTCACTCAACTACGCCTGCCCCGATCACGATATTTCCATAGATGAACTAAATCCGAGAATGTTTTCTTTCAATAACCCCTTCGGTGCCTGCGAAACCTGTACGGGACTCGGAATATTTAAAGAAATAAGCCGTGACTCCGTACTTCCAAATAAAAGTTTAAGCATACTCGAAGGCGCTATACACGCTGTCGGCTGGAATTCACTTACACCAAACTCTGTCGCAATGATGTACTATACCGCAATATCAAAAGAATACGGCATTCCGCTCGATGTACCGATAGAACAGCTTACCGATGAACAACTCGATCTCTTTTTGTACGGCACAGGCGACAAACTTCTCACTTTGAAGCGTTCGGGTGAATACGGCGGAGGAACATACAGACACGCTTTTGAAGGTGTTATAAACAACCTCTACAGACGTTACAACGAATCAAACAGCAGATTTATTTCAAAAGATGATATAGAAGAATATATGACAGAACAGCCATGCCCCGACTGTCATGGAAAGAGGCTAAAAAAAGAAAGTCTGTCTGTTACAGTAGGCGGTCTTAATATAAGCGAACTTTCAGACAAATCTATCGCAGACACGCTGAAATTTTTTGAAGAACTTGAACTTTCCGAACGTGAAAAAATGATAGGCGAACGAATAATAAAAGAAATAAAAGACAGACTTACTTTCCTCAAAAACGTAGGTCTTGACTATCTGACACTTTCACGAATGGCAGGAACACTTTCAGGCGGTGAAAGCCAGCGTATAAGACTTGCCACACAGATAGGTTCTTCACTTGTGGGCGTTCTGTATATACTCGATGAACCGAGTATAGGACTTCACCAGCGTGACAACGACAAACTCATTGCCACACTAAAACGTCTGCGTGACCTCGGAAACACACTTATAGTTGTTGAACACGATGACGACACCATGTATGCGGCAGATACCATAGTGGATATCGGACCCGGAGCAGGTGTAAACGGCGGAGAAATAGTATTTTGCGGAAGCGTAAAAGATATAGTAAAGTGCAAAAACTCCATAACAGGACAATATCTGAGCGGTAAAAAATTTATCCCTGTACCTGAAAAAAGACGTGAAGGAAACGGAAAATTTTTAAGCGTAAAAGGTGCGTCACAAAACAATCTTAAAAATGTTGACGTAGATATACCTCTCGGAAAATTTGTATGCGTAACAGGTGTATCGGGTTCGGGAAAATCATCACTTGTAAATGAAATAATATACAAGCACCTCGCTTCACAGCTTAACCGTGCAAAAGTATCAAGCGGAAAATTCAGAGAAATAACAGGCCTTGAACATCTCGACAAGGTTATAAATATAGACCAGTCCCCTATCGGACGCACACCACGTTCAAACCCTGCCACATATACAGGTGTTTTTACAGATATACGTGAACTTTTCGCACAGACAAACTACTCAAAGCTCAAAGGCTACACTTCGGGAAGATTTTCATTTAATATAAAAGGCGGAAGATGCGAAGCGTGCGAAGGTGACGGAATAGTAAAGATAGAAATGCACTTTCTCCCCGACATATATGTTCCGTGTGACGTATGCAAGGGAAAAAGATACAACCGTGAAACACTTGAAGTAAAGTACAAGGAAAAATCAATATACGATATTCTTGAAATGACGGTAGATGAGGGCGTTGAGTTTTTTGAAAACATGCCGAAAATACTCCGAAAATTAAAAACCCTTCAGGACGTAGGTCTCGGATATATAAAAATAGGTCAGAGCGCCACAACACTTTCGGGAGGCGAAGCACAGCGTGTAAAACTCGCAACCGAACTTTCAAAACGCTCTACAGGCAAGACTATCTATATACTTGACGAACCGACTACAGGTCTTCACAATGCGGATATACACAAACTTACCGACGTACTTCAGAAACTCGTTGACAACGGAAACACCGTTCTGGTCATCGAACATAACTTAGGTCTTATCAAGGTTGCCGACCATATCATAGATATAGGTCCCGAAGGCGGAGATAACGGCGGTAAGATAATCTTTACAGGTACACCCGAAGAAATAATAAAATGCAAGGACTCCTATACAGGCGAGTACCTTAAAAAATATCTGGAGAGATAATCAAAATTTTAAAAAAAACAAAAAGGAAACTACACATACGAAACTCTTATAAACAACGAAACAATACTGAGCCACATTATCAGAACAGGGATGATTTTTGAATATTTAATATAATAAACGAACAAAAAAATGCAGCCTTTTTTTAAAGCTGCATTTTTTGTTATATCAGAAACCAAATAATAATTCAAGGAACAAAGCCTCGTCATATACTACCCAGTCGCCATTGAGTTTTATAACTTTCATCTTTGTTATATCGGTTTCTTTATCATCTTTACCCTTTACAGTAGCCTGTACTTCAAGTTCATAGCCTTTTTTTACTTTGCATTTTTTATCAAGGCTTTCTTTTAAACTCTTCTGAAGCTTTTCGAGTTCTTTGTCACTCATTTCTTCTTTATCAACTATCTCATGCTTGATCTTTATGTTCTTGCCGTATTCTTCAACAAGATCGTCATGATTTTCTTCAGCAAGAGCGTCAAATGCATCGTCTATATCTTTTACATCCTCATCTTCATCATAGGCGCCTGCTTCTTCAAACATTTCGTCAAGTGCATCTACTATGTCATCGCCGTATGCTTTTTCAAGCTTCTTGCCGCTGCCTTTTTCCATTGACTCGAAGTAGTTTTTAACAGGTTCCTTGTATGAACCGCCTCCGCCAAATATCGCACCTACGAGCAGACAAAAAGCGAGAACTGCAACTGCCATTCCTGCCATTCCTATAGTTTTATTTCGGTTTGAAATTTCCTCTTTTGTAGGAATATCTTCACTGCCGTTTCCAACTACGCTCTGTGGTTGCACCGGCTGAGCAGGTGTCGGTTCTGCCACAGTTTCAGCAGCCCTTCTCTGCAAATCTTCAGCAGGATTTACATCCTCGATTTTGATTTCCTTTTTCACGTCATCTGATGCGTTTTCATTCTTTGTTAAATTGATCTTATTATTCTCTTCCAAAGAAATTTCCCTCCCAAAAAAAATTATTGAGTTAATTATACCACAATTTCCGACTTTATTCAATACTCAAATAAAAATAAAATCTCCGTTTACCATATTTTTTTGGCAAACGGAGATTTTATTTGATGATTACATCATATCTGAAATACCATTGAGCACATCCACTACGGATTTTAACGCCTTTCCGGTATTTTTTTTCAAAACATTTCTCTTTCTCTTGCTTGAATTTGAGATAGCATAGCACACAGTTCCTACAGCGGCTCCTGCTGCTACACCTTTTACAATTGACATTACACGCATATTTTTCATTCCTTTCAGTAAATGATACATAAATATTATTTACTGAAAACTTTTTTATAAACCATGTTTTTATATCTTATTTTTAAAAAAATTTTTTTCATGAAAACTTTATCATGTTCCGTATATATCCCTTATCGGGATCTTTCCGCTCATTGTACTCTTGTATACAGCTTTATCCGCATACATACGTTCATCTGCAACTTCTATCATCTGCTCTATATCGTCTTCATCTTCTGCGTCGGAGCAACAGATACCATAACTTGCAGTTACATCATACGATGACTTTGATTTTTCGTTGTATGAATTAAGTTTCTGAACTATCTTCTCTACTCTTTTCTTTACATAATCCTCACCATAACTGCATTCTCCTATGATAAGAAATTCGTCACCGCCTGTACGTACACATATGTCATCGTTTCCGCATACGGAATAAACGCATATGGCAAGTGCCTTTATAGCTTTGTCACCCTCGTTATGACCGAAAGTATCATTTATGTATTTGAGATTGTTCATATCAATAGCTACAACAAAAACATCGCTTTCTTTTTTCTTTGATTTTCTCAGAACTTCCCTGAAGTTTGCTTTCATTCCTGCACGGTTGAAAAGACCTGTCATCGGGTCACGTATTGATTTTAAGAAAAGCTGATTTCTTACTCTTATCATTTCAAGAGCATTATTTACGTACCTTGACCAGTTTCTGTAGACAGAACTTATAGTTGCGTTTTTCATCGGAAATCTTGTAACGGCATACCCCATTCTTCTGCCGTTAAAATGAACAGGCACAAAATGAAATACAGCCGGCTTTTCCCTCTCGCCCTCAAAAAGTCTTGGGTGCATGACACTTGTATCAAAATATGAGTTTGTATACGCATTATAGGCACTCGGACCTTCCTGAATTATTTCCTCGGTGCATCGGTACACACATACTTTCATCTGCTCAGGGTACCCTATCTCGCCCATATTTTCAGACTCACTGTCCGCATCAAACTCTTCCCATCCCGGACACATACAGAGAAAATACTCATAACAGTCATCTATAAGATATACATTTGCCATTATATTATACATACAGTCGTCCATTGTCTTTGACGCTGTAAGGAACTCTGCCATATAACCGTTTGTGAAACGATACATATCAGTACCCGGCTGATTATACGGAAGAATATACCCATAGTCTTCTCTTTCACGCAACGCTATATTATTTGAAGAACAACCACAGGTCATACCGCATTTTAAACAGCCCGTAGAAGAAACTTTACTGTTTATAGGGCGGTTTTCAATACGTTTAGCAAGATTTATAACTGCTTTTTCGCCTGCTTCAAAAATAGGCGGAACATAAGAAGTAAGTGACGGTATATTTGCCTTGGCTTCCAGAACGCAGTCATAGCCTGTAACTATAAAATCTTCGGGTATCTTCATACCATACCTGATAGCATCATTTACAAGTCCAAGCGCAATATAATCACTTGCCGCTATAAAAGCATCAGGTTTTTCAAGTTCACCGTCTGCAAGCTGTCTTGCAACACGCTCACCGAAAGTATACCAGAACTCACCGTAAATAATATTTTTGTCAGGAACTTCAAGTCCATGTGCCGCCATCGAATTTCTGAAACCACGTTCACGCACCTGACTTGTATACGTTCCTTCGGCACCTGCAAGCAGGTAAATATTTTTGCAGTTATGGACCTCTATAACATGATCGGTTATTTTCTCAAATTCTTTTTCATCATTAGTAGAAACCATTTCATAATTTCCAAATGATTCGTCTATAGATACAACAGGACATTTGCATTTTTCATCAACCATATTCAGAAGCCTGTCGTAAAGCATATTGTCATATGTATATTTAAACCCTATAGTAAGAACTATCAACCCGTCAAGCAGATCAAAATTTATCACGTTGAATATATTTGTTTCGCCGAGAAGATATTCTTTATCAGGGTGATTTGCTTTTACAAATGTTGTGAATACTACTATATCATAATCCAGCTCATCGGCTTTTGCGAAAATGCCTTTCATAACAGTCGTCTGATAAATATTCTCCGGATCTGTAGTAATTACCCCAATTAATTTTCTTTTCTTCATTTCCAACTTTCACCACATTTCATAATAAAAAATATGAGACACTATATTTATTACTATTATACCAAAAAAATATATAAAATTCAATACATTTTCGATATTTTTGATGGTTGCAGACCTCTCCGCCTCACTACGCTCGGCACCTCTCCTTAAAAGGAGAGGCTTTACTGCATCGGGATTTTAGTTTGAGTTTATCTGCAAGTTAAATAAAGAAGGAACTATGGCTCTCCTTTTAAGGAGAGCTGTCAGCGTAGCTGACTGAGAGGTTAAAAAGAAAATTTTTCAAACCTATTGACATTTGTAAAACTATGTGATATAATTTTATAGGTATCTGGGTGTGGCGCAGGTGGTAGCGCGCTACCTTGGGGTGGTAGAGGCCGTGGGTTCAAGTCCCGCCACTCAGACTTTTTTCAATACTTCTAAATATTTTATTAATTTTTCCCATGTTTTATTTAAAATGCGAACAGTTTTTACTGTTCGCATTTTTTCTTTTATATCACTCACCGTCTAATCTGAACGTAACTTCCCAGTCACCTTTCAGATTTGTATTGCAGGTAAAAAATTCGCCGTAAATTTTATACCCGGATAATTTTTCGTATGGAACAGAGTAAATATCTTCGTATACCATATCATTGTCATCCTCACCCGCCCAATATGTTGTAGAATCAATGCTATAAACTTTCTCGCCGTTTTCATCAACAAGATGTATAAAACCATGGTTATCATATTTACATATATTCTCATATTGTATTCTTATATTCAGACCGTCTTCGGTATATCCTATGCCTGTAACGTATGCACAATTCTTTTCTATTTCAAAAAGTCGTTCTTCTGAAGGTGGTAAACACTTAATCATTTTTTCAGCATTATTATCTTCTTTCTCTACTGTTTCGGTAACTTTTTTTGTATCACCAAGATTTATTTCACTTAATACTTTACTCTCAACTTTTTTGTTTAAAAGTAATGTATCAAAAGAAAATGTGATTTTTCTGTCTTTATATTTCTCTATATTTTTGCCGTCCATGCGAGATATTTCTATAAGAAAAAATCCTGTGCGTGTTTCTTCGTCAAAATCTATATACTGACAATGAGCGGAACTGTCAAAAGGAATATTTATTCTGTATGAGTCAAACAAATCAACGGTTTTGTCTATTCTGTCACCCTCGGTGTCCTTTATGGAAATATATATATACGCCGTATCACCTTTTATATCTGCCGATATAACTTCAAGTTTTATTCCCTTGTCTTCGCACGATATATTTACAGGTTTAAGTTTCTGTGCTATTGACGGCGCTATTTCATACATTATTCCGTATACTGCATCACCCGGTAAAGAAAGTGAAAGAAAAATAAGAGCAATGACAGCTGCACTTGCTACAAATCTTTTTAGATTAACAAATATTTTTTGTTTTCTAAATCTGTCTCCCGAAACACTGCCTTCAAAACCTGCCTTTTCCATAACTTTTTTGTATATACGTTCGTACTCGTTTTCGGTGATATCTGCGTTTTTTCCGAAGTTGTCCAGAACATGATCAAACTCGCTGAGATCTTTTTGAGAAAAATTTTTCATATATTCCAAAACTTTATTTTCCATCACGTTTCCTCCATTATCTTTCTTAACTTTACAAGACCTCTTGAAATTCTCTTGTCAACAGTATTTGTCCTCATATGCAGATCTTTGGCTATCTCCGAACTTTTCTGACCAAAAAAATATTTTCTGAAAAAAATAGATTCATCAGGTTCTCCAAGCTCATGAAGCGCTTCAAGAAGCTTTTCCTTTTCGCTCTCGTCTTTTTCAGTTAAAGCACTTTCTGAAATATCATCAAAACAAACTGTATCAGCCTGCCTTGATTTTTTTCTGAACATATCAATGCAATGACGCTGTGATATTACTGCGATATAGGCTTTTACAGACCTGACAGATACATTTCCTGACGAAACAGCCTTAAAAAAAATCATAAAAATATCACTTACAGTTTCTTCAATATCCTCATTACTGCAAACATCACCAAGCCTTGTCCGTACTATCTTCATTACATAGGCGCTATACATATCCAACGTTTCCGCCAGTCCCTTTTCCGGATTTTCCGAAATAAGAGAAAGCAGTTTTTTATCCTTCATATCTTTCCTCCAATGTCTTTAATAATGCTTTCACTTGTATAGTCGAAAAAAAATAATAAAAACTGACACGAAAAAAATTATTTTTTTTAATTTGCCTTCTGATTATAACATACAAACTCATTTAAATCCATCATTTGCTATTAAAACGATTTAAATATTTATCAATGATATGGATAAAATAATTTCAGAAAAAAATTTCTACCATAAAAAAATACGGAGGCAAATATGAAAAGTATAAAAAAATCAATTTTACTGATAAGTGTACTGGCAATAAGTCTTGCATTTACAAGCTGTGGTTTTGGCAGTGATGACGGCAGTGTAAATGACAATACAGGCAACAGCAGTGCTGATAACAATACATCAGACAACAAGGACAACTCTATATACTACCTCAACTTCAAACCCGAAGTTGCTCAGATATATGAAGAAATAGCAAAGACATACAAACAGGAAACTGGTGTTACTCTTAATGTGGTAACAGCTGCCTCAGGCACATACGAACAGACACTCAAATCAGAAATAGCAAAAGCTGATGCACCTGCTATTTTTCAGATAAACGGACCTAAGGGTTATGCAAGCTGGAAAAACTACTGCGCTGACCTTTCAGATACAGAAATTTATCAGCATCTCACAGACAAGGAACTTGCTATAAAAAATGATGACGGCGTTTACGGTATTCCATATGTAGTTGAGGGATACGGAATAATATACAACGAAAAAATCATGGACGAATATTTTGAACTTGATACAAAACAGACTGACGTTGATTCGGTTGATGAAATAAATAACTTTGAAACACTCAGCGCAGTTGTTGAAGATATGACTGCAAACAAAGACAAACTTGGTATAGACGGCGTATTTGCATCAACATCATTAAAATCAGGCGACGACTGGAGATGGCATACACATCTTGCAAATATTCCGCTCTACTATGAATTTTTAGAAAACAACATCGATCTTTCAAGCGACAGTACAAATGAAATAGAATTCAGCAAAGATGAAGGTTTTAAAAATATTTTCGATCTTTATATAAACAATTCCACTGTAGAACCTAAAATACTCGGCACAAAACAGACAGCCGACTCTATGGCTGAGTTTGCACTCGGTCAGTGTGCAATGGTTCAGAACGGAAACTGGGCATGGGAACAGATAAATGATGTATCGGGAAATACCGTAAATGAAGACGATATTGGATTTCTTCCGATATTTATCGGTGAAGAAGGCGAAGAAAATCAGGGTATCGCTGTAGGTACAGAAAACTTTCTTGCTATAAACTCTCAGGTATCCGAAGAAAAACAAAAACTTGCCTCGGATTTTCTTTACTGGCTCTATTCAAGTGAAAAGGGCAAGGACTATGTTATAAACGAACTTGGTTTTATAGCACCGTTTGATACTTTCAGCGAAGACGAAAAACCGACCGATCCCCTTGCAAGAGAAGTAGTTGAATGGATCGAAGAAGACGACGTAACAAATATACCGTGGAACTTTACAATATTCCCAAGTCAGAACTTTAAAGATGAATTCGGAACAGCACTTTTACAGTATGTACAGGGCAAAAAAGAATGGACAGATGTAAAAGAAACAGTGGTTGAAAAGTGGAAAGCAGAAAGCAAATAAATTTTTAAACAAAATAATTTTTTTACGGAGATATATTTTTTATGCAAAAGACACTCAAAAAATATTTTGCTTTCTTTGTTCTTCCGACACTGACGGCTTTTGCAGTAGCTTTTATTATCCCATTTGTAATGGGTGTCTATCTCTCATTTACGGAGTTCACAACTGTAGCTGACGCAAAGTGGGTAGGTTTTTCAAACTATATAAAAGCTTTCAGAGATAACGATGATTTTATAAACGCACTCTGGTTTACTGTAAAGTTTACAGTAGTTTCGGTTCTGCTTATAAATATAATTTCATTTCTCATCGCTCTGTTGCTCACAAGGAAGATAAAAGGAACAAATATATTCAGAACAATATTTTTCATGCCCAACCTTATAGGCGGTATAGTTCTGGGGTATATATGGCAACTCATAATCAACGGAGTACTTCTGAAATTCGGAGTTGATATAACCTTTGACGCAAAGTACGGTTTCTGGGGGCTGGTTATACTGATGAACTGGCAGATGATAGGTTATATGATGATAATCTATATAGCAGGTATTCAGAATCTTCCCGGTGATGTACTCGAAGCCGCCAGGATTGACGGTGCTTCGGGAATACAGACTCTCTTTAAGGTAACTATCCCTCTCCTTATGCCGTCTATAACAATATGCACATTTCTTACACTTACAAACTCTTTTAAGATGTTTGATCAGAACCTTGCCCTTACAGGCGGTGCGCCCGGCAAGGAAACACAAATGCTTGCACTTGATATATACAACACATTTTACGGACGTATAGGCTACGAAGGAGTCGGTCAGGCAAAAGCTGTTATCTTCTTCATACTCGTAGCTGTTATCGCAGGTATACAACTTCTGTTTACAAGAAGCAAGGAGGTGGAACAATGACAGATACTAAAAAAAGACCTTTACTGTTTTTATTTCTTATACTGCTTTCAATAGTGTTTGTCGCTCCTGTAATAATCGTTCTTATGAATTCATTTAAGGGGCAGTTCTATATATCTTCTTCACCTTTTGATTTTCCTGACGAGAAAACCTTTGCAGGACTTGTAAACTACACAAACGGTATAAAGAAAATAAAATTTTTCAGCGCATTTTTCTATTCACTTATTATTACGGTTTTCTCTGTTGCAGGAATTTTATTTTTCACTTCGATGACAGCATGGTATATAACAAGATGCAAAAACTTCATTACAACTATACTCTACTATATGTTTGTATTCAGCATGATCGTGCCTTTTCAGATGGTCATGTTTACTATGTCAAAAATAGCAAACACGTTAAGACTTGACAACCCTTTGGGGATAATCGCTATATATATAGGATTTGGTTCAGGGTTATCAATATTTATGTTCAGCGGATTTATTAAAAGTATCCCTCTGGAAATAGAAGAAGCGGCAACTATAGATGGTTGTAATCCGATACAGATGTTTTTTCAGATAATACTCCCTATCTTAAAACCTACAGCTGTAACTGTAGCTATTCTGAATACCATGTGGATATGGAACGACTACCTTCTCCCTTACCTTGTGATAGGTAATAAATACAAGACTATACCGATTGCCGTACAGTATCTTCAGGGAGGATACGGTTCAAGAGATATGGGCGCACTTATGGCGATGCTCGTTCTTTCAATAATTCCGATAATAATTTTCTACCTGAGCTGTCAGAAACACATTATCAAAGGCGTTGTTTCAGGCTCAGTAAAGGGGTAAACAACATGAAAAAACAAAAACCTCTTGCACGAAGCGCAGGAGTACTCTTTCCTGTTTTCTCACTTCCGTCATGCTGTGAAAACGGAACTTTCGGAAGTGAAGCATACAGGTTTATTGATTTTCTTAATTCTGCAAACCAGACTTACTGGCAGGTACTTCCTCTGACTCCTGCAGGATACGGTGACAGCCCTTATCAGAGTTATTCTGCTTTTGCAGGAAACCCTCTGTATATAAGCCCTGAATTTCTTGCAAGTGACGGCCTTATATCATACAAGGAAGAAAAAAAGGAATACTCTGATATAGACTATGAAAAAGCATACAGAAAAAATAATGAGCTTTTAAAAACAGCTTTTAAAAATTTCCGTCCAAATGAAAGCAATGCATTTACTGTTTTCTGCATTAAAAATTCGCACTGGCTTGATAACTATGCTGTATTTATGGCTTTTAAAAAATATTTCAACGATAAACCATGGTACGAATGGGACGAAGAAATAAAATTCAGAGTAAAAGAATCTGTAAACAGACTTGCAGACAAACTCTCGGAAGATATTCTTTTTCACAAGTTCTGCCAGTACAAGTTTCACTCGCAGTGGTCCAGACTTAAAGAATATGCAAATAAAAGAAATATAAAAATAATAGGTGATATTCCTATATACGTTTCCTATGACAGCGCTGACGTGTGGGCATCTCCCGAACTTTTTATGCTTGACAGTAAACTTGTGCCGAGATCGGTTGCAGGTGTTCCGCCTGATATGTTTTCTCAGACAGGACAACTATGGGGAAATCCACTCTATGACTGGAATGCTATGGAGCATGATGACTTCAAATGGTGGAGAAAAAGAATCTCGCATACAGCCGAACTTTATGATGTTATCCGTATAGATCATTTTATAGGTATGGTAAACTTCTATTCCATACCTTACGGTGAAAAAAACGCTCTTAACGGAGTATGGCTCAAAGGTCCCGGTGAAGCACTGATAAAAGCTATAAACGAAAGCCGTGGAAATACTGCTATAATAGCAGAAGACCTCGGACCTGCAACAAAAGAAGTAAAAAAAGTTCTGAAAAAAAGCGGATATCCTGGAATGAAACTCATGGAATTTGCATTTGACGATACGCCTTTTAACGAAAATCTTCCGCACAACTTTGACAGCAACTGTGTAGTTTATGGCGGAACACACGATAACGAAACGCTTTGCGGATACTTTTCGGGCAGTAAAAAAAGTGTAGTAACATTTGCAAAATCATATCTGAATGTTGCAAAAAAATCCGATATTCCATGGGGGATAATAAGAAGCGCATATGCAAGCAATGCATCTGTTGCAATTTTTCAGTTGCAGGATTATCTCTCACTTGATAATACTGCACGTATAAATACACCTTCTACAGTGGGTATCAACTGGAAATACAGATTACCCGATTCCCTTCTCACCGATACCATAGCTAAAAAAATAAAAGACCTGACACAGACATACGCAAGATCTTCAAAGTCCTGACCTCTGTAAATATAAGGAATATGCATGATAAATTCCAGAGCATATTCTCAGAACTACTCCAAAGGAGAACGCTAATGAAAAATCATATAATATCATATCTGGATATACACTACGACAAAAGCCCCAAAGACGCAGATCCTGTTATGCTGTACAATGCTGTTTCCGATGCGGCAGTCAGAAAAATAAAAGATTCATGGTCTGAAAATATGGACAGAGCAGAAAAAAAAGTCTGCTATTTTTCAGCTGAATTTCTTACCGGAAGAATGATATACAACAACCTCTATAACCTCGGACTTCTTGATGAGTGTGAAGAATTTTTAAAAGAAAACGGGCATACTCTTTCCGATTTTGAGTGCATAGAGGATATTGCTCTCGGAAACGGCGGTCTCGGAAGACTTGCTTCCTGTTTTCTTGACAGTGCCGCTACTCACGAAATTCCTCTTAATGGTTACGGCATACGTTACAGATACGGAATATTCAAACAGAACTTTGAAAACGGATTTCAGTGTGAAGCACCTGATGACTGGACAAGATTTGGTGACCCGTGGAGTATAAGACGTGATGAATATACTGAGATAATAAAATTCGGAACACATACTGTAAAAGCTGTACCTTATGATATGCCCGTAATCGGATATGGCGGTAAGAAAATAAATACGCTTCGTCTGTGGCAGGCAGAACCACTTGAACAGTTTGACCTTACTGCATTTAACGAACAGCGTTTTAATGATGCATTTAATGAAAGAAACAATGCCGAAAAAATATCTGCTGTACTCTATCCGAATGACAACGGTTATGAAGGAAAGGTACTGCGTCTTAAACAGCAATATTTCTTCTCAAGTGCCTCTGTGCAAAGTATCATAAGAAATTTTGTTATGGTACACAAAGATGATTTTGACAACTTCGACAAGTACTATGCTATTCAGTTAAATGACACTCACCCTATAGTATCCATTCCCGAATTTATGAGAATACTGATTTCCGAGTACAATATTTCTGTAACAAAAACATTTGAAATAGCAAGCAGAGTATTTTCCTATACAAATCACACCATTATGGCGGAAGCGATGGAAAAATGGGATATTTCTCTTTTCAGAGATACTCTCCCCGAACTGTATCCGTATATTGTGATGCTAAACAACAAACTTCTGCAGACGCTAAAACAACTCGGAATATCCGATACTTCAAAGTATGAAATAATCGCTGACAACATGATTCACATGGCAAGACTAGGTTCATTTGTCTGCCACTCGATAAACGGTGTTGCCGAACTCCACACCGACATATTGAAAAAACACGTTCTTTCGGAATGGTATGAGATCTATCCTGAACGTTTCAATAATAAAACAAACGGTATAACACAAAGAAGATGGCTTGCTCTCTGCAATAAGGAACTTGCAGAATTTATTACCGATAAAATAGGTGATAAGTGGCTTACCGACCTTGACGAACTAAAAAAACTTGAACAATTTAAAGACGATCCAAAAGTGCTGAGAAAATTTTACGAAATAAAACAGACAAAGAAAAACCAGCTTTGCGACTATATAGAAAAAAATGAAGGAATAACTCTTTCTCCCGAATTTATATTTGACATACAGATAAAAAGACTGCATGAGTACAAAAGACAACTTATGAATATACTCTCTGTCCTTGACATTTACTACTGCATAAAAGACAGTACAGTTACAGACTTTCACCCGACTGTTTTTCTGTTCGGTGCAAAGTCAGCGCCCGGATACAGGAGAGCAAAAGCTATAATAAAGCTGATAAACGAAGTAGCCTCTATGATAAACAACGACTGCTCGGTAAATGATAAGCTCAAAGTACTCTTTGTTAAAAACTATAATGTATCATACGCTGAAAAACTCATTCCTTCAGCAGATATATCAGAACAGATATCAACTGCAGGTACAGAAGCGAGCGGAACGGGAAACATGAAATTTATGCTAAACGGTGCTGTAACTCTCGGTACTCTTGACGGTGCGAATATCGAAATAGTAAATCAGGCAGGGCAAGAAAACAACTATATTTTCGGAGCAAAAGTCGAAGAACTTGAAAAGATGCAAAGCAACTATAATCCAATGAAAATATATAATGAAAACCCAAGAATAAAACGTGTCCTCGATACACTGATAAACGGAACACTCAGCGACAACTCAACAGGTATGTTCAGAGAACTGTACGATTCACTTCTTAACAATAACAATTCCGGTCACCCCGACCAGTATTTTATCCTGCACGATTTTATGGATTATACAAATACACGACTAACAGCAAACGATGACTACAAAGACAAAGATAGATTCATAAGAAAATGTTTTATGAACACCGCAAACGCAGGAAAATTTTCATCTGACAGAACAATTAAACAGTATGCTGAGGATATATGGGGAGTTTGAACGTAAATTATAATAGTAAAAGCAGTATTCACATGTGTTTGAGTGGATACTGCTTTTACTTTTACAAGTCTTTTAATTATACCATTTTCTTCGCTTACTTTTCAATGACAGTATCATAAAAAAACGCTCACGACAATCAAATATTATCACTTTTCCATTTACAAGCACCAAATATGCATCATAAAAACTTTTTTAGATTTTTTTGAAATTTATCGAATTTTGTATTTACATTTTAATTTATATATGTTATAATATTCCTTGTAAAATAATACATAAATATTGTGTTACATTTATTTTTGTGCTATACTTAGAAAGGAGATATTATGAGTACGATCGATACTGTAACCAAAAATTTTA
>JAGAKZ010000058.1 GCA_017848115.1 Oscillospiraceae bacterium
AATTTCAATTCTGCTCAGAATCTGAACACGATTGCTCATATTTCTTTGCTTGCAGTTGCTATTGCTACTGTCAATTCAAAGTTAAATTATTCTTACCGTTCACTTAAATCTTTAAAACGACTTGCTTAATCAGTTTCTGTTTTTCTATACATTTTGTTAAACATCAGTGTGATTTGCTATGATGTTAGCTTTGCTATGCCTTAATATCTATCAATTTCTGTTAGAACGCATTCAGGTTTTTCATTTTTCATAAATGCACTGATTTTTTACGGCGTTTTGCTCATCTCTAAAATCTTCATGTTCACTTGCTCACTAATTTTATTGACAAACATGCACAAAAAATGCTATAATCAAGTCATACTATTTATGTAACAGTACCATGTAATTGTTTTGTGTTATTTTTTAGAGAGGAGTGTATCATATTGGATTTTACTTTATCAAACCGAGCAATTAAATTGCTTAAAGACGGTAATCTTATTACTATTTCCAAAATAAGAGGGATTTTCAACCATATCATACGATATGAAACTGGAGATGATTTTCTTGATGATATTCTTAGAAATCTTAGCGTGAATTATAAGGAAGAGATATCAAGATTCAAAAATCATAACTCAGATGTTGAATCTGAAGAAGTGGGCAATATCGGCAATATAATTGCCGGAAATATTAGAAGAGTTGGTAAAAATTATTATTATCAAAGTAAGCCACTTCTTAGATATCTTCGGGAAACATTGTTGGATGATAGGGATATAATTTGTAGCATTTACAATGATATTATAGGCAAAAGAAAGTTGTTTTCAAATGAACAGGAGTGTTTGAAATCAGAAATTAGAAAGTTAATCCTACCTTCAAATACTTATTTCACAGAAATTTATGAAGAAATAAAAAATGAATTAGAGACAAACGCTTTTGATAAGATATTTTCTCATATAATACTGATTGCCTTATATCAGAATAGTATAGGTGAATTATATAGGGAATTGTATCAAAAGAATTATACAGAATTTACTGAAAATCTTGAATTCATTGAATATATAAATAATGAGTTTAAAGAAATTGAAAAAAACTCTGAACTAAATGATTCTGATAAATATAAATTTGCTGTAATTCTACTTCACGGATTAAATAATGGAAACTGTATTCCTGAAAAAAATTCAGGAAACTTAAAAAAAGCTTATAATTTATTGACTGCTATAAGAGAGCCTAGGTATAAAGCTTATGCTAATAACATCATTGCAAAAATGTACTATAGAGGAATCGTTCCGGAGAAGAAACAGTCATACAAAGAAGCTTTTGAACTTTTCAAAAGCAGCATCGATTATAGTAGAGAAGCTAAATATCAGTATGCGTTCATGTTGTCTATCGGATCGGGATGTGAAAAGAACGTAGAAGAAGCCAAAAAGATATATCAAGAATGTATAGATGAAAATGCTGTAGATATCAGCTTAGTTGAACGTTTAGTTTCATTGTATCTTTCTACTGTATATAATGAAGAAGAGAGACAAAAGGCTATAAAGCTATTAGAAGAACACTCTAAACATAATATAAAATTAAGATACCAATTAGCATTGTTATATAAAAATTCTTCAAGGCCAAACGACCACTATAAGGCTATAAACTGTTTTAAAGACATTATTAAAGATGCTCCCAATACCAAAGTTGCATCAGATGCATGTTATGAACTGGCTACAATTTTTTTTAATCCGCCTAATGGTAATGAAACCGAAAAAGATTTCAATAAGTCAGCAGATTATTTAGAAACAAGCATTAAATTAAAACACGCTTATGCTAATTATATACTTGGTTTTATGATTCAATATGGTTTGGTAAATCCTAAAAAATACAAACCAACTGAATATTATTTCAAAAATGCGATAATAGGCGGACATTTTTTATCGTATTCTGAGCTGACCATTGTATATTTGCAAAACAAAAAAATTGATGACGCTTATAGAGCAGCTTTGAGTGGTTCAGAAAATGAAATTTTGAATTGTAAATTTCTTTTGGGTAATCTGTATCTTCTTGGAACGGGGACAGAGGTTGATATTGAAGAAGCTTTGAAATATTACAGAGAGTCTTTTAAACAAGGGATTCATGAAGCTGATTTCATAATAAAAATAATTGAAAACTACAAAAAATCTCAGAATTTATGAGAGCAGTTTATTTGAACTGCTCTCATAAATTCATTCAAAAATTTAATATTTAGTTGCAAGTCCAGTAAACAGGTGTATTGTTACCGAGTGCATTCTTTACATTCCAATAGTTGATGTTTGTTGACCCTGCTTGGGAAATGACAGGATTGTTGGTTTTGTACGAAAATCCATTTCCTTCAGGTCTTATAACCATTACGTGACCTGATCCTCCGGTTGGGTTTTTCCAAATAGCGATTGTCGGATATCCTGAGTTTGCTCTTTGCTGGGCATCATAAGCAGAAACTTTTCGCCATCCATACTTTTCTCCGTAGTTATTCAACCAGTTATATGTTGCGTTTGCATTCAGCTCTTTTGCACCTGAAGAATATGGTTCAGCCGGAACATTATTTGAATTGATCCAGTGGGGTAACTGTACCTTCATAGCTGTCATAATATCCCAAGCAAATATGTTGCAATAAGTTTTTCCGTTTCTCTGCTTGTATCTTGAATTGTTTGCGACGTTAAATTGATCGATAACTGTATTATAATTCGTCTTACTTCTATTACCAGCAGAATTTTCGTAATGCGGTTTGTTTTTTGAAGCAGGATCTGATACACTGATGTTGTAGTTGCTATTGGTGATTATTGTAGCGGTTGATGTAAATCTGAAAAGTTGGGCGTTAGTACCATTATATTCCCAAATATGAATGTTGGTTCCATTTTTAGTCAATGCACCACTTATATCGACAGCGAAATTAGTATTTATTGCCGAACGAATTGAAAAGTAGCCATTGCCTTCATCTTTTATGTAGAATTGCTGAGCTTTTGTTCCGTTTGATGAGTATAGTTGTATATTGTTTCCGGCAAAAACATTTCCTCCACTTATATCTATTACCATATTTGAAGTATGAGTGGCGTAGAACGTATAGCTACCATTAGCGTTTCTTCTAGCTTCAAAAATCTGATTTGCATTTTTGAGATTTTCCCATAAGTGGATGTTTGTTCCGTTAGATATACCAACTCCAGAAACGTCAACACAACTTCTTTCGTTACATTTCGGGATTATGGAATATTTACCTTCAGAAATATTTGCGAATGAAGGTGAAGATGTGCTTGATGAAGTAGATGGAGTAGATATGGACTTGATTAATGTACCATTCTTTAATTTCGAGAGCAACTGGGAATTCTGAGAAACAGTTCCGGAATAGCTTGAGATTCCATTAACATGTGCAATCTTTTCTCTATTTGAATAAGAAGAATCTATACCAATACTTTTGAGAGCATCAACAAGCGAATCGTAAGAATTTGAGCATTTCGGATAGTATGAAGTCCCAGTGTTTGTTGTCGAATCAATATTCGAGGTAGACTTGATTAATGTACCGTTTTTCAACTTTGAGAGTAACTGGGAATTTTGAGAAGCGGTTCCTGAGTAGTTACTTATGTTGTTGACACTCGCTATTTTTTTTCTGTTATTGTAAGAGGAGTCAACTCCTATGCTTTTGAGAGCATCAACAAGCGAACCGTAGGAATTTGAGCATTTCGGATAATAGTTGTAAATCGTTGCCGCACTAACTGTTGTTTCAAACATTCTTGCAAGGTTGCTTGTCCCTGAAAAACTTCCACCTATTAAGTTACATGCCATCATAAACGATAAAACCTTACTCACATTTTTCTTTTTCATAAAAAAACCTCTTTCTTAAATTTAATTTTTGATTAATAGTTTATGTTGCTTTATATATTTTTTATCACCTACTTTCATAAATTACATTGTTAATTGATAAATCCGCCTTACAAGTATAGTATAACGCTTATCTTGGTAGTGTGCATCTCCATTTATGTACATAGTTGTTTTTCAGTTTATATACAAAGAATGATTTATATTAAAAAAATAGAAGTGAAAAGACTTAACAAATTGTTTTGGTGCTGAAATCAAAAAAATTGTTTAAATAAAGAATTGTAGCAAATTGTATAAACTATTAAATATATCTTATGCACTTTGCTTGTGTTGGGTAATGTGATATAATTATAATAAGAAATTTTATTATACTGGAGGCTGTAAATATATGTTTATTGACGATTTTTTAGTTAGTATATCTCTTCCAATCAGATGCTCTATTTCTTCTTTTACAGACGCTTTTGTTGCTGAAAAGAAAAAAATTTTGCAACGATATGAAGAGTGCCAACAAAACATTAAAAATATTGATGAATTTGAATCATCTGAAAATGAAAAACTATGTGAAACGCTTGCAAAGATTTTAGAACCTATAAAAAATAACTTTCAGTTTATTGAAAATATATTGGAATATTACTATGGTAGTAATATGAAAGAAACTCAAGATGAATTTGATAGATTAATGGAAAACTTAAAAGATGATTTGTTTATTGGTGATATTAATGGAATATTAAAATTCAAGAATATAACAATGCGGTCTTCAACGGGAACAGTTGGAAATGAATTTTATAGAATACGGTCTGTTCAAGCAAAGTCTGATGAAATTGGTAATAATCATTTTCAGCTTTTTCATATTCCGATATCTTCACGTCATCTTTGTAAAACAGAACGCTTTAGTCTTCCAGGCTTTCCATGTTTATATCTTGCTACGAATTTGCCTTTAGCATGGCAAGAATGTGGATGTCCATCATCATACTACTATTCAAAATATCAATATAAGGGTAATGGTGATGATAAATTCATTTCCTTATATACTCCGTATGAAATATTCTCTTTGGGACACGTATTGAAATATAATAATTTTGAATTATGGTTGGACATGATTTCTAAATATTTAAAAACATTACCACTGGTATTAGCTTGCTCTTTTGTAAATATAAATAAAGATGCTGCATTTAAGCAAGAGTATATTATTTCACAAATGCTCATGCAATGGGTACAACGAAATTTTAAAGCGATAAAGGGCATAATATATTTTTCATGTGTTGACGATACCGTGTTTGGAACTAAATGGGATGGGTATAATATAGCGTTACCGGTTACTAAACCGTTTGAAGAAAACAATTATAGTAAATCTTTGATTAACATGTTTAATTGGTCAAAACCAGATTTTTACTCAGTACCATTTACAGAGAAAAAAGAAAAGTGTTATGATAATATATATCAACTTATTAAAGATATTGAATTTCAACGTAGTCAAATAAAATTCAATATAACAAGAACAACCGATAAAGAAATTTGTAATATTATTGAGAATATATTGAGAATATTACGTGCTTTACTTGGTGTTTTTAAAAATGAAAGTGTAAATTTAGGTTCTATTATTGCTATTCTTAAATTAATTGAAAAAGATATCGATATGGTTTGGGATAATGAATACATAAAAAAAATAATAAATGATATCCCTGATGAAAATGCTAGTTCAAAAATAAAATCATTTTTCTTGTTTATAAGTCAGAAACTTTCAGAAATCAAATCGTTTATAGAACGTAATATGGTTGGTATTTGGAATCGCCATCATGATGAAGCGTATGTTTTTATTTATTATACAAATGCTGAACAATATAAATCTATTTCAAAATTTTTTGATGACGAGCATATACTTCATACTGATATTAAATTAGAATTAGGAAAGCATGATGATTTGGCTAAACGATTGGTTAAAGATTATGAGATAATGCGTGAAGCACTTTCGTGTACACTAGAAACATTGGAAGATGTAAAAACTAAAGATATAATTTCTTTAGATAAACCATTGATTTTAATATGTCATAGTTACAGTATATATTCTGAAAATAAAAAATCTGATGAATTGTTAATTGGTTTTGATCAAACGAAGAAAGAAGAACTCTTGAAACATTTCAAATAAAAATAAGTATGCAATCAAAAAAATATCTATTTTAAATAAGGAGATTTATTTTGAAAACGACATCTTTTGAAATTAACATAACAGACAAGCACCCCGGTTGCCGTATAGTACATCTTTCAGACCTGCACAAGAAAAAATTCGGAAAAGAAAATTTTAAGCTTATTAAACACATAAAAAAGCTTGCTCCGGATATAATAATGATAACAGGTGATATGATAAGCCGTAGTACCACAAACTTAGACGAGTTAAAAAATCTTATAACAAATCTGTCGAGAATCTCACCGGTTTACTATTCACTCGGAAATCACGAAAAAGACCTCGAACTGATAAACCGCTCTCTTTACGAAGAACTTATAGGTTTTCTCAATCAGAACTGCGATCTGCTTGATAACAGAATATGCACAATCACTTTCAAAGATACCGTCATAAACATATGCGGACTCACCATTCCGCAGGACTGCTACAAGAAAAACGGCAGTTACAGGGATCTAAGACAACTTGAAAAACAGGACATAGAAAAACTGATACCGGACGCAGAAAAACAAGATATAAATATAATGCTTGCCCACAATCCTATTTTCTTTGACGCATATGCACAGCACGGACTGGCAGATATCATACTTTCAGGACATGTCCACGGAGGATGTGTACGGCTTCCATTCTTAGGCGCTGTTCTCTCTCCCGAAAGAACATTTTTCCCTAAATATTCTTCAGGAATGTACTCATCTGAAAACTCAAAAATGATAGTGTCATGCGGTTTAGGAAAGTTCAGACTTTTCAATCCATCTGAAATAGTACTTATAACTTTAAACTAAACAAATGAAAGGAACAAACAAAATGAAAATAACCCCCGAACAATATAATCAAATGGCAAAAAAAGCATCACCAAATTCCAAAAGCTATATAAATATCCCTCTCGCCTTTCTTATCGGCGGTTCGGTATGCCTCATAGGACAAGTGATAATGAATACTTTCAAAGACTACGGTTTTGAAAAAACCATAGCAAGCATATGGACTTCCGTAATACTCATACTGATAAGTGCTATACTTACCGGAATGGGCATATACGAAAAAATAGCCAGACATGCCGGCGCAGGTACACTAGTCCCGATAACCGGCTTTGCAAACGCCGTAGTTTCTTCCGCACTCGAATCCAAAACAGAAGGACTTATCCTCGGAACAGGTGCAAAAATATTCACAATAGCCGGCCCTGTTATCCTGTACGGTACAGCTGCTTCTTTTGTATATGGAATTGTTTATTATATTTTGCAGATGATTTAAACCCAAAACAACGCCCCAAAACAAAATCAAAAATTGTTTAGGGACGTTGTTTTTTTATTCTTATTCAACAATCAATGTCGCCAAACCAAATGCTTTTACAAGGTGACCGTTCTCGTCAAATTCCGTTGTGTATTTTACTTGAAACTACATAGATGATATTATTATACGATAAAATTTGTATTTTTAAGAAATTAATCAAATTTTATCAAAAAATGTATTTACATTCGTGCGAATATATGTTATAATATTCCTTGTTAAAATAATACATAAATATTGTATTGCAATTATTTTTGTGATATACTTAGAAAGGAGAAGTTATGAGTACGATCGATACTGTAACAAAAGAATTTATAAGTGATAATGAAGTTTTTGCCGATGTCATCAATTTCCTCATTTTTGATGGTCAGAAGGTTGTTTTACCGGATTCGCTCGTTGAAATGGACTCTACCTCAGTTGCTGTTCCATATGGTACGGATAATGCAGGAACTCCTGTTCAAAAAGAACGAGATGTTGTAAAAAATGTTACTTGTAAAATGTTTTCTGACATGGTTTTCGCTATAGTCGGAATTGAAAATCAAACAAACATAAACTATGCAATGCCGGTGAGGAATATGCTTTATGATGCACTTACGTATACCGGACAAGTTGAAAAAGCCGGTAAAAGTTATCAAAAAGAAAAAATAAAACTTTCAAGTAATGAATTTTTGTCGCATTTTAAAAAAGAAGATAAACTTATTCCTGTTATCACACTTGTAATTAATTTTAGCCCTGATAAGTGGGATGCGCCTATGTCACTTCATGAAATGATTGATTTTAAAAGTGATATACTAAAAAAATTTGTTCAGGATTATCATATAAATGTTATCGAACCTGCTACGCTTACAAAAGAACAGCTAAAAAAGTTTACTACCGGCTTTCGTGAAGTTATGGAATGTATCAAATGTTCAAAAGATATGTATGCTATGCAACAGGCACTATCCGAAAATGAAAGATTTAAAACACTGGACAAAAAGACATCTGATGTTATACGTTATTGTTCTAAGTTAAAAATTAATTTTGATGTTGAAGAGGAGGTCTTTGATATGTGCAAAGCATTTGAAGATTATAAAAATGAAGGAATTAAGATCGGCAGAAATGAAGGTTTAACTCAATTTGCAACTTATCTTATCAAAAATAATGTAAATATTGAAGAGATTATCTCTCAAACCGGATTATCCGCAGATGAAGTTATAAAAATAAAAAATGATATAGCTCTTAATAATAAGTAAACAAACCAAAACAACGCCCCAAAACAAAATCAAAAATTGTTTAGGGCGTTGTTTTTTTATTATTATTCAACAACCAATGTCGCCGAACCAAATGCTTTTACAGGGTGACCGTTCTCGTCAAATTCTGTTGTGTATTTTACTCTGAACGGTATTCTGTCTTTGGTGAGCGGAATAATAGCTTCCTGTCCTGTTATACCTTTTGCAAGCTGGTCCATCCACTCATAATACATCTCTGCATAATCTTCTGGAAAGACATTTCCTATAAGAGGTGCAGGATAGTTTGTAACAAGAGGCGGTAATCCAAGGTCACGCATACATCTGAAACACGGACGCATTTCTTTTGTCAGTATGTTGTATTCCCAGAAGTAAACATTCACCTGTTCACTTACCATCTTAAATCGCTTTTCATTATCCTGTATCTCGTTCATTTTCATTTTTTCATCTGTTATATTTCTTATAACAGCATAGAAAATATAGTCATCATTTTTCTCGCCTATCTTGCGTACTGTTGTTCTCAGACACATTTTTTCGCTTCCGCAACATTCTGATGTGATAGTTCTCCATGTTTCGCATTCTTCTTCTTCGTTTGAAACTATGGCACGTTCTATCATATCAATATAGATCTCTTTACTGCCCTCATCGAAAAATTTAAATGGATCTGTTTCGATAAGTTCTTTTTCGGAAAGATTCATGCCTATTTCCTGGAGATATTTTTTATTTACTCTCAGAAGTTCAAGCTTTCCGTTACAGTAATCAAAGATAGCCGCTCCGCCGACATAATTGCTGAAAATGAGTGTTTCCTGAGACTTAGGACTCCAGAAATCGCAGGCGTTGAGAGTTTCTATAAGATTCATCTGAGGAACTTCAGCACCGACAAAACCGCTGCCAAGTTTTGCAGTGTACTGATCTTCGGGAAGAGGT
The DNA here is from genome assembly GCA_017848115.1 of Oscillospiraceae bacterium. Classification (GTDB taxonomy): domain Bacteria; phylum Bacillota; class Clostridia; order Oscillospirales; family Ruminococcaceae; genus HUN007. The sequence continues at coordinate 9,424 of JAGAKZ010000058.1, forward strand.
TTTGAATAAAGATATCCCTGAATGCAGTCGCAACCTATACTTCTGAGATAGTCAGCCTGCAGTACAGTCTCTACACCTTCTGCGATAACAGGCATATTGAGCCACTTAGCCATACGTACAACAGAACTTAAAATAGTTCCTCCACGATTGCTTTCATCGCCCTTGGACAAAAATCTCATATCAAGTTTTATGATGTCGAGTTCAATGTCTTTAAGAACATTCAGTGAAGAATATCCGCTTCCGAAATCGTCCATCTCAACTACATAACCGCAGTTGTGAAGTTGTTTTATTATTTCATTTGTACGCTCACTGCTTCCGACAATAGCAGATTCGGTTATCTCAACACGAAGATACTTTACAGGAACATCATATTTCCTGCGTATCTCCTCAAGCTTTTCGACAAAATCATTCTGGAAAATATCATGACGCGAGAAGTTTGATGATACAGGAATAAGCGGAAGATTATTATCGATGCACTTCCTTATAAAAGCACATACATGTGCAAATACATAAAGATCAAGCTTTGTGATAAATCCGTTTTTCTCAAATATCGGAATAAAAATTCCCGGAGAAATAAGTCCTTTTTCAGGGTGATCCCATCGTACAAGTGCTTCAGCGCCCATGAGCATACCGTTTGAATGATTGTACTGAGGCTGATAATAGATAACAAACTGTTCATCATTTATCGCTGATGCCATCATTCCGACTATTTCCTGTTCGCTTAACATATCACTTCTGAGAGAATCTTTGTAGTAATTATATCTTACAGTATAGCTTCCCTTTATTGATGACTGAGCAAGTATCGCACGGTCTATCATAGCACCGGGAGCCATTTCCTTATCCTCGGCAATATATATACCCGCATTGAAAGCTATTTCAAAAGTGATATCATACTTTCTTATCTCATTTCTGAGCTGTTCTATGAAAAGTTCGGGAGTCCTGTCTTTAGTATCTGTAAATACTATAAAACGGTCAGACCCTATACGACAGCCTGCGTCATTTTCACCAAGAAGTCTCTGAATACTGTCAGCTATGTAAATAAGCAGTCTGTCCCCTTCGGCTCTTCCAAACATTTCATTTATTGCCTTGAAGCGAAGAATATCAAAATATATTATTGCATACTTACCCGAAGTAAATGAGCTCTGACAAAGTTCATTATCCACAAAGTTACAGAATTTTTTTCTGTTCATAAGACCTGTCAGTCCGTCATAATTTGCAACCCATTCAAAATAAAGATTTGACATGACTTCATCATTTACATCTGTAATGGTTATATTTATCTTACCGCTTGCCAAAGTAAAAATAAATCCTATTCTGACCCACCGTGGAATGCGTTTTTCATTTTTTATAACAACCTCGGTAAAATAAACAACATCTTCATTACTTGTACTTATCTCATCTATTTTATTCTGAATTTTCAAGGCATTTTCTTCTGAAATAATATCATTTGATGCCATATGAAACCATATATTTTCATCAACAGTATAACTCCAGTTTTTCTGATATGAGTATCTGCGACTCTGACAATCATAAGTTATAAGCATATTACTATCATACGAATAACCCTCACGACTGTTGTTGTAAACTCCGATATATCTGTTTTCACAGTTTTCATTTTCAGAATATACAGCAAATCCGTTTCCGCCATTTCTCTTGGCACATTTCATCGCAATGCTTGCCTTTTTATAAATAGTCTCAAAATCTGCACCTGCATCTGTATTTATAACTACCCCAAGACTTGCAGATGTGATCATTCCGTTAAGAAATGACTGACGTGCTATAACACATACGTGCTTGGCTATTCGCTCAGCACTGATAACATCAGAAATATCTGAAATGCACATGAAAAACTCATCGCTTGCAGTTCTGCCTATTATATCATCACTTTTTAACCCCGTTCTGAGTGAACTTGCAAGGCTTACAAGCAGACTATCCCCATACTCATGACCAAGAGTATCATTTATCTGCTTGAATCCGTCAAAATCAAACAATATAAATGCATGCATCTTACCGTCGGATATCATATGAGAAACACTTTCTTCAAGTGCTGATCTGTTAAGAACACCTGTCAGGACATCTATTCCGCTTTCACCCTTACTATATTCCTGCATATCACACACACTTCCCTTATCATATATTTTCTCTCATCATTCGTCTGTAACATCATTTAAAAGCATATACGCTTTGACATATCCTGTATACGAATCATCAACAAGCTGTATAAATATATTCATCGTATGTTCTGTTTTGCTGAAATTTGATATGAACTTCCACTGATCTTCAAGACGGTTAACACCTTCTGAAAACTGCTGTAAAAGATTACTTCTTGAAAAATAACTCAAAGCTTTCTCTACATTACTTTCGCAGAAGTTAGATTTTATTATTCCGTTCATGACCTGTTCATACGCCATTCCCATAGTGAAGCTTTCAAATGAAATGTTATTGCTTCCGCTTATTTTTTCTATAATATTTGCTGTTATATCAGCTTCTATATACAACTGTTTATTCTTGTTGCCTTCGAGATCCTGAATATACATTGCATAAGCCATTTCTTTTTCATGCTGAGAAGTAATATCCATCATAGATATCACTGCACCGCTTCTGCGACCATCTTCTTTTCTGATAACGGTTGCACAGATATCATACCATCTCGGTACTCCGTCAGTTCCTGTCATATGAAGTTTTATCTCACTGTGTAATGCACCGCCGAGAAGATTTTTAAAAAATTCATTAAGATTGTTTTCGCTGTCGGGCATAACTGAAAATCCCATAGATTTTTCATTTATATCCCTGCTGTAATATTCTTTAAGTCCGTTTGCGGCACAACTTTCCTTGTCAAGAGCCCATATCTTCGCTAAAGCAAAATCAAAATAATAAACAACACGTTTTGAATGACCTGCAACTAGTTGCATTATCTGCTGTTTTTCCCTGAGTCTTTCTATTTCCGCATATTCGTCGGTTATATCAGTATATGTTATTATCGCTGAGAACGGATTTCCGAACGAATCGGTTGTGCTGGTATATTTGAGTCTTATCCAGCCATTTACGCCGTTTTTGATTACTTTAAGGTCTACTCCGCCCTTTTTCTCACCGTTTTCTATACGATGGAACATTTCAAGCCACGCTTCTTTGCTTTCAGGAGCAATAAGTCCGTAATCAGCCGCCATTTCGGGAGTTATAACAATATCTGTAGATATTTTATAAGCCACTAAAATCTTTTCTTCAAAAATAAGCGAACGGCTCTCTATCATATATTTGAACAGTCTTATATTGCTGTGTTCAATAACTATGCTTACTTCTTCACGACTTATATTAAGCTCAGATTCAAGCACTCTCTGCTCTGTGATATCAGTAGCATTTGTATAAGCCCACATCTCACCGTTATCCATAAGTACAGAACGTGTGATATTTGAGATATATCTTGTATCTCCGTCAGGAGTAACAAATCTGTACTCATAAAACATAGTCTGTGGTTTCTTTTTAAGTTCAGCAATAATGTTACTGAGTTTATACTGGTCGTCCATCATTACATTTGTCTGCATACTGTTGTTTATTACGTCTTTTATCTGTTCAGTAGTACAGCCAAATATCTTACAGTATTCATCTGTCACATAATCGCACCTTAACTCGTCACCTATACACCATCGTATTATACCGCTCGGTGTATTTTCTATTATTACTTCGAGTTCTTTTTTCTGGTCTCTTACGACTTTTTCTATCTTTACCTGCTCGGTAACATCAGAAAAAGCAACATAGCAAACCGAAGAGCCCGGTTCTTTTTCAACGAGTTTCAAAACCAGATGGATCCATACATCATTGTTATCATTTCTCTTTAACTTAAGACGTGGAATAGTAACTCTTTCTCCGTTTTTAAACTTGCTTAGCTCTGATGTCGCTCCAACCTTTTCGATAATATTTACAGGCGGATTATGTCTGAGATATTCATGATACTCGTCAAGTTCATACCCGAGAATGTTAACTGCAAATTCATTTGCGTAAAGAAGTGTTGTCACACCATTTTCGATTTTATAGGCAGCAACACCATGAGGAGTATTTTCAATGATATATCTGTACATCTCATTGTCAGATTCATTTTTCACATTTTCATCAACATCAAGAGAAACCGAGCTTAGAAACAATGTATCCTCTGTTCTGTCTGTAACGACAACATTTGTATGTACCCATCTCATTGAGCCGTCACTTAGTATAACACGATATTTCAGAAGAGCATTTTCCATCTTACTGTCCATACCATCAACGAATATCTTCTTTATTTTTTCCATATCATCAGGATAAATATAATTTGAAGGGTATGGATCTATAAGAGTAAGCTTATTTCCGTCTGCGTCGTATCCGAAAAGATTATCTATAGCACCGTTACTGAAAGAACACTGTATTCCTTTGCCTCTTGTATATATAAAATTCTGCACAGCACCCGGAACACTTTTAATTATAGCAGATATCCTGTCAGTAAGTTCTGCTTTTTCTTCCATGAGTATCTTACTGTCAGTTATATTTGTAACCGACAGATAAAAGATATATCTGTCACCAAAACAGGAGAGATATCTCACTCTGTTAAGCGTCCATATCGTTTTACCGTCTATTTCACAACAGACTTCACATTCTCTTTCATCACCTGTATCTCTTGCAGAATCAAGCATTTCCAGATACATTTTACGATGTTTTTCACATATAAGGTCTGTAAAATAATGCTTATATATTTCATTTTCGGGTATATCCACACCCATTTCCTTATAAAATCTGTCGTTTACTCTGAGTATGGAAACCTTATCCTTGTGATATTCAAGTATTACAGCACCACCTACAAAACTATTGAAAAGAAGTGTACTCTGTGTTGTTGCATCGAGAAAATCAGCCGAATTATCCACACCTTTGAACTGACTTGCATCAGAAGCATTATAAAGATTAGAATTTTTAAGAAGTTCTTCAAACTTTTCAAGAGGAAGAGGTTTTGAGAAAAAATATCCCTGCATATAACGGCAACCTATACTCCTGAGATAATCTGCCTGCTGTTTTGTTTCGACACCTTCAGCAATTACACGCAGATCAAGATGATGAGCCATTCTTACGATAGCACTTAATATTTTTCCACCCTTCCCCTGATTTCCCGACTTTGACATAAATCCCATGTCAAGTTTAAGAAAATCAACCGGAACTTCCTTTAGCATATTAAGAGATGAATATCCGCTCCCGAAGTCGTCCATTTCTACAGAAAGCCCCATTTCCTGAAGCTGTCTTACCACTTCTATAAGCTGTTCTGAGTCTTCAACATACGCAGATTCTGTAAGTTCAACATGGAGCATAGAAGGCTTCAGATCATATTTTTTAAGATAATTTTTAAACGTTTCAACCAGATCAGGTTTGAAAAGATCACGCCTTGACACGTTCACGGACACCGAAGAAATATTAAGTCCCGCATCTATCCACTTTCTCAGATACATACATGTCTTTTCCCATACACACTTATCCAGTTCATATATAAGATCGTTTTTTTCAAAAAACGGTATAAATTTAGCAGGAGAAACAAGTCCCTTTACAGGGTGTACCCACCTTACAAGCGCCTCCGCACTTTTCAGTGATCCTGTAACATAATTGTACTGTGGCTGAAACCATGGAACAAACTCACCGTTTACAAGTGCAACTTTCATATCAGCATAAAGTTCACTTTCTTCTTCAGATGCGTCACGAAATGATTTGTCATACCACTCATATTTGTTATTTAACTGCTTTTTACATACTCTTAAAGCAATAAGAGCATGGTCGCAGACTTTGCTTATGTCACTTTCACTATCCTCAACTTCGCACATACCTATGTGAAAAGACATTCTGTATTCAGAAAGCATATCATTGAATTTTTCGCAGATATAATCATAAAATTCATCTACACAAAACAAGTCCTTTTCCCACAAAGAAATGAAAAAATCGGCATAAAAATATCCATGCAAAGTCATACCGGAAAACTTCTCAAATGCCATAGTCTGTATTGAACCTATTATACCAAGTACCCTGTCACCTACAGCTATTCCGTATTTTTCATTTATCTGCTTGAAGTTATCCATATCAACGAGAACCGCAACATATTTTCTGTCAGTATTTTTCTTTATTATTTCCTCTGCTTCTGTATAAAATGCAGCTCTGCATAGTATCCCCGTTATATTGTCAATACGGGTCTTTTCTTGTGCCATATGCTCACCCCTTTTTTATTTCCTGTTAATCCCTAATTATAATTTTTCGCATGTGTTTTATTTATATTATATCATTATTGCAAAAAAAATCAACTGTATTATGTAAAATAGCAAAATAAAATAGGTGTTGCAATTAATAAACTTTTGATAGGATATTTACCCGAGTTTGCCACTTGCAAAAAAATTTTTTTTAAATCAAGCAGAGAAAATACGTAATTTGCTTGACTTTTTTCAATAAATATGTTATAATATTTTGGTAGGTATTTGAGTGTTTTGGATTGGAGGATTACTAAAATAT
>JAGAKZ010000019.1 GCA_017848115.1 Oscillospiraceae bacterium
TAAATTCTTATTGTAAGTTGTTTATAATAAGAATATTGGTGTATTTTGTTTTTAAAAGAAAAATTATAGTGAAAATATTTCTTTTTCTGGATGGACAAACCTGAAAAAATCGCAGGATTTTAAGTCCACAAATGAAGGTCGAAAATGAGGTTTGTCCAAAGAAATAGTTGACATATGTTGAAATGTGTGATATAATAAGACATATCAGTCAGAGACTGAATTTATACTCGAACTATATATGGTGTAGATTTTTTCAGAACCGCAATTTGTAGCGGTTCGAGTACGCTCGTTATATGGGTATTGAAACCTACAATGTGATTTTTTACTTTTACATTGTTCGGAAGTTCGAGTACGCTCGTTATATGGGTATTGAAACTTGAATTCTTTTTGAAATTTTCAAATTCTTCATCGTTCGAGTATGCTCGTTATATGGGTATTGAAACCATCGCACGCACGACGTCGACCAAACATTCCTGAGTTCGAGTACGCTCGTTATATGGGTATTGAAACCGTGCAATCTCCTTCATATGGTAATTGTCACGCACTGTTCGAGTATGCTCGTTATATGGGTATTGAAACTCAAAAGAGGATAAAACACCCCACATTTTACTACGTTCGAGTACGCTCGTTATATGGGTATTGAAACATAAAACCTTTCCTTTTATGCTTCTGTTAATCCATGAGGTTCGAGTACGTTCGATTGAACCCCTATCTCTCTAGGTTTAGCTCCATCACGCTTAGAAATTTCGAGTTTGCTCATTATATAGGTACTGAAATCAGTGTAAAAAAATTAAAACATCATTTTCTGTTGATTTTGGAAAATGATGTTTTTGTTTTTGCGAAAAAATTTTTATCATCCCTTAAGTTTCTGAAATTCAAAACTATGTAAAAGTGAAACCAATTCAATATATAACATATAGTGATGTTGTATTTATTGAAAAATAAAATAAAAAAATAATTATATTTAATAAATACTCTCTAAAAAAATGTTGTTTTGTATTGAAATCGACTATTAATTATGATATAATTAATAAGTATTGTTTTTATTATGTTTTAAGAGGTGATATAAATGAAAAATATACTTATACTTAATCTTAGTACAGCGCCATCCGATAAAAATGGGAAGGTCGATATGTATAACTATGAAAGCGATAATGGAGAATTTAAAGGTTTGTTTTCAAATGATGCACCAACAAAATATGTAATCGACTTTTTGATAAGGCAAAATAAAACTCTTGATAAGATACTTTGCATCAAAACAAAAAAATCATATGAAGAAAGTTATAGTCACTTCGAAAAAATGGTAAAAGATTTCTGTGACGAAAAAGGTGTTTTGACTCCGAATATTGTGTTGATATCAAGTCACCATGCTTCTACTGATATGGCGCAGACTATACAACAGATACTTGAGAACGTTGATAAAGACGATAAGATCTATATAGATACGACAGGAGGAGCGAGAAATGCTGCATATCTCCTTATGTTTATTGTTCGTTTTCTCGAATATGAAGGAGTAGTTCTGAAAAAAGCAGTTTTAAGTGTACATACCGATAACCCCAGAAGAATAGAAGATGTTACATCACTTTACAAAAAGTTTGAACTGATAAATGCCGCTAATACATTTACTTCATTTGGTGATGCATCTGAACTTGCAAAGCTTTATGAAGGCACACAAAATGTAGCTATAACAGAAACTATAAACGCTATGAAAGAATTTTCCGAAGCAGTTACACTTTGTAAGACAGATCTCGGTGAAATAATCAAGAAACTAAATGTGCAGTTAAAGAAGCTGTCATCGCTTCAGACCAGTGATGAAAATGATATTCTTTTTTTGCGTATAGTTGATATTATAAAAGAAAAATTCAATATCAGTAAAAATAAAGAAGAACTTAACTATAAGGACGTTATAACATGGTGTGTGAAAAACAATCTTATTCAGCAGGCTATAACCATATATGCAGAAAAAATTCCTGAATATCTTTATGATAAAAAATATTTTGGTGCAAATCAAAGTATTATACAGCTATGTAGGGATGAAAAAAATAATTATTCAACAGCTTATAATCTGTTCAACAAATTTTTAAATATCAGCCCGTTGCTGACCTTTGAAGATTTTGTTGTAAATTTTGTGAAAAATAATGAAAAAATTAAGAAACAAATAATACAGTCAAATAATATTGATGAACTAATAAACGCCAGTGCGTATCTTAAAAAATTAACAGACAGAAGTCAGACATTAAAAAAAGGATTGACAATTCTCTTCAGAATAAAGAGAAAAATGTATGATGAGTGTGGAAATCGCAGAGTGAATATAGATAAAAACTTTGGAGTTTTAGAGGAAGTAACAAACAAGATTATATCCATAAAAGCCAAAAACTTCTCAGGATTTCTTAACGAATTTGCAAATAATCATAATGGTATAGCTTCTGATATTTCTCCGTATGATGGCGAAATTAAACAATATAATCATGCCAAAATAAATATGATAGAAAATCTTGAAGAGTGTCTGAATATATCCTCTGATTATTGGATTACAAATAAGATTTCAAAAGATGATATGAAATTGATACTGAGAGATTGTCTGTATATAAAGAAATATCTGAGAAATATGATAAATCACGCAAGTGAGGATAATAAACTTACAAAAGAGGAAAAAGAATATTTTAGAAGATATAACTACCCTGAAAATGAAAATCTGAGGATAGATGATATCAAAAAAGTAATAATCGGAGCGCTTGATAGAATGATTATATAGGAAAAATCCTAAATTCAGCAGGAGGAAATGCAGAAAATGAAAAACTATTTACTTATCACAGAGGTGTCACAGAAACAAGCATATATTTTCAGAAGTAAAAAACTGAAAAACAATATCATAGCGTCAGATATCATACGCTATGTAACAGATCCGCAGTTTTATGAAACAGTAGCCGGGGAACTGTACGATACTAAAGAAAATCTTGTTTATTCGGGAGGCGGACATTCCGTTCTTGGATTTGATACAAAAGAAAAAGCACGTGAGTTTGCTATGAAAGTAAGCAAGAAAATAAATGATGATTTTAAACCTATCGAAATGTTTATGAAAATCATTGAAGTAGATAAAAGTAAAAAAAATGCTGAAAACATCACAGAACTTATACGACAGCTTGAAATAAAAAAATCAATGCGCAGTTCTTCGTTTTCACAAGGAAGTTTTGGTGTTGAGATATATGATTTCAAAAAGATAATGAGCCGTAAGGACAAAGATGAATCAGGAAAACTTCCGTCAGATTTTAACCATAAAAATATGATGGATGAAAAAGAAAAAAGCATAATGATGCCTTACAAACCTGTTTTTGAGTTTGATAAACTTGGTGGTACAAAGGGCGAGGCAAATTTTATTGCGGTTGTTCATATAGATGGCAACAGTATGGGGAAGCGTGTTGCTCTGTTAAATGAAAGAACACAATTTTCAGATTTTAAGGACTTTGATGAATATTCTAAAATGAAGAAAGCATTCAGTGAAGAAATAGACAAGGATTTCAGCGATGCTTATATGGAAATGCTTGAAGAAGTGAAAAAACAGATAGATGCAGGAAATATGAATGCTCTTGATCTGAAAGAAAATTATTTCCCTGTAAGACGTGTTGTAATGGCAGGTGATGATATCTGTTTTGTGACAGACGGCAGAATAGGTATCGAATGTGCTGCGAAATATATGGAAATTCTGAACAAAAAAATAAATAAGACTGACGGAAAAAATTACACTGCTTGTGCAGGAGTGGCTATTGTTCATCAGAAATATCCTTTTCATAAGGCCTATGAGCTTGCAGAGGAATTGTGCTCAAGTGCCAAAAAAGCTCTGGCTCATAACGATCTTTCAGATAAAGCCTGTGCTATAGACTGGCATATAGAATACGGCGAAGTGTATGGAGGAATTTCAGATATAAGAAAGTCGTACTATGATAAAGAAGGTGTCAGTCTGACGATAAGACCATTTATTGCCTGTGGTGATTTTGATGAAAAAATGTTTAAATATAATGGAGATAAAGAAAAAACTGAAACTCTAAAATATGGCTTGTATAAAGATTTTATACATATGATGGGCGATATCGATGCTGAAGAGACTGTAAGAAGTGGTGAAAATCATGATGCAAGAAACAAGATAAAAGCGCTTAGAACAGAAATGAGAAAAAGCCGATCTGCTGCAAAGGAATATGCAGAAAATTCACTTATGGAAACTATAGCGATAACTGATTATACATTTGATGCTATTGAACTTATGGATGCGTTTATCAGATTTAAAGAAATAAAATGATAGGAGTCGGAACTATGAGAATAAGACTGGAACTTTTAGAAGATACTGTTTTTGGTTCAGGACAGAGTGTTCCCGGTGCTGAAGACAGTACGATATTGTATGATGACGGAGGATATCCGTATCTTAGAGGTACTACATTCAAAGGGCTTTTAAGAGAAGCTGCAGAAAACTATATATGTTGGACAGGCAGTGACTTCGGTCTGGATGAACTTTTCGGAAAAGGCGGAGTTGATATAGAAACAGAACGAAAAGTATATGTTTCTGATTTTGTTATTCCGCAGGAGGTAAAAAAATCTTTTGACGGTTTTTCAAAGACAGAAATCCATGAGGCGACTACATATATCAGGAACTTTACAAGAATAAATGATGGTGTTGCTGAAGACGGTTCTCTGCGTTCTGTCAGATGTATAAAAAAAGGTCTGGTATTTTACGGAAATGTAACCTGTTCTGAAAACGACAAAGAATTGTTAAAAGAGATAATTCCAATGATAAAATGGCTCGGATGTATGAGAAACAGAGGAATGGGAAAGGTGAATATTACAGTATCGGAGGTATGAAGATGAAATTTCTGAAGTATAAAATAGTAAATACAGAACCTTTGAAAATTGTGGATATAGGAGAAAGTAAGGACGGCGAAACATCGTCTGTAAGCTATATACCGGGTTCTACTTTTAAGGGTGCAGTTATAAATAAATTAGTTATAAAATACAAAAATGATACAGCAAGATTTGAAACACTGAAAAAACAGCTTTTGTCTGAAAATACTATGTTTATGAATTCATATATGTGTGTAGATGACAATGACTTTTTTCCTTCTCCAAAAGGATTTTATGAATCAAAAGCAGGGGATAAAAAACTTCAGAATGTGGTTTCTGAAGGAAAGTTCGATGAAGGTTATAAAAGAGCAAATCTTGGTGTCTACAGCGTTTTTGACGACAAGTGCGTGAAGTATATTTCACCTGAGAAATCAGAAGCTATGAACATAAATGTAAAAAGTCATGATGTGTACAGAACTGATTATATAAAAAGTGGTTATACATTCAGCGGATATATAGGTTTTTCGGAAAATGTAAGCGATGATACTATATCCGAAATAGAAGAATTGCTCAGATGTTCTGATATAAGACTTGGAAGCAGTCGTTCTTCGGGATATGGATGTGCTTATATAAAAGAATACGAAATAATGAGTGAAAATGACTATCCTTTTAAAAATATAAGTGTACTTGGTTCACCTCTGAAAGAAAGAGTAGTTTATATGATGCTTTTGTCACCGATGTCTATGAGAAATAAATATGGTGAAATATGTGGTTTTGACAAAGAAGGTTTTGAAAAAATAGCAGGTACAAAGTTGAAAAATGAGATACGTGCTTCCACTACAGTTATGAAAACAAGTGGTTTCAACAGAACCTGGAGAGCGAGAACTCCTGAGTATACAATGTATGCACCTGGTAGTGTTTTTCGTCTGGAATTTGAAGAGATACCGGATGCAGAAAAACTTTTAAAAATAGAAAAACAGGGTCTTGGAATAGGAAAAAATGATGGTTTCGGAAGAGTAGTTTTTCTTGATGGATATGACAAGATAGTATGCAAAGATGAATATTTGGGTAAAAATCAATCTGATACGGATATTTCCGATATACCTTCTGAGGATATTTGCAGAAATAAAAAGATAATAGCTCAGGGGCTTGCCGACTTTATGGTATCAAGAGCTATAGACAATTATGTACAGCAGGAAGAAAATATTTTAAATACTTCTGCTTCTAACAGTCAGGTCGGTGTATTCAGAAGCATATGTCAGAAGTACAGATATCAGCCTGAGAATGCTTACAGTGAATTTAAATCACTTATAGAACAAATAGAAAAAAAAGAATTAAGAGCGAAAACACACACTTTGACTCACGGAAGTCAGAAAGGTTTGATTGAGAAGATAAATCATATTCTTCAAACCGATCTTTTTGGATTGCTTGGCATTGAAGAGAATGTGTGCGGTTATAAGCTGAGCGATCTTATAGGAAAAGAAAAACAAGGTATACTGAAGATAACTATTCTTGAAAAGTTGATGCATACCAAAAACAGAAAGGAGAAAAAGAAATGAAAGCAGTTTTTTATGAAGTAAAAAAATATCATATCGAAGCTGTATGTGAAACTCCTATGCATGTAGGAACTACTGATACAGAGAAAACAGAATCAGAAATACTGATTCATCCTGTGACAGCTATGCCATTTATTCAGGGAAGCAGTATATCAGGAGTATTTGGTGAATATATAAAAAATTATTTTGATACCGATATTATGGGATTTAATCCTTGTGATAAAGAAGTAGATGGTCGAAGCAGTGTAGTTTTTTCTGATGCTTTGTTTCAGAGTAATAAGACTAAGATAGAAACAAGACCACATATCAAAATTGATTCCGGATTTTCTACAGTTCATTCGGAAAACAGGTCAGGTCAGGTTTTTAACATAGTATATATTTCAGAAAAATCAGAATTTTCATTTGATATTTATTATTTTTCAGGTGATAAAAATGATGAGTCTGAAATAATTGAACAGGCGATATCAGCTTTAGATTCGGGAGAAATAAAGATAGGCGGAAAAACGACTACAGGCTGTGGAAAAGTCGGATTAAAAAAAGTTACAAAAACCTGTTATGATATGCGTGATGCAAATGACAGAAAACTTTGGATTAACGAATCAAAAGAAGAACAAGAAATAACAAATGATATAAAAAAATCAGATGCCAAATCAGACAGATATCTTATAAAAGTAGAAGCAAAAGCTGACAAGCTGATGGTAAAGGGCAGTTTTATAGATTCTATGATGCTTCATAGCATGGGATACAGTGATGAAAAATATCCTGATTCGATGCCGGCTTCAAATCCTAACAGCTGTTTTATTGTTCCTGGTAGCAGTTATAAGGGCGTTTTCAGAAGCCGTATAACCTCAATAGCAAAGTACATGGGTATAAGTGATGATTTTGTTGAAAATGCTTTTGAAAACAGATCAAGAGTGTGTTTTTATGATACTGTAATTGATAAAAAAGACTGCAAAATAAATACTGTGGTAAGAAATAAAATCGACAAATTTACAGGTGGAACTATTTCAAAATCATTGTTTAAAGAAACTGAGATAAGCGGAAAATTTCATATCAATTTTTCTGTAAACAGTAAAGAAAGAATAAATAGCGATAATGATGTGATATGGAATGATACAGAAGCAAAAAAACTTGTTGGTCTGATGTTCCTCACCATAAGAGATATGGCAATTCATGCTGCAACACTTGGAAGCGGTGCTTCTGTTGGCAGAGGATTTGTTGATGTATCAGAAGTGTCAGTCAAAAAACCTGATGGAACAGAGTATAGTATTGATTTTGAAAAGAAAGATATGAATAACGAGAGCAAATCTTTCATAAATGAATGTATTGCGTTGCTCAGAAAGGGAGATTAAGATGCATGAAAAAACATATGCTTCGATGAAAGAAGCTTTTGAAGATTGTGAAAATTACAAATTTGCACTTGTATATATGATGAGCAGACTGCTTCTTTGTAAGACTGATGATCTGAAAAATATTGAGTTTGATGAAGTTACAGAAGCTCGTTTTTTCGATGAAAATGGCGAAAAACATATTTTTGTTAATGAATCATATGAGATATGTTCTGTTTATATAGAAGATACTGCTTTTGAAGGTAAGTATTCAGAAGTGGATAAAGTATTACTGAGCAAAGATTTTCAAGGTGAAAAAGTATTTGAAAAGCTTGAAGTCAAGATTTATTATGATTATGACGATGACGGTCAGATATACAAGGTTCTTACCAGATGCTTCAGCGCAGAGTAGAGGAGGATTAAACTTATGGAAAACGATAAACTTGCTCCAAAATATGTGGGTGCACCGTATAATTTTGTCGAATTGAAGGAGAACGTAGCTGTCAGATATGATAGCAGTCAGGAACTTCCTAAACACAATATTATAAGTGATGAACTTGTTTCAGGTGAAATCAGATACACTATAACACCCGAAACTGCTATATCTGTAGGAGGAGCAGATGGAAAGAACTTTTACAGAAATGCTGATAAAAAGCTTGCTATACCGGGAAGTACGTTCAGAGGTTTGATAAGAAATAACGTTCAGATAATAAGTGCCAGTTCTATAGGCGATGATATTGACGACTACAGAATAATGTTCAGAAAGGTTGCAGGTAAGGATGAACCTTTAAAAAAGGTATATGAAGTTTTTTTAGGTGTAGATGAAGATTTTTTAGGTGTAGAATCCAAAAAAGTCAAATCAGAAAAAACAGGAAAAGTTTCGGCTGTATCTCTTTGCAGAAAAGTTAAGTCGGGATATATAACTTTCGAAGACGGAAAATATATAATTTATCCTACAGTTAATGACATAAAGGACAAGGATAACAGAAATTATTTTTATTTAAATTCTGAATATGAATTTGTAAAAAGGCTTCAGCTGTGTAAGGACGGAGAAAAGATCATAACTGATTTGAAAAGTACAGATTATGTACCTTTTTATGCAGAGATTTCATATCAGTGTGATAATACAAACAAGACGATCACAAACATAGGGGAAAAAGGGGTTTACTCTCGGAATGGATATCTTGTTGGTTCAGGAGCTGCGCCGAAGAAAAAAGCATTATATGTTGTTCCGGAAATAGAAAAAAGCAAAGGTGTTATTATTTCGGAGAAGTCGGTCAATTCTTTTAAGATAGATTTTGAACTTAAGAAAAATCTTCTTGGTACAACAAGTGCAAACAAATCCTCAAATCCTGAAAGTTATATAAAAAGTTATCAGAAATATTTTTCACTCCCTGAAAAAAATGAGATAAGACCTGTGTTTTATATACCCGAAGGCGAAGATGTGTATTTTGGATATACTCCCTATCTTAGAGTTTTTTATAGACACAGTATTGTTGACGGTTTACCTGAAGATCATAAACCTGTACATAAAGATCATGAACCGATGTGGGACTGTGCAAGAGCTATGTTCGGATTTTCAAACAGAAAAGTATCATACAAGAGCAGAGTATACTTTAGTGATGCAGTATACAGCGGAAATGAAAAAATAGGTAAAGGAAACGTTGTACTTGGTACTCCGAAACCGAGTAGTTATTATGACTATGTAAAACAAGATTCACAAAATTCAGGGAATATAACTACATATCATGATGATGATTTCAGATTGAGAGGGTTTAAACAGTACTGGCTTCGTGATGAGATATATAAAGATAACAAGTCAGTAAAAGATAACGTAGGTTCAGAGTTTGAAACTCTGGAAAAAAATCAGGGACATTTTTCAGGGATAATATATTTTAAAAATCTTCATAATGATGAGTTGGGACTTCTTCTGAATGCGCTTGACATGGGTGAAGGATTTAGTCAGAATATAGGAAAAGCAAAACCATACGGTTATGGAAGGATAAAAATTACAATAGATTCTATAAGAAAATTTGACCCTGCAAAAATGTACGGTGGTGAGTTTTCTTTTGAACCGTATACTGAGTATACAAAAAAAGAGATAGAAAATCTCAAAAAAGAAGCTTTTAAGGATAAGGTGATGTCGGCAGCTTTGAGAAAAATGAAAAATGCAAAACTCATTCCTGATCCTGAAAAAATCAGATATATGGATATCGAAAAAAAAGAATATCAGAGCAGATGTATACCGCTTCAGACTATAGAACAGCTTGTTGGTAACAATAACAACTCTTCTCCTAAAAATACTTCTGAAAAGAAGGTTGAAAAACAAACCGACAGCTCAACCTATGGTAATGTTCCGGCGTATATGAAGGTATGCAAACGAGGCGAAAAGCGTGGAAACAAATCTAAAAAATAATACAATAAGGAAGTAAAAAACATGAACAAACATTACATAAGCGTACTCGGAACAGGTAATTATCACGAGTGTACATACGCACTCATTGATGCAAATGATGTAGGAAAACAGATAGATAACAGCAAGATACGCAAAACAAAATACGTTCAGTCAGCGATGTTTGAACTTATCTGCAAGGATTTTGATAAAGATGACAGAGTAACTATATTTGTAACTCCCGAATCTAAAAGTAAACACTGGGAGTCTTTAAAAGAGGAACTTGATAAGATCAACAGTGATCTCAACATTAACTGTGTTATCAAGCCTGTAGATATAAGAGAAGCTCTTAGCGATGAACAGCAGTGGGAAAATTTCAATATCATGTATGACTGGATAAATGAAGGAGAGGAACTTATAGTAGATGTCACTCATGGTTTCAGAATTCTCCCTATGCAGATTTTCTCGATACTTAGTTATGCAGAAACGTTGAAAAATATAGTGGTTCGTTGTGTGTACTATGGAATGTTTGAACAGCCCTTCGGTTGTCTTGACGGAAAGTATATTTCGTACGAAGAACTTGACAAGAAATATAGAATAGACAGGAACAGATATTCTATAGAAGTCCATAATCCGCTTATCGACTATAAAAATTACCTTACTATATCAAAGCTTAGTAGTGCAGCACACAGTTTCAAAAATACAGGTGATGCAAAGCTTCTCAAAAAGATATCAACCGAATCCAAAGTAAAAAGATTTAAGGAAAAAGACAATCAGAGATATCAGTCAGAAAAAGTTATTTTTGAAAAGATCAACAAACTCTGCGAGTCACTTGATGATATATCCGATACTATAAGATGTGCAAGAGGAAGTTATCAGGGTGAAAAGGAGAGAAGTGTACAGAAGGCTGTAAATATGTACAATTCCCTAAAAAATGAAGGTATCACAGATGTTTTAAATGAAACAGAGGCAATAAAAAATGAAGCTAAGGCAATAAAAAATATTGTAAACTATATCGAAAAATTTGTTGATAAATACTTTGAAAATGTCGGTGATGATGCAGATGATCTCGAAACAGGTTTTTCTATAGTAAAGTGGTGTATATCTTTTGATATAATCCAGACTGGATTTACAGCACTCAGAGAAACTATCATAAGCTGGATATACAGTCTGTGCGATAAGGCGGAACTGAAAGAACAGTATAGCTTATATCTCAGATATAAAAAGAGTAAAAAGAAAAACTCTGATACGGATACAGAAAATGATTTAGTTTCAGAGGATGATATAAAAGACACAGACTTTAATGAACGTGATTTAAGAGAGTTTGTAAACTGGGGATTTGGTATAAAAAACAGCAATCCTGACGGTATTATCAAAGAGGAAAGAGAAATACCGTTTTATGAATATTTTGCAAATGTTGCAGGAAAAGATAAATGGGACAGCATTTGCAATGTAGCAAAAAAAATCAGAGAATCAAGAAATGATATAAACCATTTCGGATTTTCATCTACGGTTTCAAAAACAAACAATCTGAAAAAACATCTGAAAGAATATTATGATGAATTGCTGGAGTTATATAACTCATAACTAGAAAAGTTGACGTATATACGGTTGTGTGGTACAATAAAAACATATTGAGCGAAGGGAGAAAACTATGCATTCTTTAAAACGAATACCGGTAGGATTAGAGGACTTTAAAGAAATAATAGACAAAGGATATTATTTTGTAGATAAGACATTGCTTATAAAAGATATACTTGACGGAAATTCAAAAGTAAGCCTTGTGACACGCCCCCGTCGTTTCGGAAAAACGCTCAATATGAGTATGATACAGCGTTTTTTTGAAAAAACAGAAGAAAACAACGCATATCTTTTTGAAGGTTTAAAGATAACCTCTGAAGATAAAAAATACCTTGATCATCAGGGAAAGTATCCTGTTATAACCGTTTCGCTCAAAAGCATGAAACAAAGTTCATATGAATATGCATTTTCAGAGTGGAAAAATAATGTTATCAGAGAATTTATAAGACATACAGATGTTTTGAGTTCAGAAGAAATTTTACCGTATGAGAGAAAAAGGGTTGAAGCGGTTATAGCCGATGAAGCAGATGATGTTGTATATTTTACTGCTTTAAGATTTCTTTCGGAATGTCTGAAAAAATATTATAAAAAAAATGTAATACTCCTCGTTGACGAATACGATGTACCGCTCGAAAATGCGTATTTCTGCGGATTTTATGATAAGATGACAGATCTCGTAAGAAGCGTACTTGAAAGTGTACTAAAAACAAATCCGTCACTTGAATTTGCAGTACTTACAGGTTGTCTGAGAATTTCAAAAGAAAGCATATTTACAGGACTTAACAATCTTGGCGTGTATCCGATAACTGAAAGCAGATTGTCGGAATATTACGGATTTACGCAGGACGAAGTTGAAAAGATGGCAGAAGAATTTGATCTTTTGGAAAGACTCCCCGAAATGAAAAAATGGTACAACGGATATATATTCGGTCAGACAGAAATATACAATCCCTGGAGCATAGTTCAGTATATGGCATCAGCAAATGGCGGAAACAAAATCCCATGCAAGCCGTATTGGATAAATACAAGCTCAAACAGTATAATACATCAGCTTATATCACAGTCTGATGAGAAAACGAAAAAGAAGATAGAAGAACTTATGGCAGGAAAAAGCATAAAAGCACCTGTAAACGAAAATACAGTATATTCTGACATAAACGTAAATAAAGAAGATATCTGGAGTTTTCTTTTGTTTACCGGATACCTCAAACAGGTTGACAGTGAGTTTAAAAATCTCAGAACATATTCAGAAATGGTCATACCAAACCTTGAAGTTATGACGGTATATGGGCAGACGGTTATGAACTGGTTTGATGATATGATAATAAAAGAGAGAACACCGGAGTTGCTTTGTGCATTTATTGAAGAAGATACTCAGAAAGTCCAAAGTGAAATAAACAGATGGTTAAGAAAAAGCATAAGTTTTTACGACTCTGCCGAAAACTTTTATCATGGATTTCTGTTAGGGGCGCTACTTGGAAATGATGAATATGAAATAAAATCAAATCGTGAAAACGGAGACGGAAGAACAGATATAACGATTTGTGAGTTCCAGACAAGAAGACTGGGAATCGTCATTGAAATAAAAATAGCAGGAAGTTTTCATGAACTTGATAAGATGTGCGATGAAGCACTTATGCAGATCGAAGAAAGGCAATACGGAGAGCAACTGCTTGAAGATTGCTATGAAAAAGTAATAAAATACGGTATTGCGTTTTGTGGCAAGTCCTGCAAAATAAAGACCGGAAAATCGTTATCATGCTGTTGATTTTAAAATATAATATCTGAGAGTTTTAATAATGAGATACTAAATTGTATTTTGAGTATCTCATTATTTTTTTTGAAAATATCAAAAAAATCAAAAAACTAAAAATATGTTAAGAAAAAATGTTTGTTTACACAAATTAAATATTCAGATTTTGTTGGATATCTCTAAAACAAGCTTACTTTTTTTAAAATTAAAAATCTTTAAATATAATATTTTAACTTTAAAATCATAAATAAAATAAATTTATGAAAAAAATTTGTGTAGCTTTTTTTGTTTTACCGAAGTATTAATAATGTAGTTCAGTTTTTAATGCATCTGAATATCTTATAAAAATCTTGAAGGGATTTAATGAAAAAAGTTTTTAAAAGTTTTTAAAATTTTGATTGGAGGAAATATTATGTTAAACAAGAAAATCAGAAAAGTTATGGCTTCAGTAATGGCAGTTGCTCTCCTTGCAGGTTCGGTATCTACACCGGCAGAAAATGTTTTTGCAGGTGAAGTTCTCGGTGAAACCGGTTTTGAAAATAAGTATTTACCGTGGAGAGGTTTGGAATCTGCTCCGGCAAATCAGAATATATCGGTTGAGGACGGTCAGCTTCATGTGGAGATTCTCAATCCGACAGGTGAATGTTGTGAAAAATGGGATCTTCGTACAGAGTACAGAAATATTAAGTTCAAAAAAGGTCATGAATATACTGTATCTTTCAAGGCAAAGTCAAACCGTTCGGGACTTCAGCTCTGTACACATATCGGCAATGTCAAAGGCGATGAAGAGTATTTTGTACTCAGTGGAGACAAAATGCAGATGGGTCCTCATATGGACGGACAGTGGGGAAAAGCTGCGGTTTTAGAAACCGAATATCAGACATTCAGCGGTACTTTTATACCAACAGAAGACATTGAAGGTGCAGTGTGGACTTTCCAGTATGCAAGAGGTACTGTATATGAAGGAAATGCACAGTCAGGAGATGAGATATGGTTTGATGATATGTCTATCATTTGTGAAACTTGTGAAGATTGTAATTACAAAGTAAGCAGTACATTCCCACCGAGTGTTGTAAACCGTGAACGTTCTGCACATACAGATCCGGAAACTTATGCACCTGACGGAAAGCTTATAAATTTCATCTCTGTAAATCAGCTCGGATATTATTCAGGATTAAAAAAGGTAGCTGTACTTGCTGATAACAAGGGTGATGTTTTCTCAATGACTTCATCGATAGATCTCACTGAAGCATCTTACGAATTTGAAGTATGTGATGCTGCGACAGATGAAGTAAAATTTAAGGGTGTATCAGGTGAAGCAATTCAGGATCAAGATTCAGGCGATACTGTATTCAAACTTGATTTTACAGAGTTTAATGAACCGGGAAAATATTATATAAAAGCAGGCGAGTGGAGATCTTTTGAGTTTGAAATAAGTGACAGCATATATTCATCATCTGATAAAAGTTTACTTACTGATGCTTTGAATTATTTCTATCAGAATCGTTCAGGTATTGATATTGATGAAAAATATATAACATCAGGAGAAAAGGCACTGCTTGCTCATGAAGCTTCACATAAGGTAGATGAAGCTTATATCCAGACAATCAATGGAAATTCATATACGTATTCTAGCAGTATGGACGCTTCAAAAAAATATGCATCATCTGTAACTCAGGCATCAGGTGGCTGGTACATGACCGGACAAAATCATTCCAAACAGGTTGTAGTAGGCGGAATATCTGTATGGACTCTTCAGAATATGTATGAAAGAGCATCTAAGACAGAATCAGGACGTGATAAATTTGCGGATGGTTCAGGTAAAGTTGTAATTCCTGAAGCAGGAAACAAAGTTCCTGATATTCTTGATGAAGCTGCATATGAGATCGACTGGATGACAAATATGGTTGTCAAAGAAGATGAACCTACATGGGGAAAATATGCAGGTATGGTATACAGTAATCTCAAAGACCATAAATGGACAGGACTTGCAACAAGACCACATGACTACGAAGAAGAATGGGGAACAGTTCGTATAGTTAATCCTCCGACGTTTGATGCTACGCTTAATTACGTTGCATGTTCTGCTCAGGCAGCGAGACTCTGGCAACCATATGATTCCGAAAAAGCTGCTTATTATTTTGAAAGTGCTAAAAAATCCTACGAGGCTTATAAAACACACTGGGAAGAAGAATCCGATAATAGAGATTTATATGATTTTGGATATGTTCACAGTGTATCAGCTGCTAAAAGTACTATAAGCGATGAAGCTTACTGGGCAGCGTGTGAATTGTTTGTGACAGCAAAGACTTTTGAAGATGCTTCTGCTGATGAATACTACAAAGATCTTTCTGCACACAGCTATGCATTCAATATGCCTACAGCAATTAATATTCCTAATTATGTAGGAACTTCCGCTTCATTGAATGTAGATAGCACAACGACAGCAGGTTCAATGACACTTTATCTTAATAAAGAGTTCCTGCCTGAAAATGATATGAAAAAGCTTGAAGAATCCATAATATCAGCTGCAGATATGTATACAGGTGCAACTGAAGAACAGGGATATGGCATACCATATGTATATGATAGTTCCGGTTACAGAGAACCAAATGGCATAGGCGTTTATGTAGTAAAAGGCTATGCAAACTGTTCAAACTTATTGGTACTGACAAACTCTATGGTTATGGCTTATGCGTATGATATTACAGAAGATGCTAAGTATGTAAACGGTGTAGTATCAGGAATGGATTATATCCTCGGTACAAATCCGCTCAACTATTCATATATTACAGGTTACGGTGATTACAGCGTTGAAAATCCTAACCACAGATACTGGGCAGCAGAACTTGATAAAACACTCCCTTCAGCTCCTGACGGCGTTCTGGTAGGTGGCCCTGATGCAGGACTTCATGATGAATATGTACGTGGTTTAGGTATGACCAGTGAAAAAATCACTATTCCTTCGCAGAGATGTTATGTTGATGATATTGAATCATGGTCAACAAACGGTACAGGAATCGATACAAATGCAGCATTGGCATGGGTGGTTTCATTTATCGAAGATGAAGCAAAGGCTTATTCAAAAAATGATGGTAATGAAAACAAAACACCTGAAGACAACAAAGATACAACAGATGACGAAAACAAAACACCTGAAGACAACAAAGATACAACAGATGACGGAAATAAAACACCTGAAGATAACAAGGATACAACAGGTGATAAAGACAAAACACCTGAGGACAACAAAGATGTAACAGATAACAAAAACGAAACACCTGAAGACAATAAAGATACATCAGGTGACAGCGATAAAGCTCCCGATAACAACTCACCTGTTGTTGTGCCGACAGCAACTTCAACAAGCAGTATTGCAACAGAAATAATCAATTATGGTGATATGAACGGTGACGGTGAAACAGACCTTTCAGACCTTACTATCCTCAGTCTTCACCTCATAGGAGACAAGAAACTTTCAGATAACTTCCTGAAAGCTGCTGATGTATATTATGACGGAGAAGTAAACATAGCTGACCTTGCACATTTCAAACAGTATATATGCAAAGAACCAAACGTAGTTCTTGGTGTTCAGAAATAAAATAAACTTATAAAACAGATAGAAGACCTGCCCTGAGTGGCAGGTTTTTTATCTGTTTTTTTAAGAATTTGATAAGAATTTGATAAGGATACGATAAAGAACATTTTTTTGAAATATGGTATACTAAAAATACAGTAAAAACAGTAAAGCTATTGAAAGGAGTGTCTGTATATAGATTTTAGTGTTACATAATGGACATATTTCTTGATAAATATTGACTAATTTTAAAAAATAAGTTATGATAATAATATGTCATTTTATTGATAAAAATTCATAACAAGAAAGGAAAATAACATGAAGAAAAAACTTTTAAAAGCAATAGCACTTATAGGTGCAAGCTGTATTCTTTTTACAGGGTGTGATGAATCGGAGGCAGAAACTCTGAAAGTTGCAAATGTTACACCGTACTCCAAAAATGATCTTGAGAAAACCATGATCGTAAACGGTGTTGTAGAGAGTGCAGTCAAAGATTCTGTTATAACTACAGAACTTACCGAGTATAAGGTAACAGCACTCCATTACAAACTGGGTGACTATGTAAATGCCGGAGATATAGTCTGCGAACTCGATACTACAGAACTTGAAAAAGAGATAGCAGAACTTGAAAAAGAGATAGCAGATTCTGATGAGCTTTCAAATTACAGATACCAGCAGATGCAGGAAGGTGTAAGCAAGGCACAAAAACAGGCTGATCTTGATTTACAGGCAGCACAGAAGAAAATAGATGACGAACAGGCAAACCGCGATACGCTTCAGCAACAGTATGAAGAAAATATGGCTGCATACAATGAAATGGCTGCCGAGATCGAAAAAATAAGAGAACAGATGAGCGGAGAGCTTACTGAAGAACAAAGAGAACTTTATGATCAGCAGTATGCAACAATGATGGAAACTTCCGAGAAGTTTATGATGGCATATGAAACTGCACAGGCACAGATAAGAGAATCAGATTCACAGTTAGAAATATATAAAAATGCATTTGATTCATTAAAGATAAGAGTAGAAAGCGATATTAATTCTGCAATATTTGAGAGAGATACATATTCACTTCAGGACAATGCTTCTACAGAAAAACAGAAGGAACTTGATGAACTTAGAGAAAAACTTGAAAATACAAAAGTAAAAGCTGAAAGAGGCGGAGTTATTTCAAATATCGCTGTTGAAGTAGGAAAAAAATGCGAAT
Organism: Oscillospiraceae bacterium; assembly: GCA_017848115.1. Lineage (GTDB taxonomy): Bacteria > Bacillota > Clostridia > Oscillospirales > Ruminococcaceae > HUN007. Next base: position 18,225 of record JAGAKZ010000019.1, read on the forward strand.
CAGGACTGATAATGACTATTCAGAGTACCGATGATATCTGTATTCACACAGTTATTTCAGAAGAAGATCTGCTTTCTGTAGAGAGCGGAATGCGTGCAGTAGTTGAAATAAAAGCAAAGTCAGATGAGGAGTTTGAAGGTAAGGTAGACAGAGTACTCGATATAAAAACAAATGATGGTTTTGACGGATATATCAAAGTAGATGATACAAAGGATTTTCGTATCGGTATGAATGCAACTGTTGAAATATTCACAATAGATGAAAAAGATGTTTTATCAGTATCAAGAACATCTGTATTTAAAAACGATGAAGAACAAGATTGTGTATATAAAGCAACAGAAAATGATGACGGAACATATAAAATCGAAGAAATACCTGTAGAAACAGGCCTTGAAACTATAAAATATACAGAAGTAAAAAGCAGTGAGCTTTCAGAAGGCGACTATATAGTATCAACTCCTTCAAAATTTGATGATGGTGAGATCGTAGAAGTAAAAGTAAAATCCACAGAAAAAGAAGGAGAATAAGTATTATGTCAGATAGCAAAAAGTCCGTAGTAAATATGTCGGGCATAATAAAAAGATTTTATATAGGTATGCCAAACGAACTGCAGATATTAAATGGTATAGACCTTGATATAAAAGAGGGCGAATTTGTAGCGATAGTCGGTGAATCAGGTTCAGGTAAAAGTACGATGATGAATATTATAGGTGCACTTGACAGACCGACAGAAGGAAAATATTTTTTCAACGGCGAGGATATAAGCAAACTCAGCGATAAAAAACTCAGTAAGATACGTAACAAGGAAATAGGTTTTGTTTTTCAGAACTTCAATCTCGTTCCAAGAACATCAGCTTTGAAAAATGTCGAGTTACCTATGATGTACGCAGGAATAAAACGCCGTGAAAGAACAAAGCGTGCAAAAGAACTTTTAAAAACTGTAGGTATGGAAGAACGTTCGGATCACAATCCTAATGAACTTTCAGGTGGTCAGAAACAGAGAGTGGCTATAGCAAGAGCAATGGCAAACGATCCTTCAATAATACTTGCCGATGAGCCGACAGGTGCGCTTGATACAAAGACAGGGCGTATCGTTATGGATATTTTTCACGAACTTCACCGCTCAGGTAAAACTATAATCCTTATAACACACAGTCCGGAACTTGCAAAGGAAACAGAGCGTATCATTACCATTTCAGACGGAAATATAATTTCCGATACTGCCGGAGGTGCTGTAAATGGGGCTGATTGAGAACATTAGTCAAGCGATAAAAACAATAAAATCAAATTCAAAACGTTCTGCACTGACTATGATAGGAATAGTGATCGGTCTTACATCTGTTATAACGATAGTTTCAGCAGGTAGTCTTATATCTGATATTGTAAACGGCCTTTTATCAAGTATGATAAAAGAAACTTTGATTTCTGTTGAAATTCAATCAGAAAATGATGCTATGTTATATGATGAATCGGAGAAATATTATCTGACCGAAGATGAGAAAAAAGAATTTGAAGATAACGCTCCCGATAGTATATACGGTGTTTTATCGATTTCATGGAGATTAGAAGGAAAGGTGTATACTGATAATAGTCATTATTCACTTGCAAGGGTATCTGGTGTATCATCGGCATATTCGCAGCTTCGACAGGTTAATATTACAGAAGGAAGATATCTTAGCAAAAGTGACTGTGACAAAGCAAGCAACGTTATTGTAATTTCCGATATAGCTGCAAGAAACTGTTTTGGTTCAGAAAAAAATGCTATAGGTAAAACGATATCAATAAATCTTAATCAGAACGAAATGAAACAGGAAAAACTGGTATGTGCAGATTGTGTAGTAGTCGGTATATACAAATATGAGGATAAATATGAAAAGACAAAAAGGATAAATGATATCAGAAACTTTTCGACAGATATGTTTATGCCATACACAACTATGGACAATCTGGTTGTAATGCCAACAAAGCTTTCTCCTGAACTTTCAAACACATATAGCGTACTTCTTGTAGCGGCAAAAGATTCTGATTCGATCCCTGATGCGATGCGATATATCAATGATTTTATGAGAGACAGATTTCCGGGTGATGAGGATTATAGTTATACTTGCAACCAACTTTTACCAGAAGAAGCGCAATCTATGATCGATACTGTTGTGATGGCAATAACTGCAGTGTTTGTGGCTATAGGAGGTATCTCGCTTGTCGTTGGCGGAATAGGTCTTATGAATACCATGCTTGTAAGCGTAACGGAACGAACAAAGGAAATAGGTATAAAGAAAGCGCTTGGTGCAAAAAAGAGTACAATAAGATTACAGTTTCTTATTGAATCGGCAACGATATGTCTTATTGCCTGTGCTATAGGTGTATTGGTTTCATCTGTTATCTTAACCGTACTTGATACAAAGTTTTATGATCTGATTGATATGGTACCCAAAAAAGTATTATACGGTGATCTCAGATATTATATTGAAAACACTGAAATTCATATAGAAGTATCATCGGTAGCCGTTATTGTATCAACATTGTTTTCAGTTGCAGTCGGTGTTATTTTTGGATATTATCCTGCAAACAAGGGTGCGAAGATGCAGCCTGTAGACGCTTTGAGATATGAATAAAGCAGAAAGGAAAGTCACATAATAAATGAAGACAAAAAAATATAAAAGAAAAAAGAAAATCATAAGAAAAATAGTGGCAGGCGTTGCAGTTGTCGCTTTCTTTGGTTGGTTTATCTCGCTTCGTATAAATAATGAGCAGAGTGTGGGTTATGATATGGTTTTAGCTTATGAAAAACATGACCTCAGCACATATGTAAATGCGTCGGGAACAGTTGTACTGAGTGATTCACAGACTGTATCTGCAGAAGTTACCCAGAAGATAAAAAAGCTTAACTTTAAAGTAGGCGATACAGTAAATGAAGGCGATGTTCTCTGTGAATTTGATAGTGAAATGCTTGATGAGCAGATCGCAAGATATGAAAAACTTATAAATGACGCAAAAACACTTGAGCAGTTACAAGATAATAACGGAGCAAATTCACAGCAGTATGCAAAACAGCTTGCTGATATTTCTGTTGAAAGTGCAAAGATAGCACTTGATGCCGCACAGAATGAGTATGATACAGCTTATTCAAAATACAGTGAATATTATCAGATATATTATAATTCTACAGATGCTGCCGAATCTGATCTTTACTATAATATGTACAAACAGTATGAGGCAAGTCTTGAACCATTGAGTTTACAGCTTCAGATGGCGCAGAATGAATATAACAGTGTACTTGAACAGAAGACAGAGACGCTTGATCAGATATCGGAAAGCAATTATCTGAAAAAATTTCAGTCATCGGAAATAGAAAAGTATCAGGAAACACTTGATGAGCTGAAAAGACAGCGTGAGCATATTGTGGTTACAGCACCAAGATCAGGTATAGTTACAGACTGTTATGTAAATGAAGGTTCTTTTACAAATGAAGGTGAACTTTTTAAGATAGGTACATTCGGAGATTATAAGGTTGAGGCAGTTATCACCGACAGAGATATACTTAATGTTAAGGTCGGAGATGAGGTTTATTTCACAACTGTTCTTACAGGCGATATGGAGATAAGCGGATATATTGAAAGCATTTCAGAATATTTTAATGGCTTTGGTTATTCGGCTACTGTAAAGATTACTGACAGTGATGCAATGAAACTTTTAAAGCCAAATATAAATACTGCAGTAAGAGTTTATACAAATAAGGCAGATGAGCTTTATTCTGTTGCATATGATGCTATAGAACAGGACGAAAACGGAAACAGTTATGTACTAAGAGCAGTTGAAAACGATGGTCAGTTTACAGCTCAGAAGGTTGAAGTGCAGACGGGAATAGAGTCTGATTTTTACGTTGAGATAGTTTCTTCCGATCTTAAAGAAGGTGATCTGGTGGTATGCGGTGATAAGGAGCATAAGGCAGGTGACAGAATAAGATTGAGAGGTGCTGACTAATGAATATATCAGAATATATTTTTTCTGCTGTACGTTGTCTGTCGGCAAGTAAAATGCGTACATTCCTTACTACTCTAGGAATTATTGTCGGCATCAGCTCTGTAATTCTTATAAATACACTTGGCGAATCACTCAGCAAAACTATAGAAAATGTTATATATTCGTTGCTTTCAGGAAACGAAGTATATATCAGTGTAGAGCCTAGTGAAGACAATACCGATGTAGAATATGATGAATACGGATATCCTATATATGACCATGATGTGTATTTTGATCAGCAGACAATTGAAGAATATGATAAAATGTATGAGGGACAGATCGAAAGAGTTCTTGATTTTTATGAATATTCGATTAATGGAACAATTCAGACGGATAGCGGAGAAAGCATTAATGTCAGTGCTTCTCCTGTTTCTCCTTCATGTCTTAATTATTATGGATTAAAAATAAAAGAAGGACGATTTGTAAGTCATGATGATGTGGATAAGTCACTTTCGACTATTGTTATAGATCAGAAAGTAGCTAATAAATACTTTGGTGGTGATGCTCTCGGTAAGAAACTTGAAATCAAGTCACAGGACGGTAATGTATATTCATTTACAGTTGTAGGTGTGCTTGAGGAATCTGCTGAGGATGTTATGATGGGAATGTCTTCGGAAAGTAGTCCGTCAAGGCTCTATATACCATACACATGTGGTCTGGATATAAACCAGATTTCGCTTGAAAATTTTGCGTTTAATTATATCGACTATTCTATAAAGAATATAGAAGATGAAGAACAGTTCAAGGAAGATACCGAGGAATATTTTGATGCTGTTTTTGAAGGAACCGGTTTTGAAACCGAAGTTACTTTTCTAACAGATAATATTAAAACTATCGATAAAATAATAGATATCATAACAACTGTAATAGCTGTTATAGCTGCTGTTTCTCTGCTGGTAGGCGGTATAGGTGTAATGAATGTAATGCTCGTAAGCGTAACAGAAAGAACTATGGAAATAGGTGTACGTAAAGCGATGGGAGCAGAAAATAAATCTATATGTATACAGTTTATAATTGAGTCAATAATCATATCATTGATAGGTTCGGTTCTCGGCATAATCTGGGGACTTATGCAGTCGAAAATACTTGCCATTGCTGTTGTAAAGCTGACTTCGGATCTCCCTGTAGCGATTACTGTTGAGCTTGCAGTTCCGTATGGCTGGATAATCGGAGCAGTAATATTCTCATTTGCAGTAGGTATAATTTTTGGCGTTTATCCGGCATACAAGGCATCTAAAATGGAGGTAGTCGATGCACTCAGATATGAATAAGGAATATTATACAAATGCCCTTGAACGATCTAAAGCAGAAGAAAAAGAACTTAAAGCAAAATTTGAAAAGATAAGTTTTTTAAGACTTTTTATTGTAATATCCGCAATACTTACAGCCGCATTGTTAAAAACAATGTGGCTTTTGCCGGTATTTATAGCAGCTTTTATATATTGTGTAAATCTTCATATAAAAAACGAAAAGTCAGAAGCTCTCTGCAGAGCAAAGCAAAAAGTTATATGTTCATACATCTCAAGGTATGACGGTACGTGGAAAGAACGTGAAGAAGACGGTGCAGAATTTTTTGATGACAGTTTTCATCAGGGAAGAGATCTTGATATTTCGGGAAAAGCGTCACTTTATAAACTTATATGTTCAGCGTACACTTTCAAGGGTAAAAAGAAACTTGCAGATATTCTTCAGAGAGGCTGTAAGAGCGTAGAAGAAATCTATGAAAATCAGTCAGCGGTAAAGGAACTTTTTGAAAACAGAGTATTTTCAGAAAATTTTGAATACCGTCTTGCAATGACAGACAACAGGAAAAGAAAAGACACAGGTGTTTTTTTAGACTGCAAAAATCTAAAAAAAAGCAGTACTTTTATAAATATGCTGTCATTTATTCTTCCTGTTGTAACTATACTTTCAGCAATAATGTTTTTCTTTGATATATATCCTCAGATAACCGCTATATCAGCACTTATATCAGCGGCTGTAAGCTTTGTTCTCTGCTGTATAATAAATTCGGTAAACGGTGGTTTACTGCGTGAACTTGAAATGATAAAAAACAGGATATATTCATACTATGAAGTTATAAATGAAATAGAAAAAGAAAACTTTAAAAGTGAAAAACTAAAAAATATCAAAGAAAATCTTAAAGCTGACAATGTTTCTTTACAAATAAAAAATCTTGTAAAGATAGCCGATCGTGCCGAGATTCGCTCAAACTTTTTTGCATCATTTTTTCTGAATGCAATTTTTATGTGGGATATACACTGCATGAGAAATTTTGAAAAATGGGCAGAGAAAAACGGTGACAAAACTGATACATGGCTTGACCATGTAGCCGAATTTGAAATGCTCATAAGTCTGTGTGTTGTGCAGATTATTTCAGAATGCACCTATCCTGAGATAACAGTCAGCAAGACACCTTTTATTGAGTTTGAAAATCTTCGCCATACGCTTATTTCACCTGAAACTGTAAAAGGAAATTCGTCAAAGTTTACGTCATCTTCTGTTATAGTTACAGGTTCAAATATGTCTGGTAAAACCACATTTATACGAAGTATAGGTCTTGCACTCATTCTTGCAAATGCAGGAGCGCCGGTTACTGCTGACAGTTTTTCTGCATCATTTATGAGTGTTATGACATCTATAAAAACAGAGGATAGTGTAAGTGAGGGCATATCAACATTTTATGCAGAGCTTGTAAGAGTAAAACATATGGTTGAAGTGTCTTCGGAAAACAGACTTTTTCTTATGCTTATAGATGAGATTTTTAAGGGTACAAATTCAAAAGACCGTATAGTCTGTGCAATAGAAACTATAAAAAGACTGTCGCGTGAAAACACAATAGTTATGGTTACAACTCATGACTTTGAACTTTGTTCGACGGATTTTGGTGTAAGCAAGACAATAAATCTTCATTTTTCAGAATACTATGAAGATGACAAAATAAAGTTCGACTATAAACTAAAAGAGGGACGATGTCATACTACAAATGCACAGGCACTGTTAAAGATGGTCGGAATAGTATAAAAAAACGTTTCACATCATTGTTATTTTCTGATGTGAAACGTTTTTATTATTTTTCAATTATCGGTACAGGAGTGGTATCTTCCTTATCGATATCATTTATGTATTTTTTTGTTTCTTCTTTTATAACGTTAGAAAGAAGGATTATGGCAACAAGGTTTGGAATAGCCATAAATGCGTTGAGGACGTTTGCGATATCCCATACAAGGTCAATTGAAACAACAGCGGCAAGAGCAACTGTAATTATAAATATTATTTTGTATACAAATACACATTTTCTGCCACCTAAGTATTCAACACACTGTTCTCCGTAATATGACCAGCCGAGTGTAGTAGAGTATGCAAATGATATTATACCAAGTACAAGTATGGTAGGGCCAAGTACAGGTATCTGTGAAAATGCTGCTGTAGTAAGCTGTCCGCCGTTTTCGATATCGGAAATATTGATATCAGGATTTTTGAGAATGGTTGAAACTATCATGAGACCTGTCATAAGACATACAACAACAGTATCCCAGAATGTACCTGTTGATGATACGAGTGCCTGACGTACAGAATTTTTTGTTTTTGCGGCTGAAGCAACAAGAGGAGCAGAACCCATACCGGATTCATTTGAAAAAAGTCCTCGTGCTATACCATATCTTGCAGCTATCATGATACCCTGGCCTATAAGACCACCACCTACAGCCCCCGGAGTAAAGGCAAGCTTTACGATACAGCTTATAGCAGGAATTATAAAATCATAGTTCATTGTCAGAATAACAAGACAACCTAGAACATAGAACAGAGCCATAACAGGAACTAATTTTTCACATACTTTTGAGATGCTTTGTATACCGCCCATTATTACTACAGCAGTGATGACGGCGGCTGCAAGACCTATTGTCCAGCGTGGTATTGTGATAAAAGTAACATTGTTTTCGATAACTTCAGCTATTGCATTTATCTGAGTACCACTTCCTATTCCGAATGATGCAAATGCAGCACACAAAGCAAATATTATACCGAGCCATTTCATGTTTAGTCCTCGTTCAAGTGCGTACATTGCACCGCCGAGCATTTTGCCTTCTTTTGTTTTGACACGATATTTTACTGCGATAAGAGATTCTGCATATTTGGTGGCTATACCAAAAACACCGGTAAGCCAGCACCAGAGAACAGCACCCGGACCACCAAAATATATAGCAGTTCCCACACCGATAATATTACCCGTGCCGATTGTCGAAGCAAGAGCTGTTGTGAGCGCCTGGAACTGACTTACATCGCCCGGAGAATCAGGATCTTTGGTAACAGAAAGTTTTATTCCTTTAAATACTTTCCGCTGGATAAATCCTGTTTTAAAAGTCATAAAGAGGTGCGTTCCGAAAAGAATTATTATCATCGGAACGCCCCACACAATATCATCTATGGACTTTACTATTTTTGATATTGTTTCCATTTTCTAAGAACTTCCTTTCGTTTTTATTTTTCACCTTTTTTAATTATACCATAAAGTATTTGTTGTGACAATAAAAAGCCGTTTACTTTTTAAAGTAAACGGCAAAATATTTATATGAATTTTTTAGTAAGAAGATGTGCTTTTCTTTGGCTTAGTAAAGACGATACCAAAGCAACCACCGCATATACCGCCTATGATATGTGAAAGCTGTGAAACATTGTCACGTTTGAACATATCCATAACTTCTCCGCCTATATAGATAAATGCGATAAGGATAAGTGTGAGCGGAATAGTACCATCTTCGATGTTTGAACAAGCTGCAAGCAGAATAAACATAAATACAATACCACTTGCACCGCATACAGCACCGTAAGGTGTGAGAATAACATGAAGAACACCTGTAAGGAATGCAGTAAAGAGCATCATCATGAGAAGTTTTTTACTTCCGTACTTTTCTTCAAGCATCGGTCCGATAAGAAGAATTGTTGTGAAGTTACCAATAAGATGACTCCAGTTTGCGTGTCCGATTGCGTGTGTAAAAAGTCTCACGTAGAAAAGCGGATTAAGAAGTGAACCTCTTGATGCAACAAAGAGATCATGTGTAAATCTTAATGGTGTAATGGAATGAAGTATTTCCACTACTACTGCTATCAGCGTGAAAGTAAGAACAACAGGTGCGTTGTAACTTACACTGTTAAGAACTTTGTCGACTGCTTTTTTCATTTTGTTTACCTCCGATTTTTTATTTGTTTTATAACTACCAATAACATTATTTTACCATGATATTTTACTGTTGTCAACAAAAAAATATATTTTTTTAGAACTTACAATTTAGCTGATGAAAATCGGAGAAACATTGTTTAAAATATAGTAAATGAAAAAAATATATTTTTGTTTACTATAATAAACAGGATTGACATTGAACTGTATTTGAGTTATAATTAAAAATGGTTTATAGTTTATAGAGGTAATTATTTTAAAGGAAAATTTTTATTGAGAATGACAGGGTTGTTTGGAAAAATAAAAATTGAGGGTGAATCATGAAGAGGGGAAATTGTAATTGGTATAGTCGGTATGACCGGAAATATCTGTTTGTTTATATAGCTATAATTATTGTGATGATGGTCATAGTTATTATTCCCGGTACTTCAGCCAGTCATAAAACTTATATGGATAAAGTAGGTGAAGTGCTGAAAGCAGATCATGGTTGGACCGATGAAAATGGAAATGAAGTTCAGCTTTACAACTTCAATCTGAACGAAGATGAAACGTTTTTTATCTATCATCAGATTCCACAGGAACTTCCATACGGAACGTCGTTGTGCTTTGGCAGCAGAAATATATATACTGATGTGTATATAAACGATGTTTTAGTTGAAAAAATACCGGAAGTTACGCATATGTTTTATAACAAATCTCCCGGTACGGTATGGCATTTTATAAAGATACCGCAGGAGGATTATGGAGGAACAATAAAAATACAGATAAAAAATGTGTATAATAAAAACTGTTCTTCTATAAATGACATATGTTTTACAGAACCCGCAAATTTTGTTTTAAGATACATAATGAACAATATGTTCCATATAGTACTTTGTGCGATAATGTTTGTTATGGGTTTTGTATTTATATTGTTTGATCTGTATGCGTATCTTAAAATAAAGAAAAAACCGGATATATTTTTTCTTGGTGTATTCTCCGTTCTTGTGTCGCTTTGGTCATTCTTTGAAACAGGTGTTGTGGAGATTTTTGCAAGAGACACACGTGCTTTGCAGAATATAAAAATTTACATTCTGGCACTGGTTCCTGTTCCGATACTTTATTATATAAAGCATTATTTCGGTATGAAGGATCTTAAACTTCTTAATCTGATACGTGATTTTACATTTGTAGTCTTCGCAGCGTGTACAATACTCAAAATAACAGGTATTGCTGATTTTCTTGAGAGTATCTTTCTGGTACATATAAATCTAGGAATAACAGCATTATTCATTGTTTATCAGGCAATAAGACGCTGGGTTAAAAATGTTAAAAATCACAGACATGACAGTGTATTGTTTTATCTTGGATTTATCACAATATGTGTTTCATGCGCAATAGATCTTGTTCGTTTCTATATCGGAAGCGGTGAGACTGATGCGGCATTGTTTATCCGATTGGGCTTGTTTGCAGCGATCCTGTGTTATGGTGTTCTCGGACTTGGAAGTGTTGTTGAAAAGGTAAAGAGCGGTCTTGAAGCAGAAGTGATAAGTAAACTTGCTTATCATGATGGTCTTACAGGCGTTGCCAACAGAACAGCATATCAGGAAAAAGTAGATGAATATGAAAAATCCAGACACGTTAATGTCGGAGTTGCTATGTTTGATGTAAACAATCTCAAGACCATAAACGATAAGTATGGTCATAACAGTGGTGATGAACTGATAATAAAGAGTGCTTCGATAATACAAAAATCCTTTGAAAATACAGGTGTTTGTTACAGGATAGGCGGAGACGAATTTGTAGTTTTCATATCATCCAAAAATATCGAGGAGTCTTATAAAAACTGCATTGAAAATATGAAGACAAATATTTCTAATGCAAATAAAAATACACCATATGATATAAGTATTGCATACGGTATGGCAGTGTATGACAGTAAAAAATCTTCAAAGATATCTGATGTGCTTAAAGTAGCGGATGAGAGAATGTACATATGTAAAGCAAAGATCAAAAAGAAAAATAAAGTATAAAACAAAATAACTATCCTTACTTAAAGCAAGGATAGTTATTTTTTCACCGTAACTAAGACGGCAAGTTTATCATACAGCAATATTAAAGTGAGTAAAAAATATCGCTGTCAGTAGTGGCTTTTATTCAATTACAGGTTCAAGAACAGCGTAGTTTCCATCGCTTCTTTTGTAAACAACATTTGTTTCACCTGATTTGGCGTTGCTGAACATAAAGAAGTTATGACCGAGCAGATTCATCTGCAATATAGCTTCGTCAAGTTCCATAGGACGCATGGAGAATTTTTTATGCTTAACAACTTCAAAATCATACTGTTCTTCGATCTCGTCAGAATATGTATCAAGGAAAGCAGTGTCACGGAGTTTCTTTTCAACTCGTGTCTTGTTCTTTCTGATCTGTCTGATAATCTTATCAATAGCAGCATCAAGTGCGTCATTTTTGTTTACAGCACTCTTTTCAGATCTGTAGATTATATTGTTATATCTGACAGTCAACTCAATGACTATCTGATTTTTAACCTCAGAAATAATCAGCTTTGCATCAGCGTCATCTCCGAAAAATTTTGATAATCTTGATTCGATTCTCTGTGTTGCGTAGTCGTCAAAAGCCTGTGGAATGTTCATTTTTTTAGCTGATATTATTGTTTTCATATTAATTCCTCCTTCTTAACTTAGCCTATCTTTATTATATGCTAAGCTGATATTTGTATTATAGCATATACCAAGAAAAATTTCAAGGGTTTTTTGATATTTTTTTGGATTTATACACAATTTTTTTTTGAAGTATTAAAATTAATTAGTATAAAACACAAACATGAACGTGTTTGTATTAGAAAGGAACGTTTATTATGAATGAAAAAAAATTTTTAAAAGAGTATGACATAAGTAATTATGAAAGGCCTTCTGTTGCAACAGATATGGTTATTTTCAATGCAGTTGATGAGGCAAATGAAAATCCGAAAAAATCCGGTATAAAAAAGCTTAAAATTCTTCTTATAAAAAGAGGCGATTTTCCTTTTAAGGATAAGTGGGCACTTCCGGGTGGATTTCTGAAAATGAATGAGACACTTGAAGAGTGTGCAAAGCGTGAACTAAATGAAGAAACAGGGCTTGAACATTTTTATCTTTCACAGCTTGGTACTTACAGTACAGTAGACAGAGATCCGAGAGGACGTATAATTTCATGCGCATATATTTCACTTATAAATAACTGCAATGATATTATAAGTGGTGGAAGTGATGCTGATGATGCAGACTGGTTTGAAATAAAGATAAATGAAGAAGAAAATAAATTTAGTTTTGAACTTTTAAGAAATGATGAAGAATTTTTAAGAGCAAAGGTAACAGTAGAACATGATAAGGCGGTTGTAGAAGATGTAAAAGGTGAACTTGCGTTTGATCATGTGCAGATCATATCCGATGCAGTTTTTCGTGTGCGTACAGGATTCCATACAACAGACTATATCTTTTCGCTTTTACCAAAGAAGTTTACTATTCCGCAGATGCAGGCAGTGTATTCTCTTGTGATGGGAAAAAGCATAAATAAGGACGTTTTGCACAGGTTGTATGATAAAAAAATAAGCAAGACAAATTTTACTGAGGAAAACGGTCAGCATAAAAGAGCAATTTTATATGTAAAAAATTAAAAAAACTATTGACATTTTAGTTTTATAGAGTTATAATAAAGATACAGAAATTCTTAGGATAAAAAACTCCAAAGAAAAATGAATGAAAGGACTTGAATAAGATGAAAAAAATACTTCTTGTTGTTGATATGCAAAATGACTTTATAAGCGGGGCTCTTGGCAGTAATGAGGCAAAGGCTATTGTGGAAAATGCCACTGAAAGAGTAAAGGATTTTGATGGTGAGGTAATATTTACACGAGATACTCACTTTGAAAATTATGAACAGACGCAGGAGGGAAGAAAACTTCCTGTAAGACACTGTATAAAAGATACATACGGCTGGGAAGTGTGCGATGAACTTAAAGCATTGCCGGTATATGAAAAAAGCCGTAAAATAGATAAGCTGACGTTTGGTTCTGATGAGCTTGCAGTTTTTGTGAAAGAGGAAAAACCGGATGAAGTATATCTTCTCGGACTTTGTACTGATATATGCGTTATCAGCAATGCGATGCTTGTGAAAGCTTTTTCTCCTGAAACAGAAGTTACAGTTTTTGCAGACAGCTGTGCCGGAGTTACACCTGACAGCCACAAGACAGCTCTTGACGCAATGAAAATGTGTCAGATAAATATAATCGGAGAGTGAGAAAATGATAAAGATAAATGATAAAAAGATAGATACAGCATATTTCCCGGATGGAACATCTTCTTTCAGAGCAGATATTCCTGACGGAAAGATTTCATTAACATGGTGTTTTGACGGTAATGAGGAAATGATTACTTTATTTTACCTTGTAAATCATATACGCCGTATAAGAAAAGATGCAAAAATTTCTCTTGTTATGCCGTATATTCCAAATGCCCGTATGGACAGAGTAAAAAATGCTGATGAAGTATTTACTTTAAAGTATTTTTCACAGTTTTTAAATTCGCTTGATTTTGAAACAGTAAAAGTTTACGATCCGCATTCAAATGTATCAGAAGCACTTATAAATAGTGTGGTAATAATGCCTCATATACCATTTATTGAAGAAGTTATGGATAGGATTGACTTTCGTAAGGAAAATGATGTGCTTTTTTATCCTGATGCAGGTTGTGCAAAAAAATATGAAAATGCTTTCTGTTTTCCGTATCTCAAAGGCGACAAGAAGAGAGACTGGAGAACAGGTAAGATAGAAGGTCTTGAACTTGTAGGAAATATACCTTCGGAAAATTATAATGTTCTCATAATAGATGATATATGCAGTCGTGGCGGTACATTTCTTCACTCGGCAAAAAAACTTAAAGAATGCGGAGCAGGAGATATTTATCTGTATGTAACACACTGCGAAAACACTATTCTTGATGGTGAACTTATAAACAGCGGACTTATAAAAAAGATTTTTACAACCGATTCTATATACACAAGTGAAAATGAAAATATTGAAATAATAAGAACTTTCAGATAGGGAGGAAGTAATATGAAAAAAGCAAATCCTTTGGTACTCACTGATTTTTACAAGACAATTCATCACCTTGCATACACACCCGGACTTGAATATCTTGTATCTTACTGGACACCGAGAATGTCAAGATATGACTATATAGACAAGGTAGTAGTTTTCGGAATGCAGGCATTTATAAAAGAATACCTCATTACTTATTTTAATGAAAATTTCTTTGAAAAAGACAGGGAAGAAATGCTTTCCGAATACAAAAGACTTATTTCAAACACTATGACACAGCAGGCAGCCGATACAACAGAAATAGAAAAACTCTATGATCTCGGATATCTGCCTATACAGATAAAAGCTGTAGCAGAGGGAACAAGAGTAAATATAAAGACACCTGTTTATGAAATTTCAAATACTGTAAAAGGTTACGGCTGGCTTGTAAATTATCTTGAAACATTTATTTCGGTAAATATATGGCACCCAATGAATTCAGCAAGTGTGGCATATGCATACAGACAGATCGTAAACAAATATTTTGATAAGACTGTTTCAGAGAAAGCGGTTACAAGAATTGATTTTGAAAACGGGAAAATGCTTTCAAAAGAAAGTAATGCTGTGCTTGCAAATGTAAAAAGTGCTGCGTGCGGTGATTTTTCCATGAGAGGAATGACTTCTATAGAAGACGCACTCAAAAGCAGTTCTGCACACCTTCTTTCGTTTACAGGTTCAGCGACAATAGGTGCTATACTCTGGCTTGAAGAATTTTATAACTGTGACTGTACAAAAGAAGTTGTAGGAAAAGGTGTACCTTCAACCGAACACAGTGTAATGAGCTCATATGGTCGTGACGGTGAGGAAGAGTGCTACCGTCACCTTATAGAAGATGTATTTACTGCAGGACCTCTTAGTATCGTTTCGGACACATATGATTACTGGAATGTAGTAACAAAAATCATTCCGTCACTTAAAGAAAGCATAATGAAAAGAGACGGAAAAATTATAATAAGAGGCGATTCGGGAGACCCTGTGGAAATAATCTGCGGTACGGTGACAGAACTTGAAGAAGGAAAGGAATATACTCCTGAAGAACTCGGAACAGTAAGATGTTTATGGAATGTTTTCGGCGGATATGTAAATGATAAAGGTTACAAGGTTCTTGACAGCCATATAGGTGCTATATACGGAGATGCCATCACCTACGAGAGAGCCGGAAAGATATATGAACTTCTTGAAAAAATGGGATTTGCCGTTTCAAACGTTACCCTCGGAATAGGTTCATACACCTATCAGTATGTGACCCGCGATTCACTCGGTCAGGCGCTCAAGGCAACAAACAGTATCGTAGACGGTAAAGAACGTCAGATCTTCAAAGATCCTGTTACAGATAAAGTAAAGGGAGCAAACTTCAAAAAATCGCAGAAGGGTATGTGTTGTGTATACAGAGATGGTGAGGATGTGCTTTACAAAGATGAACTTACATTTGATATGGTAAAGGATATGAAAGAAAATCTCCTCGTACCTGTATTTTGTGACGGTAAACTTCTTGTTGACGAAAGTCTTAGTGATATACGTGCAAGACTCCATGGCGGAGAATTTTGATAAATAAAAATCTCCCCTGTAATTTCTATCGGTATTTGATAGAGTTGCAGGGGAGGTTTTGTTTATTAATAATTGTTTGATAATTCAGAGATTAGTTTTTTAATATATTACGTATTTTTTCATTAGGAATTTTGATTAAAAGTTTTTGATTGATAGCTTGTGTATATAAATTTTTATGATCATATGTAAGGTATCCGGTGATAAACAAAGCGCTCCATAAATATTTTTTAATTTTATCTAAATCATCATACGTCATTTCCTGATAAATTTCTTTTTCAATCGTTTCACCTGAAATTCAATACACCGAGTCAATGAGTAACTGTTTTAGCATACACATATCCGCTATATCTGTTTTACCGTTTCCGTTAAGGTCGGTGACATTCAGGTTTGAAATGGTTGTGTTATCTGCTGAGATAAACCATTTCTGAAGGAGTATGACATCTGAAATGTTCAGAGTTCCGTCAAGATTTATGTCGCCTTTGACAGCTTCGGGAGCTGATGGTGTTGTTTTTGGGGAGAGAGTTACTACGCCTTCGGGGAAAGCGTTTACTGTAAGGTCGTTTATGTAATATTCAATATTTGTATAACCTTTACCGCAGTAATCTCCGTTTGTGTCTGACGGGTCTGAAGGGTTAAGACCTCTTTCTTTTTCCCAGTCATCATCCATTCCGTCGTTGTCGTTGTCAACTATTTCTTTTGTGAGTACTGCCTTGGGGTATTCGTAGGTGACACCGCATTCTATGCCGTATTTGTCTATTTTTGATTTTTCGTCTGCTGATGCTGAGTCATATGATGAAGTTCCGCTGAGTGTGCCTGTTCCTGTTTTTGTTTCATATGCACACTGCCGGTCTATGGCGGTTCTTTTATCAGATGAGATGCCGTTTCCGGCGAATGTGATAACGTGTTCATATGAGTCTTCTGCACTTTCAGCATCAGGTACTGTAGACATATCTATACTGCTGTTGTATGTTGGAAAATATGACTCGCTATAAACGTTATCCTTTGTTATTCCAAGACCGTCTTTTACTTTGATACCGCTCCAGTTATCTTCTGTAAGTGTGCCATAGTTTGTATTGTCTTTATTTATCATGCGGTTTCCTGTTGCATATACAGAGAAGTTCTGGGGGTTTGTTGAACTGTCGATATTTATGTAGTTGAAACCATCTGTTGTATCGGGACCTATTTTCAGTGTGTTTCCCACATAGTTCAAGTGACCTATTGTTCCGTAGGCAGTCTGATATCCCCAGTTGTATATTACATTGTTTGTAAAGTCGCAGGTTTCTGTTCCGCCTATTTTTCCTCTGAAATTTCTTGAAACGTTGTGTATGATAAGATTGTGGTCAAAAGTTGACGTTCCGGGCATCATTATTCCGAAACCGTGAACGCCTTTGGAATGACCGCCCCATGAATCAGCGGGACCTATTACACTGTACTGAACAGTTGTATTTTTATTTTTTGAATAAAGTCCCCACTGTTCATCTGTCGTCCAGCCCATAGAGCAGTGGTCAATAATTGATTTTGAACCTTTTTCACCGCCCCATGCGTCATTTCCGCTTGATGTTGAAGCATAAGGGCCGGGTCTGGAACTTATAAAACGGCAGATAATATTATCGCCTGCCATACCTATTTTGTAGTTTTTAAGTGTTATACCACTTCCGCCCGGAGCGGTCTGCCCTGCGATGGTTACGTTGTCAGCGACAGTTACATTGCCTTTTAACTCAATAGTACCGCTAACGTCAAAAACGACGATTCTGTTTGATTTGCTTACAGCATCACGAAAAGAACCTTCACCGCTGTCGTTGAGATTTGTTACATGATATACTGTACCGCCTCGTCCGCCTGTAGCATATTTTCCTGCACCTACAGCACCGGGAAATGCAAGGAGATTTTCAGCTGCGCTTGTATGAAGAGGAGAGAGTGCGGTTGAGCCTATAAAAATAGTTCCTCCTACTATAAGGCTAAGAAATTTTTTTGACTTTTTCTGCATAAGAAACACCTCACAAAATATTCAGTTATTCACTTTTAGCTATAAAATATATGCTGGTTATGTAATAATTTTATCATATCCTTATATAGTTGTCCATGAGATAATTGAAAAAAATTTTGATTTTTTATGTAGTTTTTTTTGAAGATGGGGAGTATTATTAATAGAAGGGCAAATATAGCACCTTGTTTTAAGGTATATGAAGGAGGTTATAGTGATGAAAAAACTAGTGTATGATGATGGTTAGAGACTTTATTTACCGGTTAAGGAGGGGCAGACAAGATTGATAAATAAAAGAGATAAAAAATAATATTCTATTTTCATATAAAAAATAAAGATAAAAATAAAAAATACAGTTTCAAAAAATAAATTTTAATATTTATAATAAAAAATGACTGCTTATAAAAAATAAAAAATCAGCGGTCATTTTTTTGTAGCTTTTTTGCAAGATACCAAGTATTATTATTGTAAATACATTTTTTATAAAATATTTGAATTGAAAGGGAATGATTGGATATGAATAACAGAAAAATTTTAAGTATGCTCGTAGCAATATCTGTACTTACAGCTAACAGCGGAAATATGGTATACGCTCTTGAAGATGTTAAAACAGGTGAAACAAGTGTAGAGCAGGAAGCAACAGAAGAAGTAAAAGAAGAAACAAAAGAAGAAGTAACCGAGGAAAGTGAAAGTAAGGTTATAGCTTCAGGTGATTTTTCTTATCATCTTGTATGGTCTATAGATGACAAGGGTACTATGACTGTTGAAGGTAACGGAAAACTTATGATGATATCAGGTGATGATGAAAGCCTGAATTATGATGTAAGAAAAATTGTATTTGGCAAAGGCGTTGAATATCTTGATGATGATATGTTCGAATATTATCCTTTGCTTGAAGCTATAGAGGTTTCACCTGAAAATCCGTTTTATGCATCTGCTGACGGAGTGTTTTTCAACAAGGATATGACAGAGCTTGCTTTTTATCCACGTTGTAAAACTACTGAAAGTTATACGATCCCCGAAAGTGTTGTAACTGTAAAAGACAGAGCTTTTTCAGACTGTAGGTATATTAAAGAAGTACATATGCCCGGAAATATCACTACATTAGGAGAAGGGGCATTTTCAGGTTGCGGAGAACTGGAAATCGTGGAACTTTCAGAAGGAATAACCTGTCTTCCACAATTTTTGTTCAGCAGTTGCAGTATGCTTAAAACATTAAATATTCCAGCAAGTGTTGAGAAAATTGATACAGAAGCTCTGATAATGTGTTTATCTCTTAAAGAGATAAATGTAAACCCTGAAAATAAAGCATATAAGTCTGTAGACGGAATACTTTATAATAAGGATATGACAGAACTAGTAAAATATCCGTCAGATAAAAAAACAATTGAATATATAGTTCCTGACAGTGTGGTTAAAATAAACTACAGATCTTGTTATGGCGCTCATTTCTCATCTGTTGTTATCCCTGACAGCGTAAAAGTTATAGAAGAAAGTGCTTTTTATCATTCGGATACACTTGTAACTGTATTTATCGGAAAAAATGTTGAAACTATAGGTACTTCAGCATTTGGATACTGTGATAATATCTCTGATGTATATTATTCGGGTAATGAAGAACAGTGGGGTAGTATAGCTAAGGGATTGCATATAATCGGTTCTGATAAAGATGTAAATTATCATTTTGATGCAGAAAAAACTGCTGATGCTGTTGCTTTTGGGGAATGCGGAAAAATTGCAGGCGATATTAAATGGTCACTTGACAAAAACGGGGTTCTTACAATAGACGGCAAAGGCGAGATGCTGGATGATATGCAGTCTGTATGGGACGGATATGCTGAACTTATCAGGGAAGTAAAAATATCTGAGGGTATTACAAGTATAGGGGATTATGCATTTGAAGGATTTACAGAACTGGTATCTGCAGATATTCCTGAAAGTGTTACTGTTATAGGTGCTAATGCATTTGCGTGTTGTAGCTCTCTTAAATCTGTAAATATTCCGGCAGGTGTTACAGAGTTATATATCGAAACTTTTATAGAATGTGATGCTCTTGAAAATATAGAAGTATCAGCAGAAAATGAAAGTTATGACAGCATTGACGGTGTATTGTTTACCGAAGGTGCAAAATCACTCATACTTTATCCGAGAGGAAAGACAGCTGAAAAATACACTATTCCCGATAGTGTTGAAAAGATAGAAATAAGTGCATTCACAAAGGCAAAATTTTCATCGGTTGTTATCCCTGACAGTGTTAAGGAGATAAATGATTTTGCTTTTGAGAAGAGCGCTCTTACAAGTGTTGATATTTCAAAAGGCATAACAAAAATAAGCAGTGGAGTATTTAGTGACTGTGAAAATCTTGAAAGCGTTAAGTTTGCAGGAGATATCGAGTCTATAGGATGCGGTGCTTTTGAGTCATGCATTTCATTAAAATCAATAGACTTGCCTGATAGTATCACAACTATAGCCGAACTGGCATTCTATAATTGTGACTCATTTAAATCCGTTACTGTTCCGAAAAATGTTAAAAAACTTTCTACAATGGCATTTGCAGGCTGTGACAGTCTTGAAGAAGTTGTACTTTCAGAGGGAATAGAATTTATGGACTATCGTGCATTTTCAGATTGTCTGTCATTAAAGAAAATAAATATTCCCGATAGTGTAAACAGAATTGGTGAATTTGCATTCAGCTACTGTGAATCTCTTGAAAGTATAGTCTTTTCGAAAGGTGTAAAGGAAATTGGTTCACACGCATTCAGTTACTGTAAATCTTTAGTTTCATTTGAAGTTGATGCAGAAAATCAGAGTTATTCTGTTATAGATGGTGTGCTGTTTGATAAAGAAGGCAAATCTGTTATATACTATCCTCCGGGATTTAAAAATGAAAGTTATGTAATTCCTGACGGAGTTACCGGGATAAATGAACTTGCATTTTCAGAGTGCAGTTCCTTAAAGAAAGTAGAAGTACCTGATAGCGTTACAGAAATAGGTGACGGTGCATTTATGGGTTGTTATAAGCTTGAGGATATAAATTTCCCTGAGAGCTTAAAGAGTATAGGTATAAGTGCGTTTTCAAATTGCAATTCTTTGAAGAAAGCAGAAATACCTGATAGTGTTGAATATATAGGTGATCATGCATTTTATGAGTGTATATCATTGACAAGTATGAAACTTCCGAAAAAACTCATCAGAATACAGGATCAGACATTTGATAATTGTGCAAATCTTGAAAATGTAGAAATCCCTGAAGGTGTTCAGGAAATCGGTAGCTGTGCGTTTGGAAGATGTATTTCTCTTGAAAATGTAATACTTCCTGATAGTATTACAAAAGTTGAAAGCACTGCATTTTCAGATTGCATATCGTTGCAAAGTATTGAACTTCCCGAAGGTATAAAAGAAATAAGTGAAAATGCTTTTGACGGTTGTAGTTCACTTAAATGGGTTAAGATTCCCGGCAGTGTCGAGATTATCGGCAGATATGCATTCTATGATTGTGATTCTCTTACAGATATTTATTATACAGGAACTCAGGAACAGTGGAGTGCTATAAAAATAGATGTTCCAGGAGCTATTCTTGCAAACGTACATTTCAATGCAACAAATACTCCGGTTACAGACGGTAATGTTGGCGGAAATGCAGATATAGTTTACGGTGACCTTGACGGAAATATGAAAGCAGAACTTACAGACCTTTCGATTCTTTCACTTTATCTTCTCGGAGATACTGCACTTGATGAAAATATTTTAAAGGGAGCAGACGTAAACGGTGACGGAAATGTAGACCTTGCAGACCTTGCACATTTCAAGCAGTATATTTCAAAAGATGATGTAACTCTTGGTGTGCAGTAAAAATATAACAATGCATGACTTACCTTTTGTGGTGAGTTGTGCATTGTTTCTTTTTTGGGATTGTTGACAATGACAGAAAGAATCGTATATAATAAGTATGTATAGAAAATGTGCGGAAAAAAAGGAGTGGAATATATGCCAAGAACAATTTCAATAGGCAGACAGAGCTATGAAACGATAATAACCAAAAAAAACTTTTATATAGATAAAACATTATTCATAAAAGACTGGTGGGAAAACGATGACGATGTAACACTCGTAACCCGCCCAAGAAGATTCGGAAAGACGCTTAATCTTGATATGCTGAATTGTTTTTTCAGTACCAAGTATAAAGACAGAGCAGAACTTTTTGAAGGTCTGAAAATCTGGGAATATGAAGAGTACCGAAAAATGCAGGGAA
>JAGAKZ010000059.1 GCA_017848115.1 Oscillospiraceae bacterium
GCATTTACAAAGCCTTTATCTTTTACGTAAAACGGGTGATCGTATGTAGTTACAATTGTTTCACCGTTTACTGTAAGGTGAATCAGTCTGTCTACCTCTCGGATATATTTCTAAAGTTTTTTATAGTAATCAATAACTTATTTATAATCTGCCTTTGACATATAGACGTTTCCAGCACACTGGTGTGCGTCGGCATTTTGAGGAGTAAATTCCAATGCTCGTTCAGCTAAATTTAAAGATTATTCATATTATGCATGAATAAATGACAATCGTGAATTTGAAATCATTATTTGTTTTTTCTATCATATTGTACCGCAATTACTGATTTTCTTTTTTCACCACTTTTATCCATTCAAGGAATACATCAACCGAGTCCACTTCATCTTTTTCAGAGTAATCTTCATATCCATAATGAGAATCAAAATTTTTTGATTTAACATCATAAACTAATTTAAACTCGTTCGGACAGGGGTGCTGATATTTATCACATAATGCAATTAATCTTTCGATATCATCAGTTCCAACATCAAGAAACTCATCTGATTGCTCCTCTGTTCCTATTTCTCCAACAGAAACAACAGAACCTCCCACGTTGAAAAAAGCATTAAACATTCTTTGACGTTTCGTTTGATATATATAAATATATATTTTTTCCGCCTTTACATTAGCATTTGCTAAAAACTCAAGGCATAAAGAAACAACCTCAGACTGTAAATCGGTAAATGCATCTTCAAATCCTAAAAACATAGTAATCTCCTTTTAATTTATGAATGTTTTATTTGTTTTTATCCTGTCAATCTTAAAAGAAACCTTAAAAGATGATGGTCTTGTTGAATTCCCGGAATAGTTGACTTTAATATTAACACCCGTGACTTTTTGTCCGTTATTTATGGCTTTTGCCCAAGTGCGTTCCATTGAACGATATTCATGAGTATTAAGATAGCCATCCTGTGAAACGACATTATCCAATTTTGGAGATCCACCAAACTGATCAGCAATCAAGTGACCTGCATGATCATTTGATTGTTTTCCTGGTGTATTCGCGCTATGAGACAATCGTCCATCATGATTCTTTAGATGAAGATCATCCGCATGTACACTCTCGATCCGACCATTTCCATCGGTTTTATAAGAATAATCATGTTCACCTGTTTTATATTCAGTGTCTGGTTTTAATTGTCCATTCGAAGTCATGTGATCTGGATAATTTGCATTGTGTACCAGAATGCTATAGCAACTAACAAAATACGTATGGTATTCTTCTACTTTAAAATTATATACCCTTATTAGCTCATTATCAAACTCTTCACGGCAGATTTGCTCAATACAGAGAGTATTTCCGTTATTATCAATAAACTCTGCACCTATCCAAAGCTGTTCGGCATTTACAAAGCCTTTATCTTTTACGTAAAACGGGTGATCGTATGTAGTTACAATTGTTTCACCGTTTACTGTAAGGTGAATCAGTTTGTCTACCTCTCGGATATATGTTTCAAGGACGGATTTATATCCTGTCTGCATTGTTTCAAGATCAGCCGAAAGAACTCTATCTCACGCCTTTATCTTTTCTATTGCCATAAGTCCGCTTGCCGTCATAACAAGTGTACCTGCAACAAAACAGGTCATATTCTGTGACGCAGCGCTTGAAAATGAGGATACCATGCTCACGCCTGTTTAAAAACTTGTACTTCACAACTTTTAGATACTTTCTTGAAGTAGTTCTAGAAAAGAATTAAAGTTATCCGCTATTTTTGTGATAACCCAACTTTCATCTTCATAGAATAATTCGTGATTAGCAAAATATATCCTTCCGTAATTTTCTCCTTCTTTAACACACAGCAACACTTCATTTCCACATGAATCATCCGCAATAGGACAATACTGTTCAGGAATAAGTTCTGAAGAAAATAAATTATCATAAAAGAAAGGTATATCTTCTAATTTATTAAAGCTATATATGTCTAATTCATTTTCAAAGCTTTCATTCATTTCCGGATCATATTCCATAAATGAAAATGCAAGTCGCCTTATAGGACGCCCACCATTATGTTCAAGCATAATTTTTTTATACTCTTCAGGTAAAAAACCTTTTAATAAGTTCTCTAGTTTAGAAAAAGAATCTATATTCAATTTTTTTCCATATTCCTTTAATTCCACTTCTACTACTCCTATCTTCCTCTGATAATCGACGCTCCACCCTTGTGAGTAAATCCACCGAATTTAATTGAATGAATTTTCTGTTGAACCAACAACATACTTTTTCCATCCTCTATATGATGCCATACATAACCTGTTGGAGTTTCACTCAATCCTAATTGGTTATTAATCAATCCTGCATCATGCCCATAATTTCCGTTCATTTTTCCATTCACTTTAATTGGTTTTGAAAAATCGGTTTTTAAGCTTGGATTAGTATAGTCATCATAATCTTCAAATCTAGGATAGTAATGACCATCACTAGCTTTAGTATACTTAATATCGACATTTTTGCCATCAATTGTTTTAGTTACTGTTATACTTCCGTCTGGATTTTCCTTACTGCTGACAAACCCCTTTTTTTCTGTAGGCATACAATCTGCATTATGAACCCAAATGTTATTGTTTCCAACAAAATAAGTATGATACTCATCAACCTGAAAATTATAAACGGTTACAATTTCATTATCAAGCTCTTCACGGTAGATTTTCTCAACGAGAAGAGTATTTCCGTTATTATCAACAAGCTCTGCACCTATCCAAAGATGTTCGGCATTTACAAAGCCTTTATCTTTTACGTAAAACGGGTGATCGTATGTAGTTACA
>JAGAKZ010000060.1 GCA_017848115.1 Oscillospiraceae bacterium
ATTACTCATTTCTGATAATAATGAAACTATCGAAGACCTAATTAAACTTCAAAATATTTTTGGTGGACAATTTATTCGTGCAAATATCAAACAAGAGAATTTAAACAAATACATAAAAAGCATCAATTTTGCAATAACAAAACAAAAATGAGCAAATCACGTATATGCGTGGTTTGCTCGTTTTAGGTGTAAAACTCGGGTTATAGCATACACACTGAATATATTAAACTTTGCCCTCTTGAAATTGCAGGCAGAGGAAGTAGGTTTAACGAAAAACTAAATTATTGTGTATCGGATGCGGTTGATGATCTTTATAAAAATATAAAGATTCAGCTTGATGAAGAATATTGTATACTTGGATTTAGTATGGGCGGAATACTTGCGTATGAACTTTGTTGTAAATTACAAAAAAACGGGTGCAAAATGCCGAAATCAGTACTATGGATTTTGTTCCAGGAAATCATTTTTTTATTAATTCAAATATTTATGAAACAACAAGAGCAATTAATAAAAATTTGTAATCATAGTAAATGAAAAAATAAATTTTTTTCGTTTACTATAATTTACAGGTGCGATTTTATTATTATTGATTTTAAGATAGGAGTAAATTATGTATTTAGAAGTTAAAGGATTGAAAAAAAAATATGGTAATGGTTCTAATATTGTTTCAGTTCTTAAAGGGATATCATTTAGCGTAGAAAAAGGTCAGATGTGTGTTATACAAGGTACCAGCGGTTCAGGCAAGTCAACACTTCTTAATTGTATAGGTGGTCTTGAAACCACAGATGAAGGGTCAATAAAAGTAAGTGGAAAAGAGATTTCAGGACTTTCAATGTCAGATTTTTCTGATTATAGAAGAGATAATCTGGGATTTATTTTTCAGTTTTATAATCTAGTTCCCAATCTTACAGTAAAAGAAAATATAAAAGTGTGTGAGTTTCTTGCTCAGTCACCTTTGGATATAGATGAACTTTTGAAAACTTTAGGGCTTACAGAGCATCAGGATAAGTTTCCGTCTCAACTTTCAGGAGGACAGCAACAAAGATGTGCCATTGCACGTGCACTTGTCAAAAATCCCAGACTTTTGCTTTGTGATGAACCCACTGGTGCTCTTGATTCAGAAACATCGCGTGATATACTTATTTTACTTGAGGAGATAAATAAAAAATATGGGACAACTATGCTGATAGTTACTCATAATAATTCAATAAAAGAAATGGTGCATAAAGTTATATTTGTAAAAGATGGATTAGTTAAGAATCAATATGAAAATAAAAAAAGAATACCCGCAAAAGAATTGGAGGATCTTTGATGAAAAAAGTTTTGAATAAGAGGATTCTTCGTGATCTGAAAAATAATTTTGCAAGATATGCAGCACTCTTTCTTCTTATTGTACTAGGTATGTATATAGTTACAAGTATGGTGGCGTCATCGGAAAATGTTATACGTGGTACAATTGAAAAAAATGAGCTGAACTGTGTTGAAGATGGTGAATTTTCAGTTTTTGTTCCACTTACCAATGAACAGCTTGACAGTATTCGTGCAAATGATGTGGATATTGAAGAAATCTTTAATTTTGATTACTCTGAAAATGGTCAGGTTATAAGAGTTATGAAAGTAAGAGATAGTATAAATCTTATTGAATTAAATGAAGGAAATCTACCACATTATGATAATGAGTTAGTTCTTGAACAGCGATATGCATCAGAAAACAATATTAAAATCGGTGATGATATTTTTATTAGTGGTAAAAAATTCAAAGTGAGTGGAACAGGGTGTGTTCCGGATTATGATATGCCAATAAGAAAAATATCAGATACATCTGTTGAAAGCAGTGATTTTGGTATAGCGTTTGTAACTGGTACTATGTATGATACATTTATAACAGAAAGTAACTGTAAAGCACAGGAATATATTTATGCTTATCGTTTAAAAGGTGAGTTTTCTGCAGATAATCTTAAAAAATTTATAAAAGATATGGAGTTTGATTATCATGATGTGGAAGATAAATATTTTCAGGATTACATAAGTAATACTCTTGGAAAAAAAGATGATCTTACTAATGGGATTAAAGAATTGGTTGATGGTTCTGAGAAATTAAGTGACGGCCTTAGTGAGATAACAAGTCATAATGATGATATAAGAAAAGGCGCAGATGATATATTTGAGATTTTTCTTTTACAGGCAAATGAGGCAGTTTCATTTATGGGAATAAATCTTACTGTTGATAACTATGCGTCTGAACTGGAAAAATGTGTTGCGGTAACACAAAACAGTGAATTATCAGAACTAAAAAATACTTTGGATAAGCTTAAAGAATTTAGTGATAAAACAGAAGAATATACAGATAGAGTTTCGGAAGTTTATGATGGGTCAGATGAAATTGAATCCGGAATGAAAGAACTCCAGGAAAAAACAGAAGAAATATCTGAAAAATATTTTGATGGACAGATCGACAATCTTATGATGTTTCTCAAAGCAGAAGATAATCCAAGGATAAATGCAGCGAGCAATGAAAGAATGGTAAACAGAAATATGGGATTACTGGCAGGCGTAGTTGTAATGATACTTTTTATGTATGTAATCTCTGTTTTTGTAGTTCATCAGATACAATCAGAAAGTAGTGTTATAGGAACTTTATATGCACTTGGAGTAAAGAAGAAAGATTTGATTTTTCATTATCTCAGATTACCAACACTTATAGCTTTTCTTGGTGGAATTACCGGAGGAATTATTGGATTTAGCAAATTTGCTATTGATTCACAGATGTCGCAAGTATATTCATATTATTCTGTTCCTGAATATGAGAATGTCTATCCTGTTTATTTACTTGTTTATTGTATTGTAATGCCATCTGTTATAGCTATGATTGTAAACTACATAGTGATAAATCAAAAACTTTCTAAGACAGCACTTTCCTTAATAAGAAATGAACAGAAAGAAAGTAAAATAAGTAATGTAAATCTTAAGAAATTCAGCTTTATAAGAAGTTTTCAGATAAGACAGATACTTAGAGAAATCAGAATAGTATTTACGATTGTATTTGGAATGTTTATAGCATTACTTATATTTATGATAGGTATATAGGTATGGATAGCCTTACTCTTTGTCTTAATGTGAAGAAAGATACTCAAAATGATACTAAATATAATTATATGTATAATATAAAATATCCGGAAAAACAAATTGCTGATGAAGGCGAAGTAGTTTATACAGAAACACTATCAAAGGAACATCTGGGATATTCACTTGATGTTAATATATTTGGTATAGACAACGATAATAAATACTTTGATGTATATTTACCTGAAGGAAAAAATAAAGTAGCAATAAGCAGGTCAGTGCAGCAAAAATACAATCTTTCAATAGGTGATAAGTTTATTTTGTCTGATAATGCTAATGATATGGATTACACCTTTACAGTTGATAGTATTTCCGATTATTCGGCTGGTCTTGTAGTGTTTATGGATATTGATGATATGCGTGAACTTTTTGGCAGGGAAGATGATTTTTACAATACAATTTTTTCAGATGATAAGCTTGATATGGATGAAGGAAGGTTGTACTCTGTCACAACCAAAGAAGATATAGAGCATTCATCAGAAGTATTTCTCACTATGATGAGACCTACACAAGTAATGCTTATTTCGGTTTCGGTTGTTATATTTTTTGTGGTTATGTACCTTATGCTTAAGGTGATGATAGACAGATCATCATTCGGTATATCTCTTGTAAAAATATTTGGATATCGAATGAAAGAAGTAAGAAGATTGTATATAAGTGGTTATATGTTTGTAGTATCAATAGGTTCTATTGTTTGCATACCACTTACAAAATTTGTTGCTGATAAGATATATCCAAATATTATATCTAATACAGCATGCGGAGTAAATATAGCATTCCCAATATATGTTTACCCATGCATTTGGGGTGGTGTAATGCTGATATATTTTATTACTATTACATTGCTTATGAATGAGCTGAAAAAAGTATCACCAACAGAGGTGTTAAAGAATAGAGAATAATTTTAATATCATAAAAACAGAACCGACTGATAAAAAAGTTTTCAGTCGGTTCTGTCTTTTTATATTTTCTTAAAATTACTCAGAGTTTTTATCTCTGCTGCAGGGGTTACTGTTGTCTCAGAATAATTTTGTGCGAAATGTTTTAATGCGGTTATTCCAAGGTAGATACATGAGGCGAGTCCGAGGAGTGTGAGGAAAAATATTGATATTCCTATTGCAAAATAAATTTTCGGATGTTTTACGCCTTGTTCGGTTATGAATTTTTCGGCATTTGAAACACCGTCGGCAAATTCAAATGCGTCAAATGATTCGCTTGCAGCAGGCGGAGGGAGAGAGTCCTCTTCGGGTTCGCTTGTTTCATCGATTTTAAGAGGAAGTGTGTTTTCTTTTTTTTGTTGAGCTTCATCTTCGAGGATAGCTTTTTTTACGGTATTGTTTCCGCAGATACTTTCGTAAGAGATATAATCCTGTAATGGTGATGTTGCCAATAGGTGATGAAAATTTATCACAACCGGCTGAGTAAAACTGTTGTTTTTAATTTCATGGCAGATGAGTTTTTTTGTGTGATATACTTGTTCTTTTTTTTCTGCAAGTTCATCAAGGATATCGTCTGCATTTTTTGATTCTTTGTTATTGCTGTATTTTACGTTGTCAGCAAATGACAGGAGGTCATCAAGCTCGGTGTCTTTTTTATTCATGAGCTTGTCAATAAAATCTTTTGTTTCAGCCAATTGTTCTCTCTCCTTGTTTTTGTTGTAATTTTGATAAGCGGGTTGTAAGCAGGGCTTTGCGGTCGCCCTGCACCTTCGCTGTTTATAATTTATTTAGGTTTAATTAGATGTGGTCAGGTTAGGGCAGGGCTTTGCGGTCGCCCTGCACCTTCGCTGTTTATAATTTATTTAGGTTTAATTAGATGTG
>JAGAKZ010000061.1 GCA_017848115.1 Oscillospiraceae bacterium
AAAGAATGGTTGTAGAGTAGAGAAAAAAGATATATTTGAAAAAATTCAGTTTAAAAGATAGTCGGTGTTTATGGCAAAGAGGTTCCACCTGTTCCCATTCCGAACACAGAAGTTAAGCTCTTTCGCGTCGAAAATACTTGGTTGGCGACGGCCCGGGAAAATAGATCGATGCCGACACAATATATATAAGAAGACCGGTTGTTTTATGACAGCCGGTTTTTTCTGTTTTACTACATTGACAAATAATTGTACATGTGATATACTGATATAAATATTGCGATTTAAATATATTTGGCAGGAGGAAAAAACAATGCAGGTAAGATTTCATCTTCCCGATTTTGCAAGTCAGTTCAAGTTTAATCTTGTATTTTCAACCATGATAAAAAAATGTCCCGAATATTTCCGTGAAGGTGTTGAGATAGCATCGGTATATGGTACTTTTCCGCAGTCTTTATGGAATGGCGGAAGAACTACGCCCGGTATGTGTGATATAAATTTTGCAAAAGCTGTAATAAAGACTTTTAATAAAAATAATATACCGCTCAGATTTACTTTTACAAATCCTATGCTCAAGGAAGAACATCTTAGTGATAAGTTCTGCAATGATATTTTAAAGCTTGCAAATAACGGTATGAATGAAGTTATTGTAAATTCGCCTTTGCTTGAAGAATATATTAGAAAAACTTATCCTGACTATAAGCTTACAAGCTCTACATGCAAACGTATAACAGATCCTGACAAGCTTATAGAAGAAGTTCAAAAAGACTATAGTATAGTTGTGCTAGATTATGATCTCAATAATAAGTTTGATATTCTTGAAAAACTTCCATGCAAAGAAAAAATGGAGATACTTGTGAATGCTTGCTGTAATCCTGCTTGTAAACGCAGAACAGAGCATTATCGTATTCTCGGTCAGCAACAGATAGCTGTGTGCAAACATATTGCCAAGAAAACATCAAGACCTCTTGATTTTAAAGATTATGGTGTTGCTGATATCAACTGCGAATGTGCTGACAGAACGATATTCAATATAAAAGAACTAAGTACACATATTTCACCTGATGATATATGGGACAAATATGTTCCTATGGGATTTAACCAGTTCAAGATCGAGGGAAGGACGTCAACACGTCTTAATCTTATCGAAACATATCTCTATTATATGGTAAAGCCGGAGTGTAAGGAAGAAGCACGTTTTATGCTTTTATATTATCTTGAAAACAACGGAGTTGTACGTATTGAAGGTGAGTGAGATGCATATGCATCTCACTCTTTCAGTTACTAACTCACAAGTTACTAACTCACAAGTTACTAACTTATGAGTTAGTAACTTGTGAGTTGTAAAAAAATATTAAAAATCCCCTTGACAAATCCAGAAATAAGTGTTATACTCTTAATTGTAAATATTTTAAACCGTTGACGCGGAGATAAAGGTAATTATGATTTTACAGAGAGCCTGTGGTGCTGAGAACAGGTAAACCCCAGATTATCAAATGGACCGCTGAGGGCACATGGAAAGATACAACGGAGTTTTGTGTTTAGTATTATGTGACGTGTGACATACGTTAGTTGTCGGGGGTATGTTGGTATCCTTAAAAGTGTGCGGCATTTTGTCGTGAATCAAGGTGGCACCGCGGATAAAGATTTATTCGTCCTTGACAGAAGGTATATAACCGTCTGTCAGGGCTTTTTTATTTTAACTTTTGGCAGATGGTAGTGGTCAAAGTTTTTTGATTGTGAATATATACCTGCAGGATTTTTTTACACCTATATTTTATTTATGGAGGAATTTATTATGAAATTTAATGAACTCGATTTTGACACCTACTTTAAAAATTATCCTGACGCTGACGGATTTTTCGGAAAATATGGCGGTGCTTATATATCCGATGAATTGAAAAAAGCTATGGAAGATATTACAAAAGCTTATTTTACAATAGCAAAATCAAGTAAATTTATAAGCGAACTTCGCAGAATACGTAAAGAATTTCAGGGAAGACCTACACCGATCTCACATCTTGAACGTCTTTCTGCAAAACTCGGAGATGTTCAGCTCTATGTAAAACGTGAAGACCTTAATCATACAGGTGCTCATAAGCTTAATCACTGCATGGGTGAAGCGCTTCTTGCAAAGTATATGGGTAAAAAGAAAGTTATTGCCGAAACAGGTGCCGGTCAGCACGGTGTTGCTCTTGCTACTGCTGCCGCATACTTCGGACTTGAGTGTGACATCTATATGGGTTCTGTTGATATCAAGAAACAGGCTCCTAACGTTGCACGTATGAAAATACTCGGTGCAAACGTAGTTGAAGTAACACATGGTCTTGCTACTCTTAAAGAAGCTGTAGATGCTGCTTTTGAAGCATATATAAAAGATTATAAGAACTGTATCTACTGTATCGGTTCTGTACTCGGACCTCACCCATTTCCGATGATGGTACGTGATTTCCAGAGTGTTATAGGTATAGAAGCAAGAGAACAGTTCTTAAACATGACAGGTGAACTTCCTGATGCTATCGTAGCTTGTGTTGGCGGTGGTTCAAATGCTATGGGACTTTTCTCAGGATTTTTAAACGATCCTGTTGAAATATATGGTGTAGAACCTCTTGGAAGAGGAACTACACTCGGTGATCATGCTGCAAGTCTTAAATATGGTACAGAAGGTATAATGCATGGCTTTAACAGTATCATGCTTAAAGATGAAAACGGTGAACCTGCACCTGTTTATTCTGTTGCAAGTGGTCTTGACTATCCGTCATCAGGTCCTGAACACGCATTTTTACACGATCTTGGAAGAGTAAAATATGATGTTGTAAACGATGAGGAAACTATTGATGCGTTCTTTACACTTTCAAGACTTGAAGGTATAATTCCGGCAATAGAAAGTTCACATGCAGTTGCATATGCTATGAAGCTTGCAAAGAAGATGGAAAGAGGTTCTATCCTTATAAATCTCTCAGGCAGAGGCGACAAGGATATGGATTATGTAATTGAAAAATTTGGAATAAGATAATAATAATTTTGAGTGTGCTTTTTTAGCACACTCTTTTTTTGAAAAGTGCCCAAATATCTATGATATTATTCTATGCATTAAAAATAGACAAAACTCATGTCATATGATATAATAAAATAGTATACAAATGTCGTGAGAAACGGCAAAAAAAGGTGGGAACATATTTATGAATATAAAGTCTGCCGACGAAAGACTAAAGGAATATCAGCCCTTGTGGGAAAACTGGGTTATCGATTCGACTATTCACAATGGAGTAAATTCAAGAGTTTATAAGATAAAGAGAAATCGTGACGGAGAAGATGAGTTTTCTGTAATGAAAGTAGTTACTATAACTCTTGAAAGTGATATGCTCATGTCTAAGAGCGACGGCATGAAATATCTCGATGACAGGTGTGCCAGAGCAAAGGCAGAAATTAGAAGTATGATAAAGTTACAACGTAGTCCATATATAGTTTCTTATTTTGATGATACAGTAAAAACTATTTATGATGAAAATGGAGAAAAAGCCGGATATGATTTGCTTATCCGTATGGAGTATCTGGAGTGTTTCGGAGCAAAGATAAGAGAATCCGAGCATAGTATGACTACGGGTGATATAATAAATCTTGCTTATGATATCGGATATGCACTCAGAGACATTCACAAGTGCAATATGATACATCGTGATATAAAGCCTG
Source organism: Oscillospiraceae bacterium (assembly GCA_017848115.1). Lineage (GTDB taxonomy): Bacteria > Bacillota > Clostridia > Oscillospirales > Ruminococcaceae > HUN007. Next base: position 3,691 of record JAGAKZ010000061.1, read on the forward strand.
ATAATATTTTTATTGATGAATATGGTTATTATAAACTTGGAGATTTTGGTGTAACCAAAACTGTAAATGCTACAGGTTATACTTCAACAAGAACCGGAACAGAACCGTATGCCGCGCCTGAGGTGTGGGTTAATGATGACAGATTAAGGGGAGCCTATGCTTTTAAAGCTGATATATATTCATTCGGAATTGTATTGTATCAGCTTATAAATGGCAATTTGCTGCCGTTTATGACGGATTTTACACATAATGAACTGGAAAGATCTGTTTCACTGAGAATGAGAGGCGAAAAAGTTCCACCTCCGACTGGTGGTAATCCTGAACTTAGAAGAATAGTTTGCCGTATGTGTGAATACAGTCCTGATAATCGTTACAGAGATATGAATGAATTTCTTAAGGATCTTGAAAAAGCAGGTGAAAGGTCAGAGTATGGCGATGCTGATATTAATGAATATAATGGCTCAATATCTCAGGATCTTATACCTACACTTGATGCAAACGAAGGCTTTGAATATGATGATATAGTTGAGGAAATTCCGTCACCTGATGGTATGATGCCAGGATTAGCGCCGGCACGTCCTTTACCGGAATTATCAACAGAAAAATCAGTCGGAACAGTAGCGGAAGAGAGTGAATCTGCCAAAGTGCCTGAAGAATCAGCGGAAACAGTAACAGAAGAAAATGAATCTGCCGAAGTGCCTGAAGAATCAGCGGAAACAGTAGCGGAAGAAAATGAATCTGCCGAAGTGCCTGAAGAATCAGCGGAAACAGTAGCGGTAGAAAATGAAGTTGCCGAAGTACCTGAAGAATTAGTTGAAGCAGTAGCGGAAGAAAGTGAATCTGTCGAAGTACCTGAAGAATCAGTGGAAACAGTGGCGGAAGAAAGTGAATCTGTCGAAGTTCCTGAAGAATCAGTGGAAACAGTAGTAGAAGAAAATGAAACTGCTAAAGTAACAGAAGTACTTAAGAATGTTACAGCAGGAGATACTGTTTTGGGAAATACAGCTGTTGTAAATCAAAATGAGATTACAACCGGCAATAATGTGTCAATAAGTCCGTCTACATCTCAGAACGTGCTTATGAGCAATGAGGAGTTTCAGACGATCTCTCCTGATTACAGTAAAAACGCTGTGCATGATGAGTGGAATACACATATGCCTCAGTTGAAGCCGGAGATTGTAACGCAGGAAAAAGCTGAAAAGCCGATAAAGAGGCAAACAGAGGGTAGAGTACTGGTTATTCCTGATGATAAAACGTTTAAAAACAGGGATTATCGTGTAGTAAAAGTCAGAAATGGTGTTTTGAATATTCCGCATGGGTATAGCAAAGTTGATTTCTTTACTATTTATAACATAGAAAGAGTTCTTATAAGACATATAATTGTTCCTGAAACTGTTACACAAATAGATGAAGGCGCTTTCAGAGAATTAAGAAATCTTGAATCTATTGATTTTAATGCAAATATTATGATAGTGAAAAGACAGTTGTTTTCCGGTTGTACGTCACTTAAAAGTATTGTTATTCCGGCAAGTGTCAAGAGAATAGAAGATTTTGCTTTTGAAGAATGTAAATCACTAAAATACATAGAGATATGTGGCAATATTTCCGGTCTCGGAAAAAGTGCTTTTACAGGATTTTATGGAGTAGTAAAGTGTGTTGAAAATTCATTTGTACACAACTACTGTAAGAAATATAATATAAAAACAGAATTTATCTAAATAAGGGGGAAATAAAAGTTGGCAGATGTTCAGAATACAGTAATGTATAAACCTATGCCTCCTCAACCGGCTACGTTAGTTATTATCGGAAATCCTGAAAATCCTATTTATTCTGTAAAACTTAATGGAAATATGACTGTTGGCAGAAGGAGCGATGTTGATATAAATCTTACTTCTCCCATAGTTTCAAGAGTACATGGTCAGTTTACTTGGAATACGTCCGATCAGTGTTACTATTATATGGATTGTAACAGTCTTAATGGTACATTTTTTAATGGTACTATGATGAAAAAATTAAATGAACGTGGTTCGAGAGCACAAAGACTTGAAGACGGAGATATTTTGCGAATAACAAGAAGAAATCCGGACAATCCTCATCCTGATGCAATAATGATAATCTACAGTACCAGTTTTTCAATAAATGACAAATGGGTTCGTTATAGAATTGCTGATGATGTAAACTCGATAAAAGTCGGAAGATCGGAAGATTCATTTATAAATATTGACGATCCGAGAGTATCACAGCATCATGCAGTTATTGAAAGAGAAGACGGAAAGTGGTATATATATGATACAGGTAGTACAAATGGTGTATTTGTAAACGGAAATCCTATTATGGATAAGATTTTACTTGATCCAAGAGATGTTATACGAATAGTCGATACCACAATGATCTTCTTTGGCGATTCATTTATATATAATATAACCAAGGTACGTGGGGCGAGTCTGAGTATAGACATAGATGAAAAAGTTGTCGGAGCTATAAAGCGTAAGACGCTTCTTAAGGATATACGTCTTGAGGTTCGTTCAGGTGATATGATGCTTATTCTTGGCGGTGCAGGTGCTGGAAAAACTACGTTTATGAAAGCAGTTCTTGGAGAAAGTAAAGCTAAGGGTAAAATAATGCTTGATGGACAGGATTTTTACAAGCACTATCGTGTTCTGAAATATAAGATAGGCATTGTTCCTCAATTTCCGAGCATACGTGACAGTGAGAAAGTTTCAGATATTGTACTTGATGCAAGTAAGATGAATCTGAATCCTGATTTGTCAGAGGCAGAAAAGAATAAAATAATAGAATCTGTAAAAAATCGTTATTCACTTAATGAAATCTGGGACACATATTATGAACGTATAAGTGGTGGACAGAAAAAGCGTGTAAGTATAGCAATAGCGACTTTTAATAATCCAAGTCTTTTCTTCCTTGATGAGCCTGATTCAGGTCTTGATTATGCAAACAGAAGAAACGTTATGGAAGCTCTTAAAACCACAGCTGACCAGAACAAGATGGTAATGGTTATAACACATGCGCCAAATGATGCAGCTGAACTTTTTACAAAAGTTATGGTTCTTGCAAAGAGTAAAAAGGACAAGACGGGACATATTGCATTTTGTGGAACAGTTGAAGATGCACTGGAATTTTTTGAGGTTGATAATCTTCAGAGTATAGTTGTAAGAATAAATGCAGAGAGTGAAGGCGGAGAAGGCAGAGCAGATGAATTTATCGAAAAATACAATCTTCTGAGAGGTAATAATAATGGAAACTGAAGTTAAAAGAACGTCAAGATTAGGTCAAATAGGAATTTATGTGGCGAAACATTTCAGAATATTCGTTCATGAAAAAGGTTGGAGCTTTATAGTATTCGGTGCTATTATTTCCTGGCTTGTTGCATTTGTCGTGGGTGGCAAAATGTTTAATACATATGAAAATACAAAGTCCGGATTTTTCTCAATAGTATCAGCCGGTATATGGATAGGTCTGTTTAATTCTATTCAGACTATCTGTAAAGAAAGAAGTATAATAAAATATGAACATCGTACAGGGCTTCATATGAGTTCATATGTACTTTCACACGTTATATATCAGGCAGTGATATGTCTTATTCAATCTATAGTAATGCTTATAATATGCAGTATATATATTGATTTTCCGGAAGACGGACTTATCTTTTCATCATGTATTCCCGAATATCTTATAACACTTTTTCTTATGTTGCTTGCATCTGATGTAATGGGACTTGCGATATCTTCAATAGTACGTACACCAAATGCAGCTATGACGGTTATGCCGTTTGTTCTTATTCTTCAGCTTATCATGTCAGGCGTTTTGTTCTCACTTGATGGTATAAGCAAGAAAATAGCTACATTTACCGTAAGTAAATGGGGTATGGAAGCAATGGGAAGTATAGGAGACTTAAATTCTCTTCCTCTCAAAATAACACTTCAGTATCCGCAGATACAGAAGGTAAGTAATAATGCAGCATATGAAGCAACATCAGAGCATCTTCTTAAAGTATGGGGAATATTCATATTGTTTACGGTTGTACTTACTGCCATAAGCATAATTAGTCTTGAATTTATAGACAAGGACAAATGATATATTACAGAAGGTGAGTAAAAAATGTTGAAATTAAATATTTCTATATCAACCAATCTGGGAAAATGCAGAAAAAACAACGAAGATAACTTTTATCTGAATAAAAATACAGATCATGAACTTAGAGATTTTTCAGAAAAATATCAGACTGAGTTGTCAGAAAATATGATATTTGCGGTATGCGATGGTATGGGTGGCGAAAGTTTCGGAGAAGTTGCGTCAGAATGTGCAGTAAGCGTTCTTGATGAGTACAGCAGTAAAATAAAAGAAGCTTATGAGCTTTCAGTACAGAAAAAAATCGTAAACAACTATGCGACAGAGGCAAATAATCGCATTTGTGATGAGATATTCAAGTTTGATGGTGCAAGAGGCGGTACTACACTTGTACTTGCCTGTATCAGAGATAATGTTTTATCAGCTTATTATCTTGGTGACAGTCGTATGTATATGTACAGGTCAGGTGTGCTTACAAGAATCACAAGAGATCACACTGTTGCATATGAAAAGGTTGATGCGAATATATATACTGAGGAAGAGGCTGATAAAAGCCCCGATGCGCATAAGCTTACGATGTTTCTTGGTGTTGATACCGATAAACATGGTTTGTCGGCTGAATTTGCAGGTACGTATACGCTGACAAGCGGTGATAAGTTTCTTTTGTGCAGTGATGGTCTTACTGATATGTGTACTGCTGATGAAATACAGCAGATACTTGATATGGAGTGTGACAATACAGCACAGGAACTTGTGGATACAGCGCTTTATAACGGAGGCAAGGATAATGTGACTTGTCTGGTTATTGAGGTTATTTAAATAACCAAATAATTTATATCATAAAAAACAGAACCGACTGAACAAAAAATTTTCAGTCGGTTCTGTTGTAATATGTATTGACAATATATAATCAATGTGATAAAATGATATAGGTACTGGTTAGATATATCTAACTTGAGCTTATATATATGCTCGTTATAGATAACTAATATATAGTGTTTGCTTAAAAAGTTATGTATTTGGGTTAGCTATCGCTAATTTATTGTGGTGTGTGAATGTCAAGAAAAAATGACCCCCTGTGCTGAAAAAATTTTGACCCCCTTGTGCTGACATAAAAATGATCCCCCTCGATGTCATGACAATTCTAATGATCATCCATGATTATCGATGCAAAATTTGATGGATTCTTTTGCATTGTAACATCTGAGCTTGATTATGACAGATTAAAAATTCATGAGGTGTACGGAGAATTATCAAAAATTGAGGAAAGCTTTAGAATATGTAAGAGTGATTTGAATGCAAGACCTATGTTTGTGCATACAGACAATCACATCAGGGCACATTTCATGATATGCTTTACTGCTCTGTTGATAGTTAGACTAATAGGATTTAAACTCGGAGATAATCAGATATCAGCTGAACGAATTCAGCGCGCGCTTGCTTCGTTTGGATGTGAAGAAGTCGCAAAGGGCATTATTAGACTTAGTATGTCATCATACAACAATGAATATATCATTAAGAAAGATGAAGAAGGAAACGAATACAGTTCATTACTCATTTCTGATAATAATGAAACTATCGAAGACCTAATTAAACTTCAAA
>JAGAKZ010000062.1 GCA_017848115.1 Oscillospiraceae bacterium
CAATACCTCCCCATGGGGAGGTATATGGTAGGGATGTTTTTTATTTCTCTTTTACTTTCAGACTAAACGCAACACCTATTATCTTCAAAGTAAATGCAACAGGTATATTTTCCCGTGTTGCGTTTACTTTGAAAATTTATTTTTGTTTTTTACAAAAAAATGCTTTTGTGAATTAGCTATTGACAAATACTATATTTGGTGCTATAATGGCACTGAAGAAGTAAAGTGAAATCCACCGTATTTCACACCAAAAAGCACTCTACAGGGTTCAGCTGTAGAGTGCTTATTTTTTTGTGTCAGATTATTTTTTTGTTTTATCCTTGTTGTTCCTAAGCATCTTATGTAGCTCAGATAAACAGTTGGCTATAACGCTCGCAAGGACTGACATAACGAAAGAAGTAAAATCCACCAGACACACCTCCTTCCGAGCGGAAAGTATCCGACACAATAATAATTATATCTTTTTATTAATAACAATCAACAAAATATTCTAAAATATTTATGAATATTACAACCAAGTAAATTTTCAAATAAAATCTATACTGGATTTAGAAATTAATTCCAGTATTTATTTTTTAAAAAATTTTCAAAAAACTATTGACATGAGATAGTTTTAGTGATATAATTATTAAGCACTCGAAATGAGGCAGATTTAAATATCGCGGGATGGAGCAGCTCGGTAGCTCGTCGGGCTCATAACCCGAAGGTCGTCGGTTCAAATCCGGCTCCCGCAACCAAGTTAAAACCTCCGATGTGAAAGCATCGGAGGTTTTTTTGTTGCAATTATCTGTGGAGTGTGGTATAATATAGGAGATCGGACAGACCGAAAAATAAGAATTTGATGAGAGGTAACTATGGCAAGTAGTAAGGAATATTTAGATTTCGTATTGGAACAATGTAGCGTCTTGTCTCCCCGTGCTATGATGGGCGAATATGTGCTGTACTACGGCGGCAAAGTCGTTGGTGGTGTTTACGATAACCGCTTACTTGTAAAACCTACAAAATCTGCAGTTGCATTGCTGCCTAACGCACCGAGAGAACTGCCATACGAAGGCGCAAAGGAGATGCTTCTTGTAGAAGATATCGAGGATAGAGCGCTTCTCAAAAAACTGTTTGAAGCTATGTACGAGGAACTTCCCGAACCGAAGAAAAAGAAATAAACATACTCCAATTTGATGAAGGAGAACACATATGAAATACAAAGGAACGCTTATTGTTGTTAAAGATTGTAACCGTGCGTTAAAGTTCTATAGTGATATGTTTGGGTTTCAACTGCTTCAAGACAACGATGGGAATATGGAATTGACGAATAATTTATATTTACAGGAATCGAGATATTGGGAACAATTCACAAAAAGAAGTGTAATTCCAAACAGTAATCAGTCTGAGTTGTATTTTGAAGAACCCAACATAGAACAATTTGTAGAGCGTCTTGAAACACTTTACCCTGAAATCGAATATGTTAATCGCCTGATGACTCACAGTTGGGGGCAAAAGGTGGTCAGATTCTATGATCTTGACGGAAATCTAATTGAAGTTGGAACACCGGTATAATCTTGTTCTGTAAATTCCAATTTGTCGAACTGAATATTATTACATAGCCATTTCAATGTCATCTATTCTGAGCAAGACTGACAGTAAAACTCTAATGTGAAAACATCGGAGTTTTTTTATTGCAATAATCAGCAAGAAAAATGAACAAAAACAAAAATAAATATATAATATATAATATAATCATCAACAAACCCCGTATTTGATACCAAAATTCAAATACGGGGTTTTATGTTTTGTAAATATTAAACTTTAAGATTTAAAATATCTCTGTAAGCATATTCAGTATTTTGTGAAAAAATATTGTTTATGTCATTACCTTTTGTGATCTTTGTACCTTCAGAAGAAACATTCAGAGATTTCTTTAGCATTTCAAGTCCGACGTCTGATATTTGTATGGAGTCCGCTCTTTTTTCTTTGTTACGGCTTGCAACAAACTCCGATGCTCTTTTTACATCACCTTTTGGAATATTTATAGCACAGGCTTTATTTTTTTCGATAAGCGCTTTTGCTGTAGGCTGACTTGTAAGATAATTTAGTTCAGCTTTCGAAATATTTGTAAGTATCTGCATAAAACCAACTCCTCTTTACATAAAAAAACGATGAACATACATATATAATATATATCGGAATATCTTCATGATTTTTAACTATTTTCAGCAAGAATTCCCCCACCTCTAAGGTGGGGGATGAATTGCGCCATTTTCATCACTTGACAATAGTAACATAATATGATAAACTGAAGTCAGTAACCACCACTTCAAGTGGTGGTTTGTCTTTAGCCCTATAAGGGCTATACTACAAGCTCGCCTAAAAGGTTATTACCGGCTCCTCTAAAAGAGGTGCTTACATATGAGTATCCTCGATTTTGCTCTCCTCTGCTTGCTCTCTTATGTAATTTTTAATTGTTTCTTCATTGATATTGCCAATTGTCGTTACATAGTATCCTCTTGCCCAGA
>JAGAKZ010000005.1 GCA_017848115.1 Oscillospiraceae bacterium
AAAGGCAGTTGTTCTTATAGATGAATATGATAAACCTATGCTTGATGTGCTTGGTACAGAGCAAGAAGAAAAAAACAGAAGTATACTCAGAGGTTTTTATGGAACATTTAAAGTGGTTGATGCAAACCTGCGTTTTGTTCTTCTTACAGGTGTCACAAAGTTCAGTCAGGTTTCGGTTTTTTCAGGATTTAATCAGCCAAATGATATCAGCATGAACAGCAAGTTTGATGCTATATGTGGAATAACAGAGAAGGAACTACATGATTATTTTGCAGAGCCTATTCTGGAAATGGCGAAAAAGACAAAACGCACAGCAGAAGAAATGAAAGAAGTACTAAAAAAGAAGTATGACGGTTATCATTTCAGCGAGGAAATGCTTGATATATATAATCCTTTTAGTATAATCAACGCATTTAATAATATGAAGGCTGATAATTACTGGTACAGATCAGGTACACCGACATACCTTGTAAAATTACTTGAAGGTCATAGCGTTAATATTCAGAAATTAACATCAAATGCATATGAAACGCAGTATTTTATTGACTATCGTGCAGACAGTGAAGATCCGCTTGCAATGCTGTATCAGAGCGGATATCTTACAATTAAAGATTATGATGAACAATATGATGAATACTGGCTTGATTATCCGAATGATGAAGTACGAAAAGGATTTGTAACACTTATGGCAAACAGCTATTTCGGAAAAAAAGTAGAGTATCCTGACAGCTGGATAAAAAATCTTGACCGTATGCTCCGTCGTAGTGACCTTGAAGGAATACGTGATGCATTTACGGCATTTCTTGCATCGATACCATACGAAGCAAATAAAGATGAACGTGCAAAAGATTTTGAAACGCATTTTTCATACACTTTCTATATAATAAACCGTTTACTTTCATGTTATACAACACTCATTGAAAAGCAGAACAGCAAAGGCAGAGCAGATGTAATTATAGAAAGCGATAATGATATATATATCTTTGAATTTAAACTTGACGGCAGTGCCAAGGAAGCGCTCGAACAGATAGAAACTCAGCAATATGCTGTTCCTTATCAAAGTGACAGCAGAACAATTCATAAGATAGGAGTCAATATTTCAAGCGAAAGCAGGACGGTTTGTGAGTGGATAGAGGAGTAATTTTTAATTAATTTACTCAAAACCATTGAAAAAATATTCACAATGTGGTAAAATAGTTTAGCGATATAAATTTATATAAGAGAGGATCTTTTGATTTATGAAATACCTTGTAGTTTTATGTGACGGTATGGCTGATTACCCTGTAGAAGCACTTGGCGGAAAGACACCGCTTGAGGCTGCAAACACACCAAATATGGATAAGTTTGCAAAAGATGGTTATGTGGGACTTGTAAAGACTGTATCCGATGATATGAAACCGGGAAGCGACGTTGCAAATCTTTCTGTTCTTGGATATGATCCGCATAAGTACTATACCGGCAGATCACCGCTTGAGGCAGGAAGTATCGGAATTGATATGAAAAATACAGATGTATCTTTAAGATGCAATCTTGTAACTCTTACAGACGAAGCTGCTTATGAGGACAAGACTATAGTGGACTATTGCGCAGGCGATATTTCTACAGAAGATGCAAAAGTACTTGTTGATTATCTTGCGCAAAACCTTGATAATGAAGAATTCAAGCTTTACAGTGGCGTAAGTTACAGACATTGTCTTATCTGGAACAACGGTACTCTTGAAGTAGGTACTCTTACACCACCTCATGATATAACAGGTAAGCCGATAAAGGAATACATACCTGCTCACCCGAATGCTGCAAAACTCTATGAGCTTATGAAAAAGTCATATGATCTTCTTAAAGATCACCCGCTCAATAAGGAAAGAGTAGCAAAGGGACTCAGACCTGCAAACAGTATGTGGCTCTGGGGTGAGGGCGTAAAGGCTCAGCTCGATCCTTTCAAAGAAAAGTACGGTCTTAAAGCATCAATGATCTCAGCTGTTGACTTGCTCAAGGGCATCGGTAAATTTTCAGATATGAATGTTGTAAATGTTGAAGGTGCAACAGGTTATATCGATACAAATTTTGCAGGCAAAGCCAAGGCTGCTATAGAAGAATTTAAAAACGGACAGGATTTTGTATATATCCACGTTGAAGCACCTGATGAATGCGGTCACAGAAATGAAACTGAAAACAAGAAAAAATCAATCGAAATAATTGATGAAGTTATACTCGGACCTGTAACAGATGAGTTAAGAAAAATGGGTGACTTCAAGGTTCTTGTAACACCTGACCATGCAACACCGCTCTCACTTATGACACACACAAATGATCCTATTCCATTTATCATTTATGACAGCACAAAGAAAATTGACGGTCCGTCAACATTCAACGAAAACACAGCTAAGGAAACAGGAAACTTTATCGAGATAGGTTATACTATCATGAATAAGTTTATAAACGGAACAGATAAATAATAAAAGTCATAAAAGATTCTGCCACACGAAAGCTTTGTGGCAGAATTTTTAATATAAAGGAGAACTTTTGGTATGATAAAAGAACTTGTACATGACCCTATTTTTCTGGCATTAAAATCAGAAGAAGCTGTAAAGGAAGATATGCCGGACGCACAGGATCTGCTCGATACTATCACCGCACACAAAGAAACCTGCGTAGGTATGGCGTGCAACATGATAGGAGTACGAAAAAAAATCATATGTTTTAGTGACAGCGGAAAATTTGTAACGATGTTTAACCCCGAAATAATAAAAGCAGAACAGCCTTATGAAACAGAAGAAGGTTGTCTTTCGCTTCTCGGAGGTCCACGACCTGTAACCCGATATAAAAATATAAAAGTAAGATATCAGACAAATATGATGCAGACACGTATAAAGAATTTTTCAGGCTGGACAGCACAGATAATACAGCATGAGATTGATCATTGCAATGGCGTTTTGATATGATAAGAAATATTTTTAATAAAGTCAATGCTTTGTGTATAAATTATACAGAAAACGTTTTCTTGATTATATAAAATTTTTTTTTATTGACATAGTAAGAATTTTGTAGTAGAATGTTATTATAATTTTTTATGATGAGGTGTTAATATTTTGGAAAACAAAAAGAGAAATATTCGTCGTACAGCAGCAGTGATACTGTCTGCAGCTATGATGACATCAGGATTTGCATTCAATACACCACAGATGGTGGTATCTTCTCCGGTTTGTGCGGTTGAGGCTTTTGTACCAAGTACATTACTTGAGTCTGCTACCGGAAATGTAAGATGTACAGTTTATAATGATGGAGAAAGCACATTTAATATGAACGGAAGAACATACTCACAGGGTGTTGTTATGGGGACTGGTTATAGTGGCGATTCTGAAGTTGTATTTGATGTAAGGGATATAAGTACGGTCTCATTTTATTTGGGACATGTTGATAACAGTAATTCAGATAGCAGGAATCCCAGTTCTGCTGAATTTATAATATATCTTGATGATGTTGAAGTTGATATGTTTACACTTTTTCAACATGAACTTATAAATGAGTATTCTATAGATGTTTCGGATGCATCTACAATGAAAGTATTGAAGAAAAGTGGGACAAGGTTTGCTTTAGCAGATATATCAGTAGATGAGAAAAATGTTCAGACATATACTGTACCGCAACAGGAAAGTTCTGCTTCGTTTATAAATAATATTTATGACAGTTATCGTACGCTATCGTATGATGGTACAAACTCTAAAGAATTCTTTAATATGCAGGGGAGAAAATATTATAATGGTTTGGTGCTAGGTTATGGTTCAATTAATTTTGAAGCTGGTTTTACTGTGAATGTGGAAAATATCAACAATATTTCATTTACTCTCGGTCATGTAGATAATACAACAATGTATAGTGCAGATTTAAGAATTTATATTGATAATGTTCTTAAAGAGGAGCTTAGACTGACTCCAAATAAACCGTTATTTGAGTATTCAATTGATGTTTCAGGTGCAACAACACTTCGTATAGAAAAAGAAGGGTATGATACTGCGTATGCAATAGCTGATATTTGTGTTGATGAGGCAAAACCTGAGATTCCACACGTGATACCTGATTATAAAACATCGGCTATGTTTGTAAATGGAGTATACAATAGTTTAAATACAACAGCATATGATGGTTTTTCGACAACAAATTCCTTTCAAATGTGTGGCAGAGATTATTATCAAGGTATAGTTATCGGAAAAATATATGAGTATGAATCTTATTTTTCTTTGAATGTGGAAAATTTAGAAACGTTTACATGTGATTTGGGGCACGTTGATGATACGGCGTTAAGAGAAATGGATATTGCCGTTTATCTTGATGATAAACTTGTTGATACAATCAAATTATCTCCACATTCAGCTGTACTTGAAAATTATTCGATAGATGTTTCAAAAGCAAAAGTACTTACTATAACTGGTGATAGTAATTATGCATCATATGGGCTTGGAAATATAAGAACAGAATCATTAGAGCCTAAGAATTCGGTTGTGGTTCCAGAGTATGAAACAGTTAAGGATTTTATTTCATCGTATTATAATTTGAATTGTACTACGGTATATACTGGTGTCAATCAAACGAAGTTCACTATGAATGATAAGGACTATACACTTGGATTTATACTTGGTAATGATGATTTTGGAGTTAATCCTGCTATTTCTTTTAATGTTGAAAACATATCATCTATATCTTTTAACATTGGTCTGGTTGGTACAAAAACTAATAATTCAGAAACACTTTATATTTGTAAAGACGGAAAAGTTGTTGATAAGATACTTCTTACATCAGAGAATATAAAAAAAGCAAATCCATATACTATAGACACTTCCGATTGTTCAAATATATATATATATAAAGATTCGTATTCTACAAAGTATGGTTTTGCTGATTTCAAGATTGAAGGACTGAAAGCTAAACCACCGGTAACAGAACCACCGTCAACGACTGTTACAACAGTTACAACAACAGCCCCACAGGTAACTACAACAACTGTCAAAGCAACAACAGCTCCACCGGTAACTACAACAACTGTCAAAGCAACAACAGCTCCACCGGTAACTACAACAACTGTCAAAGCAACAACAGCTCCACCGGTGACTACAACAACTGTCAAAGCAACAACAGCTCCACCGGTGACTACAACAACTGTCAAAGCAACAACATCCCAACCGGTAACTACAACAACTGAAAAAGTGATTACAGCACAATCAGTATCTACAACGACCGCCAAGACAACAACTACTAAAATAACAACAAAACCAGTAACAACAGCTAAACCGCTAAAACCAGCAACTACAACAACCAAGACTACAACAGCCATGACAACAACTACTGTTATGACTCCGGAAGTTGTAGCAGGTGATGTAAACTCAGACGGAAGTGTTACTACATCAGATGTAAGATGGATACTTCAGTACATAGTAGGAAAGGTTAAGTTATCTGATGAACAGACAAAGGTAGCTGACTGCACTAAGGACGGTACTATAAATACAGCAGATGCGTTGAAGTTACTCAGATATATCATCGGCGAGATAGATTCTATTTAATTGGGGGAACAGAGAAAAATGAAAAAAATGTTATCTCTGATAGCGGCACTTATGATTATTGCCACTCAGACTCCATATGCATATATACAGCCGGAATCGGTAATGGCTGAACAAACAGAACAGATCGAGTCTGTAAGTATAAATATTTCAGAACTTACCGAAATAACAAACGGAATGATCACTGTAACATACGATAATACAAAACTTCTTCTTAAAAGTTCAAAAGCAGGAGATACTTTAAGTTCTGCTATGTGTGCAGTAAGCAACAAAGAAGGAAAAGTAACTATCGGTTTTGTTTCATCAAAAGTAATATCTGTAGAAGGTTCTTTACTTGATATTGAATTTGAAAGAATAAGCGGAACAGAGGATATTTCGGAACTTTGTTCTTTTGAGATCAATGAGTTTATCAGTCTTGACAAGGACGGAAAAGAGTATAATGCAAGTACCGATTCTGTAAAACTTGTATCAGATACGGTAAAAGAATCGGCAGTTGTAAGCGTTGTCGGAAAAATTTCAGAAGAAACATCATTACCGCAGGTCATGCTAAATATTTCCGAAAATACAAATGCTACTAACGGTGTATTTACTGTAAAATATGATCCTGAGATAATAAAATTTGAAAATGGTTCTGTTTGTAAAGCTTTTGAAGGAGTTATGGCAGAAATAAATGAGGTTTCTCCCGGAACTATAAAAATAGCATTTATAAACAATACTGCAATTTCAGCAGGCGGAGATATGATACAGCTTGATTTTTCAGCTGTAAGCGAAGGCAATACCGCACTTGAAGTTGAAGTAAACGAACTTTGCAATATTTCCGATGATTCTGCTAAGGATATCATCTGTAAAACAGTTTCTGACTCGCTGACAATTGACAAAGTTGAAAAATCAAAAATAACCTTAACAGATGCAACTGCAGAAGTTTCGGGAAAAGCTGATATTTTTGTAAGCTTACCTGAAAATACAGGAGTTACAAACGGTTCAATGATACTTGAGTATGATACCAAGCTTGTAAAGTTTAATTCTTCTGAGATTTGCGAAGCGTTTGAAGGTGTAATGGCGGAAGTAAATGAAGTTGAACCGGGAAAAATAATGATCGCTTTTATAAAGAGCGACGGTATCTCGATTGGCGGAAATGCTTTGAAATTAAGCTTTACAGCGATTGCCGAGGGTGAAACTTCACTTGCACTTTCAGTTAAAGAGTTTTCTAAGATTTCTGTAACAGGTGATATTTCAGATATTCCTGTAGAAACTGCAAATGGTAAAATTACAGTTACAGTTTCAGAAGAAGTGGAATATGACGTAGACGGAAACGGCGTTGTAAGTGCGATCGATCTTGTTTATGTACAGAAATGTATTTTAGACAGCCTGAATGTAACGCCTGATATATACAGACGTGCTGACGTAAATAAAAACGGAGAAGTAAATATTTTTGATCTTATAAGATTAAAACAGATAATGCTTGAACAAGGTTAAAAAAGTGCGACCCCTGCACAGCGTAAAATTGCTGTGCAGGGGTCAGTTTATCGTCGGGAGTATTATGTTAATGTCTCATTCGGGTTAAAAGGAATTTTTTCTATCAGCAGTACAGGCTCGTCAAGTATTGCGTATGTAAGATCGGTTCTTTCAGTGTTAAAGCATATCTTTACTTCGTCACCGGGTCTGAGTTCATTTTGGGATACGTTTTCAAATACTGTTTCTGTATCTGATACCACAAATGATATTTTTTCGTTAGGATCATATGATTGCAGTGTCTTATAGTCTCTTATAACAGTGGAAGACCGATAAGGGAAGAGAAAGCATGGAAAGGTCAGAAATGTCTGCTGTATTGTCACCGTTTATGTCGCCATACATAATATCATAAGTTTCGGCATTTGTCTGTAAAGCAAACGGTGAAAGAATGATTGCAGAAAACAGGGCTGAAAGTAAAAATTTTTTATTCATAAAAAGACCGCCTTGTTATTGGCTAAAAATCAACTGATAGTGTTGTTATGCCGGATCAAAATTATGTCAAAGTATTTAAACGTGCCTTGTCTACAACAAATACAGGTTCATCAAGTGTCACATTCGAAATATTTTCCTTATCGGAGTAAAAATAAATCATAACAATATCACCGGTTTTAAGTTCATCTTTTTTTGTGCCTTCAAAAATTGTTTCAGTATCTGATACTGTAAATGATACTTTACCGTTACCTGTATTTATGGTAAATCTGTTATCAGCACATTCTGTAATAGTACCTGTTACACGATGTGAATAGCCGGAATATTCTGATGAGATTCTTATATCTGATGTATCAACGTCTGTAAGTTTGCTTTTTGGAATGACAGCAACCATCATTCTGTAAGTATTATCTGAAGTGCTTATGCTTGGAGTAAATGACTTGTATGTAATTTCAAGGTAGCGTTTCGGGTATTCAGAATGATTTATAGTGACAGATTTTACATATGCACTTGCACTTCCTGACATACCTCTTGACAAAGCTAAAATAACTGAATTTTCTTTAAATGTTTCTTCGGTGATAACGTCATAGATTGAATCATCGCTACCTTCTGTAGCTTCAACAAATTCGTCCCATGTTTCAAATGTTCGTGGTAAATCACCTTTTACTGTTCCCGAAAATGGTCTGTCGCATACAAACTGGTATTCTGAAGACATCATCACTATATCCTGAGGAATGTTTTCAAGAAGTTTTATTGCACGTACATCACTTATAATGGCAGGATCTATTTCGGCAATGTAAGGTGAAGCAGTTATTTCAAGTCTGTCACCGTTTTTAAGATCATCTAGTGATACATTAAAAAGTAAAGGCGGATTATTTTCGCTTACAGAAACAGAAGTCATGCCGTAATCGTCAACATTAAATAAGAGATTATAATAACCGCTTTCTTCGTTCTTTGATATTGAATCTAAAGTTCCGGTATATTTTACAGGCAACACTTCGGTTGTCGGTTCTATCTGGTAAACATAATTATTTACATAAATGTTTTCTATTATATTCGGAGAGCAGATAACAATAACATTTTTACCCTCTGTAAGTTCTTGTTTGGTGATATTCTGGAGTTTGGTATAGTCGTACTGAAGAGGAACAGCAATAATTTTGTCATGAGTATCGAGTACGATCGTGTTGTTGTTCATTCCTTTTATTGTACCTGTAAGTTTTATTGCAGGTTGTCGCAGAATTCCGTGTGTGTCTTTGTCATTTTTATATATTCGAGAGATCTTGTCAAGTTCTATAGGATATGACGGTTCGGATAAAAATTTATCCGTATACACGATTATTCTGCTACCGACAACAAATTCTTCGGGAGTTACAGCACAGTAATCAACAGCTTTTCCGGAAAGATTAAATCTGAATAATCCTAAGTCACTTTCAAGAAGATATTCATTTTCGGATATTATCTTTACAATAGCCCCCTGGATAGGTATATCATTTTCGAGAACATCCGGAAGTCGTGATTCAAATCTGAAATTTTCAAGATCGGGAAGTTTATCTACAGGAACAGAAGCGGTTACTGTACGTATACGACGTTCGGCAACACGCACGACAGAATCTGCGTAAATATCTATATTCATATATAGCGTTGGTTCTGAGGTGGTAGTGTCAATAAAAATCGATGAAACGTCTGCTGTTTCCTTTCCGGTAGTTTCGATAATTTTTAAGAATATTATATTGTTTCTAAAATATTCTTCGGCGTTTTCTTCGGTTATGCCATAGTATTCTGAGATCTCTCCTGTAGTATCATATGACTTTAATATATTATAATCATCTATAGACATAAGAGGATAATTAGTTTCATAAGTTGATGAAGTATTACGGTCACATATAAACTCTGAAAATTCATCATCTTCTATGACCGTTGACTGAGGCAAAACAGCATCAGATGTACCGGATTCGCCAAGCCTGATACCTTTTTCATGCATAACATACTGTTTGAAATGAGCCAGGTCTGCAATGTTTATATCATTGTCTTTTTTGACGTCTGCTTTTAACAACTGTTCATCGTCAAGCGTCAGATCGCCTATCAGATAAAGGGAGAGCATCGAAAGATCTGAGATATCGGCTGTATTGTCACCGTTTATATCGCCATACATAATATCATAAGTCTCAGCGTTTGTCTGTAAAGAAAACGGAGAAAGAATGACTGCTGAAAACAGGACCGAGAGTAAAAATTTTTTGTTCATAAACTATGACCTCCTTGTTATGTGTATATAATCAACTAATAGGTGTTAGTACAGCAGGCAGTCCGTTTTCGTATAATTCTTTTGGAGAAATTATACCCGAATTCAGTACTGTACGTAACGAATATGTTATTGTTTTATTTTCATAAGTTACTATTATTCTGTATCTGCTCACAAAGTATACCGTATAGATATATTTTTCATCTGAAAATGAAAATGTATCAAGACCAGTGTTTGGATTATCAGAGTCTTCCATGAAGTAGATAGAAAAAGATTTTATTGGTGCCGGTGGGGAAGCGGCAACATTATTATTACCACTCGGTTTTTTTGGCGTGGTTACCTGAACATTCTGTTCTGGTGTAGGATTTGTTGTAACCGGTAGCGGACTACTGCATGGTTGATCCGAAAGAACAGGAGATTCGATGCTGGTTTCCGGAGGAGTTGGTATGGTACAATCAGAAGTGTTGGCTGCAGTCGGGTACATTTGTGTTTTTGCTGTTGTAGTTACCGGGATTGCCACAGTAGTTGTTGATGGTCTGGTAGCGGATGTTGATTCGATAAAAATATCGGTATCGGCGTATCCGGTTGTGGTATGTTCTGTTTTGAGTGTAGTAGTTGTAATAGTGGTAGCCAGCTGTATACTTGTGTCCGGTACAGTTTTTTCAGTTGTTTTGGATATTGTTGTCTTGTCTGTAGTTACATCACTGTCGATTTCATGATTTATATCGGTACTCTGACTTTCTGATATCGTAAGTGACGGTGTTGTCATATACGATATGACTGAAGATGTATCGATATTTTCGGATAAGGCAGTATCTGATTGAAGTTCCTGTGTAAAAGTCGTATCTATCGTACCTGTTGGTGTTCCTGTATCGGTAAAATAGATTTCTGTTTTAGGTATAGCGGTCGTGGTATCAGTTGTTGTATACGTAACAGACTCCGAAAATGGTGTAGTTTTTTTATGAGATACGACTGTTGTTATTTCAGCAATAGGTTTATTCTGTGGGTCTAAAGGATTAAGACTGTTTGTATACTTTACGGTCACAACAGGCAAGGCAAGTATTGCGGCGGCAACGGCTGATTTCAAAATGATTTTAAATGATATTGTTTTTTTTCTTATTTTATTTTCAATACTCTTAAAATTATCAGGAGCCATATTGTCAAACTCATTTCTGATACTTTCAAGTATTTCTTTTTCAGTCATTTTTTCCACCTCCGCTCAGTTTCATAAGTTTTTTTATTGCGTTTCTGTATTTCCATCTTACAGTAGAGCATGGCAATGAGAGAACTTCTGCTATCTCTGCATGAGAAAATCCATGAGAGTACATAACAACTATCTTGCACTCTGCATCTTTAAGATTTGAAAGCATAGATTTTATCATTTCTGTATTTGCAGTACTTTCAAAGTTTTCATTATAGCTTATATTTTCATCAAGTTCCAGATTTATTTTATTTTTCTTTATGCAGTTTATAGACAGATTTTTTGCGATAGTCATTATCCATGCTTTAGGATTGTTTTCACTATATGTATTGCACTTTTTCCACACAGTCAGAAATGTATCCTGAACTATATCTTCTGAGTCACTGTGAGATTTGGTATATGTAAATGCCAGGCCGTAAACACAGTTTTTCATAGCAGAATATATTTCTTCGAGTGCGGTCATGTCTTTTTCTTTTATTCTCCGGAGTAGATCGTTAAGGTTGCTATTTTCCAAAAACATCACCTCGTTTGAAAGCTTTCATAAGTATAACAATTCAGAAGCCCGAAATGTTGGATTTTTTCAAAAATTTTTTAAGTTTGTGGAAAAACACAATTTTTACGTGTAATATATGTTTATTATACATAATTTTTCTGAAAAATTCAAGGTGAAAATGGAATTTGCAAAATAAGACACAAAACTACGACACCTTTAAATGGGATGCCGTAGTTTTGTAAGTTATATATTTTCGTTTTTAAGTGTTTCTATTGTATTGTCTTTTTTTATTTTCTGCATCGAGTACATCATAGTTATAAATACTATTGAAAATACTGAAAGTACAGAGATGATAACAGCACTCCACGGGAAAATAAAATCTGTTAAAATACTGTCTGCGACAATATTGTTTATAAAATATGTCATTATAAATGAAACAGGCAGTCCGTACATCAGAGCTTTTGTTCCGTAAAGCAGACATTCATAATTCATCATCTTATTAAATCCCTTGTTTGTCATACCTACAGAGCGGAGCATTGCAAATTCACGTCTGCGGAGTATTACGTTTGTAGAAATTGTGTTAAATACATTTGCTACTGCGATAAGTGATATCATTATAATAAATCCGTATGCAAAAACCTTTATAACAGACACCATACTGCGTTCCTGTTCTACATTTTCTGCGTAGTCATGGAGGTAATCGTCTGAAAATCCGTTTTCTTCCAAAAGTTTTGAAAGTGCGTTAAAGCAGGCTTTATGATCTGAAGCTGTTATTTTGTAATTGTAGTCAGAGTAACTTGAAAAACCTGATGTGATATTTTCAAATATGTGATTTCTCATGCTTTCAGGGTATATAAGCGAAATTGGTTCGCCCGAATCGGATATGAAGTACGGACGTTCGTGTATTGTTTTTCCCGATTTTAATGTAGTTTTTGCGAGCGCTTCTTCCTTTGTAAGTTTCATGATATCATCGGAGTCATTTATATTTCTGTATATGTAAAAATATTCTCCGTGTTCATCATATTCAAAATCAATGCATATATATCCGTCTATAGTTTTTGGAAAATCCATAGATACATCAAAATTATCAGAGTTTATATATTTTATCTCAACAAGTTTTTCGTTTTCAATATCATAGTATTCACTGTCGTCTATGGTAACAGCGAGAGGAGAAGAAGTATCGCTGAATTTTTCTTTATCAAGGTTGTACTCATCAAGTAAACTGTCAAATGAATGTTCATCGATAAAGTAAACAGATGCAGGTATTTCGGTTTCAGAGTTGCTGTCTGCTTTTTGGACACGGGAAAGTGCGTCATCTGTCAGATGTTCTGGTGATATGCCTGCGGTTTTTGTAACACGGAATGCGTAGGCAACTTTGTCCACTGTTTCTTCTTTTTTTATCATTTCAAGAAGTTCTTCAGGGGTGATTTCTTTAAAATTATTTACGTATGCAGAGTATGATATATCATATCCGTATGTTGCAAATCCAAGTTCTGATGTTTTTATCAGACATTCGCAAAAAGCAGATGCCGAGATAAAGAGTACTATGCTCATAAAGAGGCTTAAAACTGTGGAGCGGTATTTTTTCTTGTTTCTTTTGAAATATTTATGAGCAAGTGTTCCGGGAAGACCAAATATTTTTGAGATAAGAGCAGGAGTTTTTATTTCTTTTTTAGTGTTTTTAATATCCATGTTCTGTCTGATAGCCTGTATAGCAGAAACTTTTACAGCTCTTTTTGAAGGTATCCATGCAGAAATAAGTATAGTAACAAGTGCTATTACACAAGCTGAAAGTATTGCCTGCCATGATACAGATAAATCCAGAGATATCGGTAACATAGCAAATGAATCAATTGTTTTGCTGATAGATTTGAGTGTTATTCCTATACCGATAATTCCTACTATTATACCTGCCGGAATGCCGACAGCACTTACTGTGAGTGCTTCAAAAAGTACAGTGCTTTTTATCTGTTTTTTAGTAGCACCAAGAGAAGAAAGGAGACCTGACTGTTTTGTTCTTTCCGATACTGAAATGGAGAAAGCGTTATATATAAGAGAAACAGAACCAAAAATTACAAGTATGATAACTATTGTAGCGAAGCCGTAAAGCAGAGAATAAAATCCGTCAAAATTTGATACGCCGAGAATCATAAGAAGTGTGTCGTTTTCGACATATGCCACATCTGTACCGATTTGTGCAAGTTCTGAGGTGAAAGTATATGTTTCTTTTGGTTTTTTCATATTAAAATATATATCGTATCTGTCTGACGCTGTTTTGTCATCGAGTGTCAGGGCTGTATATCCGGGAGCAGAATATTCTTCAAATACAGGTCTTTCATAAAATCCCGAAACTGTATAAGTATGTGAGCGCAGATCAGTAAGTATCTCTGTTTCTGAGATATCAGTGTCTTCGGAATCAATTAAAAAAGGATTAAACTGACCAAGTTCGTATCCGTCTGAAGTAATACGTTTTCCAGTATCGAGCGTAATTGTATCTCCTTCTTTATAGTGAACATTTCCGTTAGTTGCTAAGTGTTCGGGCAGAAGTATCTCATTGCTGTTTTCTGGATAGTGACCTGAAATAATATGTACAGGCATTACATCTTCAAAGTTATCGCTTGTACCGAGAATGTACAGATAAGGTTTGTATTCATTTTCGCTTTCTATATCTGCATATCCGATTTGTTGACCGTATACATAGCTTTCTATTTTATCCGATGATGAAACTGTATCGAGTATTGATTTGTCTGCATTTATATTTCCGCCGTGCCAACTGCCTTCAGTGTAGCTTATATTTTCATAAGCATAATCTGAAATACTTGAAACAGAGGTTGTAACAGCACATATAAGTGCCGTTGAAAGCATAACTCCTATAATAGTAACAAGTGTACGCATTTTATTTTTTTTGAGTGATTCGAGAGTTATTTTATTAAAAACGTTCATTTGTATTTCACCTCATAATATTTTTTATGTTTTTTCGTTACGTGCTTTCCGGAATGATTTTATTATATCATATAAAAGTGACTATGCAGTGACTGTAAAATAACAAAAATGTCATTTTAGAATTAAGCAGAAAGATAGACAATTGTTAATTTGTATGGTATAATAAAACAAATTGCTGAAATATATATATAAATAAAATGAGGTGTTTTTTTATGGAGTGTATAGTAGAAAAAGAGAAAAACGAACTTGTTATTGTTAATGATGGTGAAAGTATAAGTGTGTATGTTGATGGTATAGATTATGCTTGGATTGAAAAAGAAGAGTATGTCTATGCAGAGAGTCTGGATGAAAATATGACAGAAACAAGATTTCTGTTTGATAAATATGGGAATAAAGTATATTCGGCTGTATTGGAAAGTGATACAGTGGATTTTTATGATACAGAAATAATTCTTGACGGAAATATACTTATGCTTGATTATTTTTCTATAGATAAAAAATTATTAGTACTTATTGAAGAAAGCCGTGATGATGGCAGTAAAAAGAGATATATAAATATTTATGACAAATATCGTGGTTTGGTAAAGACTGTAGAAGAACCATATGATATAATCATTCCGTCTGAAATAGGCGGATATATCGTAAATGAAATAAGAGGTAACATCTTTTACAGAGCCGATATAGATGTTGTTGAGATTCCGGGTTCAATCAAAAAAATAAAAGGTGAATGTTTTCGTCAGAGCAAAGTCAAAGAGATTATTATTGCCGATGGGATAAAAGAGATTGAGAGTGGTTTTGCTTTTTCATGTCAGGAACTTGTTGCAGTGCAGATTAATTGTTCCTGAAGGAACAAAAGGGTGTTATTTTCCCGAATGCATTGATGTGAAGTATTCTGACGGAAAAAAATATAATGGATATCTAACATTAAAAAGCTGTGATGATAACAAAACAGTTTTGTATCTTAATGGAAGTATTCTGCCTTCATATTCGGTAGCATACAGTACAAGAACACTTGAAATAAAATCAGATAGTCCTGTGAGGTTTGAAAAATATGCTGTATGTATAAGAGAACTGGAGAGTGTTTCCGTTGAAAGATGGGAAAATGTTTATCATAGCAGTATTCCGTGTTCAGAAATATTTTCTGTTTGCTGTACCAATTTGCATCGTATTGAAATATCCGGTAAACATGTATATATACCGTCTGAAAATATGATAGGGTACAGACTTCATCAAAAATTATTGAAAGCATTTTTTATTCACAAAAAAAATGACGAATATCTTTATTGGTTTGACTGTACTGTTGTTGACGCTTTGTTTTCAGATAACAATATAAGTCAGAAAATAAAGATAATTGTAGCCTGTGATGTTTTACGCAGTACAGAGTCTTTGTTTGAAGATATTTCTGTATACCAAAAATATTTGCAGACTCATAAAAGATATGCCTTGATATTATGTGATACACTGCCTGATGAATATGCAGAATTTCTTATAGAGTTTCTGTTATGATTGATATGATAACAAAAACGCCACAGCTTTAATGCGATAGTCGTATAGAAGTATTAAAAGCCACTTTTGATGTTGATGTCAAAAGTGGCTTTGCGTTACTTATGTCATTGACTTAATATGTCATCCGTGCTATAATTAACTGAACGATAAATTTGAAGTTTATAGAGGTAATGTATGAAATATGCAAAGGAAGAGGTAAAAATAGAAGGGGTGAAAACATATATTTTTACCCCTGAAAATGCGAAACTCCTGCTGTCCGACACCAATCTCATGGGGGAATTAAATTTGCCCAATGTTTATGTGGAAGCTTTTCAGTACAACATTGACGTAGCAGAACAACATTTTGATAAACATCTGTTTCCAACGATATTTCTCTACAAAGGTCGTTGGTATTCTTCTCTTTGTATCCAAATTGGTGAAAGCTATACCGATGTAAAATATCATGAAAAATGGCTTTGCCGCAGGTGCTTTGAAACAATAGCCGAACATATTTTAATTCCAGGGGAAGATAACCATATTTTCTTTCCAGTTGGGTGGCATCGCAGATATTCATCTGCCTTTCATTTCATGCGATGTAAAAAATGTAGTGAACGTACAGATAGGGATATGCTGACGGAAGAAGAATTTCAAATAAACATTGAGAGATAATTGCAATTTATAGAGAACCGTAAACTTTCAGTTTTACGCATATTATGAATTTATAACAGCCTTATCCACTATGTGTGTGGATAGGGCTGTTTTTGAGGTTATGGGGCGATTATCTCGCCCCTTTATCTCTGCTTCGGTAAGGTCGGTTGGCGTTCTGCCTGTCAGTTTTTTTCTGATACCGCTGTAGCTTTTCGTGCATGGTTTCGGCTTTTGGAGTGGCTTTGCGTTACTTATGTCATTGACTTAATATGTCATCCGTGCTATAATTAACTGACCGATAAATTTGAATTTGTAAAGGTGATGATATTAATGATTGACAGAGATAGAATTGTTTACGTTCAAACACTTGTATCTGATATGATGCACAAATATCAGAACGAATATTTCAACTTGAAAAATAGCGTTTCTTTGGATTTTGAAGAAGAATTTTGGTGTAACGGATGGAGAGAAGCATATGCTCCTGACTTTGTAAATGAATTAGCAGACAATACACAAGAAGCAAGAAAAATACTGCCCAAAGAGCCGAGAAAAAAGTCGTGTACCTCTTTGCATTATTATTTAAAAAAGGAACCTGTTATTTCTCAATTTTATGGACTTGACGGAGAACTGTGTATGGAGAAATTCTTCATTGAAACGGATGATATGATTGTAGGTATCTGCTATATGACTGATAACGGCAATATGTATAGTCTTTCTATTGAAATCCGAAATGAAGATGGACTTCCTTATGAATATATTGTTTGTTATATGGATATGAACAATAAGTATAAGTATGACCGGGGTTCATCATATCTGATAAGGGTTTCAACATACAAATACGATGATCAGAATCATATAATTTCTGCATCTTATATTGAGGGATTACCGGTTAGTGTAAGTTCGGACAATGTTTTGGCAAGTACAGCTCCTGAATGCCTGGAAGATTACATATTTCTTTATGAAAACGGAACAGTTGCTAATTTCACAAGAGTCAACTATACAGCTGATTATGAAAAGAAAACCGAAAATACATGGAAATTTAATAAATGGATTTTGAAAAGATATAAAGACGATGGAATAAAATATTTTGGATAAGTATTCATCAAGACCACAAATCAATAAATTATGATTTGTGGTCTTGATGAATATAAAACAAAATCCAGAGAAGACTGCTTTCTTCTCTGGATTTACTTCTTTATGGCTATCGCCCATTACCTGTGGCGTTTTTTAGTCATTTAAATACTATCTGTTCTACAATACCGAACCATTCACGTACCCAGTAAGTAGGCAGTAAATATGATGGTGTATTTGCAGAAACAGCGTTTACATCAAGTCCTGCATCTTTTGCAATAAGCGAGGCTCTGAATTGGTGAAATGAATCGGTTATGATAACAACTTCATTACCGAGTGAGTTTTCTTCAAGAATCTTTTTTGAAAAATTAATGTTCTGATAAGTATCTTCCGATTTGTCCTCAGAAAATATTCGTTCTTTATCGATGCCTCTGTCTACAAGATATTTCCTCATGCACTCAGCTTCTGAAATATCTTCTCCGTCACCTTGTCCGCCCGAAACGATTATAACAGCGTCTTCAAATTCTGTAAGATATTCATACGCAGCATCAAGCCTTCTTCCGAGCATAAGACTTGGGTAAGAACCGTTTACCTTACAGCCGAGAAGAATTGCAGGCCGTGAATTTTCAGGCTTGTCTGCAATTGCACCTATCATAAAACCTGACATTATAATTGCTGTTATAAATCCTGTTATCAGAAATCCGACAAATAAAAAGACGACCGCTTTCCCGAATCTGTTTGTGCAGATTTGTGTTATGAGCTTGCAGACGGGTTTGTTCAGTACAAAATAAATCAGTAATACCGATGCTATAAAAATGCCAAATACATTTCCTATATTAGTTATTCCAAGCTTTATCGGCATAAAAAAGAACCATAAAACAAATACGCAAACAATAGCACAGGCTAATTTTATGACCGGACTGCTAATGTAAAACATCATAGATTTGTTTTTATCGCTCTTGCCAGTTGATCCGGACATGATGTTCCCTTTCCGTTACAGTTTATGTTTTCAAGTCTTTTGATTACTTCTTCTGCCGGCATTCCTTCGACAAGTTTTGATATACCCTGAAGATTTCCGTGACAGCCACCTGTAAATTTTACGTTTGAAATTATTCCATTTTCAAGTTCAAAGCTTATGTTTCTTGAACATACGCCTCTTGGAGTGTAGTTTATAGTCATGATCTTTACCTCTTTATCTTAAATATGTTACACACCGATTCTGTTTTTATATCAGAGTCGGTGTGCGGATTGTCTTTATTTATTATACATGTTTTCAGATGCTGTATTCAGTTACTCTTGCTACACCTGATTTTATTGCGGCGTCTGCAACTGCACGGGCTACAGCCTTAGGGATTTCTCTGTCAAAAGGATCAGGGAGAATACCGTCAGCATTGAGCTTGTCAGCAGGAACAGAGTCTGCAATAGCATATGCTGCAGCAAGTTTCATTTCTTCGTTTATATCCTTGGCTCTTACTGCAAGCGCACCCTTAAATATACCAGGGAAGGCAACAACATTGTTTATCTGGTTTGGATAGTCACTGCGTCCTGTACCTACTATAAATGCACCTGCGGCCTTTGCATCATCAGGCATAATTTCCGGAGTAGGATTTGCCATTGCAAATATTATAGGTTTGTCAGCCATTGACTTTATCATTTCAGCTGTAACAAGATTTGGCTTTGATACACCTATAAATGCATCAGCATTTTTCATTGCATCACTTAGAGTACCTCTTATCTTGTTCTTGTTGGTTACCTTTGCAATTTCGTAGTGAGACGGATTTGTAAATTCGTCACCGTCGCAGATGATACCTGCCAGATCAACCATGATTATGTTTCCTATACCGAGAGAAATGAACTGTTTTGCAATAGCTATTCCGGCAGCGCCCGCGCCGTTTATAACGAGTGTCATATCCTTGATGTTTTTCTGTGCAACTTTTGCAGCGTTTATCATAGCAGCACTTGCAACAACAGCTGTACCATGCTGGTCATCGTGAAATACAGGTATATCTAGTTTTTCCTTGAGCTGACGTTCTATTTCAAAACATCTTGGAGCAGAAATATCTTCAAGATTTATTCCGCCGAAACTTTTTCCGATAAGTTCGATAGTTCTTACTATTTCATCGGTATCCATTGAATCAACACAGAGAGGAAAAGCATCAACATCCGCAAATTCCTTAAACAGTGCACATTTACCTTCCATAACAGGCATAGCTGCGAGCGGTCCGATGTTTCCAAGTCCGAGAACAGCTGTACCGTCTGTTATAACAGCAACGAGATTATTTCTGCGTGTAAGCTGGTATGAAAGATCAGGATCTTTTTGTATTTCGAGACAGGGACGAGCAACGCCCGGTGTGTATGCGTGTGAAAGTTCATCTCTGCTGTTTATGGGAGTTCTTGAGATGATTTCAATTTTTCCGTTCCATTCCTTATGTTTTAATAAGGCTGATTCCATAATGTCCATTTTTTTAAACCCTCTTTTTAAAATTTATACAGATGCTCTTTTGTTTGAAAGCTTGATGATCCTGTCAAAGTTTTCTTTTGTGGTAAGATTACTTCCGAGATAAGTAGGCTGAGCATTATAAAGTCCGTGAAAATCAGAGCCGCCTGTAACGATAAGATTGTATTTTTCGGCTATTTCAAGTAATTTTTTCTGAGCTGCCTGATCAGCAGTATAATGATATACTTCAACGCCGTCTATTTTTCCTTCTGAGGCAAGTTCTTCAAGAAGTTCAATGTTATCATACTGAACAGGGTGTGCCATTACAGAAACACCTCTTGCAGACTTGATAAGTTCAAGCACAAACTTTACGTCAGGATATTCACGCTCAACAAGACAGGTACCATTTTTGAGATTAAAAAGTTCGTCGTTGAGTTCACCGTAAAATTCAAGTGCATATCCATAATCGATCAAAGCTCTCATTATGTGCTGTTTGAAGATGCTCTTGCTTCCTGTTGCGTGTTTAAGTACGCTTTCTTCGGTTATCGGAAAACGTTTCATAACATTTTCGATCATTTCCTTTGAACATGATTTTCTGATTTCGCAACACTTGAGGCAAAGGCCTTCAAGACGATCGGGCTTTTTGGGAGCGTAGCAGAGAATGTGTACTTTTTGGTTACGTTCTTTGTCCCATGCAGACATTTCAACGCCCTGCATTATCTTTACGCCGTATCTTTCGCCGAGAATATTTGCACGTGAAAATGATGCTAGCGTATCATGATCTGTTATAGAAAGAAAATCTATACCGGTACGCTTTGCCTGAGCAATTACGTCTTCTATTCCAAGTGATCCATCAGAAAGCGATGTATGGCAATGTAAGTCAATCTTCATAAAATTTCATTCCTTTCAGCACATTATTATTGTGTCTAAGCATTGTAGTGTAATTGATTTAATATTAAATACATATGCTGTATAGATATTATTATAATAATTATACTACATTCTGATGGTTTTTTCAAGTGTTTTTTGTGCATGATTTATTTTTTTACGGGAGTTTTGCAGTTCATAAAAAAAATATTCGTCATAAAGCCCATAAATAGGGCGATTTTTTTGTCAACAAATTTCATTTAAATAGTAGCTATTTTCAAGTATTTGTGGTATAATAGTAAGTAGTACCCTAATAATACATTTCGGAGGCGGTTAAACATGAAACTTACTATTTCAGGATCAAAAAATTCAGAATCATTATACATACAAAAATCATATAAAAATAATCAGGGTAAATCATCAACCACAACGGTTCGTAAGCTTGGAAAACTTACAGAATTATGTGAAACACTTGGAACGGACAGAGATGGTGTTATCGCATGGGCTAAGGAACAGGTTAGAATTGAAACGGAAAAATATAAAGCTGAAAAAGAAACAAACAATGTTGTAATAACGTTTAAAGCCAACGAACAAATGGAATACAATCAGAAAAAGTTTTTCCTTGGCGGATATTTATTCCCTCAATCAATTTACTACGACCTTAAGCTCGATTACATATGCAAACGAATTAAATCAAAACATAAATTCGAATATGATTTAAATGCGATTCTTTCCGATTTGATATACACCAGAATACTTGAACCCAACAGTAAGCGTTCATCATTTAAAACAGCTCAAAATCTTCTTGAAAGACCTAGTTATAGTCTTTATGACGTATATCGTTCACTTTCTGTACTTGCCGATGAATGTGATTTCATTCAGTCTGAAGTATATAAAAACAGTTTGCTAACAACTAAAAGAAGTAACAAAATCCTTTACTATGACTGCACTAATTATTACTTCGAAATTGAGCAGGAAGATGGTGATAAGAGATATGGTAAAAGCAAAGAACACCGTCCCAATCCCATCATACAAATGGGTATGTTTACTGATGGCGATGGCATTCCTCTCGCATTTTCATTGTTTCCGGGAAATCAAAACGAACAAAAGTCACTAAAACCGCTAGAACAGACGGTTATCAGAGACTTTGGCTGTCACAAATTTATTTACTGTAGTGATGCAGGACTCGGTTCTGAATCCATTCGTGAATTCAATAATATCGGAGAAAGAAGTTTTATTGTTACTCAGTCGATAAAAAAATTAAAAAAAGAGGAAAAAGAATGGGCTTTGGATAATAGAGGATTCAGAAGATTATCAGATGGAAAAGAAATCGAAGATATCTCAAAAATTGATCCTGAAGATAAAGATGTTTATTACAAAGAAGATCCATATACCCCAAAACGAATCCACCAAAATTTAATTGTAACTTACTCTCCTAAGTATGCTATGTATCAAAAAACAATCCGTGAAAAACAAATTGAAAGAGCTAACAAAATGTTAGCTGAAGGTAAACATAAAAGAACTAGAAAAAATCCAAATGATCCAGCTCGCTTTATTAGTCAGATTGCAGTAACAAATCAAGGTGAAGTTGCCGACAAAAAAGTTTATACACTTGATGAAGAAAAAATTGCAGAAGAATCAAGATATGATGGTTTATATGCGTTATGCACTGACCTTCTGGACGATGATCCGAAAACAATTATCAATGTTAGTGAAGGAAGATGGCAAATTGAAGCTTGTTTCCGTAATCTTAAAACCGATTTTCAAGCCAGACCAGTTTATGTTAGGACTGAACAAAGTGTTACTTCTCATTTTCTTGTGTGCTTCCTCGCTCTTTTAATTTACAAGCTTCTCGAAAAGAAACTTAATAAAAAATACACCTGTGATGAAATACTTGATACTCTCAAAGCGATAAACTTTGCAGATATTCAAGAACAAGGCTATATGCCTCTTTATGAAAGAAACAGAATTACAGATGATTTACATGATATATGTGGATTTAGAACAGATTTCAATTTCATTACAAAGCAGAAAATGAGGACAATACAAAAAAATAGCAAACGCCATTAATCACCACAAAAATAACTACTATTCAAGAAAAATATCAACAGCCTCTAAAAAACGTACCTACGTTGGTTAGAGGCTGTTTTTGTTCGAACAACTGCAAAACTCGGGATATTATTATAATAATTATACTACATTCTGATGGTTTTTTCAAGTGTTTTTTGTGCATGATTTATTTTTTTACTAAAATTGAGAAAATAGTGTTATGATATCGAAAAAAATAAAATTGACATATATTTAATTATATTATATAATAAATATTGGCAAACATTTCAGGGAGCGTATGAGAAAATTTATCAGGTAGGTTAGTAATATGCTTTATACATTATATTTAAACTTTAAAGAACGGATAATGGAATATACACTGCCTTCAATGGGAAACGGCAGGCATACAGTTGATATAACCCATGAGATGAGCTCAGAAGAATGCATTCTTGAGTTTGAAGTTATAGACGGCGTATGGCGTATGTTGTCAAATAAGTATATTCAGATTTCAACAGGCGAAAGTGGCAGTACGGAACTCCGTGATGACAAAATAATAAATGTCAGTGTAAGAAATACCGCTGTTTCTTTTGTTGTAACGGTTAGTTCGATTGATGGAAATGTTCATGATTTTTCTAAGTATATATGTTCTGATTTTATTTCAGTCGGAAATGATTACGGGTGTGATATATGTATCTCTGATGAGTTGGTAAGTCACAGACACTGTGTGATCGAAAAGACAGAGCAGGGGTATGTTGTGACAGATTCAAGTACAAACGGTATATATATAAATAGTAAAAGGGCGGATGAAAAAACATTACTCAGTATGTTTGATACCATATATATATTCGGTACTAAAATAATTTTTCTCGGAAATGTTATTGCGGTAAGCAATACGCCGGACGTTACTGTTTCACTTGCTTTGCATACTGACGAATATGCGCCTGATTCAAAAGATTTTTCAAAAATAAACTATTTTCCTGAAAATGATGTGCAGGATGTTTCCTGTGACGAATTTTCTGTTTGTATCGGAAAGCCGCAGTATATTGAAAATAAAAATATATCACAGATATCTGTCGGAAATATTTTTTCAGCAGTGTTTCCTTCGGCTGCGATCCTTACCGCTGCAATGGCATATATAAACAAAGATATGGGTGCTGTGGGTATGGGTATGATGTTTCTGGGTTCGTCTGCTCTTCTTTCAGCGGTGACTTTGCTTGCTTCACATATGCAAAATAAAAACGAAGAAAAGAATGTCAAACTGGAAAACAGTCGTATAAGAGAAGATTTTATAAAATCTTCCGAAGATATCATTTTGAGGAAAATAGCTGATTATACAGGATATCTTGAAACAAGATACAAGAGCAGCGTAAACTTCACAGATACTAAAAATATTTTTCGTTTTATAAAAAATAAAAATGACTCTGATTTTCTGAAGATACGTATAGGTACGGGTGAATGTGATATATCTGATAAAATAGTTGTAAGTGATAAGTCAGATTATGATTTTGTAAAAAAGTATTGCATTCTTAAAAATGTTCCTGTTATTATGGAACTTGCTATTCACAGAGTCATAGGTATAGTAGGTGAAAAAGAAGATGTATATGAAACAGCTTCTGCAATGGCCGTGCAGATTTCATCTCTGGTTTCACACGAGGATGTAAAGTTTGTAACGTTCTTCAACCTTTCTGAAAGCGGATATTTCAGTTTTATGCGTTGGTTTCCTCATTCTTTTTCCGATGATATGTGTGAACGTTTTACTGCTTGTACGGATAAGTCATATAAAAATGTACTCTTTAATCTTACGGAAAAATTGAGCGAAAGACTCAGACAGAGAAAAGAAGGTTACGAGGGCCGATTTTTTCCGCACTATGTTGTTTTCTGTTCCGACAATAAAATTTTTAAAGATGAGGCGGTACAGAAGTACATAAACCATAGTGAAAATCTCGGAGTTACGTTTATCCTGATGTATCACAAGCAGTCAAATCTTCCGTCAGGCTGTGATACCATAATTTATATAACAGATAAGATAATTCATTATATAAGTAATGATAAAAAAATAAAAGTTGACAGTTTTGAAAGTGTTACTTCTGATGTTGCGTCTTCATTTGCAGGAAGGCTTCTGGCTGCTTGTGATGAACGAAAAGAAATAAATCAACCTGTTCCTGAGGAAATATCATATTTTGATATGATGTCAGTAAGAAATCCCAATGATTTTAATATAATGAAAAATTATAAAATAAACAGAGTTGATGACGGAATAAGCGCCTGTATCGGTGTAGGTGCAAACGGAAAGAGATTTTATCTGGATATGCATGAGAAGAAGCATGGTCCTCACGGACTTGTTGCCGGTACTACAGGTTCAGGAAAATCAGAGGCACTTGTAACGCTCATTGTATCGCTTGCTTTGAGATATCATCCTGATGAACTTGCCTTTGTTCTTATAGATTACAAGGGCGGTGGAATGTCAGATATATTTGAAAAACTTCCGCACACATCCGGTGTGGTAACAAATCTTACAGAGTCTTTGTCGAGTGGCTATGATCAGATAAGACGTATACTCATTTCCCTGAGCAGCGAAATAAAAAGAAGGCAGATACTCTTCAAAAAGTATGGTGTAAATCACATTGATACATATATGAAACTGTTCAGGCAGGGAAAAGCAGATGAATCATGTCCGCATATTATAATAATAGTAGATGAATTTGCAGAGTTAAAAAAAGAGCGAACCGAGTTTATAAGCAGTCTGGTGAGTACAGCACGTATCGGAAGAAGTCTTGGCCTTCATCTTATCCTCGCAACTCAAAAGCCGTCAGGCGTTGTTGATGATGAGATATGGGGAAATTCACGTTTCAGATTATGTCTTAAAGTTCAGGATAAGTCGGATAGTATGGGAATGCTCAAAAGACCTGAAGCGTCCAAAATAACGGTAGTCGGACGTGCCTGTGTGCAGGTGGGAAATGATGAGATCTTTGAGATGATACAGACCGGTTATGCAGGAGCTGTGTATGATGATCTGATTCAGGAAGACGGTATACGCATGATAGACATTGATGCATCATCGTCTGTCGTAAGATTTTCACCGATTCATACAGGAGATTTGCCGACACAGCTCGATATGACAGTACGTCATATTATAAGGACGTGTCAGAAAAATAATATACCGTCTGCCAGAAAACTGTGGTGCAATCCGCTACCGGAATTAATTTTATATGAAGATTTTTTACAGTATGAAAGAAGTAAAGAAAGTCGTCTTGTCTGTCGCTTTGGTTTTACTGATGATCCTCATAAACAGGATATACATCCGTCTGAAGTATATGATACAAAACTTTCAAATATTCTTGTGGCAGGAAACACAGGAAGCGGAAAGACTACACTTATGCATACCATCTTGTATGATATCATGCTCAATCATTCACCTGATGTTCTGAAAACAGAAATTTTTGATTTTACAAACGGTTTGTTTGATATATTTTCCGAACTTCCGCATTGCAGGGGAGTGCATACCGAAATATCTGAAGAAACACTTTCTTTATTTTTTAAAAACTCAAAAGCGGAAATTGACAGAAGAAGAAATCTGTTTTCGTCTGTCGGATGTACGTCATTTTCGGAGTATACAGAAGAAAAGTATGATGTTACAGCAGAGTTTGTATTTTTTGACGGGTATCATGTGTTCAAGGAAATGTATCCTGAGTACGAAGATGATTTTGTAAGGATAACAAGAGAGTCGGCAAAGTACGGCATATATTTTATTGTTACGGTAAATCATGCATCGGACATGAAATTTCGTGTACGTAATAATTTTGATACGGTTATTGCATTGCGTCAGTCTGACAGAACAGAATACAGCGAACTCTTTGGCATTCGTCCGGAGTTTTCTGTTCCGATGATTCCGGGCAGGGGATTTTTAATGGAGAACGGTAAACTGCTGGAGTTTCAGGCTGCTGTGTGCGTAAGTGAAAACGGCAAGAAAAGAAAGCATCTTTTAAAAGAGAAAACAGAGTTTATAAAAAGAAAATATCCTCTTGAAAATGAGATTCAGAATGAGGTATATACCGGATTGCAGATATCTGGTTTTTGTTGTGATCTTGGAAAAATAAATAGCAGCGATTATTTTAAAACTGTTCTTGAAATATCCAAAAGTACACCACAGGTTATCATGTGGTTTGAAAAAAATGATATTCCAAAAGAAATTCTTTTACAGAAAAACATCATTCTTTTCAAGGGAATAGATGGTCTGTGTTCTATGCTCTACAAATTAAAAGATGAGTTTTCTGCAAGAAACAGCAGAAAAAAAGAGTGTGGAAAACATGACGGAGAGGAAATTGTTGTTATGATAAATGATATGGACGATTTTCTCAGAAATATTTATG
Organism: Oscillospiraceae bacterium; assembly: GCA_017848115.1. GTDB lineage: Bacteria > Bacillota > Clostridia > Oscillospirales > Ruminococcaceae > HUN007. The sequence goes on from JAGAKZ010000005.1 coordinate 27,297, forward strand.
ATGAAGAATATAAAGAAGATATGAGCGGGATAACAGAAGTGTTCTGGAAAAATGGTGAGGGTCTGGGAATAACATTTGTTTCGTCTCTTGATGAGGGAAGCATATATAAGGAAAAAGAAGCATTTATGATATTCAGATCATATAGGAAAGGTAAGGAAAATGCTTAGTATATTTTTTTATGACAAGGAACAGGACAAGGCAGATGAACTGAGTAAAAAATGTACACATTATCTTAAAAATTCAGGAAGAGATTGTAACAAAAAAGAATGCTATTCAGATCACACAGATATGTGTACGATGATAAGTTCTTTTACAGATACTTCGCTCTATATGCTGAAAAATGATTCGTATCTGATAATGCTCTCAGAACATATCAAGTCGATAAACGATTTAAGTTATGTTGTAGTTGTTACAGAGTCAGTCGAAGAAATATTTCAGATAAATATGTCTGCTGTACGTCCGTCAGGACTTTTACTTGAAAGCTCAGGTGAGAGCGGCGTAGAGAAGGTTATGAATGAAATATATGCCGACTACGAAAGAAACTGTACACAAACAGAGAGTCTTGTCTACAACTTCAAGTCGAGAGGAATAGAGTACAGCGTTCCTTTTTGCAGGATCATGCTCATAGAGGTACGCAGCAAAAAGATATTGTTTTATACAGAATCCCAGCAGTATGAATTTTATGATTCACTTGAAACTGTTATGAAAAGTATGCCGGAGTATTTTATAAAAATTCATCGCAGTATGGTAGTAAACACAAATTTTATCAAGATGGTAAATTATCGTGAACGAACAATACTTATGGATGATGGTTCGACAGTTTTCTTTTCACGAAATTTTTCGGCTCAGATAAAAAACTATATGGGAAGTTCGCTAAAGGAGAATATATTCTGATGGTTGTATCATACAGGTTAAAAAAGAAAGAACTTATATTTTTACTCGATTTTTTCGGTGATGTAAATACTCTTGGTCAAAGTTTCGGAGCAGTTTATATAGATGAGAATGAACATCGTAAAATTGCCAAAGATCTGCATCGAAAAGGACTCGTAACTTTTATGAAAAATGAGGTAACGGTTGAGCGTGGCATAGAGTGTATCATAAAGAAAATGTATGATGCACAGATAATTTTTGCAGACAGTGGCTATAGCTTGTGGGTTTACTGCTGTAAAGAGTTCATAGTGATTCTGAGACTCAGCGAAAGAATTTCGGATGAATTTCTTGTAACCCCGTTGCGAAATAAAGATGAACTTTATGAATGTTTTGATGAGTTCGGGCTGAATGAATTTGTATTTGAAAAAAATACAGACAGAGAATGCAGTATTGAAGAAGTAAGAGAAATATTAGCGGAGTATAGTTATGAATAAAAATTCGGTAATCGTAGAAGTTATATGTCCGTGTGTATCAAGAACATATGATTTTGTACTTTGCAAAGAAATGACAATACAGTCTGTTATAGACAGTATTTTAGATGAAATATCCGAATATGAGTCAGATAATAAACTGTTTTCAAAGCGTAGTAAGTTAGATCTTGTGAGCGAAAGATATGGTTATCCTCTGGAGAGCAGCAGGAAACTTGAAGACTATGGAATAAAGAGCGGCGACAGGCTTATGCTCATCTGACAGGGAGTGTGAATGCTTTTGAAAAAAACATCCGAAGAATTAATAAAAGATATAAATGACAGTATCGGGCTTCTGGGGCAGGCTAACAGCATTTTGCGTGAATCATGGCAGTCGGAAAGTGCAGAGCTTTTTGAGCAGAAAGCCGTAGAAATATATCATAAAATGTTTTCTCTTTCTGAGGAAACAGAGCATATCCTGAAAAAGGCGGTAGATCAGTATGAAGATCTGTACAGATAAGATGTATGAACTGGCACTTGAACTATACAGCAAAAGTAATGAATGGAATGCGATAGTTTCTGAAATATCAGGAAATATAGATGATAACGGTGCTCTTGCTGATTGTGGCAGTATGATAAGTGATTATGCAGATGTGCTTATGCGTATCTGTGAGAACTACAATGAAAACGAAAAAAATATAATACGCAGTATCGGAGGAACAGTATGAATCTTTCCGAAAACTTTGAAAAACTGAAAAATATATCATCAAAACTCGGACAAATAAATGAGGAACTTATCAAAGTGTGGGATACACCGTCAGCTAAGTTGTACACATCCGCTTTTGATGATATGCAGTCATATATTTTAAAACTTATTGAAAAATATGAACATACCTGCGAAGAAAAAGAAACCGTAAAAAGTGAAAAATTAAGTGATTTTTCTTTTTGATTTACAGAGGAGATAAAAAATGAAAGATATAATTTTATCAGATGATGAACTTGGGGAGAGTATTTTAAAATACAGACAGGCGTGCGATTGTATAGCGTCTGCGATAGAAAAGATAAAGGTGCTGAAAGCTGTTTCTTGTGAAGATGTATTTGAAAGCCTCGTATCAGTTGAGTCGGCACTTGAAAGACAGCTTAACGAACTTGAACAGTTGTGTTCTGTTCTTATAAAAGTACAGCAAAACTATAGACAGACCGAGCAGGATTCACTTCTTGATGTAAGACGTATGATATTTTCACTTGATAGCAAAGAAAAACATGGTAATGTGATAGTTGAAAACAATCTTGAACGTCTGGAAAGCATGCTTGTTTCAAACAAGTCTGTAACTCATGAAAGCTGGTTTGATGAAATCATAATGAAAGATATTTACGGGAGTATAAGATGAGAAAATTTTTGAAAAAAACAGCAGCACTTCTGACGGCGGCATTTATGTGTGCTTCAAATATTTTATCTGTCAGTGCTGCGCAGTCACACCTGATGTACAGTCAGTGTGAAGAAAATGTAATGCATTTATATTTTAATCTTCCTGCAGAAAAAATGAAAGTAGGGGATGCTTATATAAGTGATGAAAAAGTAAAGATACTTGAGTTTTCACAGTTTGATAAAGATACTCAGGTGAAAACAGTATTTTTATTTGACAGAGCTGTTGTCAGTGGCAGAACGGATATCATCAGTACATATCTTCCTGTTATGCAGGAGTTTCTGATGCGTTCTTATGAAAATGAAAGTTTTGATGTTGTTTCATACGGAGAAGGCGATCTGTCAGGTGATGAAGATCTTTCATCATCTGCAAATGATATTCTTAAAAATGTTGAAAATCTTACATATGAAAATTCTTCAAAGAAAACTCTTTCCGAGGCTGTGGAATATGCAAATGAAAAACTCAGAAAAGAGGATGATACGGTTTTTAAAAAGATAATCGTATTTACAGACAGTGACAGTGTAAATGAGATCGACACTTCGGGAGATGAAGATGACTACATTTATCCTGTTTACTATATACTTTTTGATCCTGAGGAAAAAGCAATTTATACTGATAAAATAAGCGGTGAAGGTTTTTATTCCGAATACTATAAGTATACAAAAGAAACTACCATAAGTGCTATTCCTGAAGTAATAAGTTCAAACTCTCATCTGTATCACTGTAAGATAGAAATTCCTTTTGAAATGCTGAAAAAAGAGGGCGAAAGATTGCTTTCAATAGATTTCAACGGAGATGGATATTCAGCGTCTGTTGAAAAAAGCGTAATGATAGAACCGTGTTATGATTATGTAATGGAACATGAAAATGCTAATATGAAAAAGATAATAATAATCATTGTTTCTGCTTTTATTGTTCTGACAGCTGTTATAATTATTATATGTAAAAAACGTATAAAAGATGGACGACAGAAACAAGTTGATACATTAACAACCGTTCTTCCTTATGAACCTTTGCAGACACGTACCATACCGAGTGCCCAGGGAACAAGGGTACTTTTCCGTGAATGTCGTTATAAGGTTATCCTAATAGATAGACAGAACAGTGAAAATGTTTTTGAAACAATTGTTGAAACAGAATCATTTGTAGGGCGAAATCATTCACTTGTGGACTGTGCAATAACAAATGAACCGAGTATATCTCAGAAACACTGTAAATTTTTTGTGCGTGACACAAAACTTTTTATAACAGATCTAGGGTCTTTAAATCATACTTATGTTGATGGCGAACAGGTAACGGACGAAGCAGAAGTTATAGATGGTTCAACAATAAAACTCGGAAGAGCTGAGTTTGAAACAAGGGTTATAAGGGTATAAAAAACAACAAAATCATCCACGTCAATTTTTTTAGAAATGATGTGGATGATTTTATTTTTACGAAATATGTCCTCCTGTCATTTTCGTGTAAATATCAGTAGCCATATATTCTTCTACCGTACCGAAAAATTCCAGTTTAGTACCCATGTGAAGAATTTTTGTGCCGTACTTTAATGCACTCGGTATGTCGTGTGATACCATAATAACTGTTATACCATGTCCGTTCAAGTGTTTTATTATGTTGTACATATCAGCGGTGACTACAGGGTCAAGACCTGTAACAGGTTCATCAAGAATCAGAAGTTCTCTTGTTGCACATAAGGCTCTTGCAAGAAGTACACGCTGTTGCTGACCGCCCGACAGATCACGGTATGATTTTTTTGCTATGTTGGTGATCTTGAGAAGTTCTATATTTTTTTTAGCTTTTTCTTTGTCCGAACGTGAGAAAAAAGGCTTGAAACCTTTCTGATTAAGACAACCTGAAAGAACTACTTCGTATACGCTTGCAGGGAAGTCACGCTGAACGACAGTCTGCTGTGGAAGATAGCCAAGTTCATTTCTTGACATACCTGTAAACAATATTTCGCCGGAATTAAGTTTCATAAGTCCAAGGATACCTTTCATAAGTGTACTTTTTCCCGAACCGTTTTCGCCTACTATACATAGATAGTCGCCCTTATAAACATCAAAACTTACATCATCAACAGCAAGTCTTCTGTCATAGTTCATTGAAACATTTTTACAGCTGATGAGTATATTTTCTTTATTATCCATATCAAAAAATCCGCTTTCTAAAAAAATTATCTATATATAATTATAATAAGTTTTCATGATTATTTCAATCCTAAAAAATATATTTTTATTTCTAATGATTTTTTAATTATTATTATATTTTATTTTAAAGCATATCAGTTACAATATACTCAACGGTTGAGGAGATGAAGTTCATAACCGTAAAATAAAACGAACATAAAGAAAGGAACGATGTCTATGGAACAGATTGAGATGATCGAAAGATTAAGAGAAAAAGCAGAACTTACTTATGATGAGGCAAAAGGAATACTTGAAAGTGTGAACTGGAACTTGCTTGATGCAATGATCGCACTTGAAAAAGAAGGTAAACTTAAGGAGAGACAAAAGATGAGCTATTCAACAAAGCAGGAAAATTTGGATTGTTATGGTTTGGAAAATGTAAATGGAAAAAAAGAGTCAGTGGGCGATATTCTGAAAAGAGCAGTTCACTGGTGCGGAGAAGTGTTGTTAAAGGGACTTAACAACAAGTTGTGTGTTGAACGCAAGGGTTCAAAGATCATCGAGATCCCTGTTACGATTGCAGTACTTTTGATGATACCTGCATTTTACGTTATAATCATAGCGTTACTGGTAGCATTCTTTGCAGGCTGTAAATTCAGCTTTTCAGGTCCCGATCTTGGTACAGACAAAATAAACGACGTTCTGGGCAGAGTCGAATTTGAGTACCATGGCAAAGATGAGAAGAGCGACAAGCAGAATCAGGACATGGACATAAACGACAAAAAGTAAATCTTTCTCGTAACCGGGGGCTGTTTATAAAATTAGACAGCCCCTTGAAACGTTATAGAAAATCTGGTAAAATTATATGTGAAATACGCAAAAAAATTATTCGGGGCGGTGCAATAAAATATGAAAATATTAATAGTTGAAGACGAAGAAAAATTAGCAAGATTTGTAGAACTTGAACTCATGCACGAAGGATATGAAACTTCAAAAGCATTTGACGGACGAACAGGACTTGACCTTGCTGTATCGGGCGAATTTGACCTGGTTCTTCTTGATATAATGTTACCGGGAATAAACGGAATAGAAGTTTTAAGAAGGATAAGAAAAACTTCCGATATACCTGTCATACTTCTTACAGCAAGAGATTCGGTTATGGATAAGGTATCAGGGCTTGATACAGGCGCAGATGATTATATAACCAAACCTTTTGAGATAGAAGAACTGCTCGCACGAATAAGAGCATCACTCAGAAAAAAATCATCATCACCTGCATCGTTATCGGCTCAGCTCAGTTGCGGTATGCTCAAAATGGATACAGCGTCACATATAGTAAATTACGGAAATGATACAGTTGAACTTACAAACAAAGAATTTAAACTATTGCAGAAACTTCTTGAAAATAAGTCCATAGTTCTTTCCAGAGAAGTTCTTCTTGAAGATGTATGGGGATTTGATTATATGGGTGAGACCAATATAGTCGATGTTTACATAAGATATATACGCAGTAAGATAGATGATATTTACAATGTAAAGATAATCCACACTGTCAGAGGCGTGGGATATGTGATAAGGGAATGATCATATGGTCGAAAACGGAAAGAAAAGTTATATAAAGATGCGGTCTATAGCAAGGAAAATATCTGTCGAATGGAACTTTAAGATCATATTTGATTTTTTGATAATAGATATTATCTTTGCTGCCGCAAAGATATTTTACTGGCGTGTAAGTCAGGAAGCAATGTATTTTGAGAGAAATATTCTTGAAAAAGAAAATATATTATTAAAAGGCGAATTTGTGTATCAGAAGGGTGTGTCAATTTCTGAATTTATAGAAAATCTGTATTATGATATTCCCGGAAGCGACTATTTTATATACGCAGGTGATGCATTTACAGAAACAATATTTTTGTTTGGTGTTCTTCTGGTAACGGAAATTCTTATGATAATAATAGGCTTTTTCAAGGGCGGTAAAAAGGTAAGAAGAAAACTCGAACCTCTGGATAAGCTGGCTGCAACTGCGCAGATGATAAGTACAGCGAGTTTTGACTTTGAAAAGATACATGACCTTGAAGATGCACTTGACAAGATCGATACTGACAGGGACGATGAATCTGAATTAAAAGTATCTACAGGAAACACCGAGCTTCAGGGAATAGAAAATGCAATAAACAATCTTATCTCACGTATGAGAAGCTCATATATACAGCAGGCAAGATTTGTTTCAGATGCTTCCCACGAACTGAGAACACCTATTTCAGTAATACAGGGTTATACAAATATGCTTTTGAGATGGGGAAAAAATGATGAGAAAATTCTTGATGAATCCATAACAGCTATCAAGACCGAATCTGAAAGTATGAGCCGTCTTATAGAACAGCTTCTTTTTCTGGCAAGAGGTGATAACGGTAAAAATCATCTGAAGATAGAAACGATAAATCTTTCTCATATAATAAAAGAAATATATGATGAATATACCATGGTAGATCAAACGCATAACTATATTTTAAATGATAGTAAAGAAGATGTCATAGCCTGCGGAGATTCGGCTATGATAAAACAGACAGCACGTATACTTGTAGATAATGCAGTAAAATATACTCCTGCCGGAAATGATATAATAGTAAGTGCCTTTATGGAACAGGGAAATATACCGGCGTTTGAAGTGCAGGATTATGGAATAGGCATTTCAGGAGAAGATATATCAAAGGTTTTTGAAAGATTTTACAGAGCAGATGATGCACGCAACAGAAAAACAGGCGGAACAGGACTCGGACTGTCTATCGCAAAATGGATAGTTGACAGACATAAGGGATATTTTAAAGTTTCAAGTTATGTCGGTGTCGGTACAAAGTTTACAGTTTGTTTTCCTGAAAATCTTATAAATGAAAAAGATGCAGAAAATCAGAATGAATAAAATAAAAAACAACAGGTATTGATGTGTAAAAATATACTTGTTGTTTTTGTATATTTAAGTGTGCATTATAACTGTTTTATACTTTTAAAACTCTTGACTTTTTGTGCATGTTATTGTATCATATATATAGATAGTGAAATTATGATAGGAGAGATGCTATTGCTTGACTTTGATTATATCTATATACTTACTGCTGTAGCACTTGGTGTACTTGTAACTATAGTAAGACGAAGCAGTTATTTTGAAGAACGTAAAAATAAATTTTTCGTTATGGGGATTTTTGCTGATATGCTTATTCTTCTCGGATATGTAGGAAGAGATTTGTCCGAACAGTATAAAAATATTTTACTTGCACATTTTTCAAATACCATGATATATATGTGTGCTCCGCTTTCAATGTTTTTTCTTATTTACGCAGCTACAAAAAAGCCGGATAAGCTCACAAAGATATGCTTTATACTGGAAACAGCAAGTATTCTGATAGCTTTGTCATCTTTTAAAACAGGGTGGTTTTATACTGTTTCTTCCGATGTCATTTATTCAAGAGGAGCGCTTTATTTATACAATGAAGTACTGGGGATAGTTTTTACGATTTTATGGGCAGTGTATTCATTTATTGAATTTAAATATATTGATCTTATTGATAAGTTCTGTCTTTCCGAGATTTTTGTTCTTCAGGTACTGTCAATAATTATTCAGGGACAAAATTCGACATATAAGATAATTTATATTGGTGGAGCTTTTAATCTGATGATCTATTATGCATTTGTTACCGAAGTGTACGGAAAATATGATAAGCTTACTGGTGTAAGAAACCGTCAGTACTATCATTCTATGCTTACTAAAAATAAATTTCTTAGCAGATATTCGATAATCATGGCAGATGCAAACGAACTTAAATCTGTAAATGACACATACGGTCATGCTGAGGGTGATAAACTGATCTGCGCTGTTGCTACAGCGATGAATAATGCAGTCGGAAAAAAAGGTCACGTATACCGAATAGGCGGAGATGAATTTGTAGCAGTAATAAAGACCGATGATAAAGACGTTGCAGAGGAAATAAGCAATGTTATACAAAAAACTCTTCTTGAAAAAAATGAACAGAAGTACAGGATATCAGCTTCACTTGGAATTGCAGTTCATCAAAGTGACGAATCATTTTCGCAGACAGTAGAACGTGCAGACAGAAAGATGTATGAAAATAAAAACAAATATTATATCGAAACAGGAAAGAACAGAAGAAAATATTAAGACTATTACGTGAAGAAATAAAAAATAAGAGATACCGTTTTTGAAAATTTGGTATCTCTTATTTTTGTTTTATTTTTACCAGCCAAGTACTTTGTCGTAAAGCTGTTCATATTTTCTGGCTGATTTGTTCCATGAATAGTCGGTATTCATGCCTCTTGCTATTATGTCAGACCATGCTTTTTTCATATTGAAGTAAACGTGTTTTGCATAGTTTATTATTCCAAGCATTTCATCAGCGTTGTAGTTTGCAAATGAAAATCCTGTTCCGGTGTTGTAGTGTTCGTTGTATGGTTCTACGCTGTCTTTGAGTCCGCCTGTTTCACGTACAATCGGTACAGTTCCGTATTTGAGTGAGATTAGCTGTGTAAGACCGCATGGCTCAAATCTTGAAGGAACGAGCATAGCGTCTGCTGCTGCGTATATTTTGTGGGCACGATTTTCAGAGAAGAATATGTTAGCAGAAACTTTGTTTGGCTGTATTCCCTGATAGTGTCTGAATGTGTTTTCATAGCGCTGTTCACCTGTTCCGAGTACAACAAGCTGTGTGTTATCATCTAATATCTTATCAAGTACCCAGTTTACAAGGTCAAGACCTTTCTGGTCTGTAAGACGTGATATAATAGCTATCATAAATTTATTTTTATCTACAGGCAGACCGAGTTCACGCTGAAGTTCTTCCTTGTTTCTTGCTTTTCCCATAGTAAAGTCGTCAGGACCGTACTGTCGGAAAATTTCGTTGTCAGTCTGAGGATTGTATATGCTGTAGTCTATACCGTTTATGATACCGCACAAGCTGTTGTTTCTTGCACGAAGTAAACCGTCAAGACCTTCACCGTAATAATCATTCTGAATTTCACAGGCATATGTGTCGCTTACTGTTGTTATATAGTCAGCGTAAACAAGACCGCCCTTGAGCATATTTGCGTCTTTTTTAAATTCAAGTTTATCAGGTGTGAACATATATCCCGGAAGGTCGGTATTGTATTCAAATGTTTTTATGTCCCATATTCCCTGAAACTTCAGATTGTGTATGGTCATGATAGTTTTTGTTCCGAAATAAAACGGATTTTCGGCATACATACTTCTCAGAAATACAGGGATAAGTCCTGTCTGCCAGTCGTGACAGTGTATGATATCAGGTTTGAAGTTGATTACAGGCATGATGGCAAGTACTGCTTTACAGAAGAAAGTGAAGCGTTCTATATCAAACTTTGCATCGCTGTAAGGTCTGTCACCGCCAAAATAATATTCGTTATCAACAAAGTAATAAGAAATACCGTCTATTACATATTTCATTATTCCTACATGAAAGTTTCCTTTTCTCTTACCATAGTCCATATAGAAATGGTGGATATATTGAAAATTATTTCTGTATTCATGAGGAATGCAGGTATAGTACGGTAGTATAACAGCAGCTTCATATTTTGTTCTGTCGAAGGTCTTTGGCAGCGTTCCTACTACATCGGCGAGACCGCCCGTTTTTATAAATGGTACACATTCAGATGCTGCAAAAAGAATTTTTTTCATGTCTTACTATTCCTTTCGTTATTAATATATTTATACAAGTTTGTCATTATCCCGACTATAATAAGATAAGTATATTAATATTGTAGCATATTACAGAAAAAATAACAATATCTATTGAGAAAATTATCAGTAAAATTATTGGTGAAATTAATACTAAAACATCATTTCCAATAAAAACATTGACTTGATATGTGATTTTGTTGTACAATAGTAATATTGATAAAGAAAAAAGTTTTGAACGGGGGGAGTTTTTGAAAAACAACATAAAAAATTTTATGTCTGTTGTAAAAAATAATATTTTAGTACTTCTTGGGTTTGAATTTGTTTTTAAAATTTCTACTACACTTGTTTTTGTACCTCTGATACTGAAAACAATAAATTTGCTTATTGACAATGCAGGAATAATGTTTATAACCGGTAAAAATATAAATTCGTTTATGAAAAATCCTTTCATAATATTATCTTTTTTAATGATTTTATTCATATATCTTTGTATCTCGGTATATGAAATGAATTGTATAATGGCTTGTTTTGAATATCCAAAAGAAAAAAAACGTATACATGTATCAAAGATATTTCTCTTGGGATACGGACGTATGAAAAAGTCAGTACGCCAAAGTGTGTGGAAAACATTATTTATGATGTTTCTTGTCGCTCCTGTATTCAATATCCATACATTTGTTGTTCTGTGTATGAAAGTAGATATACTCGGAACTGTTGTAAAGTTCTTGTTCTGGGGATTATCCTTTAAATACAGCAGTATCATACTCTGCTCATATGCTGTTGTATCGGGTGCTCTGGCAGTAATGTTATCGGAAAGCGGAAAAAAAGAGAAAAGCGGATATGGAGAAAAAATAAAAAAGTTTTTCATTTCGGTTTTCTATGTTTTTCTGGTTGGTCTTATCATAACAGTTATACTGCTTGCACTTTACTATATTTCTGTTCTTGTAGCCACGCTTGTGCTTCGTTATTTTGGCAGTGCAAGGCTTGCTTTTGCAAGACTTGTAAGATTTGACAGTATAATATATTATTTTATAGCTTTTATAGCAATGGCACTCGGCGGAACGCTGAATACAGCAATGATATATGCACTTGGTAACAGTACGGGAAGTAAAGTAAACTATGATGGGGAAGAACCAAAAATAAGGGGAAGTTTATTAAAAAAAATATGCGTGAGCGTTCTGGTTATGGCTATTGCTATAGCTGATGTATTTACTATAGCCGGCTATATCTCAAACGGTTCACATTTACTGGAGGATTTTTTTATCAGTACTACAGTTACAGCCCATAGAGGCGGTGCAAAGTTTGCACCTGAAAATACAATGTACGCTGTCAGATATTCAATCGAAAGCGGTGCAGAATACATCGAGATAGATGTTCAGCTTACAGCAGATAAAGAAGTAGTTCTTCTGCATGACGAAAATTTAAAAAGAACTACAGGTTATAACGGATACCTGTATAATATGAAATATGAAGACGTAGCAAAACTTGATGCAGGAAGTTATTTTGACGGTTCATATTCAGATGCGTATATTCCTACCTTAAAGGAAGTTCTTGAAGAATGTAAAGGTAAGATAAATCTGAATATCGAATTAAAAAAGAGCGGTAAAACCGATAATGAACTTGTTGATAAGGTGCTTGAATATATATATCTTTACGATATGCAACAGCAATGTGTCATAACCTCGACAAATTATTCATATCTCAGATATATAAAAATGACTGCTCCCGAAATACGTACAGGGTTTATCGCAAATATGCTTTTAGGCGACCCTGCAACACTTGAATACGCTGATTTTTTCAGTGTAAAGCATATAGTTGTTACTGAAAACTTTGTAAAGTCAGCACACAACGCAGGTAAGGAAGTACACGTATGGACGGTAAACACCAAGCATCTCATCAACAGAATGAAAGGTCTTGACGTTGACAGCATCATCACCGACAATCCTGTCCTTTGCAAAAAAATACTTTCAAGGAAAAATGACAAACGAAGTTTTATTGAACTTTTGCAGACGATACTTTACAGATAACATATACCCTCATTTACTGTATGAAAATAAAGTAGGTGAGGGATTTGTTGTTTTAATTTTATTTTATGTGATAATAGATAAAAAATATTTGTTTGAAACACTAATATAATGAAAATGAAATAAAATTTTTGTTGACAACCAAAAAAACTTATGTTAAAATTAAAAAAAGGACGGTGAAAATTAAAATGAATGAACTTGAATTAAAAAATATTGTGTATAAAATTCAAAATACACAAGCTGAATTTCAAAATATTGAAGTGAAAAGAAGTAAAACTCAAGCGTCAGAAAGACTTTTCGATACTTTATCAAGTTTTTCTAATCAGGATGATGGTGGAATAATAGTATTTGGACTGTATGAAAACGATGGATTTTCAATTACCGGAGTTGACGATGTTCAGAAATTACAAAAGAGCGTAATGAATCAGTGTGAGCAGATGGAACCGCCTGTAAGAGCTGTTTTTACGGTTGTAGAGATTGATGGAAAGAATGTAGTTTCTGCTGAAATACCACCTATAGATATTGCGGACAGACCTTGTTTTTATAAAGGTAAAGGACGGTTAAAAGGTTCATACGTTCGTGTGGGTGATTCAGATCAACATATGAATGAATATGAGGTTTATAGTTTTGAGGCATATCGTAAAAAATATCAGGACGATGTACGTATAGTTGAAAGAGCTTCAATTTCTTCTTTAAGTCAGGATAAAGTTGAAGAATATCTTAAACTATTAAAAAAAGATAAACCTAATCTTAGTAATCTTGAGGATGATCGTATACTTGAACTAATGAGTATTATAAGAGAAGGTAAACCTACACTTGTATCGGAATTTTTGTTTGGTCTGTATCCACAGGCTTTTTTTCCACAGTTAAGTATTATAGCTATTTCAGTTCCGGGAACAGAGGTAGGAGATACAGATATTGATGGTTCACGTTTTATAGACAATCAGCGTATCGAAGGTACGATTCCTGAGATGGTGGATTCTGCTTTGCAATTTGTTCGTAAAAATACACGCAAAAAAACTATAGTAGATCCTGAAACCGGAAAACGAAATGATAAAACAGATTATCCAATAAATTCTGTACGAGAGGCTTTGCTAAATGCTTTGGTACATCGTGACTATAGTATTCATACTCAGGGTATGCCTGTACAGTTGAGTATATTTGCTGATCGTCTTGAAATAACAAATCCGGGTGGGTTATATGGACGACTTACTCTTGATACTCTTGGTAAAATACAACCTGATACAAGAAATCCTGTTCTTGCAACAGCTCTTGAAATTATGAATATCACGGAAAATCGTTATTCAGGTATTCCTACCATTTTCAAAGAAGTAAAAGAGCACGGTCTTCCCGAACCTCAGTTTAAAAATGAACGTGGTGAATTTACCATTTGTCTTAGACTTGAAGATGATGAAAAAAACAAGAATGATGATTTTGGATTGTTAAGTTTTTGTAAAATTCCGAGAACACGTAAGGATATAGCACGACATCTTGGTTTGAGTTCTGTAACGTATGCTATAAAAACATATGTTCAACCATTGATAGATGCAGGAGCAATCAAACTCACAATTCCTGATATGCCATCAAGTATTAACCAAAAATATTATGTTGACTAGGTAAAAAGCAGTGTCTGCCTTGAGGTGTTTAAAAATTGGGTTGAATCGCAAAAAAAAATAATGAAGATAAAAATTGATACAATGAAAGCGTATATTTCTAGGGGCGGATTAATAGGAATAATAGATGATACAGTATATATTATGGAAAAAGCTTGCTAAGAAAAATAAAACTCCCGAAGTCATGCGATGAAAACTTCGGGAGTTTTATTTTTATATCAGAGAATTTTTGATCTTTATAATTTCGTCAGCTGAAAATCCTGTCTGAGAAATGATTTCATTGATATCAACGTTGTTTTTGATAAGATAAGTAGCAAATCTGGTCAGTCCTTCATTTCTGCCAATCTCAATACCTTCACTTTTTCCAATCTCGATACCCTTACTTTTTCCAATTTCGATACCCTTACTCTCGCCAATGATAACCCCCTCTTCAAATCCTTCACTTTTACCAAGATTTTTATAATCTTCAAAAGCCTTGCACATATCAAATTCCTCCTCCTCTTTGGCATCAAAGTCAATTTTCAACTTAGAGCAATAAAGTATAACATCTGACGTCTTTTTATCCAGAGCTTTAAATCTTTCATTTTCGGATAATGCCTGTTGCATAGCGTGCATATCTTCCGAGTATTTGATGCACTCCATAACTTCACGGAAACCGGTAGTAAATTTTTTTAGCTGTTCTTTTGTAAGCGTAGCCGGTTCGATG
>JAGAKZ010000063.1 GCA_017848115.1 Oscillospiraceae bacterium
CATGGAGTGCATCAAATGTTCGGAAGATATGTACGCCATGCAACAGGCATTGGCCGAAAATGACAGATTTAAAAATCTGGACAGGAAAACGTCCAATGTTATGCGTTATTGTTCCAGATTAAAAATTGATTTTGAGACTGACGAGGAGGAATTTGATATGTGTAAGGCATTTGAGGATTATAAGGATCTTGGGAAGAGTGAAGGATTTGAGGAAGGTATTGCCATCGGTAAAAATGAAGGTCTTGAGGAAGGTATTGCTATCGGAGAACATAATGGATTAACTAAGGGGCTTGCTAAATTTGCAACATATCTTCTTGGAAATAATGTTGCCATTGAAGAGATTGTCGCCCAGACAGGACTTTCATACGATGAAATTATTAAAATCAAAGAAACATTGGCATAAAAAAATAGCCCCATTCACGTATTGAGTATTTGTGTGAATAAGGTTCTGCATTGTAGGATTATAAAAACAGGCATATCATTTCTTGAACTGACCCCAAAAAGTTAGACAAAGTTTAAAAAGGGAATTTATACAAAGCGACTAAGAATGATCTTGGTCGCTTTTGTTATGCAGCTTTGTGTCTGTAATCGACAGGAGATAGTCCATCAAGCTTAAGCTTGATGCGCTTGTTGTTGTACCAATCTATGTATTCTGTAAGCTCTGAAATGAAGTGTTCAACTGATGTAAACTCCTGCAAATACAGCAATTCTGTCTTTAACAAGCCGAAGAAGTTTTCTGCACAAGCATTATCAAGGCAGTTGCCCTTTCGGGACATACTTTGCCTGATACCCTTATCCACAAGCATTTTCTGATACTGCTTATGCTGATACTGCCACCCTTGATCTGAATGCAGTATTAAGATTTGTGTTATCGGGAATTTTCGCAAATGCCTTTTCAAGCATATCTGTTGTCTGTGCAAGATTCGGATGACGGCTCAGATTGTATGAAACCACCTCACCATTATACAGATCAATAATCGGAGACAGATACAGCTTTATCCCGAATAACGCAAATTCCGTAACATCAGTTACCCATTTCTGATTTGGCTTGTCTGCCTTAAAATCTCGTTCAAGAAGATTGGGCGCAATTTTTCCAACATCGCCCTTGTATGAGTTATATTTATGCATACGTACACGGCAGAAAATCCCCATTTTACGCATCAATTTCTGTACTGTCTTATGATTGATAACATGATCTTTTTTCAGTTCCTTTGTTATCCTACGATAGCCGTAACGTCCTTTGCTTTCATCGTAAATGCGACGTATTTCAGCTTTTATGTCAGCATATTTATCGGGCTTGGGAGAATCAAATTGTTTGCTGTAATAGTAATATGTGCTGCGAGGGATCTTGGCAATATCTATGAGCAGCCATATTTTGAATTCGTGCCTCAGTTCCCATATCACTTGTGCTTTTTCTCTTGCCGTACCCTTTCGGCAACCAAGGCATTCAATTTTTTTAAGTATGCATTCTCAGCTCTAAGACGCTGTACCTCTGAGATAAGATCTTCTTCCACTTCTTTCTTTAACTTTTGTGGGCGACCTGTTGACTTGCGTCCTCGTCGTTCTATGTAAAGTCCTTCTTTGCCTTCTTCAAGATAGATGCGCTCCCATTTTGCTACTGCATCATGTGCAGGTATTTCAAATTGTCTTGCCGCTTCTTTGAAACTAAGTCCTTCATTGTGCATTGTTTCTACTACTTTGATTTTGAACTCTGGGGTATATCTTTTATTTGGCTGTCCTTTAGGCATAAAAATGCCCCCTTTCGTTAGTTTCAATATTGGTATATTTTTATTATACCACATTGTCTAACAAAAGGGGAGCATTTCATTCTTATGATGTAACGCCTGTTTTTCTATTCAGAAGATTTTTAATAGCTTTGAAGTCGATAGATTATTTATCAACTTCAAAGCTACTTTTCTTTTATGAATTGTTTTTTGTAATGTTTTTTGATAATCAAACATTCAACTAACATAATAATAACCTCTTACCTTATCACAATCGGGTAAGAGGTTATTTTACTCCTAAAACAATTCCACACTTACAATTTTATCACAATTCACTATTGATTATCTTAAAAAAAATCCGATATATATTTTATAAGTTATGATATCTCAACCCGTTTAATATTAGGAAAGGTGGTAAAAATCATGGGGATGATAATAAGAAGTAACATACCTTCATTAGAAGCGAAAAGTACATTAAGAAAAAGCAGTAAAAAATCTTCCGAAGCGATGGAAAAACTCGCGTCCGGAATAAAGATAAATAAGGCAGCCGATGACGCATCGGGACTTTCTGTTTCTAAGAAAATGAGGGCACAGATCACAGCACTTGAAACAGTAAACGAAAACAATCAGGACGGTGTAAATCTTGTACAGACAACAGAGGGGTATATGTCTGAAATACAGGAAATGACCACAAGAATGACTGAACTTGCATCCAAAGCGGCAAACGGCGTACTTGATACTGAAGACCGTGATGCATTGCAGGACGAAATGGATGAATTATGTGCAGAAATCGACAGAATGGCAAGCACAGCTAATTTCAACGGAGTAAAATTACTCGGCGGTGAAAGAAGCAATCCATCTGTAGCGCCCGATTCAATATTAAGCCTTCAGATAGGCGATTCTTCTACAAGTTCAGATAAAGTGTCAATGAAAATTTATGATCTGCATTCAGATGAATTATTATCATCTGCAACAGGGTTACCTGTAGATTCAGATATGTTCAAAGTAAATACGGATGTTTCTTCTTACAAGAACGCAATTTCATTTGATATAACAGATCAGGATAAAGCTATACAGAACGTTGAACATATCAGAGAACTTTGTAATGAGATTTCTTCTATACGTTCCGACTACGGTGCATTGCAGAACAGACTTGATTATACAATTACAAACTTTGCATCAACTCACAGCAATCTTACAGAATCCGAAAGCAGAATCACAGATACCAATATGGCAAAAGGCGCTTTAGGACTTACACAGCACAATATCATGGGACAGGCTGCACAGTCTATGCTTTCACAGGCTAATGCCGAACCACAAAGCGTACTTGATTTATTAAGATAATTACAAAAAACAATTCATAAAAGAAAAGTAGCTTTGAAGTTGATAAATAATCTATCGACTTCAAAGCTATTAAAAATCTTCTGAATAGAAAAACAGGCGTTACATCATAAGAAATGATACGCCTGTTTTTATAATCCTACAATACAGAACCTTATTCACATAAATACGCAATACGTGAATGGGGCTATTTTTTTATGCCAATGTTTCTTTGATTTTCATAATCTCATCGTATGAAAGTCCTGTCTGGGCGACAATCTCTTCAATGTCAACATTATTTTCAAAAAGATATGTTGCAAATCGAGTCAATCCCTTATTTTCTCCGATAGCAATACCTTCCTCAAATCCTTCACTCTTCCCAAGATCCTTATAATCCTCAAATGCCTTACACATATCAAATTCCTCCTTATCAGTCTCAAAATCAATTTTTAATCCGGAACAGTAACGCATAACATTGGACGTTTTCCTGTCCAGATTTTTAAATCTGTCGTTTTCGGCCAATGCTTGTTGCATGGCATACATATCTTCCGAACATTTGATACACTCCATGACTTCACGAAAACCGGTGGTAAACTTCTTTAATTGTTCTTTAGTAAGCGTAGCGGGTTCTATGACGTTTATCCAGTAGTCAGGAATAAACTTTTTCAGTATGTCACTTTTGAAATCAATCATCTCGTGAAGCGTCATAGGTGCGTCCCATTTGTCAGGGCTGAAATTTATCACGAGTGTGATGACCGGAATGAGTTTGTCGTCTTTTTTAAAGTGCGATAAAAACTCCACACCTGAAAGTTTTACTTTTTCTTTGCGATAGCTCTTATTTGCCTTTTCAACCTGTCCGGTGTATGTAAGAGCGTCATAGAGCATATTTCTTACAGGCATA
>JAGAKZ010000064.1 GCA_017848115.1 Oscillospiraceae bacterium
AAATCAGACAAAAACATAGGTTCTTTCATACTCTCCATTTCTTTTATAGTCTCTATATTTTTACGCTCAAAATTATTAAAATTAGATTCTGAAAAATTTGTATTTTTTTTATACCATTTAAAACCTGAATAAAAAAGATCTAAATCTTTTGAATAAAATATATAATCGTGTATTGCATAAAATGAATTTCTTAATATTCTTAATTGATTATTCGAAATATAAAATAATTCTTCTGACTCTATCAACTCATGATTTAAATTTTTATCTTTATAATAAATTGATTTTGTATCTCTATAATTATATATTCTTATATCTGATGAATCTAATGATAAATCAAAATAAGTCAGTCCTATGAAAATATATATATTATCACTTTCGAAATTATGATTTTTAATATTTAACGTCCAATAATTATTATCAGTAAATAAGCGTTTTATTTGATAATCCAATTCAGGATATGTATTGTCTTTATTGTTAAAAATAATAATGTTGTTTATATAAGCTTGAGAGTTTTTTGATGATGTATAAACAAAATTATAATCAATAGGTTCATTATTTTTGTTTTTTTGAAGTTTTATTAGATATTTAAAGTTTGTTCCAGTTTGATTTACTCCTGCATTTTGTAAGTTTTTATAAGATACCTTTACAACAGTTTTCTCATCTGATGGTATTGTAATATTAAAAAATATTTCATTATTATTTTCATTAACAGTAAAATCTTTATTTTTATCATTTATAAATACTTTGAAGTCTAATGGAATAGGAATTTCATTTTTGATTGTTTGATAGCCTGTAGGTATACATTTAATAATTATTGGAACATCGACTTGTTGATCAATTGGATTTCTTAATACATAAGAAACTTCAACCCCATTTTCCGAACAATCAATATTTTGAGAGTTTATATAAACATCATTTTGTTGAATAATTAATGAAGAAATATCAAATGGATTCTGTGGTGACTCAAAATCGAAACAAAAACATGAAAAACTAAAAACAATATTGATAATAAAATAATAATATTTTTTTTTTCTACTTAATACCATAAACAAATCCTTTCTACTCATGCCTTCGAGTAGAGTTTTCTTCTAACAGCAAGTTGTCAAAGATATTTATAACTTATTTGTCTGATAAATCAGTTATAAACAAATAAATATTTGAAAAATATGTTAATATATAATTTAATTATTTGGACTCATATTTTTGAATAAGCTCAATATTATATTTATCAATATCAGTTAGCAGAGAATCACTATAATTTGGATTCTTTTTATACCATATATAACACTCCCAAAGGGATTGTAAATCTACACTTTTAAAAGTGCGACCATGACGAGCATACACTGCATTTCGCATTATTCGTAATTGGGCTTTGTCTAAGTCTCGTAAATCTTCGGCTGTGAGTTTTGAATCAAGTTTTGAAAACTTTAAGCCGTTGTAGGCGAAGTAATCTTCGGGACACCAGGCATTTTTTATCTGTTCTTGTGTTACAGATTCATCAAGGATGTAACGCTGTGAAGACGGAGACCAATAGAAAAAAGACCAATTTATATTACTATTTTCATCAGGTTGTTGTAAACCTATTCCTCTCTTGCCATTTATTATGCAAAATTTAATAAATATATTCTTGAATGACTTATATATTCTTGACTTAAACAAAGTTTCATCAGTTATGAATGATTTTGCTTTTATAGATACTCCCATACCACTAACTGTATAATTTAATAAATCTAAACTTTCATCATAATTTAAATCTAAAACATAAGTGTAAAAATTCCCGAGTTTAAATTTTTCAATTTCTGAAACTATTTTTTGTCCATGATTCTGTTTCGAGGCACAACCTACATCAGACTCTTTTAAATATGTTTCGTTATCTGTTAAAAAAACAAAACAAAACTCAGATAAACAAATATATACATTATTATCTAATATATAAATTTCGCACTCTTCTGTTTTAAAAAAGTCAGAATCTTGTGTTTCAATTTCTTGCTTTGCCCATTCAGAAAAAAAAGTTTTTTTGTAACTAAAAGAATTGTTGATATATAATAAAGATATTAATATAAAAACTACATTTTTTTTCATTTATTATATAACTCCTCTAATTTGTTTATACTCGTAAACCACATATCTTCACCGACATTAGGATTGCAATAATAATCTTGATTGTCATTATAATAAAAATGCACTGCATCACATGTTTCTTTATCATGAAAAGCTTTTTCTAGCACTTTCTCTCCATTTTCCCAGCCCACATTAGCTACTTTTGGGGCATTTATACGCTGACTGCCTTTGGCAGACAGCGTATAAACCGGGCTTTCCGCAGTTCCGCGTCTAACGCGCTCCATACTTTGCTTCGCAAAGTACGCCTGCGGCGCTGCTACAATCCCTTGCCTATGCAGGCTCGCAAGATAGAGTAAGTTTCGTTCAAGGGGTTGTTTTTTGTACATTTATTTCAAATATCCACCATAGCACCAGCCGACTGTTCCTGCTCGGATTGTCCGTCCGTCCCGGTCTTTTGCACCTGACTGAACTTCTACTTTTACCCAGTTACTGTTTATACCGTCTATGTTTTCTGCTTTGCCAAGTTCAAGGATTTTTACTTTTGTACCTGCCTGCATTACTGCAAGAACTTGGGTTGAAGTAGCCTCGCCGGAGCGGAGCTTCAGGTTTTCTTTGACGGTCATTGTTTTGTTTTGAGTAACGGTTGTTGTTGGTGTTGAAACTGTTTTAACAGAAGATACATCTTCGTAATCGCATGAACCGTCAGCGTGACGTGGCCAGGATATTTTGGATTGATCACATTTACCATTTCTATAATATAAGGTAATTTCCTTTTGCATTTCTTCATTTGTTCTGACAAGGGTAAGCTTCAAAATGCCATCTTTGTAAAAATAAAGGTAGTCTCCGTCTGGAACTATTTTATACTGCACCTGGCTTTTATAAGGGAAATAATCACTTAAAAAAGGATAAAAATATTTAGAAGATTTATCAACGTTATATCCTGTTATTAAATAAGCTCCTTTATTTTTTTCTACAGATTTAAAAATGATATTTGATCTGTTGTGAAGGACAGGATCTATACATAAACAAATGTCAAAAATTTTTACCAATAGAGGCTCAAAATAATCTTTGCCCTGTTCATCGTAATCATTAACAGAGAGACTATACCATGTTTCTTTCCAAAAAGGTTCATTCTTAAATAAACTATTTTTATTAGATTTTACATCGTCAAAATAGTATTTCAAGGTCCATATTGAATTTTTTATAGAATCAGGGAAATTATCATTCTGATCAAAAAGCTCAACATCAGTAATATATATTCTATGAAGATTTTCAAAGTACATTAAATCTACTGATGCTTTACTGAACATCCAGTCCCTTGCGAACATAATATTATCATTCTCAGTATCAAAATAAAATTCTGAATTACTTATAAAATCATATTTATCTTGGTTATTCACTAAACGAAAATGGATTGTCTCAGAAAACAAGGAACAAGATAAAGAAATAATTATAATTAAAATTAATTTCTTCATTTTAATAATTATCGTTATATCTTATACAAATGTTTTTATTTATATGAATTTTCATACTTGGTGTGTATAACCACCGAAAATCCAAACAAGATGAGATTCGGCTTCTCCAAAATCATCTAAATCATCTTCACTAACACGTATTAAATACCAGTAGTCTGTGATGCCATCTATTGTATCTTTTTCGGTGCTTGAAGCAATAACATAAAACTTTTGTCCTTCAAATACAACACTTCTTGAATCCATATGAACATATTCATTATTTAAATAACCATTAAAAGGAAATTCTAAAACATCAGCCTCAACAGAAGGTGCAGCTCTCATTTTTAAGTTTGCATCAATATATATTTGTATAGAG
>JAGAKZ010000065.1 GCA_017848115.1 Oscillospiraceae bacterium
TAACAACCAGCTCCTTATTGTTGTGAATTTCATCTATTTATATTATAACATAAATAGCTGGTTGTTTCTATAGTGATAAAAAAATTTTTTTGTTTAAAAAACAACGATTTTACGTGGCTTATGAGTTTTGCTCAAGGCTAATATTATAACAATATAATTGAAAATGCGTACGGTTTCTTTAAATTGTTTTAGTATAATTATTTTTTTGGAGGAATAACAAAAATGAAGATGAATGTGAAAAGAATGCTTTTGAGTATGCTTTCAGTAGCTGTTGTATCAGCATCGTTGGGGGCAACAACGTATGCAGCATCAAATAAATATTACACAAGTGTGGAGATTGATAGTCAAAAGAGTGTAGTAGGTGCTGAAAGGGTTTATGAAGAAAAAACTATTGGCGTTGATGTAGCTAATGCCAAAATAGGTGGTAAAGATACAACTTCAGATAATTTTGTAATATCTGTTGGGAAAAAGGACATTTTCGGATTTACTGCTACTCAATCACAACTCAGAACGCTAAGTGAAGGATGTACAACTGTTACTTATTTTTTTGATGAATCAAGCAAGAAAGATAAAAGAAAGCGTGCAGTAAAGTTCAAGGCTAATTATAGTAGTCTGGATAGTGATTATGTAACATTGTATGATTGCAAATAGAAAACTTTATTATTTGTAGTATTTGGAAATCAGCTCAAAGGTATTCGAGTTTTTATCGGATGCCTTTGTAGTTTTATTGAGGTGTATCATGAGTAAAGATTTTTTGATTTTAAAAAATGTGTATAAAAGATATAGTGATGATATTATTCCGATAAATAATATCAGTATATCTTTTAAAATGTCGAAGTTTTATGTAATAAAAGGTGCATCTGGTGCTGGAAAAAGTACATTTCTTCATGTTTTAGGATTGCTGGAAAAAGTTGATGAGGGGGAGATTATTTGGTGTGAGAATGATATAACAAAATTGAACGGAGATAAGGTATCAGAATATCGTAAGAAAAAGATAGGATTTATGCCTCAATCGGGTTTGCTTATTCCGGAGTTTACCGCATTGGAAAATGTGATGATACCAATTTTATTAAATAAAGATATAAAAGAAGCTGAAAAATTAGCATGTGATTTACTGGAGAAAGTAGGTGTGTATAATAGAAGAAATCACTTTATAAAACAATTATCCGGAGGAGAACAGCAGAGAGTTGCAATAGCGAGAGCTATGGCTAATAATCCTGAGTGTATAATTGCAGATGAACCAACAGGAAACCTCGATGAAGATAATGAAAGAAAGATTTTTGAATTATTTAAGCAGTATACACTTTCGGGAAAGTGTGTGATATGTGTAAGTCATAGCGATAAAGCAGAGGAATACGCTGATGAAGTTTTACATTACAAAAAAGGTGAAATAATATTATGAGTTTTGATAAAGTCTGGTTTATAATTAAAAGAAATATTCTGAAAAATAAATTCAATAGTATATTAAACATTATACTATATGTGATAATATTTAATATGCTGTTGGTTTCAGTCGGAGTTTTGGGCTTTTTTGCGAATTATTCTGAGGCGTCACAAAGATATAACAGAAATTTCAGGACAATGATGGTATATGAAAATGATGAGAGCGATGAGAAAGATATAGTTTCACTGTTTTCCGGGTATGAATATGTTGAAATGGTAATTAATCAAAATGAGTATTGTATGCATATGTCTTTTGTTGATGATAAAGGAAATTATGATATAGATTTGAAAGCATGTAATGAAAAAAATGTTCCGGAAGTAATTTATGGAAGACAAATAAATTTTGATAATAATGATGAAATATTATTACCTGAAAAAATGCTGTTATATAATAATTATACAGAAGAATACGATATAATAGAAGCGAAAAATCTTATCGGCACAAGTATTAAATGTTCCAAAGAAAATTTTGATTACAATACCATATATGATGAAGTTGAAAATAAAATAGTAAGTGGTAGAAAAGATATAGGTCAGACTATAATTGATTTCGAAGTAGTAGGCGTATATGATAGTGCGTTGTATTTTGAAGAATCATATGTTGGCTATATTTCAGAGAAAATGTCAAAAATTCTTCATGCATCAGATATAAAAGATAAATCTGGATATACTTATGAAACAATATGGGTTTTGTCAGATACAGTTGAAAATTACAACAAACTAAAACAAATCGCAGAAGAAAATAGTTTGGATTATATGGTTGTAACTGATATTTATGAAAGGGTGAAGTTGTTTTGTATAGTGGGATATATTATTATAGTGGGTATATTTATTTTTCATTTTATTGTTTCAAGTGTTTTGTTTAAGATAGAAACAAAGAAAGATAGATTTATACATAATGTTTTGAATATCTGTGGATATAGGCATAAAGAAATTTGTAAAATAGTTTCAGCAAAATATTTTATATTGCAGTTTTTATCGTTTTGGATATCTATACCCATTTCTATAGTCTTGTTGAACAAAATCAATTTTATTTTTTATAGTAGTGAACATATGGGAGGATTAGTGGTAGGTATAACACCATTAGCGATTTTTGTTTGCCTGATACTCTTTATCGGTAAGATAATATGGGTTTATTATAAATATTATGTTATGACAGGAAAATATACTATAAGCAAGATTAGTGATAAAAAGAGGAAAAAATGAACTCAAAAAAATATCTATATCTGACAACAATCAGACTTAAAAGAAACATAAAGTTAAATGCAAGTATATTTATTTTGGTTTTTCTTTTTGTTTTCTGTGGTAATGTACTGAATTTTGTTCAGACAAACTTGGTAAAAACTAAAAATGAGATAGAAAAAAATGCATCTAAAATAGTTATTTATAATTGTAATGAAGATGTTGTATTACAATACGCAGAGGAATATAAATTTAAAATTTCGGAAATATTCTGTGAAAATGATAAGTGTACAATAACAGCAGAAACAGTGCGAGATGCACACCAAATTTTGTCTTTTTTAAATACGATGGATTATAGTGGTGTCTTTTATGATGAAGAAAATGGTAGTCCGGCTGTTTTCAATAATCATATTATAAATTTTATTAACATAACAAATAAACTATTTATTATTTCGTTGAGCCTTGCAATTTTCTTTATCTTTTTAAAAAAACTTTTTAATGAAAAATCGGAATATAATGCGTATATGGTATTTGGATATAAATGCAGAGAAATACGAATTTTATTGATGCTAGATATGCTGGCAATTACTTTAACTCCTTCTTTGACAGGTTTTGGTTTAGCTATTCCTTTAAGTAATACAATATCAAAAAAAATTTTGGAAAAATATTTGATGTACGATAATATTCCGTATAAAGAAAATTTATTGTATATTGTATTGCTATTGTTTTTTGATGTTGGTATATTCATTATTACAGCTGTATATTTTACTAAAACTGCAAAGTCGCCCGATTTTGAGAGGAGATTATAAAATGAAAAAACTATTATCTTTTATACTGATTTGTTTGATTATGACATCATGTAATTCTAAAGATAAAAGCGTTTCACGCAGATCAGAGAGTGAAGAATTTAAAGTTGATTCTGTTTTGCAACCTATGACATTCAGGGAAAATGAAATAGAGTTTGATGATGAAAATCTAGAGATAGAAGATGTTTTTCTAAGTGATAATAATATATATTTAAAAACTATTAGAGATGAAACTCAAAGAACTATAAAATTAAGAGTCGGTGGTATGGAAAATGAAGAAATAGATACCGGAATAGAATGTTCATATATATATGATGTATGCTGTGGTGAAGAATATCTGTATTTTTGCTGTTCCTGTAAAAGTAGTGAAATGCATGAAACTACAAATCAGATTTTGGTAGTAAGTAAAGAAACAGGTCAAATTATCAAAAATAAGGAGCTTGATATTTTATCAAATTATATGGAAGTATCCTATGATAATGGGAATGTTGTTTTGATTTATAGTCCATATTATGATGAAGAAATTCCGAAGTATTTTATAAATATATATGACGAAAATTTAGAACTCAAAGAACAGAATTTTGATGTTGGTGTAAAAGTCGGTATGCCGGGAAGTGCGGTGGTTTCTTTTTCTGAAACAGACGGATATATGAATGCTTTGTGCATGTCATTTGAAACATTGGAAATAGGGTTTGTACATTTTTCTTATGCCAATGATTTTTATGAATATTTTCCTTCGGACATTACTGTAGATTCCGGATATGTACCTATTGCATTATACAGTATTTCTGATAACAGATTACTTTTTCAGTATTGTGACAACGAAGCAGATATGACATACGTGAACGTTTATGATCTGGAGTCTAAAAAAGTTACAGATATGTATGATATTGATGGTGCTGAAAATTATATCACTCCGGGTGAAAATGATTACGTTTTTTATCTTGAATCTGAAGAAAATATTATTGGTTACAGAAGTTCAGAAGAAACGACCGATATAATATACTGTGATTATAATGACTGGTTTTTGCTTTATGACTTTTATGATAACTGTATGGTTATGTACAGAGATGAAAATGAGGCTGAAATATCAATATATAAAATTCAGGAAAATTCATATGAAACCATAGTGGAATATGATATGGAAATAATTAAAGATATTTGTGTGTCAAAGAATGATAGTATTTATGCTTTGCTAGATGAAGATGATGTATATCGGATTCAGGTAAGTGATGAATATGGGCAGATTAAAGGTGAAATAAGTCTTGATTTTCCGGAAAGTGCTGAAATAATGGATTTCTGTTGTGATAAATCTGGAAATATTTTTGTTTTAGTAAATGATGGAGAGTTTAAACTTATTGAATATGATCCTGACGGAAATCAGTTGAATGAAAGTCACTTAAAAAATATAATCTCTATATATTGCATGTATATCAATAATGCAGATGGTGTGAATATTTATGCCAACAGTTATGATGGAAACCGAATTTATATATATAAGGACGGAGCTATTTCTGAAAAAGAACTTAATGAGTACATGACATATAATTATTTGAATCCATGTTATTCGGTTTATAGTGATGGTATGGTTTTCAGAGATAATAATGGGATATATTTGTATAGTATAGATACACAGTCTGCACAGGAAATATTTGATATGGAGCAGCAGGTGCTCAGTTGCAGTATAGATAATTGTGCGGTTTTAAGCAATGATGAAATTGTATTTTGGGGAAATGACTATATTTCCGGAAAAAGTGCTTTATGTATTGTTCAGAGAAGTGATGCTGAAAAAACAGAAAGCCGTTTGATAAATGTAGCAGAAATAGGGGTTCAGAATCATAATCTGAGAACGTTGTTCAGAAAGTATGATAAATCAAATGATGATTATGCTGTAAAGATAACTAATTATAAGAATCAGAATGCATTTAATGAGGCTCTTGGAAAAGGATATGAACCGGATATAATTACATATGATTATCAAAGCGGATTTAATTTTGCAAGATATGTTTCCAAGGGTTATGTCGAAAAACTGGATAATTATATTTTAAATGATAAAGATTTAAAATCAGATGATTATTATTGGAATCTCTTTAAACTTGAAAGCTGTCCGGACGGTATTTATCATATAGGTTCATCGGCAGAGCTTACGGTTATGTATTCTGAAAAAACGAAAAAAGATTTTGATAATGTCAGTATGAAATATTTGCTTGAACTTTCCGAAAATTATGGGCTGACAACATTTGCTCCCGTATCGTATACTGTGACATATAATATGATTCTTAAGGATATATTAGGAAATTATATTGAAAATAATATAAATTACAGTGAAGATACTTTTGATGCAGATAAAGAAGTTATTTCAGATTTATTGGAGTTAGCAAAGTTGTATTATGATAATAATGAGGAGATTATAAATTCAGATTTAACTGATAATGAAGATTATCAGTTGAGTGTTTTCAATATTTATGATTTTTCTCATTGGTATAATCCTGATAATCTGATTGTATTTTCTGCAGGTGCCGACAATTGTCAGGCGTCTATTTCAGATAAAATGCTTATTTCCGGTAATTCTCATAATAAAGAAGAAGCATGGAAAATAATAAAAACAATACTTCTTGATGATTATCAGAATGATATTGCCACGGGAAATAATGGATTTCCAGTTAAAAAATCTGCATATTTCCAAAAAGCAGAGATCAGTCGAGAACAGGAAATAAAAAAATCAGAGAGTATTTTAAGCGATGAACATTTAAACGCCATCAGTGATATTTTATCATGTGCAAATACTTACAGAATGCCTGATAATAATATTACTTATTTTATAAATGAGTGTTTTACTGATTATATATCGCAAAAGCATTCTTCGGAAGAAATAAGCGAAAAATTGGTTTCTCAGATAAAAAGGTTTTTGCAGGAAGAATAAATCAGCATTTTACTTAAAACATATATTTGTGTTGGTGTAAATTTACAGATTAATTGTTGCCTATCAAGAATTTTATCAACAGCCTCTAAAAACGTATTTACGTCGATTGGAGGTTGTTTTTTATTTGCAACTGTAAAGCTCGGAAAATAAGTGAAGAATTAGTTTCTCAGATAAAAAGATTTTTGTAGGAAGAATAAATCAGCAGTCAGTCATGAAATGAAGTTGTATTTTTACTCAATTTGATTTGTTAATAATTTGTTTAGTTGTTCTAATGGTAAAATATTGATTTTTGGATTGCTGCGTGATATAATAATTACATATGTTTAAATAAAATATCGGAGGAATACAATGATTAATTTTGTCGGAGCGGGTTGCGGAGCGCCGGATCTCATAACAGTAAGAGGAATGAAACTTATCGAAAAAGCTGATGTTATAATATACGCCGGTTCACTTGTAAATCCGGAACTTCTTTCTTATGCAAAGGAAGAATGCGAAGTACACAACAGTGCTTATATGACGCTTGATGAGGTAATTGACGTAATGGTGAAGGCTGAAAAGGAAAATAAAAATACAGTCAGACTTCATACAGGTGATCCGTCTCTTTATGGTGCGGTACGTGAGCAGTTTGACAGGCTTGAAAAACTTGAGATAGATTATGATGTATGTCCGGGAGTAAGTTCTTTTTGCGGAGCAGCGGCGGCGTTGCGTTCTGAATATACTTTGCCTGATGTTTCCCAGACTGTTATTATTACACGAATGGCAGGACGTACACCTGTTCCGGAAAGTGAGAGTATAGAAAAACTTGCAGAGCATGGCAGTACTATGGTAATATTTTTAAGTACAGGTATGCTTGAAAAGTTGTCACAACAACTTATAAACGGCGGATATTCTCCTGATACACCGGCCGCTATCGTTTATAAGGCAAGCTGGGACGATGAAAAAATATGCCGATGTACAGTGTCTTCACTTGCAAAAACCGCTGAGGAAAACAAAATAAGTAAGACAGCGTTGATAACTGTCGGAAATTTTTTAGGTGATGACTATTCGCTTTCAAAACTTTATGATAAAAATTTTGAAACAGAATTCAGAAAGGTTACAAAGTGAAAATAGGTATAGTTTCGATAACTTTAAAAGGAAGAGAGCTTTCATATAAAATGAGTAATTTCCTTTTGAAAAATCATAGTGTGGACAGATATTGCTATGAAAAAAACAGTGATGAAAATGCCTGTAGTTTTGATGATATCAGGATTCTTGTAAATAATATTTTTTCCAAATATGATGCATTGATATTTATTTGTGCAGTCGGAATAGCGGTGCGTTGTATTGCAGGGAACATAAAGTCAAAAGTTTCCGATCCGGCAGTAGTAGTAGCAGATGACAGCGGAAAGTTTGTGATTTCACTACTGTCAGGACATCTTGGCGGAGCAAACAGGCTTGCGGAGGTCATAGCGGAAAATATAAGTGCGACACCGGTGATAACGACAGCTACTGATACAGGAAAAAAATTTTCACCTGATACATTTGCCAAAGCAAACAATCTCATAATAAATGATATGGAAACTGCAAAGAAAATAGCTGTTGCAGTGTTAAGTGGAGAAAAAACAGGTTTGTTAAGTGAGTATCCGTATAAAAATCTTCCCAATGAAGTAAAAGCCGGGACAGATTTCAGATATGGTATATATATAGGCGAAAATAACTCTGACTCTCCTTTTGAAATCACGCTGCGACTTGTTCCGAAAAATCTTGTTGTCGGAATAGGCTGTAAGCGTGGTACAGAGTGTGAAAAAATAGAAAAATGCGTAAAGGAAGCGTTTTTGAAAAATAATATCTGCACATCACGTATATGCGCAGTGGCTACTATAGATATAAAGGCTGATGAAAAAGGTCTTACAGAATTTTGTGAGAAAAACAGGTTTGACATGCACACATATACGTCACAGCAACTAATGGAAACCAAAGGAGAGTTTACTGTTTCTGATTTTGTAAAATCGGTAACAGGAACTGACAATGTTTGTGAGAGAAGTGCGGTAAAGCATAGCGGAGGCAAGCTCGTTATAAAAAAATATGTGGCGTATGGTGTTACGGTGGCGGTGGCAGAAATGCCGGTAGAAATTGATTTTGAGAGGAAAATTTTATGACACTTTACATAGTAGGATTTGGCGGAGGAAGTCATGAAGGAATGACAATTGAAGCTGAAAATGCGATACTTTCAAGTGATATTATTGTAGGATATACTGTTTATGCGGACCTTATGAAAGAGATTTTTCCGGAAAAAGAGTTTTTTAGTACACCTATGATGCAGGAGAGAGAAAGAGTGAGATATGCACTTGAAAAAGCCTGTGAATGTACAGTTTCACTGATTTGCAGTGGTGACAGTACTGTTTATGGAATGGCAGGACTTGCATATCAGATGTCAGACGGATATCCTCAGGTAAAAATAGTTCCTGTTGCAGGCGTGACGGCGGCACTTAGCGGAAATGCGGTACTTGGAGCACCGCTTACACATGATTTTGCGATTATAAGTCTTTCTGATCTGCTTACGCCGTATGAAAAAATAGAATGTCGTCTCAGATGTGCGTCAGAGGCTGATTTTACAATAGTTCTGTACAATCCGTCATCAAAAAAACGCAGTGATTATCTGAAAAAAGCCTGTGAGATCATGTTACAGTATAAGAATGAAGATACAGTGTGCGGATATGTACGCAATATAGGAAGAAAAGAAGAGGAAAGCCGTATTCTTACGCTTGGAGAATTAAAAGACTGTTGTGTGGATATGTTTACAACGGTATTTGTAGGAAATTCGCAGACAAGGATAATAAACGGAAAGATGGTAACACCAAGAGGATACAGAGATGTCTGAAATACTTATATTTGGAGGGACAACAGAGGGAAGGTTGCTCGCCTCATTTTGTGACGAAAACAATCTGGAAGCTACGGTCTGCGTTACTTCTCAGTACGGAGCTGAGCTTATTGACGGGTCAGATAAAATAAAAGTAATAACAGGAAAGCTTGATGCTTGTCAGATGCAGAAAATGATTTTTGACGGTAATTATAAAAAAGTTATAGATGCTACACACCCTTATGCACTGGAGGCTACTGCAAATATAAAGAAGTCATGTAAGTTGTGCAATGTGTTGTATTATCGTGTTTGTCGGGAAGAAAGTGATATTGTATCAGGAGTATGCGTAAATGATCATGATGAACTCATTGCTTATCTGAATTCAAATGATAAAGTAATTCTCAGTACGCTTGGAAGCAAGGAACTTCCTTTGCTTAAAAATGTACATAATTACAGTGAACGTGTATGGATAAGGGTACTTGAAGCTGACAAAATAGCAGAGTATTGTGAAAGTCTCGGATTTTCAAAGGAGCGTATGATTATGGGAAAAGGACCTTTTTCTGTAGCACAGAATATATGTCATATAAAGATGAGCAATGCAAAGATTCTTCTTACCAAAGACAGTGGATTAAGAGGTGGTTATCCCGAAAAAGTCGGAGCGACAGAGGAATGCGGAATAGAACTGGTGACTCTTAAAAGACCTGTGGAAACAGGTTATACATTAGAGCAGATAATGGAGGAATTACTTTGAAGGTATATATAGCGGGAATAGGAATGGAAGGAATACAGACTCTTACTGTACAGGCAGAAAAAGCAATAGAGTCCTCAGATTTGCTTATCGGCTCAAAGAGAGTGCTTGAACCTTTTTGTAAATATGGTAAGAAATTTGTCGAGGAATGGCGTGCAGAGGAAATCAGAAAAATTCTTCTTCAAAGTAGCTGTGATACAGTAACTGTTCTGTTTTCGGGAGATGTCGGATTTTACAGCGGTGCGTCAAAGCTTATACATGAACTTAAAGAGTTTGATACGGAAATCATCAGCGGAATTTCTTCACCGGTTTATTTTTCTTCGAAAACAGGTATACCATGGCAAAATATGAAATTTATAAGCCTGCATGGAGAAAAGTCAAACATCGTGAGAAGCGTATGCAGAAATGAGTACTGTTTTTTTCTTCTCGGAGGTGAAGTAACGCCGTCAGATATATGCAGTCGTCTTTGTGACTACAAGATGGGTGATACGGAAGTTTTTATCGGAGAAAACTTAGGTTATGAAGATGAAAAAATATTATCGGGCAAGGCTCATGAATTTACAGATTTGAAAACCGGGAAGCTTGCGGTGATGGTTTGCGTAAATCATGAGTATGAACGCAGTATTCCTCATGGGATACCTGATGAAAAATTTATACGTTCTGATGTACCTATGTCAAAATCGGAAATAAGGATCTCGGCTGTTTCAAAACTTGCTGTTCTTCCTGCAGATGTGTGCTGGGATGTTGGTTGTGGTACAGGAGCGGTATCTGTTGAGATGGCTCTTAACTGCTATGAAGGGAAAGTGTGTTCGGTTGACCTAAACAAAGAGGCAGTGGAGCTTACAAGGAAAAACAGCATAGAATTTGGGTGTGACAATATTGAAGTAAGTGAAGGGAGAGCACCGCAGTGTCTTGAGAGTTTTCCAAAGCCGGACAAGGTATTTATAGGAGGTTCCTGCGGAGAAGTTGGAGGTATCATAGATATAGCACTAAGAAAAAATCCGTATGTACGATTTGTGATAACAGCAGTATCGCTTGAAACTCTTGAAGAAACACGCAGAGAAATGGAATATTTGGACATGAAATATGATGTGGTTCAGCTTGCTGTTACTGATATGATAAAGCGTGGTTCGCACACAATGTTCAGTGCAAAAAATCCTGTATTTATAATAAGAGGAGAAATGGTTTGAGAAAAGTAATCATAGGCGGTACACATAGCGGGTGCGGAAAGACTACAGTTACTTGCGCACTGCTACAGGCTTTAAAATCAAGAAAACTCAGGACAGTATCATTTAAATGCGGTCCTGATTACATTGATCCGATGTTTCATGAGAAAATAATAGGAACATTGTCACACAATCTTGACAGCTTTTTTTGTGATGATGACACATTGAAGTATCTTTTGATGAATAATAGTGAAGAGGCGGATATTTCTATTATAGAAGGTGTCATGGGCTTTTATGACGGTGCAAATGGCAGGGGTTCGGCTTATTCGGTTTCTGAGATTACGCATACACCGGCGATAATAGTTGTTGACTGCAAGGGTATGAGCGATTCGCTCGGAGCAGTTTTAAAGGGATTTTTAAGTTACAGGAAAAATAACATATCCGGATTTATTTTCAATCGGTTACCGCAAAAGCTGACAGGGCTTGCACAACAAATCTGTGAGGAACTCGGTACGGAGTATTTTGGATATATGCCACTTCACAAAGAGATTATCGAAAGCCGTCATCTTGGTCTGGTTACAGCAGATGAGATAACAGATATTAAAGAAAAGATGAAAAGGCTTGGAGAACTGGCAGAGAAATATATTCTTATTGATAAAATCATAGAAAAGTCAGAAAGCGTTAAGCCGTCTTACAGCTATAACAAGCCGGAAAGAGTTGAGAATGCGCCTGTTATTGCAGTGGCAAAGGATAAGGCTTTTTGTTTTATTTACAGGGATAATATTTCTTTTCTTGAATCTGTCGGGTGCAGGATAAAATATTTTTCTCCTCTTGACGATGAAAAAATTCCGGAAGATGCCTGTGGCTTGATTTTAAGTGGTGGTTATCCCGAATTATATGCAGACAAATTGTCGAAAAATAAAAGTATGCTTTCTGATATTTATAAAAGGATAAATGACGGAATTCCGACAATAGCAGAATGCGGAGGATTTATGTATCTTCATCGCTCTATAGAGGACAAGAGCGGAAATGTGTTTTCAATGGCAGGTGTTCTTGATGCAAGGGCGTATCCGCTTGACAGATTGCAGAGATTTGGATATGTTACGCTTTATGCCAAAAAAGACTGTTTGATCTGCAGTGAGGGTGAAAGTCTTAAAGCACATGAGTTTCATTACTGGGACAGTTCTATGTGCGGAGAGGATTTTACTGCAAGGAAATCAGACGGACGCAGTTGGGAATGTGTAAACGTCAGTGACAGTCTGTATGCCGGATTTCCGCATATTTATTATTATTCTGCTCCCGATAAGATAATAGGATTTGTGAAAAAGTGTGCTTTGTACGGAGGAAGATATGAAGAGAGTATATGATATAACACCTGTTGATATGGAAGCTTTTTTTAAGGCAAAAGAGCGTTGGGACAGTGTTGCCAAGCCACTCGGCAGTCTTGGAATTCTTGAAGAAAATATTGCACGTATAGCATCGGTGTATGGTGAATTTGATATAAATATAGACAAGAGGGCTGTAGTGGTCATGTGTGCAGATAACGGTGTTGTATGCGAAGGTGTGACTCAGTCTGACAGTTCGGTAACTGCAATATGTGCCATGGAAATAGCAGACGGAAACTCAAATATCAATAAACTTGCAGAAGTTTACAATACACAAGTGATCACAGTAGATATTGCAATAGCGTGTGATATGCAAAATAACAAAATAATAAATAAAAAAGTCGCATATGGTACGGATAATATCGCTACAGGCAGGGCAATGACAGAAGAACAGGCTTGTCAGGCTATAGTACACGGTATGGATATAGTCAGGGACTTAAAGAATGATAATGTACGTATAATGATCACCGGAGAAATGGGAATAGGCAACACTACTACCGCATCTGCTCTTTCTTCTGTTCTTCTGGGTGTTTCTCCCGAAGTTGTTACAGGCAGAGGTGCAGGTCTTAGTGATGACGGACTTGTTCGGAAGATAGAAGTGATAAAAAGGGCGTTAAGAGTAAAT
Organism: Oscillospiraceae bacterium; assembly: GCA_017848115.1. GTDB lineage: Bacteria > Bacillota > Clostridia > Oscillospirales > Ruminococcaceae > HUN007. The sequence goes on from JAGAKZ010000065.1 coordinate 13,118, forward strand.
AATGTTGATAAGAACAAACCAATCGAACTTCTGTCAAAAATAGGCGGATATGACATAGCCGGTATGGTCGGGCTTTTTCTTGGTGGTGCGTATTATCATGTTCCTGTTGTTATAGATGGTGTAATCTCGGCGGTTTCTGCTCTTCTTGCGTCTATGATAAATCCGCTTTGCAAAGGGTATATGCTCGCAAGTCATGTTTCAGGGGAGCCTGCCGGAAAACTTCTGCTTGAAAAGCTGGGGCTTTGCCCTGTTATAACTGCCAATATGCGACTTGGTGAGGGAACAGGCGGAATAATGCTTTTACCACTTCTTGACGGGGCGCTTGCTGTTTACAACAGTGCACACCGTTTTGAAGATATTTCTATCGAAAGGTATGAAAAATTTTAATGACAGTACTTGTTAGTGGTGGCTCGAAATGCGGAAAATCCCGATACGCAGAGGATATTATTTCAAAGTCGGGCATTGATAAAAAATATTATATAGCTACTATGCAACCTTTTGGAGAAGAGGCACATCTGGCTATAGAAAGGCACCGGAAAATGCGTGAAGGAAAAGGTTTTTTGACTCTGGAACAGTATACTGATATAGAAAAGGCGGAAATTTCCTTGCAAAGTGCGGTGCTTATCGAATGTATGGGGAACTTGTGTGCAAATGAGATGTTTTCAGACAGCGCTGTTGAAGATCCTGTAAGCAAAATAGTGAGCGGAATAAAAAAACTGTCGGAACGTGCCGGATTGCTGGTGATAGTAACAAATGAAGTTTTCTCAGACGGAATAGAGTACGAAAGTGGTACTATGGAGTATATAAAGGCAATGGGTGAGATAAACAGCCGTATCTCTGCTTTTGCAGATGTGGTTACAGAATGTGTATATGGCATACCGGTTGCAGTGAAGGGTGATGTATGATGATTTTCAGGTCAATGTTAAGTGCATTTCTTATGTATTCAAGGATACCGGTTCCGATGGTGGAGTGGAAAGAGGAAAATCGTCGTTACAGCCTTTGTTTTTTTCCTCTTGTCGGTGTGATTATCGGCGGAATATTTGTTCTGTGGCAGTATTTATGCGGTATTGCAGATATAAGCCGTTTTCTTGAATCAGTGGTGTCGGTGCTGATTCCGGTAGTGGTTACAGGCGGAATACACCTTGACGGATTTTGTGATGTAAACGATGCAAAATCGTCATTTGGCGATCGTGATAAGAAACTTGGTATAATGAGTGATTCACATATCGGGGCATTTGCAGTTATTTATCTTTGCAGTTATTTTCTTTTGCAGTTAGCTCTTATGTATGAATTAAGCGGAAGCGGTACAGTTATTGTTGCGTGTGGTTATGTACTTTCGAGGACACTTAGTGCATTTTCGGCGGTTACATTCAGAGGGGCAAAAAAAGACGGAACGTTGCAGAGTTTTGCTATGCCGGCTCATAGAACGGTGACGATTTTTGTATTGGTGATGTTGTTTATAGGTACATTTGTGTTTATGTCAGTCAGCAATCTGGTTCTTGGTATATTTGCGGTTTGCGGGGCATTGGTGGCACTTGTGTATTACAGATTATCATCGTATAAAAATTTTGGCGGAATAACAGGTGATACAGCAGGGTGGTTTTTGCAGGTGTGCGAAATAGTAATACTTGCGTTTGTTGTTGTTGGCGAGAAATTTTTGGAGGTGATCTCATGAAAATGATAACAGGCGGAGCTTTTCAGGGAAAGACATCGTATGCAGTCCATAATTTCGGTATTTTGGCAGAGAATATAAAAGACGGTGAAAAATGCGGATTTGACGAGGTTTTTGGTGCGAAGTGCATAGTTAATTATCATCTGCTTGTAAAAAGGCTCATTGATAACGGAGTTGAACCGATGGAATTTACAGAGCAGTTATGCAGTGAAAACAGTGATATGGTAGTGATTATAAATGAAATAGGGTGCGGAATAGTGCCAATTGAAAAATCAGAGAGAATATGGCGTGAACAGGTCGGTCGCTGTGGGTGTATTATTGCCGGAAAATCACAGGAGGTTGTGCGAGTTATTGGGGGGATAGGAGTTGTTATAAAAGGGGGGATTTAAGTGGGGAATCAATAAAATAAATTCCAATTTTTGGGAGTAGACAGATTGTAGTTTGGAAAGATGATAATCGGCAATTTTTTTGTTAATTTTTTATGAACCTATTGACTTTCTCGATATTCGAGAATATAATATAAACAGGATACTCGATATTCGAGAATTGGAGGTGAGCCATGTGGCACGTGTAAAATTTCAAACACTGACAGAGCAGATGTTTTATACCTTGCTCTGCCTTAAAGATGAATGTTATGGCATGGATATTCTTGATCGTGTTCCTGCGATGACCAAACAGAGAGTCAATGTTGGCTCCGGTACGCTCTATACGCTTCTGGAGCAATTTTTGGATGCAGGGATGATACGGGAAACCAAAGTTGAAGGCAGGCGACGCAGCTATATCCTTACGGATAAAGGCAGAGAAATGTTAGAAAAAGAGTGTGCCCGCATAACGTTGCAGTTGGCTGATTATCATATGATTTTCGGGAAGGAGGAAATCTAATGAAAAATACAAAAAGATGTTTTGCTTTCTTTTCGTTTTATGATTGCACTGAAATAGAGGAATTTTTAGAAAAGCAAGCGGAGAAAGGTTGGATGTTGGATAAGTCATCTTCCTTCGGTTGGCATTTCCATCGCATTGAGCCGAGGAAAATGCATTTTTCGGTTGTATACTTCGCAAAGGCTTCTGTGTTCGATCCAGAGCCGTCCAAAGCACAGTTGGTTTTTCATGATTTTTGCGAACATACCGGTTGGAAGTTGGCTGCATCCAATGCACAGATGCAGATTTTCTACAATGAAGCACCTAACCCAACACCGATTGAAACCGATGCAACTTTAAAGGTTTCAGCAATTCATGCATCGGCAAAGAAAAGTCATTTGAGCAGTTATTATCTCTTAGCGGGCATGGGAATATTGCAGGCATCACTCTTTTTCTGGCGATTCTTTTCTGACCCGATCGGGATTCTTGCCAACAACGTAAATCTGTTTTTCTGTATGTGTTGGATGTTGATGTTAGCTACTTCTGTGGTAGATATAGTCGGATACCATATATGGTACAAACGAGCAAAATCAGCAGCCAAGTTGGATGGCAGCTTTGTTGAAACCAAGGGTCACCGAAATTTCCGGATAGTGATGTTGTGCATGATGCTGTTGGCTTTTGCTTTTATTCCGATTTCTTATGGCAGAAGCAAAATGACGTTGATTGTGTTGGTTTCTGTCGTAGTTGTTCTAAGTGTTACGGCGATTATTGTATGCACATCTAAACTGATGAAGAAAATGAAGTTATCGGCTAAAATCAATCGTAACATTACGATTATTCTGACGCTTATTATCTCTTATGTATTTGTAGGAATTTTGTCAATAAGCGTTATTAGTAGAGTAATTTCTTTTCTGCCAGAGAAAGTTACGGCGGGAACCTATGAACTTTATGGACATACTTTCAAGGTTTATTGTGATGAACTTCCGTTAACTATTGAGGATTTGATTGAAACAGATTATGATGGCTATTCTTATGAAATCCGCACTCTTGACAAATCTGTTTTCATAGAGCATAAGGAAGCTGCTCAGCGTCCTCGTATGGACGCACTTGTTCATCCGAAACTTGACTATTCTATCACTACGGTCAAGATGTCGTTCATGTACGAATTTTGTAAGAAAGCATTGCTTGATGATTTTGTACACGATTATGGTCATCCCGAACCGGAGGATGATATGTGGGAAGAACATATCAAAATAGATGCAACTCCGTGGGGAGCAAACGAAGCATATCAGCTAAAACTTGGTGGTGAAATGTATATGCGGTTCCTGCTCTGTTACGATAATTGCATCGTTGAAATTGAATTCGAGCGGGATTGGCAATTAACATCGGAACAGATGAAAATTGTTGCAGAAAAACTTGGAAAGTAAAATTGTAACATAATAAATCGCTGTATTTTTTATCATCACAAGGATGAAGGTTAATTTATATAAATGTTATGCTGAAAGAATGTTGGGATGATAAATTTGAATTTGGCGGAGGTTAATATGGCTTCAAATATGATGGAGCAAAAGAAATGTTGTTGGTCGATAATATAGACAGTAAAGAGTTTCTAAAAAACTGTTTACTGCAATGTATGATGAACTTCCTGAACCAAAGAAAAAGAAATAAATAAATCCTAATTTGCAGAAAGTAGACAGATTATAGTTAGGAAGAACGATAATTATATGAGTTATAGCAATATCAATTGAATTTTGAATTTGCATATGATATAATAAACACAGGAAAACAACGTCGTAAAATGGGGTGTTACAAATGCCGTCAGATACAAAAATAGTAAAACTAAAACTTGATGCAATCTTCAAGAAAATGTTTGCAAATAAGAAAAATGAAAACACTTTATGAAAGTTCCTTGAAAGTGTGCTCGAACTGCCCGAAAATTCAATCACCGGAATAATAATGGATAATGTTGAGCTTTTACCCGAAGATATTGATGACAAGTTCAGCCGACTTGATATTTTAATGAATGTTGGAGAAAAGCAGATAAATATAGAAATGCAGATATGTAATGAAAAATCATTTGCCAACCGTACATTGTTCTACTGGTCAAAGCTGTATTCGGGAAATCTGAAAAGCGGGGAAAGCTATGATAAATTACCGCAGACAATTTGCATAAACATAATAAATTTCAATATGTTTGAGGATACAACAGATTTCCATTCGCATTTTCAGGTAATGGAGAAGAAAAGACATACACTTCTGACAGATAAGCTTGCGATACATTTTTTTGAACTTGGAAAAATAAATAAAAAGCCGGATACAAGTAACAAAATGCAACTCTGGATGCAACTGATAAACGCAGAAACGGAAGGTGACCTTGAAATGCTTGAACAGACAAACGTAAAAGAAATACAGGAAGCAGTACTCATCTTACGTGAAATGAGTGCAGACGAAAAGATGAAAGAACTTGCCAGACGAAGAGAACTTGCGCTTTATGACAGGATAACAGACCTGGAAGTTTCGAGGGCTGAGGGACGAGCAGAAGGACTGGAAGAAGGAATGCAAAAGGGAATGCGAAAAGGTAAAGCGGAAGGCATAGAAGAAACGAAAAAAATCTTTAAACTTTTTATGCAGGGCTATAACGCAGAACATATATCTCAGGAACTTAGAATTCCAGAGGAACAGGTGCAATCAATAATCAATTGATATAAGGATTTTATAAAATTTGCGATAAGTCCTCTTCCTTTTTGGGAGAGGATAAATTGTATAAAAACCATAATTTGTTTAAACACTATACAAAAAGAATTGTCAGAAAGATAATTGGCAAATTGCAGGAGTAACAATATGGGGATTAATAAAAAAGGAAAACGCAAGATTTGCGTTGAAAATAAGGAATATGTTTGGTATGTAAACGAAGATTATGACAGTCCTTATTATGTGTTAAATATATTATCGGAAGATAAATCACTGATTGTATCCTGTCCGTTGAAAACTGAAACTGCATACCTGATTTGTAAAGGCATAGTATTTCAAAATCAAAAAACAAGTGGTGTCTGGAATAGATATTTATTGCCGTTTATTATTCCTGAAATTATTACCCCTGTTTTTGTTGCTGGAATAATAACCTGGGCAACAAAAGGTGCAAATGCTACATTGGTAGAATGGAATGGCAGAGATATTCCGGTATAGCAAATTCTGATTTTTTAGAGGTGATAAAATGATAGATATTACTGCTTGGATGGATAACTTTTTGCAGAAATTAAACGAGAATTTTGCAAATCGTGTATGGTTTGTGGGGTTACAAGGTAGTTATGGTCGTGGTGAAGCAACAGAAACAAGTGACATTGATGTTGTTGTGATTTTAGATGAATTGTCTGCTGTTGACATTCAAACGTATAATAATATGCTCAATACTATGTCTTATAGGGAATTGATTTGCGGTTTTCTTTCGGGCAAAAAGGAAATTATAAATTGGGAACCATCTGACCTGTTCCAGTTTTGTAATGACACAACACCAATCAAAGGAAGTCTTGACGAGGTGATGACATTTATTGATGAAAGTGTTGTGAACAGAGCGATTAAAACAGGTGTCTGTAACATATTTCACGGATGTGTACACAATATGCTGTATGAAAAGAGCGAAGATATTGTTCGTGCACTGTACAAATCTGCTTCTTTTGTTGTACAGGCAATTGCTTTTAAGCAAACCGGAAAATATATAAGCCGTCAAAAAGATTTGCTTCAAGTTGTATCTTCAGATGAACGAGGTGTAATTGAAACCTTTTTAAAATTAAAAAATGGCGGAACGGTAGATTTTAATCTGATGTCTGAAACATTGTTTGATTGGTCGAAGAAATGGATTTCTGAAAACAGTTAAATAAAATCCGGTTTACAAAAGAGGGTAAAGTATTTTGTTGATAGGTAATAAAATGTTATAGAGGTTAACGATATGTATATAGAACATATTGCAATGTATGTAAATGATTTAGAAAAGGCGAGAGAGTTTTTTGTTAAATATTTTAATGCAGTATCAAACGAAGGATATCATAATAAGAAAACAGAATTTCGTTCCTATTTTTTAAGTTTTGATAATGGTGCAAGATTAGAAATTATGAATAAGCCTCAGATAAACGATGATGAAAAGGCATTGAATCATACAGGATATATTCATATTGCTTTTAGGCTTGGAAGTAAAACGGCAGTAGATGAACTGACAGAAAAAATGAGGAATGATGGTTATACGGTTGTCAGCGGACCAAGAACAACAGGTGATGGTTATTATGAAAGCTGTATTATCGGAATAGAAGGAAATCAAATTGAGATAACAGAATAGTATCAAAATACTGCAATGTATTATGAACTTCCTGAACCAAAGAAAAAGAAATAAACAAATCCTAATTTGGAGGTGAAAAATGTTAGCTTATTATCACTATCCTTTTGTTCCAAATCAAGAATGTTGTGAATACACCAGAGATGAGTTAATGAAGCCGGAAATTGTAGAAGAATTGTTTGACTATTGTCAAATACTCGAAGCGTACATTACCAAAAAAAGGTTGGGCTTTTTTAATAATCAGTGTTTGCAGAAAGAATGTCTGTTTTATTCGGGTTAAATTATCACGTTCCGACAATGCATACTCATCTTGCGTTTTCCATGTCGTTATGGTACAATAAGGATATGTGATTTTGAAAAATCAGCTACCGATTGACAAATAAGAAAGTGAAAAAATCAGATGAAAATAAATTTTATACGTCATGGAAAAACACATGGCAATCTCGAAAAAAGGTATATCGGAGTAACAGATGAGCCACTTTGTGATACAGGTGTACAAGAACTGAAAAACAGAAAATACCCCGATTGTGACATAGTGGTATTAAGCCCGATGAAAAGGTGTATTCAGACGGCAGAAATTTTGTATCCTGACAAGAAAAAGATCATCATTGACAGTTTGAGTGAATGTGATTTTGGAAAATTTGAGGGCAAAAATTATAATGAACTGTCATGTAACTCTGATTATATCAGGTGGGTTGAAAGCGGTGGAGTGACAACATTTCCAAATGGCGAAAATCCCTATGACTTCAGAAAGAGATGTATTGATGCTTTTTATGAAGCTATAAAGAAATGTCAGGGATATAAAACATTGTCGTTTGTTGTACATGGTGGTACGATAATGTCAATATTTGAGCGGTTTGCAGAGCCTGGGGGTGATTATTTTGATTTTCAGGTTGCAAACGGTTGCGGATATATTTGTGAATATGAAAAAGAAAAATTAATGATACTGGAGAAAATATGAATATTTTAGTGTATGCATTGCCGATGATTATAGGGTTTGTCATAGATATGGCATTAGGTGACCCTTATGATCTGCCACACCCAATAAGGCTTATCGGAAATCTTATAACTGCGACTGAGAAGAAAGTGAGAGCACACTTTGCCCATGATCTGAGAAAAGGCGGAGTAGTGCTGTTCTTTGCAGTTGCTTTTTTATCGTTTACAGTGCCTTTTTTACTGTTGCTTTTAATTTATAAAATCCATATTGTACCCGGAATTATTGCGGAAAGTATAATGTGCTACTACCTTATTGCTCCAAAATGTTTGCGTGATGAGAGCATGAAGGTCTACAGAGCCGTAAATGAGGGTGATACCGAAAAGGCAAGAAAAGCAGTTTCAATGATAGTCGGACGTGACACAGCGGTGCTTGACGAGAAGGGTATAATAAAGGCGACAGTCGAAACAGTTGCAGAAAATACGTCAGACGGTGTAACTGCACCGCTTATATATATGACACTTGGAGCACCGGCAGGATTTTTGTACAAAGCTGTAAATACTATGGACTCTATGGTCGGATACAAAAATAAAAAATACATTGATCTTGGCAGATTTCCGGCCAAAGCAGATGATGTGTTTAATTTTATTCCGTCAAGGCTGACGGCAGTAGTTATGATAATATCGGCATATATTTTAAAAATGAACGGAAAAAATGCTTTTAAAATATGGAAACGTGACCGTTTAAAACATGCCAGCCCAAACTCGGCACAGACAGAATCGGTATGTGCAGGAGCGCTTGAAGTAAGGCTGGCAGGCGATGCTTATTATTTTGGAAAATTACATAAAAAAGATTATATAGGTGATGATATCAGAGATATTGAAAATGAGGATATACGACGTGCCAACAGGCTTATGTACTGCAGTTCGGTTATAGTACTTCTCATATTTTCTTTGATTCGTGTATTTTTTTTCGGAGGTGTTTTTGGTTGACGGATAAACATGGAGGTGATATTTACAAGAGAAACATAATATATGATTTTTCTGCAAATACAAATCCCTTTGGCATGCCTGAAGGTGTTAAAAAAGCGCTGATATCGTCAGTAGATAAATGGGACGCATACCCCGACCCGTTCTGTCGGGCTCTTAAAGAAAAGATTTCCGAAAAAACAGGTGTTGATCCCGATAAAATAGTCTGCGGAAATGGCGCAGCGGATCTTATCTATCGTATAGTGCGTACCGTTGACCCCAAAAAAGCAGTCGTATCAGCACCGACATTTTCAGAGTATGAGAAGGCACTTCTGGAAAGTAAATGTTCTGTCAGCCGGTATTATACAAAAGAGGAAAATGATTTTGAGATAAAAGAGGATATCCTGGAGTTGCTTTGTGATGATACGGATATGCTTGTTTTGTGTTCGCCGAACAATCCCACAGGAATGATTATTGAGCGTGATATATTAAAAAAGATATGCGAAAAATGTTTTGAAAAAGATATAGTTTTTTTATGTGATGAGTGTTTTATGGAGTTTGTAAAGAACGGTGAAAGTTTTAGTGCCATGAACTTTATAAATAAAAATGTTATCATTCTTAAAGCTTTTACAAAAATATATGCAATGGCAGGACTTCGGCTTGGATATGCAGTTTTTGATGATGCAAGTCTGGCAGAAAAAACTGCGGAGAACGGACAGTACTGGAGTGTCGGTACACCGGCACAGATTGCCGGAATAGCAGCACTTGATGAAAAACTTTATATAGAAAAAACGGTTGCAACCGTAGAGAAGGAAAGGTTGTTTATGGTGCAAACTTTAAAAGAACTTGGGTTTAAAGTTTATCCTTCAAAAGCAAATTTTATTCTTTTTAAAGCCACTTCTCTGCTTACTCCCCTGCTCTCTCCCAAACATATTCAATTGCGTAATTGCGGGAATTATGAGGGACTGACTTCTGATTATTACCGTACAGCAATAAAGCTTAATGAGCAGAACAATGTGCTTTTAAACGCGTTGTCAAACCTATGAGTTTTTTGGTTGCAAGGTTGCAAAAAGGGTTTAAAAACAAGGAAAGGGGCTAATTAATGTCAAAATCAATAATGTTGCAGGGAACAATGTCAAATGTGGGGAAAAGTCTTCTTGTGGCTGCTCTTTGCCGTATATTCAAACAGGACGGTTATTCTGTTGCACCGTTTAAATCTCAGAATATGGCGCTTAATTCATATATAACATCTGATGGCGGAGAAATGGGCAGAGCGCAGGTGATGCAGGCGGAAGCGGCAGGAACAGAGCCATTGGTGCTTATGAATCCTATACTCCTTAAACCAACAACAGATATAGGCTCGCAGGTTATAGTCAACGGAAAAGTTTACGGAAATATGAAGGCAATGGAGTATTTCAAAAGGAAAAATGAGTTTATACCCGATATTTTAAAGGCTTACAACACATTGAAATCACAGTATGATATAGTTGTGATCGAAGGCGCAGGAAGTGCGGCAGAGGTCAATCTCAAGTCCGGTGATATAGTAAATATGGGAATGGCAAAGCTTGCGAAATCTCCTGTTCTGCTTGTCGGAGATATCGACAGAGGCGGAGTTTTTGCCCAGCTTCTCGGAACGCTTATGTTACTCGATGATGATGAGCGGGAAATGGTAAAAGGACTTCTTGTAAATAAGTTTCGAGGGGACAAGTCTATTTTTCAGAGCGGGGTGGATATACTCGAAAATCGTGGCGGAAAACCGGTTGCAGGAGTTATACCATATATTTATTGTGATATTGAGGATGAGGACAGTCTGGGAGATAAGCTTGAAAATACGCAGGTAAAAGGTGTTATAGATATAGCTGTAGTGCGTTTGCCGAGAATATCAAATTTTACTGATTTTGATGTATTTTCTCAGTATGAGGGTGTTTCTGTACGATATGTTACAAAGCCGTCACAACTTGAAAATCCGGATATGATAATCATTCCGGGAACAAAGAGTACGATTTCTGATATGAAGTGGTTACGTGAGAGCGGTATGGAATCAGCGGTTTTAAAATGTGCAGGAAGAAAAATCCCGATTTTTGCGATATGCGGTGGTTATCAGATGCTCGGCACACATATTTCTGACCCTTTTGGTTCGGAAGGTGGTGGAGAAATACGAGGAATGGGACTTTTGAAATGTCAGACCGTATTTGCAAAAGAAAAAAGCCGTTGTCAGACTAACGGACATTTTCTTAAAGTCAAAGGTGTATTTTCAGAACTTTCAGATAAAAAATTTTACGGATACGAGATTCATATGGGACAGACAGTGACAGAAGAACAGACGCTTCTTTCAGCCGGTGGTGCATACAATGAAAATATATACGGCTGTTATATCCATGGAGTATTTGATTCGCCCGAAGTTTCGCAGACTATAGTGAAGGCATTATACAAGAAAAAAGGACTTGTTTATGACGGAAATGCAGTAGACAGGAAGGCTTACAAGGAAAAACAGTATGATATTCTTGCAGATGAAGTGCGTAAAAATCTGGATATGAAATTTATATACCGTATTTTAAATGAAGGTGTGTAGAATATTGGTGTTTTTTAAGAAATAATTAAGATTTATCCCTTTTGAAAATTAAGATATGAGCATTATAATATAATCAGACACAGAGATGTGAAAATTACAAATAATAAATTTAAAGTAAAGAAAGGTTTGTTAAGTTATGAAAAGTATGATTATAGTAGGTGCTCTTATTGGTATATTAGGTGGTTCAACTGCTACAGTAAACAGTCTGAACAATTTTCAGATTCATCACACATCAGTCATTGAAACTCAGGGATTTGGTTCATCTGAGGTATGTCTGAGTATTACAGATGTTACAGTACAAGACAGTATTGATGAAAAATATTCTCGTTGGACAAGAGAACATGATGGCATTAATGAAGACGGTACTTTGAACGAAGACTATAAATTTGTTGTTCTTTCGCTTGATATTTCAAGTAAAGATGATATAGATGCCACTATGAACTGTATAAGACTCGGAAAAAGCAGATTGAGTTGTGATGAAGAACCTGTTTACAGTGATATAGACTGCAATAATGTACATGATGGGTTTAAGTTAAGTCTTACAAACGGAGAACGTAAGAGCTGTAAAATAGGATTTCTGGTTAAAAATGATGTGATTGAATCAGATGAACTGATACTGAAATGGAATCCGAACGATATAAGCTTTGATGAAAATATCAGATATATAGCACTTGAAGTATAAAAAAAGAAAACAGCCGGTTATGAAAAACAAATCATAATCGGCTGTTTTGTTTGATTTTAGAAATTATCTTCTGGAAATCTTCTGTTTCATAAGTCCGTGGTGGTTGCAGTAGTAATAGATATATCCGTCACCACGTATAAAAAATCTTGTTCCCGAAGTTCCTTCCGGATAGAGTTTGACTATTTCGGCTTTGTCTGATGTGAGATAAGCTATAAAAGAAATATAGTGCTGTTTTGTCATTTCGTGATTGACAGTGACATAATATTCGTCTTCGATATACTCTATATTGAGTCGGTGTTCATCGTCCGGTTCGTCAACGTCTGTTCTTGGCAGTGTTATACCACAACAGCTTATGACAGCTTTGCCGGTTGAACATATAATATTTCCGCAAACAGGGCATATATAAAATCCTGCACGAAGCATATTTGCAGAAACATTCTGATTTGTTACAGTCTGTCCGGAAAAGAGTTCTATCACCGAAATCCCAAGAGCCTCTGCAAGTGTTTCCACAAGGCTTATATCAGGAAACCCTTTTCCTGTTTCCCAGCGTGAAACGGCTTTGTCACTTACATTTATCATATTTGCAAGCTGAAGTTGTGTAAGTCCTTTTTGTTCTCTTAACTGTTTTATTGTATTTCCTGTTATGTAATTATTCATCAAAATCAACTCCTTGAAAATATATTAGCATATTATTTGTGTAGATACAACCTATGGTACGTGGAGGTGGGGGATAACAAATGAAATAAATAGGTACATTTGTTATATGTTTTCAAAAAATATGTTGAAAATAATTGGTTGGAATGTTATAATGATTGTATGATGTTTTGAAGAGAGGGATAAGATTTGCTTAGAATCGCTGTTATAGATGATGATAAAGTTATAGGAGATGAGTTTGAGCAATATATAAAAATAAGCTGTGATAAATTACAAATAAAAGTTGATATTGATGTTTATTATGTTGGGGAACGTTTTTGTGATGTGTTGAAAAATGGTGAAATATATAATTTAATATTTCTTGACATTGAACTATATACATTAAATGGAGTACATGTTGGAAGATATATACGTGAAGATATGAAAAATAATCAAATGCAAATAGTTTTTATATCTGCAAAACAAGAGTATGCAATGCAACTTTTTCAGATAAGACCTATGGATTTCATAATAAAACCTATTTCTGAAAATATTATTTATAATTGCATAAAAAAATATATAGATATATTTTCATGTAATGATTATTTTCATTTTAAATCTGGCAAGCTAAATCAACGAATTCCATATATATCGATAATTTTTTTTGAAAGTAGTAACAGAATAGTCAGAATACATACAACAGATTCTGTTATAGAATGTTATGCTAAGCTTTCAGATGTTGAAAAAAAACTTCCTAATTTTTTTAATCGTATACATAATTCTTTTATAATAAATACAAATTATATTTTACAACATAGTATTGATGATGTTGTTATGACAGATAATACAACGCTGTCTATAAGTAGAAAGTATAAAAGTAAATTTAAGAAGTATATGATGAACATAAATTGCAGTGGAGGAGAAGATTTCTTCGATGAGTAAAGTGTTGGCGGATAATGTTATATATGCGATAACAAATATTTTCAGAGTGTATTGTTTCTATAGATTTGCTCAATTTTGGTTTAAAAAGAAAGATTTTTATCATTTGTTGGAGTACGGGCTTTATGTTGTGTATTTTATTGTGAATACACTATGTCATGTGCTTTTTCATAATCCATTAATAAATATGATGACGAATATTTTACCTTTTTTTCTTATAACCTGTTTATATCACGCCAAAAATCACATAAGAGTAGTTACTACATTGATGATATATGCTGTGTGCATGGTTACAGATGGTATTGTTTATTCTCTGGCTCAACTTGTTGGCGTTGATTCTGTGGTTATAACTTCCGGTATGGCTTCAACCATAATGCTTCTTTGTACAGAACTTATGATTGAGAGATTTATACAGTACCGAAAACATCAGAAAATAATACTTAAACATATTTTAATACTTCTTGTTGTACCTGTCGGTAGTGTTATTATAGGTGTGTTTACAATGCAACCTGAACAATTTGATTCTGAGCCGGCAACTATAGCAGCAGAATGTTTTATTTTGCTTATAATGAATGTAATGGTATTTGTTTTTTATGATATGACTGGAAAAGTAAATGAACAGCAGAAAATTCATACTATTCTTGAAAATCAAAATAAAGCATATGCTAATCAGATACGATTAATGAATCAGTCACAAGACAAGATAAAATATTTAAGACATGATTTAAAAAATCATCTTTCAAAAATAAGAATATTAGCACAATGTGGCGAATGTGAAAAAATACTTGAATATACAAAGGATGCTGAAAAATATATTATTGTACCAGAAAAGTATGTTGAAAGCGGAAACTCCGGGATAGACAGTATTCTTAATCTTAAACTTAGTGAAGCCGATATACAGGGAATTATCATTCAGACAGAAATTTCCGTTCCAACCGATTTGAAAATAACTGATTTTGATATAAATATTATCTTGGGAAATCTTTTAGATAATGCAATAAATGCACTTGATAATTGTCAAGAAAAAAAATTATATATAAAAATAAAATATGATACAGGTGCTATGTATATTATAATAAAGAATACATTTGCAGAAAAAAGTAAAAAGCAATATGATGATGCAGAACATGGCTTAGGATTGTTAAGTGTGGAAAATACTATAAAAAAATATTCAGGATTTTCAGAATATTCCAGAAAAAATTCTGTTTATACTGCAAAAATAGTCATTTATCTATAACGTCATGCTAATTTCAACAAAAAAGTATACCAATTTCAACAACTAACGGCACAAAATCTAAATCTATGCTACAATGTACTTGCCAAAAAGAATGTCTGAAAGGAGGACTCGCTTTGAAGAAGTACATTAATCTGTATAGCATGCTTGCATCTTTAGCATTAATAGCGACAACATACATATCCAATTCTACATGTTCATGGATTACCTATCAGGAAAAACTTCCTGAAGCCGCAAAAGAACTTCGTAAATTTTAATGTTTAAGTATGGCTGCATATTATGTGGCTAGTAGTGGCGATGTAGTATGTCAATATTTTAATAGAAGTCGCAGTGAAGGTGTAGTTAGTATCGGTAAAGCATATGCACAGGTATCATATAAGTTTTACAATAGTTTAATACCGGTTCAATCATCAAGCGGAAAATTTAAAATAACTTGCTCTGATGAAGGTACTATCAGTGACAATGGCAATTAACTAAAAATAATAGGGTGGGTGGTTAAATATGAATAAAAAGTTACTTTCAGGTATAGTGATTATAGTACTCGCGAATCTAATTTCCATTATTATTGCTTGTGCTATTTCCGACAATTCTCAAAGCGAAGAAAAAAGAGCTGAGAAATCACTATCGTCTCATGGTTATTCACTTGATGATATAGAACAGTTTGTATTTGAATACAACGCTGAATACACCATGGATGATGAATCAGTTAAAAGCATCAACAGTCGGGAAGTTTACTGTTATGACGGCAAAAAATTTATTTTAGTTTCTGATTTTTTGAAAGGCAGGTAATTTTCATGAACAAAAAAAGTAAAATAATATTTGTTGTTGTATTGCTTGCCACGTGTATAATATCATTCGGACTAACCTTTGTTGTTAAAAACAACGGAACAAAGTACATCGAAGACGATATTATAATTGCTGTTGCCGGCAAAGAAGAAGCAACAAAGATAACTCAAAGATATTATTCTTTTTCCAGAACATATATAATGAAGGACGGAACAATCATCGAGGGTTCAAAGGGTAACAACAACGGAAAAATCAATATAGAATAATAAATCCGTAAAAGATATATGTCAGTAAATCAAAGTATACCTTGATAATGACATTGAATAAACACCCTCCCTTTAGTAGATGTTATAAAGATGATTACTTGAAAAACGTTATGGATTGTTTTGTATATGACGGAAAGCAGTATCTGATGCCTGTAAGTTTTTACATAAGTACACTTATAGGAAAGGAATCGCTGCTTGGTGTGGACGGTTGGACATTTGACGAGCTTTTCAGATTTGCAGATGAAAAAAATATATTTTATAACTACAGCAGAAGTCAGCTCGTTAATTTACTCATAGAAAATAACATAACCGAATTTGTAGACTATGAAGCTATGAGGGCGGATTTTGATAGTGAGATCTTCGTAAGGCTTATTGAATATATTAAGAAAAATGGAATAGCGGATGACGATTATCTCCATTACAGTCAGTATCCGATGCAAAACGAAGTATATAAAAATTATTTTGTGAGATTTACAGATGACTTTTGTTGTGTTGATGAGAGAAATGTATTTAATCTCAGACCGATAGCCGAATATAAATACGGATATATCGGAGAAGAAATAGTGTACAAAGGTTATCCTTCAAATGAACGCAATGGAAATCTTGTGTATACAAAATGTGTAATGGGGATTTCTGATAAGTCGGAAGTGAAAGACGGTGCATGGGAATTTTTAAAACTTCTTATTTCAGACGAATATCAGAATGCACTTGGTTCTATGTGTTTTCCCATAAAAATAAGTTCTTTTGAAAAAAATTTATCCGAGAGTGAAAAAAGTTCCGTGATTCATCGTGCGGATGGTACGTTTTTTAAAACGGAAGATGTCTCAGAAACTGATATAGAAAAGTTGAGAGCGGTTATTAACAGCGATTTGCGACCTTTTACTAAAGACAGCAGTATAAATGCAATTATTGATGAAGAACTTGAAATATATTTTAACACATTTGCAAGTGCGGAAGAAACAGCAAAAATTATACAAAGCAAGGTGAATTTGTATCTTAGCGAAATAAAATAGTTAATTTTCCTTGCGTCAACTTTGTGTTTTGAGAATACCGGAGGTTTATTATGAAAAAACAGATACTTTTAATGATTGTAACAATTCTTTTTCTTACAAGCTGTGCCGAAACACCCGATGAAGTAAAAGAAGATATGAGTAGCTACAGAGATTTACAATCATCAGTTTCAGATGAAAATTCTCAGTTTTCGTATATAAAAGTCAGTGATTTGGAAAACAATGCAGAAATTGCACTAAAAAAAGATTATGGTCAGTTTTCTGTTTCAGATAAAATTAATTTTGTTCAACCTGATGCTGTTAATATAATGGAGTTTTCCGGTATAACCGGATTCGTTAACAAGTCAAAAGAAGCAATGTCATATTTCTTTTCGGAATCTGTAATTGATTCACAAAATATTCAGATGAATGGTGATTGCATGTTTATGAACGAGGAAGAAAAAATATATTGCGGTGTGGGAAACGATGGTTTTATTGCAATGCTTAATCCTCAGACATTCGACATTTCTTTCTTATACAATCAACCTGTTGTTAAAGTATATCATGCAAACCGCAATGATGACCTGAGTGATGAATATGAACTGAATGACAAAACTTGTTCTGTACAAGAAGCGGTAGACTATATCAACAATTGGTTAGATACAGAATATAAGAAATTATCACCTGACTTTGATTATAACGTAAATACAGTAGTTGTAAGAGAGTATAACAGCAAATGTTTATTTCAAATTATTACAGAAGCTGTGTATGAAGGAGTACATATTGATAATTACACAAGGCAACCTGAAATAAAGAACGGAGAATTAACAGGAAAAACTGAATATTCTGACTATGGAATTGAAATACAAATGGTAAACAAAAATTCCATAGATTCATTTACAAATCTGTCAGGCATATATATTCCCAGTGTTAAAGAAACCGTTCAGGAAGTTATATCCATGGAAAGTGCACTCAGTTTCTGTGAAAAAACATTTACTGATTTTAAAGATGTTGAAATATCAGATATAAGAATAATGTATACACTGCAACCTGTTTATAATACCGATAAGGAAACGATAATCGGGGAGAAAGATGTTGAGGTTACAGGTTATTCTTCAAGACCTGTATGGGAAATAATAATGGACGTTCCGCCCGAATTTTTACCTGAAAACAGAATAAACACTCGTGGAGATCTGCGAAAATATATTTATATTGATATGATCACCGGAGAATATTACTATTGTTTTGATATATAAAAAGTTAAGAGGGATAGTATGAAAAAATTTCTGAACAGCTTGATGTCTGACTTAAAAAAGATAATAGTGGGATATGGTTTCATCGCAAGTATAATCGTTGTATTTCTTTTATGTTTCACTTCTGTTATCTATCAGGATAACTTCACCGGTAAAGAGTATACAGTTATTGAAATTATAACATCAAAGAGAAACTTTATAAATGTGGAGTTTTCGGCACAAAGTATATTGTACATATCTGTAAGTCCGTATATAACTATATTTCTTCCGATACTGTCATCTATTCCGTTTGTAACAACATTGTGTGCGGAAAGAGCAGGCGGAAATATCAGATTTATCATCACGCGAACAGGGAAAACAGTATACTACATATCAAAATTTTTATCTGCATTATTAAGCGGAATGTTATCTGTTATGTTGGGGTTTGTGCTGTATAGCGTAGCAATATGTATATCATTTGAATGTAACATAAAGGTTTCAGAACTTATAAAAATGTATATAGGCATGGCTTTTTATGGCGCAGTATCAGTCCTTCCGGCACTATTGCTGTCAGCATTTATAAAAAACAAATATGTGGTCTGCTGTTTTCCTTTTATATTCATGCACTTTTATTATACAATCATTGCGAAAATTCAGGATTATCTTTTCTCGGAAAATATGGGATCGACTGTTGTAAAAATGGGCTTTTTATTCCCTGATATGCTGAAAAATATTTTACTTGATTACAATAATGTTGAGAAACTCCATGAATATACCGTGATCTATTATTCCTTGCTTACGATTTTTACATTTATTGGGTTTGTCGTTATTATGAACAGGAGGTTTGATTATGGTCAGTAAATTTTCAGTACCGGAAATTTTCCGTATTTCAATGATCGAACTTTACAAGTGGATTGTGAATCCACGAATGATAACAGCTGTAGCAATGATCATTTTTGTTTGGAATTTTGCTGTTGATCCTCTGATCGATATAAGTCATGAAATGAACAGTCCGCTCAACTTTATTGAGCCGTTTATAGCTGTTTTTAATTCAAGAACACTGTGCCTTGTAATGCCTGCTATGTATATATTTCTTATTTCCGATTATCCGCATCTCGACAGAAACAGTCTTTTTGTGCTTCATCGTGTAAGAAAAACCCAATGGGTGTGGGGACAGTTCTTTTTCTTTGTTATTTCTTCATTTTTATTTATACTTCTGATATTTATATGTACGGTTTTACCGAATGCTGTAAATTCATTTGTGGATAACGGCTGGAGTCTGGTTGTTACACGTTACGGAATTTATTTTCCCGATAAATCACAATCATTTGCAGCAACATTGATTACCGAAAAACTACATAATCAGATAGCGCCATATCAGGCGGCTTTATTCTTCTTTCTGTTAAACTGGCTATATATGATACTTTGCGGAACGGTTTTACTGATGTTTCACGTTTTGAATCTGCGTAAAATCGGAGTTCCTGTTTTGATAAGCATAGTAGGTATCGGAAGTGCGTTAGGTGTTTTCAGTTCTAAAGGTATGTGGTGTTTTCCGATGGCACATACAATGGTAAGTTTGCATTTTACAAAATATTTACGCAAACCTGTAATGAAAATTGAAAATTCTTTTTTATACTTCGGAGTAATGATTTTTGTTTTGCTCACTGTTAGTTTGATCGGTTGTAAAAATACTGATTTTCTGAGCATAGATGATAACGAATAGAGGTTAATTATGGACATTATTATTGTTAAAAATCTGGAATTAACTATAAAAAAAGCTGAAATACTTAAATCTGTAAATATTTCTTTTGAAAAAGGCAAAATTCATGGATTGATTGGCAGAAACGGCAGTGGGAAAACCATGCTTATGAAATGCATTTGTGGCTTTATAAGACCGACAGGCGGAGAAATAATTGTCAATGATAAAAGAGTCGGTTCTGATTGTGATTTCCCCGAAAATATCGGTATAATAATAGAAACTCCCGGTTTTATCCCTTATTATTCAGGATATAAAAATCTGAAAATCCTTGCTGATTTGAATAAGAAAATTGACAGTAAAACAGTAAAGCAAACAATAAAACAAGTGGGACTTGACCCTGATTCAAAACTTCATGTAAAAAAATATTCGCTTGGCATGCGTCAGCGTCTCGGACTTGCACAAGCTATAATGGAAAATCCCGATATTTTGATTCTTGATGAACCTATGAACGGACTTGATAAAGATGGTGTTGCAGATATGAGAAAGTATTTGCTTGCGCTAAAAGAACAGGGCAAAACAATTCTGATTGCCTCACATTCAACCGAAGATATTGAAATACTTTGTGATACTGTCTGTGAAATGGATAAGGGTGTACTTGCAAAAATCAAAGGTTTTGATGAGTGAGTAAATTACTTGTATTTGCTGTAAATACAATACATATCCAATCAAAATAACTATTGACAAAATAAATATGCTGTGATATCATATAAAATTGTTAAGGAATAAAAAATTGAATATATAAACAACAGGTGTCGGAGATTTTTCTTAAAAAAATCGGTCCGATGAAAAGGGAAGTCGGGTGAGAATCCCGCACGAACTCGTCACCGTAATTGAGGAGTAAGGAAAGATGCTGTTTTATAGCAGTAAGTCACTGTGATATATCATGGGAAGACCTTTCCGAACATTGATACATAAGCCGGGAGACCTGCCTGTTTGTTTGTACAGAAACTTTGTTTCAATGTCACGAGTAACTGGCAGTACGATACAGCATATGCGGTGTGGTTTTTTATATCGTTATATGTTTTCTTGTCGTGCGTGCATAAATTTCTTTTATGCCGCTTTTTTTGTGTCAGAAAAAACGGTAATAATCATAGTCGGAGGTAATAATGATGGTTGACGGAAAATATATGATCGATGTAGAACTTACAGGAGGAAGCGGAAAGGCAACAGTAAAATCACCTGCTGAACTTATTGTTGATAATGGTGATATGCAGGCTAAAATAGAATGGAACAGCCCGAATTATGACTATATGAAAATAGGCGATGAAGAATATTATCCCGAACCTGACAATGAAAATTCAGTATTTATAATAAATGTCAGTGAACTTGATAAGGATATAGAGATAACAGCTCAGACAGTGGCAATGAGCAAACCACGAATGATAGATTATACTCTTCATTTTGATTCGTCTACGATGGAGAATGCTGACAAATCGTTTGTTCCTTTCATTGTTGCAGGCGGAATACTTGCGGTAACGATAATTTCAGCAGTTGTACTCATAAAAAACAGAAAGAAGAAAAATAATGAAAGTAAAATTTAAGTTTTTTTTATTTTTGGCTTTAACATTAATATTCTGCGCCGGATGTTCAGCGGAAAACAAAGGGATACCTGAAAAAGCCCCTGAAATAAACGGATACGAATTTTTAAAGAGAGATGAAAATAAATATGCCCAAAAATTTGCAATAGACCGTTATGATGGCGGATATTCTATAATACATACAATGAATTCGGAATCATTTCTCATAGTTCCGCAGGGTATGGAAATACCGCAGTGCAGTGATGATGACATAACTGTTCTGCAACAGCCGATGACAGATATTTATCTGGTAGCAACATCGGCAATGGGGCTTTTTGACGAACTTGGAAGTGGCGATGTGATAAAGTTTTCGGGAACTAAGGCGGAGGACTGGTGCATTGACTATGCACGTAATGCCATGGAAAAGGGCGATATGCTCTATGCCGGAAAATACAGAGAACCTGATTATGAACTGCTTATGAAAAATAAATGCAGATTATCGGTGCAGTCAAGTATGATAGGGCATTCACCCGAGGTAAAAGATAAACTTGAGGAACTCGGAATAGATGTGTTTGTTGACTATTCAAGCTATGAGCCACACCCTTTGGGAAGAAGCGAATGGGTAAAAGTTTATGGTGAAATATGCGGAAAAACCGATATAGCAAATGAACTTTTCAACGCTCAGACAGCAGTACTTGAAAATCTGGTGCAGACAGGGGAAGAACCCAGAACAGTGGTTTACTTCTATATCAGTACATCAGGACAGGCAGTAACACGAAAATCGGGAGACTACGTAACAAAGATGATTGAGCTTGCAGGCGGAAAAAATGTTTTTGAAAATATTGGTGATGATAAAAAAGCAACTTCAACTGTTACTATGGAAATGGAAGAATTTTATCGCACTGCACGAGATGCCGATTTTATCATATATAACAGTACAATAAGCGGTCAGGTCGGTTCGATAGAAGAACTTGTATCGAAAAATGAACTTCTTGCAGATTTTAAGGCAGTAAAAAACGGTGATGTGTGGTGTACCCATGAAAATCTTTTTCAGGAAACCTTAAAACTCGGACAGGTGATAAATGATTTTAACCTTATTTTTTCGGGAGAAACAGAAAACAGATCTCCGGAATTTCTGTTCAGACTTGAAAACGGAGGCGAATAATGGAGAGCCGAAAGAAAAACTATATTTTTCCCATATTTATGATGATACTGCTTACTATATCTGTTCTTTTGGTGAATATTTTTACAGGAAGTTCTGATATATCAGTCAGGGAGACATTGCAGATATTTTTTTTGAAAAACAAGGGTTCTGTAAATTACGATATATTATGGAAAATACGTATGCCAAGAGCGCTGGCGTCTATGCTCTTGGGTGGTGCTCTTTCTCTTTCGGGTTATCTTTTGCAGACATTTTTCCATAACCCTATAGCAGGGCCTTTTGTACTTGGTGTTTCGTCAGGTGCAAAACTTACAGTTGCCGTGTCCATGATGTTTTTTATGAGTGCCGGAATCGGTATGAGTGCATCGTCTATGGTCGTGTCTGCATTTGCAGGATCTATGATATCGCTCGGTTTTGTACTGCTTGTGTCACGTAAGATAAAGAGAATGTCGATGCTTGTTGTTTGTGGTATAATGATAAGTTATATATGTTCTGCGATTACAGACTTTATTGTCACATTTGCCGATGACAGCGATATAGTAAATCTTCATGACTGGTCGCTTGGAACTTTTTCGGGGACCAATATGAACGATGTTCTTGTGATACTGATATTTGTAACGGTTTCTGTTATCGGTACAGTCATGATATCAAAACCGATGGGAGCATACATGCTTGGTGAAAACTATGCCGGAAGTATGGGCGTAAATGTGAAATTTTTAAAGGTGATGATAGTGGTGCTTTCGGGGCTTTTGTCAGCAACAGTGACCGCATTTGCAGGTCCGGTGTCATTTGTGGGGATAGCTGTTCCGCATATTGCAAGAGTTGTTTTCAGAACTTCAAAGCCCCTTGTCATGATACCGTGTTGTTTTTTCGGTGGCAGTATTTTCTGTATGGTCTGTGATATGATAGCCAGAACTGCTCTTGCACCTACGGAAATAAGTATAAGTACAGTTACAGCTATTTTCGGTGCGCCTGTGGTGATAGTGGCAATGCTCAGAAGAAGGCAGGGTGAATTGTGATGGACGATATTATAATATCTGCTGATGATCTCAATGTGGGGTATGATCGGAAAATAGTTGTAGACGGTGTAAATTTCAGCATAAAAAGCGGTGAGATACTGTCACTTATCGGTCCTAACGGTGCCGGAAAGTCAACGGTCCTCAAAACCCTTGCCGGATATCTGCAAAAACTTAGCGGTAAAGTAACGTTGTGCGGTGAAGACACAGGCAGGATAAGTCGTGATAATTTTTCACGTAAACTTTCGGTTGTACTTACAGAAAGAATACGCCCCGAACTTATGACTTGCAGAGAAGTAGTTGAAACAGGCCGTTATCCCTATACGGGAAGATTTGGAAAACTTACTGTCGGAGATACTGAGGTCGTGGAAAAATCTATAAAAATGGTTGAAATAGAGGAAATAAGCGACAAAGATTTTAACTCCGTAAGCGACGGACAGAAACAGCGTGTAATGCTTGCAAGAGCCATTTGTCAGGAACCACAGGTTCTGATACTTGATGAACCTACATCGTTTCTTGACATTCATCATAAGATAGCATTTCTGGAAATATTAAAGAAACTTGCAGTTTCAGGAGAAATTGCCGTGATACTGTCGATGCATGAACTTGATTTTGCTGAAAAGATATCGGATAAGGTGCTTTGCATAAAAGACGGTACTGTTACAAAATCAGGGACACCAAAAGAAATATTTACGCAGGAAAATATTATGTCGCTTTATGATATTTCAGAAGAGATGTATGAAAAATATTTCAGATAAATGTGCATAAGCATTTATATATATTATTATCCGAAAAAAATTCGGGGAAGGAAGTTAAAAACAATGAAAAAAAGATGTGTGTTAACAGCTGTAGTGATGGCAGGTTCAATGTTTCTTAATGGTTGTGACAAGAAAGATGTTAAGCCGGTAATACTTGCTGTAAGTTTTGGTACAAGTTTTGATGATAACAGAGAACTTACCATAGGTGCTGTTGAGAAGGCTATAAGTTCGGCTAACTCTGACTTTGATACAAGAAGAGCATTTACAAGCCAGATAGTTATTGATGTGATAAAAGAAAATAAAGGCGAAGAAATAGACAACGTTGAAGAAGCTTTTGACAAGCTTGTCAAAGACGGTGTAAAGGAACTTGTTGTACAGCCGACACATGTTATCAGCGGTTTTGAATATGATGACCTTGTGACTGTAGTTGAAAAGTATGAAGACAAATTCGACAGCATTTCTATGGGTATGCCACTTCTTGATACAGATGAGGATTATAAAAAGCTTGCTGATGCACTTGTTGCGGACACTGAGTCATATAGTGGTGATGATACTGCTATAGTATTTATGGGACATGGCACTCATCACGAAGCAAATGAGTCATACGGAAAACTTCAGAATGTATTTTTTGAAAATGGAAATGAGAATTATTTTGTAGGTACTGTAGAAGGTACTCCTGCACTTGAAGATGTAGTAAAGGCTGTAAAAGACGGTGGCTATAAAAAGGTAGTTCTTCAGCCACTTATGGTAGTTGCCGGAGACCATGCCAACAATGATATGGCCGGTGATGAAGAAGACAGCTGGAAAACAGTTTTTGAAAATGAGGGCTTTGAAGTAGAGTGTATTTTAAGAGGACTTGGTGAAATAAAGGCAGTACAGGATATATATGTTTCACATACAGCTAATGCTGTAACAGCTTTGAAAAAGTAAGAAAAAGGTGAAAAGCTTGAAAAAATTGATCGGTATAATAATGCCACTTTTTTTATGTATTTTTTTATTTTCTTGTCAGACCGAAGAAGACGGTATATCAAAATTTGAATTTTTAAATGCGTCAGCTTTGAATGCCGGAACATATGCAGGAATTGAAGTTGAGTCAAATTCTTCGATGTTTAAAGTGACAGATTGCACTATTAATGTTGAAGATGAAAAAATTTATGCAACGGTTACTCTTAACGGAAAAGGATATGGGAAACTTTTTGCAGGTACTGCGCAGGAGGCACAGAAAGCTGATGAAAGTCTGTATTCACTTTTTACAGAAAATGCAGATGGTAAATATGAGTATACTATAGAAATAGAAGCTCTTGATAAAGAAGTTCCTTGTGCTGCGTGGAGTACGAGAAAAGAAAAGTGGTATGACAGGACGCTTGTTTTTAAGTCGGACTCACTTAGGGACGGAGCGATAAAATAGCTATGGGTATACTTCACATTTATTGCGGTGATGGAAAAGGAAAAACCACGTCAGCGATAGGGCTTGCGATACGTGCAGTCGGCAGTGGTATGAAAGTATGTTTTGTACAGTTCATGAAAAGCAGTCTTACATCGGAACTGGCTGTTTTTTCACGTATTCCTGAGATAACGGTTATGAGAAGTGAAAAAAAGTATGGTTTTTACAAAGATATGAGCGAAACTCAGAAATGTGAGCTGGCATCTTGCCATGAAAAAATGTTGGAGGAAGCATTTGAAGGCGATTTTGACATGATAATTCTTGACGAGTTCAACTGGGCATACCATTATGGGCTTATGGATACCCAAAAAGCAGAAAACCTCATATCAGCAGGACTTGCAAATTCTGAAATAATACTTACAGGCAGAGAACCGGCAAAGGTATTTCTCGAAAAAGCCGGATACATAAGCCGGATAAATTGCGAAAAGCACCCTTTTTCTGAGGGTGTCAAAGCTAGAAAGGGGATAGAATATTGAAACCTGAATATGTACTTCCCGATGAAATAGAAAAAAGAAGTTTTGAAATAATCAGCGATGAACTTGGTGACATAAAAATACTTGATGAGATAAGACCGATACTTATGCGTGTCATTCATACTACAGCTGATTTTGATTATCTTGAAAATCTGAAATTTTCTGAAAATGCAGTAAAAACAGCACTTGACGCAATAAAAAAAGGTGCTGTATTTGTGACTGATACAAATATGGCAAAGTCGGGTATAAATAAACCTGCGTTAAAAAAACTCGGTTGCACGGCAGAATGCTTTATGGCAGATGATGATGTAGCGGATATTGCAAAGCAAAAATGCATAACAAGGGCTACAGCTTCAGTTGATAAAGCGTCCCAAATAGACACTCCGGTCATATACGCAGTAGGAAATGCCCCGACCGCACTTATCCGTTTGTATGAACATCTGCAGTTGGGTACTTTCAGCCCTGCACTGATAATAGGCGTTCCTGTAGGCTTTGTAAATGTCGTTCAGTCAAAAGAAATGATAATGTCATGTGACACCGAATATATAGTTGCTTCCGGAAGGAAAGGTGGCAGTAACGTAGCAGCCGCTATATGCAATGCACTTTTGTATATGGCAGGTGGCAGATGAAATGAAAAAACAGCTTGACGGAAATCTGGATGTTGTTTTCCGTTCAAGCTGTCTTTTTATGCTGATTTTTATATCTGTATAGGTGTTTTTATGTAGTTGGCTGGAGTAATGATTTTAAAATAAAGAGAATAATACCTAATGCTATCAGAACAACTATAAAATCTTTAAGCATTATAAAAAAAACTGTGATATTAATGAATGAAACGATTAAAGATAGAATGAATGCATAGGGAAACTCTGATATGTTGCTAAAAGTATTATATAATTTATCTATAAAACTAAAGTTTTTGCATTGTGGTGTTGTGAAATACTCTAAAGTTGAAAGAGCACTAAATATCGTCATTGCGATACATATTAATGTAGTTAGTACTATCCAGAACACCGTAGATTGGTCGGATGTTGTAAACATAGCAGAGAATAAGTCGCCTAAAGATAATGAGCCAAATGGTTCTATCTCTTTTATAAAATGTTTATGCAACATGGCGGATATAATGTTAAGAAAAGTAAGTGTAATTGCGATTGTAATGCTTTTTTTCATAATGAACCTCCTTCCTTTTAAAAATTAAATATCTTGGATAACTGTGGTAATATCACCTCCGTAAAATTTTTATCCGGCTGTCAAGTCCAAACTTGCTCCGAAAAATAAGTGATAAAAAAACCGACACTGAGAACTCTCAATGTCGGCTAAATGTTCAATAATCTACACTTATACCTTGGTAACATTATGAGGACTCAAAAACCCTACAAACAAGAGTGCCTAAAACTAATGAAGAGATCAAAAAACCTCGTTCGTAAAGAAACTCTTGTGATTGGCTATGCAATTTTATACAATGGAAAATACATTGATAAATAGGTATGCAAAAAGCCTATAATTAGTATAACATAAAAATGTTTCTATGTCAATAGTTTTTTAAAATTTTTTTCTTAAACTTTAAAATTTTGATAAATTGTTAGTTAGCAAGTGAGGTTCTTGAAAATAATCGAATAATCTTCAAGTGCTTTTTTCATAGCAGCTTCTACGAACGTTGTGTCGGATAATTTATCATGAATGCAATTAAGAGCGTCCCAGAAGTACGTTTTGTTAAAATCATCTGCAAAAAATTTGTATGTCAACATTAATCTTAAGTAATAAAAAAATCCGTTATATTGATTTATATTAATTTCTATATTATGCTTAAAATCATTTTCGATTGCTTTTATTGTATCGTTTTCAAGGCTGTCAATATTAATTTTTATATTTATAGCTTCTAAAATTTCTGTTCTTGACATAATCTCGGATATGAAGTTTGCTACATATATACTTATGTTGTCATATACTTTAGCTGATGATGACCAGCCTAAACCAACGACGTGCATATCACGCCATTTGTAAATTGTGTTCCAATGTGGATATGAATTGATGTAGCGGTAATAGTTTTTTGAGGCATTACTATTGTGATATTTGACAATTTTTTCGGCGATTTTTGTGATATCGTCGTTCTTGAAACTGATTTCTATATTGTTAATGTCACTTTCATTTAATGTTATATCAGCATTTTGTAATTTATTATAGTGAGTAAAATAGTTGAAGCGCTGTTTACCAATAAACTCAAATATCTTATTACGGTTGAAGGAGTTTAAATGTATTTTTATATTGCTGCTAACAATATAGTATTTTTCTTTAGTAGATTCGATGCCATTAAAGTCTTGTTCTTCTATGAAGGATTCATCCTTCACCAGTTCCAGTTTTTTAATAATATATTTGGTGTCTCTATTGTCCACTAGCGAACATGCTATAGTGGCATTAATATTGTCTTTAGTATCGTCTTCGGTGTATTTTTTAAAAGCTTCTTTAAAAGCTTCAATGTAATATTTGGCTTCATTATCGTCATTGTCCACATAATCAAAAGAGGAGTTTGTCTTGTTATCAAAGAATTTATTGATAACTTGGTCGATATGTGTTGTTATTTTACAAATCGGCACTCCTTTGAAGTAATTCTTAAGTGTTACAAGAAAACTGTTGAAACCGTCAACAGCAGTATTGGCATTATGGAAAGCTAATATCATATCAGGCATAATTTCCTTGAGATTTTCTATAGTTGAATCAACACCTTCGTCCCCTTTTTTTTCAAGCCCCATGAGGTCATAAATCACAAAAGGTGGTTTATTAAGTGTGTAAAATAGTTCATTATTTTTTTTCTCATATATTTTGTGTTTGTATGCTTCTTTTATTTCTGTTTTGTTAAGTATATCTACTATCTGCTTGCTTATTTTAGCTGCAAAGGTAATTTGTGATACAATCAAATGTTTTCCGTCATTTACTTTCAGGTAGTCTAAAAAATTTATGATAGCTTCTTTGCTGGTATTTTCGTCGTTGACGCATAATGTGATTTTATCATGTATCAGATCATCTTTTGAGAGTTTTTCTATCTCTTCTTTGAAATTTTCTTGTATCTTTTTAAAAATCTCGTTAAGTACATTTGATGAATCAAATTCAATGAGAGATAGTCTTTTGTTAATAAGTTCTTTCTTTACTTTTAATTTGTTAAACTCTTTATTGCTAGAGTCAGCTCTTTGCTTTGCTTTTTTTAGCATTTCTTCAAGAGTTCCTTGGCAGTCATCACCACTGATTATTTTTTTTGCTGCATCGGAAAAAGTCTTTTTTAAATCTTTTTTGATATCTTCGGAGCAATATTTTGTGATGTCAAAAGTTTTGCTGGTGTTATCGGTCATAAAGCTGTTGACTGCTTTTTCCGATTCGTCATCAAAACCGTCGGAATCTTTCAAGTTAAAAGTCATGTTAGCTATGGAATCACGCATAGTCTTTTGCAAAATATTGTATTGATTTGAAAAGTTAAACTCAAAAAAGACTGTATCTTCAGGAATTTTGTTACCTTCGCTATTGCTATCAGGGAATTTGATTATTGGGATAAGCTGTGTTTTTATCTTTGTTGACTGAACGTTATTCATTAATCTAAGCAAATATTTATTCGCCGGCGAATCGAAAATCATTGATCCGAATCTGCTTTTTCCTGCACCGCTGGTGCCCGCCAAAGCATAGCGAGGGATACCTCTGGTTGCATTTATTTGTTGTTGAAAAAAACGATATTCTTGATTAGGCATTATAAAAACCTCCATAAAACTTTGCTTCTGGTTATTGGAACTTAGAAATAATTAAAAAAATCCGACACAAGCGAAGATACACTCATGTCGGTTAAATGTCGAATAATCGAATATTTACACTTATACTTAATAACATGAGATTAAAAAACCACATACAAAAAAGTAAGAATCATAATGATACGAACCGTGGAATTGACCAACAGCCAGATCGAAACACTTTTTTGTTTATCGTATAATAATTTCATTGTATCATGTTATTTTTCAGAAGTCAATAGTGAGAAATGAACAATTTTTTTTAATATAATTTATTATTAATAGTTGTTCTGAATATATTTAAAGTTTATCATAGATTTTGAAAATTACCGCTAGACATATCGTATCTGTTTGCTAAATTCGTAAAAAAGTGATATACTTTTTATTTGGAAATACACATTTTAAGCAAATATTTTTATGCAACCTTTTTTATATTATGAGCGTGTTATTTATGAAAGCTCTGATAAATCGGTTGCTGGTTGCAGAAAGGAGAAATTTGCGGTGGGTAAAAATGCCGTAGAACTGTCTGCCAGAGAATTGGTTGATAAATATTCAGCTATGATATATCGTCTTGCATATGTAAGACTTAACAGCAACGCTGACGCAGAGGACATAACACAGGAGGTGCTGTTAAAATATATACGTGCAGATAAAAAATTTAAAGATGAGGAACATCGTAAAGCGTGGCTTCTTAAAGTTACTGCAAATGCAGTTGTTTCGCATATAAGAAGTCAGAAACGCAGTCAGATGGTAGACCTTGAAGAAATAGAAGAAGTGGTTGCAGCACCTGAAAATAAACATCGTGATTTAAAATATGTCATAGAGCAGTTGCCCGAAAAATATCGTATGGTGATTCATATGTTCTATTATGAAGAGTTAAGCATAAAAGAAATATCGGAAATAACGGGTGACAGTGAAGGTACAGTAAAATCACAGCTATCAAGAGGACGTGACAAATTAAAGAAATTGCTTGAAGAGGGGGGCAGATTATGAGTGACAAGATAAAAACATTTTACAATGATATGGTTGAGGAAATAGTACCTGATGAAAAATTTCTCAACTCGCTTGTTGATGTTCTTGAAAAAGAACAAACTCAGATAAAAAGACAGAAAACAAAAATATACTATATGAAACGCATTTTACCGATGGTAGCGTGTGTTGCACTTGTTGTAGGAACAGCTGTATTTGCAGGCGTAGGAAAAGATAAACAGGGAACAGGTGTAAAAGTTCAGCAGGGTGATATAACATCTCCTGTACTTACAGGAAACTTTGAAAAAAATGAAAGTGTCAGTACCGACAAATCAGAGTATATCTCAAAGCTGTACAACAAACTTATATCAGACGCATCGGCATATATATATGTAAATAACGAAAATACATTTGTAGAAGAAAAACTCGTTTCAGATGAAGAAAAGAAAAATATTCTTGAGATTTTAAAGAACGGCACACTGACAGATGAATATGAAAAATCCGATACAAAGTTTTTTATGGCTGTCTTTAGTGACGGCGAAATACTGAAATTTAATATTTCTGATGATACATATATGGAAATTCCGTCTGAGGAAATATTTTTAAAAATTTTTTAAACTGACTGCAACCTTTTTATATTTTACAGCGTGTTATTGATGTAGGAGGCAATAAGATGCCAAGAACAAAGTTTTTTTATTTAAAGAAAAGAGAGGATATTTTATTATGAAAAAGAAAGTAAGAGTATTATGGTTGTGTCTGGCTATGGCGATGACAGTTTCAACATTTGGTGGTTGTGCGGATAAAAACAGCAGTTCTTCCGAAAAGGAAAGCAGCAGTATAAGCGAAACAAAGGAAGAAGTAACTGAAAGCAAAAAAGAAAATGAAAAAAATAATAAAGATGATAAAAAAGAGGAAACAGTTGAAGGTGTGACAGGAAGTTATGCAGCAGGGATTTCTCCGGCTGATTTGAAAAAGAGATATGGTGTTGAAGAAACAGAAGAAATCATGCCACTCTATAACGTTTCTCAGACAGAAAACTTTACTTTTGAGTTTAATTTCAGTGATTATGAATACGATGTTGAGCTGTATGATTATGTTTCCATACACACAGACTATAACTGCGAAGAGGACAGCAAGATATACTACAATGCAATGACCGAAGTAGTTGACGATAAGAAAACAGTACTTACAGTTTCACCAATGTCACCTGTTCTAGCGTCACAGCAGCAGGATACCGAATATGTTTACGGCGGAGAGGACCAGTGGGGAAATGCGCCGATGTACTATATCGCTGTTCACTATGATATGGACGCTGATACACCGGTAAAACTTGATACTCCTGTAGTTATACCGTTTACAGTAAGAAATGAAGTAAATGCACCGACCCTTGACAGAAATGTTGACAGTGAAGGTTGTTTTTCATTAAGCTGGACACCTGTTGACGGTGCAGAAAAATACAATGTGTATCATCTTGTAACAGACTCGACATCTACAGGTGACAATAATGATGCGGTAAATGGCGCACAGAAAGGATATGATGCAGGCAACAATCCTGTATATCTTCTTTTTGATGCTTCAACAACTGAATGTACTTTTAATAACTTTGCAGGTGAAGGCGGAGGAAAATCTGAGCTTGAAACTTCTGACGGTATAGTAAATCTTGGTCAGAATTACTGCGTATGCGGTGAATACTACGTTACAGCAGTGGTCAACGGAGTAGAGAGCGGAATGAGTAATGGTGTCGGAACAAGTGACCTTGTACTTCCGTACAAGACTGTAAGTGATTTTAGCACGGAAGATTATGCATCACCTTCTGATTTCCCATCTTCTGTTGATGTTTTAAATATTGACGGAAGTATCACAGCGAGAGATGTAATATATACTCCGATTGAAAACGGAAAGTATTCATATGTTGTAGAAGGCACATCACTTATGGGAAAAATAAGAGCGCTTGAAGATAACGCACAGCCTCCTGTACCTGTAATCGATAAAAATGATGGCGGTGATGTACTTCCCGAAAGCGATATAGACATGGTTCCTGATAATGATATAGAAACGATCATTGGAACAGATGACAATATATATGAAGAACCCGAAGTAGCAGAGCCCGAAATAACAGAACCTGAGGTAACAGAGCCCGAAGTAACAGAGCCCGAAGTAACAGAGCCTGAGGCAACAGAGCCCGAAGTTACAGAACCTGAAGTTACAGACCCCGAAGTAACTAAAACAGAACCAAAATCACCTGAAAGTGATGAAAATATTATTGAAAAACAGCGTGAGAATACAGATAACCACATTTCCAATTCTCTTGATGAAAAAGTTATAGTAGCCGCAGAAGGAATATATGTAAATGCTGATTCTGCTGAAGAAGAATGGCTTGCGCTTAATATGATAAGCGGAAATGAAGAATTTTCACTTGAAGCATTCCCTTCACTTCAGGACCCGAACAGACTTGTTGACGTATTTTTAAAAACTATGCAACAAAATCCTTATGTGTTCGGAGTAGAGAGATACGCATATGATTATGATACATTTACATTCAGAGTACAGTATGCGTATGACAAGGAAGAACTTACACAAAAGCAGACCGAACTTGCACAGAAGGCACAGCAGGTCGTTGAGCAGACTGTAACAGATGGTATGTCAGATGAAGAAAAAGCAGATGCTTTTTATGAATATCTGGAGAATAATTCTGTTTATGATGATGATGCTCTGAGTGCAGCAGAAGAGAGCGGTTTCCTTGCAGAAAATCTTTCAGACTTCAAGGATTCATTTGAAGCATATGGAATACTTGTAAACGGAAAAGGTGTGTGTGCGTCATATGCAGCATCATACAGACTTCTTTGCGACATTGCCGGAGTAGAATGCCTTGTTGCTACAGGATATGTTGACGGAAATCTCCCTCATGCATGGAATATAATAAATCTTGAAGATAAATGGTATGAAGTTGACTGTACAAATAACTATAATGTAACCGGAATAAACTATTTCCTTTACAAAGCTGATGACGAAATAACAAAGAAATCAGGTTATGAACGAGATGCGGATTTTGCACTTGATATGATGCTTGAAGATTATAAATGTGAAGACGAATCAAAGGATTACTACAATAAAAATGGTCTTGTTGCAAGTTCTGTTGACGAATACAAAGAAGTTCTGCTTGCAAATCTTAAAGAAGATACAACTTCACTTGCTGTACGCTGGTACGGAGAAGAAGTCGGAACAGAAGATGTGAAAAATACTATACAGCTTGCTTTCAACGAACTTGGTATGGAAGATAAATTAAGCAGTGTTATGTTTGGTGTTTGTGCAGGATTTATACTGATTGAGATAGCTTAATGTTATTAAAAATATTAAACTTAATAAAAATAATATAAAATTTTATTAAAACATATTTTATTTATTGTTCAACCCAGGACTAACCCAAGTTTACTACAACCGGGTGTAACACACACCCTATATCCCATTTTATTGGGAA